>NZ_JBOICF010000068.1:0-32923 GCF_050739935.1 Pseudomonas sp. | reverse complement strand
CAAGCCGTGGTCCATCGAGTAGTGCCGAGCGACCTTGCGAAACCCCTCGTCACCGTTGATGTAAGCCTTGATGGCCGTGATTTTGAATTCGATGGAATACTTGCCCATGGAGGACACTCCCAAAAGTCTGGATTGGTGTCCAACTTTTTGGGAGCAGTTCACTTTCGCGCTGATCACCAAACTTCGCTACGCCACGGACCTGTAGGAGACGTCGGAGGTTACGACGGCAGCGAATGCGGTGGATCAGCCTGCATTGAGGTGATTGACCCGCCGCGCCCATCGGCAGACCGGCTCCTGCCATCCATAAACACCGCACAAAAAAACGCCCCGATTATCTCGGGGCGTTTTTTCGTTGTTGCTTACCGCTTACGCAGCAATCGATAACTTCAGCTTGTTCATCGCGCTCTTCTCGAGCTGACGAATCCGCTCGGCAGAGACTTTGTACTTCTCGGCCAGGTCGTGCAGCGTCGCCTTTTCCTCGGCCAGCCAGCGCTGGTAAAGGATGTCGCGACTGCGCTCGTCAAGCACGTTCAGCGCTTCGTGCAGGTTGGCCGTCGAGCTGTCGGTCCAGTCGGAATCTTCCAGCTGACGCGCCGGATCGTAACGATGGTCTTCCAGATAGTTGGCCGGCGACTGAAATGCGCTGTCGTCATCGGCTTCAGCGGCCGGGTCGAACGCCATGTCGTGGCCGGTCAAGCGGCTTTCCATTTCGCGCACTTCGCGCGGCTCGACACCGAGGCTTTCAGCCACACGGTGCACTTCTTCGTTGTTCAGCCACGCCAGACGCTTCTTCTGACTACGCAGATTGAAGAACAATTTGCGCTGAGCCTTGGTGGTCGCGACTTTGACGATGCGCCAGTTGCGCAGGATGAATTCGTGAATCTCGGCCTTGATCCAGTGCACTGCAAAAGAAACTAGGCGCACACCCATCTCAGGGTTGAAACGTTTTACGGCTTTCATCAGGCCGACGTTTCCTTCCTGGATCAGGTCAGCCTGAGCCAGTCCGTAACCGGAATAACTGCGTGCGATATGCACGACAAAACGCAGGTGGGCGAGCACCATCTGCCGAGCCGCCCCTAGATCCTGCTCATAATAGAGACTCTCGGCCAGTTCACGCTCCTGCTCGGGCGTCAGCAGTGGAATGCTGTTTACCGTGTGCACATAGGCTTCCAGGTTTGCGCCCGGAACCAAGGCATAAGCAGGTTGCAAAGAATTGGTCATACGAAAAAACCTCCGACACATGACTCGTGCAGTTCAGCACTGCGAAATTGACCGGGAACCGCTAAACAAGTTCCCTTAGCTGAAAAGTCAATAGATGAAACAAAATTTATGCTACAGAAGTTACCTGAACATTAAGACTCAACGAGGTGCCAGCTCTCTCAAATGGCGTGCTACCGCAATCCACGCACCGATATACCCCAACAACACCGCTCCAAGCAAGAGCGAGAGACCATCGGCCACCGGCACACCCGCCAGCGCAAAATTACTGCCATACAGCCCGGCCAATCGGACCACGGCTTCGTTGAGCCAGTCCAGGCCGAAAGCCAGTACCCCCCACGAAAGAATCCCCGCACCGAAACCGTACAGCGCGCCCATATAAAGGAAGGGCCTACGCACGTAGCTATCCGTACCGCCCACCAACTTGATGACTTCAATCTCGGTACGGCGGTTCTCAATGTGCAGACGAATGGTATTGCCGATGACCAGCAACAGGGCCACCACCAACAACACCGTCAGACCGAATACAAACCGGTCACCCAGCTTGAGAATCGCCGCCAGACGCTCGACCCAGACCAGATCCAGTTGGGCCTGCTGAACTTTCGGCAATTCGGCAAGACGCGTACGTAATGCTTCCAGCGCAGCTTTGTCAACCTCCTGCGGAGTCACCAGCACCACCCCCGGTAGCGGGTTTTCCGGCAGTTCCTTGAGCGCCTCGCCAAGACCAGACTGTTGTTGGAACTCGTTTAGCGCCTGATCGCGGGAGATGTATTCAGCTTCGGCGACGCCGGGCATTTCCTTGATTTGCGCAACCAGACCCTGACCCTCGGTCGGCGAAGCATCCAGTTGCAAATAAAGCGAGATCTGCGCGGCGCGTTGCCACGACCCACCCAGACGCTCGACGTTACTCAGAAGCAATGACAAGCCCATCGGCAAACTCAACGCAACGGCCATCACCAGACAGGTGAAGAAGCTGCCGATTGGCTGCTTGCCCAAACGACGCAAGCTGTCGGCCATACTGGAGCGATGTGCTTCGATCCAGGCGTTGAACAGCGCACTGAAACCGGGACCGTCGTCATCGTTATGTTTCTTTTTCTTCTGCGGGCCAGGCTCGGACGCCTTTGGCGCAACGCGCTCGGAAACTTTAGGACTGCGCGTGGCACTCATACGCCTGCCTCCCCGTCGCCAATCAGTCGACCGCGTTGAAGAGTCAGCATCCGATGACGCATACGCGCGATCAAGGCCAGATCGTGACTAGCGATCAACACGCTGGTGCCCAGACGATTGATGTCTTCGAACACACCCATGATTTCCGCTGCCAGCCGAGGGTCAAGGTTGCCGGTCGGTTCGTCCGCCAGCAGCAACGCCGGGCGGTGAACGATGGCGCGAGCGATACCGACACGTTGTTGCTGCCCTGTGGACAAGTCGCCGGGGTAAAGCTCGGCCTTGTCGGACAACGCCACGCGCTCAAGCGCCGAATCGACGCGCTTGGTCACTTCGGTCTTGGACAGACCGAGAATCTGCAGCGGCAGCGCGATGTTATTGAACACTGTGCGATCGAACAGCAATTGGTGATTCTGGAAAACGACGCCGATCTGACGACGCAGGAACGGGATCTGCGCGGTGCTGATTTGGCCCAGATCCTGACCCGCCAGCAGCAGTTTGCCGGTGGTTGGGCGCTCCATGGCCAGCAGCAGGCGCAGCAAGGTACTTTTGCCGGCGCCGGAATGCCCGGTCACAAACAGAAACTCGCCACGACGCACTCGAAAGCTCAGCTCATGCAAGCCGACGTGCCCGTTCGGATAGCGTTTACCGACCTGTTCGAAACGAATCATGTGCGCTCCCGCTCGGCGAATAGGGCCTGAACAAAGGGTTCGGCCTCGAAAGTCCGCAAATCGTCGATGCCCTCGCCGACGCCGATGTAACGAATCGGCAGCCCGAATTGCTTGGCCAACGCGAAGATCACGCCACCTTTGGCCGTGCCGTCGAGCTTGGTCAGCGCAAGGCCGGTCAGGCTAACGGTCTGGTTGAACTGCTTGGCCTGATTGATGGCGTTCTGCCCGGTGCCCGCATCGAGCACCAGCAGCACTTCGTGTGGCGCGGCTTCGTCGAGCTTGCCGATCACGCGGCGAACCTTTTTCAGTTCTTCCATCAGGTTGTCTTTGGTGTGCAAACGACCGGCGGTGTCGGCGATCAATACGTCGATGCCACGCGCCTTGGCAGCTTGTACGGCGTCGAAGATTACCGAAGCCGAGTCAGCCCCCGTGTGCTGCGCAATCACCGGGATTTTATTGCGCTCGCCCCAGACCTGAAGCTGCTCGACAGCTGCTGCACGGAAGGTGTCGCCCGCCGCCAGCATGACCTTCTTGCCTTCGAGCTGAAGCTTCTTGGCCAGTTTGCCGATGGTCGTGGTCTTGCCCGCGCCGTTGACGCCGACAACCAGAATCACGAACGGCTTGTTCTGACTACCGATAACCAACGGCGCTTCCACCGGCTTGAGCATCTCGGTCAGCTCGTTCTGCAGCGACTGATACAAGGCATCGCTGTCGGTGAGCTGTTTACGCGCCACTTTCTGCGTCAAGTTGCGCACGATCAGCGAAGTCGCTTCGACACCCACGTCAGCTGTGAGCAGGCGCGTTTCCAGCTCATCAAGCATGTCGTCGTCGATGGCCTTCTTGCCCAGGAACAGACTGGCCATACCTTCGCCGAGACTGGCGCTGGTTTTGGACAGACCTTGCTTTAGGCGCGCGAAAAAACCGGGCTGCTTCGGCTCGACTGGTTGAGCTTGAGTTTCAGGTGCGAGGACAACTGGCGACGTTTCTGCGACGGGGGCGCCTGGGGCCGCAAGCGGAGCGGCGGCAACGGAGACGGTCGCCGCAGACGGCTGCGACAACGCTGGTAGGTCATCGCCTGCAACGGCGTCAGGTTCGGCGACTGGCGTAGGCTCAATCGACGGCGGCACTTCCCGCGCAGCGGTATCCACGACAGCAGGCTGAGCCGGTGCGGGTTCAGTGACGATCTCAGGCTGGACGTGAGATGCAGTATGGGCTGGGATTTGCGGCGTGACGTGGGGTTCGCTCTCGTCGACCAGCGCGACCGGTTCTTCAGCGACAGGCAGTTTCAGCCAGGGCTCGGAGGTCGGTTGCTCATTAGCGACGGGCGCGGATTCAACGGCCGTCACGGCTTGCGGCACCGGCGCAGGAGACGCGGGAGGAATGCTCGGTGCAATCTGCGGCTCAACGGCGGGCTGCGTCGATTCGACGATGGGCTCAGGCGCTGTTGTAGGTATGTCTTGCGGCTGCTCGGCGACGGTTTCCTGCGGCTTTTTGCGCAGCCATCCGAACAGGCCTTTTTTCTCGCCAGCCGGGGCTGGAGTCTTCTTGTCGTCGTTGGAACCAAACATGGAGGACGGCTATCTCAAGGTAGCGACGCGCCAGAGCGGCGCCTCTGAAAAATTCTGTATGCGAAACAGACTGCTTTTATGTCCGCTTGTTCATAGGCTGCCTGGCCAATGGCTCGAACGCCGTGTGTAGCCGAACTGTCATTCAGGCCATTTCCTACCGGGTCCGTTTACGACTCGGACATCTTAGCCGTGGTCGTCAGGCAAACTGGTCGCTATCCTAACACCCCCGCGCCCGCCGACGCTAAGTTCAAGCAGGCCGTCTCGAAGGTTCAAATTACGAATGAATGCTTTTGCCCGCCGTGCCGCAGGCCTTCTGCTCGGCACATTGTGTTTGCCCCTTGCCGCCATCGCCGCCGACCCTCAACCCACTTCCGAATTCACGCTGGATAACGGCCTGAAGGTCATCGTGCGCGAAGATCATCGCGCGCCGGTGGTGGTCTCCCAGGTCTGGTACAAGGTTGGCTCCAGCTATGAGACGCCCGGACAGACCGGCCTTTCCCATGCGCTGGAACATATGATGTTCAAGGGCAGCTCAAAGGCAGGCCCCGGTGAAGCTTCGCTGATCCTGCGCGATCTGGGCGCCGAAGAGAACGCTTTCACCAGCGATGATTACACCGCCTATTACCAAGTGCTGGCCCGCGATCGCCTGGGCGTGGCCTTCGAGCTCGAAGCCGATCGCATGGCCAGCCTGCGCCTGCCGCCGGAAGAGTTCGCGCGCGAGATCGAAGTCATCAAAGAAGAACGCCGTCTGCGCACCGACGACAAGCCCAACGCCAAGGCCTACGAGCGCTTCAAGGCCCTCGCCTACCCCGCCAGCGGCTATCACACGCCCACTATCGGCTGGATGGCTGACCTGGACCGCATGACAGTTCAAGAACTGCGCCATTGGTATGAGTCCTGGTACGTGCCGAACAACGCCACGCTGGTGGTGGTCGGCGACGTGAAACCCGACGAAGTGAAGGCATTGGCCGCGCGTTTCTTCGGGCCTGTCCCGCGCCGCGACGTTCCGCCGTCGAAGAAACCACTGGAACTACCAGAGCCGAGCCTGCGCCAAATCACCGTACATGTAGCCACCCAGATGCCGAGCCTGATGTATGGCTTCAACGTACCGAGCCTGGCCACCGCCACAGATCCGCAATCAGTCAACGCCCTGCGCCTGATCTCCGCGCTGCTCGATGGTGGTTACAGCGCACGCATTCCGACCCGCCTTGAACGCGGCGAAGAATTGGTCACTGGCGCATCGTCGGATTACGACGCCTACACCCGTGGCGACAGTCTGTTCACCATCAGCGCCACGCCGAACATGCAAAAGAAGAAAACCCTCGCGGACACCGAAGCCGGTATCTGGCGCCTGCTGGACGAGCTGAAGAACAAGCCGCCAACCAAGGAAGAACTCGAGCGGGTTCGTGCGCAGGTGATTGCCGGTCTGGTCTACGAGCGTGATTCCATCACCAGCCAGGCGAGCACCATTGGCGAGCTGGAAACAGTCGGTCTTTCCTGGCGGCTGATCGATGGTGAGCTGGCAGCGCTGCAAAGTGTCACCCCGGAAGACATCCAGAAAGCCGCACGCACATATTTCACCCGCGAACGCCTCGCCGTCGCGCACGTTTTGCCGGAGGAGAAAGGCCATGAGTAAGCGCAACGGGACACGCATTGCGCGAACGCGGGCCAATGCACTGCTACTGGCCGTGACCCTTGGACTGCTCAGCACCAGCTCGGTCATGGCCGATACACCTGCCGACCCTCCCAAGGCCATCGACAAGGCAGCCAACACCCTTGAATCGTTGAAAGAACTCGACGGCAAGGCTCCGGCCCGCCGCGAGCTGAACATTCAGTCCTGGAATACGGCCGAAGGCGCGCGGGTGCTATTCGTCGAGGCGCATGAGCTGCCGATGTTCGACATACGCCTGCTGTTCGCGGCAGGGAGTAGTCAAGACGGCGCCACTCCTGGTATCGCACTGATCACCAACGCCATGCTTAACGAAGGCATCAAAGGCAAGAACGTCAGCGCCATCGCCGAGGGTTTCGAAGGGTTGGGGGCAGATTTCGGCAACGGCTCCTATCGCGACATGGCCCTCGCTTCACTGCGCAGCCTGAGTGCGCCTGACAAACGTGAACCGGCACTCAAGCTGTTCTCGGAAGTGGTCGGTAAACCGACCTTCCCCGCCGACTCACTGGCGCGAATCAAGAACCAGCTAATGGCCAGCTTCGAATACCAGAAGCAGAACCCCGGCAAATTGGCGGGTGATGAGCTGTTCAAGCGTCTGTACGGTGATCACCCTTACGCACACCCAAGCATGGGCACGGCAGAAAGCATCACGCCTATTACCCTGGCCCAATTGAAAGCCTTCCACGCCAAGGCCTACGCCGCTGGCAATGCGGTGATCGCGCTGGTGGGCGATCTGTCTCGCGCAGACGCCGAAGCGGTCGCAGCTCAAGTGTCCGCTTCGCTGCCCAAAGGCCCGGCGCTGGCCAAGACCGTTGCGCCGAGCGAGCCGCAGTCGGGCGAAACCCATATCGAATTCCCGTCCAAGCAAACCCACCTGATGCTGGCAGAACTGGGTATCGATCGCGCCGATCCTGATTACGCAGCGTTGTCGCTGGGTAACTCGATCCTTGGCGGTGGCGGCTTCGGCAGCCGTCTGATGACCGAAGTACGTGAGAAACGCGGCCTGACTTACGGCGTTTCGTCGGGCTTTACGCCAATGCAGGCGCAAGGCCCGTTCATGATCGGCCTGCAAACTCGCGCCGACTTGAGCGAAAACACGCTCAAGCTGGTCAAGGACATCACCCACGATTTCCTGGTCAATGGCCCGACCCAGAAGGAACTCGACGACGCCAAGCGCGAACTGGCGGGCAGCTTCCCGCTGTCGACAGCGAGCAACTCGGCGATCGTTGGCCAATTGGGCGCAATCGGCTTCTATAATCTGCCTCTGACCTACCTCGAAGATTTCATGACGCAGTCTCAGAGCGTCACTGTCGAGCAGATCAAGGCGGCGATGAACAAGCATCTGGACGTGGACAAACTGGTCATCGTGACCGCTGGCCCCACTGTCCCGCAGAAGCCTCTGCCGCCCCCCACAGATAAGCCAGCCGAACAACCTCTCGGCGTTCCGGAGCATTAATGACCTCGACATCCAAGCCGCCGCGTATTCACAAGGGGCACAAAATCCACACGGGCCTGGGCCAATTGCGGATTATCGGCGGCGAATGGCGCAGTCGGCGTCTGAGCTTTCCTGACGCCCCGGGCCTGCGCCCGACGCCGGACCGGGTTCGCGAAACCCTGTTCAACTGGTTGGCGCCCTATATCGAAGGCGCCCGCGTGCTTGACCCGTTTGCGGGCAGCGGTGCGTTGTATCTGGAAGCCCTGTCTCGTGGCGCCAGCATGGGGTTGGCGCTGGACACCAATTCGGCGGCCATTTCCAACCTGCGCGAGCACCTGGGAACGTTGCGCTGCACGGTGGGCAAGACTTCGACAGGCGACGCTTTGCGCTATCTGGAGACCCAGCCTGCCGAACAGTTCGACGTGATCTTCCTCGATCCGCCATTCCACCAGAACCTGCTGGCGCCCGCCTGTACGCTGCTCGAAGAGCGCAACTGGTTGGCGGACAGCGCGTGGATCTACACCGAAAGCGAAACCGCGCCATCGACACTTGGCATGCCAGGCAACTGGCGCCTGCATCGGGAGAAAAAAGCCGGTCAGGTTTACTACGCGCTGTGGGAACGAAGTGTTGCCGCCAGCTGACAGCCGGCCGTTCATCCCGGCAACCGGTCTTGGCAACCCTCATCTGCAAACGCTGTGGGGGCCGCTTTGGCGAAAGACCATTCATCTGGAACGCCGACGCGAACGCATCTGGCTGGGAGATGGCGACTTTCTCGACATGGACTGGCATGGGCCACACGACGCCAAAGTGCCGGTGGTTCTGGTGCTGCATGGCCTGACAGGCTCGTCGAACTCACCCTATGTGGTGGGTTTGCAGCAAGCGATGGCACAACGCGGCTGGTCCAGTGCTGCGCTGAACTGGCGCGGTTGTTCGGGCGAGCCCAATCTGCTGCCACGCAGCTATCACTCCGGCGCCACTGAAGATCTGGCAGAGGCGATCGAACACGTGCGCGCGGCTCGACCACTGGCGCCACTGTATGCCGTCGGGTATTCGCTGGGCGGCAACATCCTGCTCAAGTATCTGGGCGAGTCGGGACAGGACAGCCATTTGCAGGGGGCGGCGGCGGTGTCGGTGCCCTTTCGTCTGGATGAGTGCGCTGATCGTATCGGCCTGGGATTCTCCAGGGTTTACCAGCGGCATTTCATGCGCGAGATGGTCGGTTACATCAGGGACAAGCAGCGGCGCTTTCAACATGAAGGCCTGAGCGACGGGCTGGCAACGCTGGCAGCGCTCGGTTCTCTGGACAACCTGCGCACCTTCTGGGAGTTCGATGGCCGGGTGACAGCGCCGCTCAACGGCTTTGCCGACGCGCAGGATTACTACCGGCGAGCGTCGAGCCGTTATTACCTCGGTGCGATTCGCACGCCGACACTGCTAGTGCAGGCGCTTGATGACCCGTTTGTCTTCAAGCACAGCCTGCCCGAAGCGAGTGAATTGTCTGCCAGCACCCGGTTCGATCTGCAGGACCGCGGAGGCCATGTCGGGTTCGTCGGCGGCACGATCAGGACACCGACCTATTACCTGGAAAAGCGGATTCCTGAGTGGCTGGTGGATGTGCATGGTGCGCAACCCGTCTCCTGACCCAAGCTGCACAATCCCCTGTAGCAGCACGGCTTGCCGGCGGTGGCGACCTTACAAACGACACCGCATCTGAATGAGCCGGGCTTGCTGGCGAACCGTGCCGTGTCAGTCAACATTCCGATGACTGCCACACCACATTCGCCAGCAAGCCGGCTCCTACAGTTCCGAATCAGTGGTGTGTCAGCAACATTCCGATGACTGCCACACCGCATTCGCCAGCAAGCCGGCTCCTACAGTTCCGAATCAGTGGTGTGTCAGCAACATTCCGATGACTGCCACATCGCATTCGCCAGCAAGCCGGCTCCTACAGTTCCGAATCAGTGGTGTGTCAGCAACATTTCGGTGACTGCCACATCGCATTCGCCAGCAAGCCGGCTCCTACAGTTCAATATTGGTGTCGAGCCGTGCAAGATCATCCAAGACACCCACGCCGCGCGTGGCCTAACATTCGGGACATAAGGAGAACCACCATGTCCCGCTATCAATTCTACGTTCGCGGCCTTCGCGACAGTGTGCCCATGCTGGTCGGCATCGCACCGTTCGGCATCATCTTCGGAACCCTGGCTGGCGTCGGCGGCCTGTCGCTCTGGCAGGCGGTCGGCATGTCGATGTTCGTCTATGCCGGGTCAGCGCAGTTCATTGTCGTCAGCCTGATGGGCGCGGGCGCCAGCGCTGTGGTCATACTGCTGACCACTTTCATCGTCAACCTGCGCCACGTGCTTTACAGCGCCACACTGCAGCCTCAGGTCCAGGGCCTTGCGCCGCGCTGGCGATTGCTGCTGGCCTTCTGGCTGACCGACGAGACCTTCGCAGTGGTCCAGCGTTACTACCTGGTTCACGGCCGCGCACCGCTGGCTCATTGGTATTGGCTGGGGGTGACCAGCGCGCTCTATGCCTGCTGGGTAAGCAGCTCGCTGGTCGGCGTGCTGTTTGGTCAGGCGGTACCGGACATGGCTAGTTGGGGTCTCGAGTTCGCAATGCTGGCGACCTTCATCGGCATTGTCGTGCCGCTGTTGCGCAACCACCCGCAAGTCGCCGCAGCCCTGGCGGCGGGTGCCGTTGCCCTGATGACCTGGTCGTGGCCCTACAAGCTCGGGCTCATGGCCGCTGCGTTCAGCGGCATTGTCGCGGGCGTGTTGCTTGAACGTCGGCAATTTCCAAAATCTCACGATGCGGCGAGCAAGGAGGTCCACTCATGAGTTACTGGTGGCTGATTCTGGGGATGAGCGCGATCACCTTTCTGATGCGCTACAGCCTGTTCGCCTGGCCGAATCTGCGCTTCCCGCCCATTGTGCGACAGGGTCTGCATTACGTACCAACCGCCGTGCTGACCGCCATCGTCGTGCCAGGGATGCTATTGCCCGATGGACAGCACTGGCAATTATCGTGGGACAACGCCTATTTGCTGGCAGGGGTTGTAGCAATCGGGATAGCAGCGTTCAGTCGTAATCTGCTGGCGACCATTGGCGGTGGGTTGGCGGTGTTCTTCTTGTTGCGCTGGATGATGGGTCAGATTTAAGCCGGAACATCGATAGCTGTAACAGTCCGGCTTGCCGACGGCGGCGTTGTTCAGACCGCTACCTCCGGCTGGCCGAACTGCTACAGAGTCAGCAGCGCATCCCCTATAGGAGTGAACATGCTCGCGAGAGGTACGCACAGACGACGCAGCATCGGCGGCTTGAACACGCCAACAACCTCATTCTCCGGTAGCAACTTCGCGCTGCGGGTCGTTGATCCACTCACTCCAAGACCCGGCGTACAACCGTCCCAAGGGATAACCAGCCAGGCAAAGGGCGAACAGATTGTGGCAGGCCGTCACGCCTGAACCGCAGTAGGCGACCAGTTTTTCCGCGGGGCGACCGTTCAGGGTGGCGGCGAAACGCTGTTTTAGTTGATCCGCTGGCAGAAAACGGCCATCCGGACCGAGGTTGTCGGTGAATGCAACACATTGCGCACCCGGGATATGTCCGGCGACCGGGTCGACAGGCTCGACTTCTCCGCGAAACCGCGCCGGGGCGCGAGCGTCGATCAGTGTCACTTGTGGTTGGTCGAGCTTCTTCTGCACCTCGTCAGCGCTTAATACCAGCGAATCGTCAGGCTTGCCCTGGAAAAGACCCTCACGGTGCTCTGGTGGGTCCAAACTCAGCGGCTGGCCTGCCGCGTGCCAGGCCTTGAGACCGCCATCGAGCACATACACCCCATCACGCTTGCCCAGCCACGCCAGCAACCACCATGCACGGGCGGCATAGGCGCCGGGGCCGTCGTCGTAGAGCACAATGTCGCTGTCGTTGTTGACGCCCCAGAATCGCAGGCGCTCGATCAGTGTCTGGGGGTCAGGCAGCGGATGGCGGCCGGTCACGCCCTTGGTGATTGGCCCACTCAGGTCGTTGAGCAGATCGGCATAGGAAGATCCTTCAATATGCCCTTCCGCGTAGCTGCGCTGGCCGTAGTCCAGATCCTCAAGGGAGGAACGACAATCCAGAATCACAAGGTTCGGCGTTTTTTGGCGTTCGGCCAGTTGTTGCGGGCTGATCAATTGCGCGATGGACATGATGGGCTCCTGCAGACAGTGAAAGTGGCTAAGCGATAAGACAACCTATTTGAACGGAAGGACGTCATTCAATTGGCGTCCTCCAGTGCCTTGTTCAGCGGCACGTAATATTCCGCGCACAGTGCATGCACCGCTTCGTGCGCCTGGGCCGTGACGTAAGCCAGTTCCAGCATCAGCACTTGGTACACGCCACGGCGGATCGCGTTTTCGTTCAGATGCGTGGCATTTTCCCGCGTTGTACAGAGAAAACGTATCCACGAGATGAGGATGATCCACGCGTTGAGCGTCAACGTCTCGATCTGCACCTTGTCCATGTTCAGTATCCCCGCGTCCACGAAACCGCCGTAAATCGCCATCGCTTTGATCAGACAATGCTGCGAAAACCGGCGATAGCGTGCCGCCAGTTCTGGATCGGCGTCGAGCAGATGCTCAAGGTCGCGATGCAGGAAACGATAGCGCCACATGCCATCGAGTATCGCCATCAGATAGTGGCGCTTGTCTTCGACGTTCAGCAGGCGACCCTTCGGCGGATGCAGGAAGCTGTCGACCAGTGTTTCGTATTCGCTAAACAGCTCGGCGATGATCGCCTGCTTGTTGGGGAAGTGGTAATACAGATTGCCCGGCGAGATCTCCATGTGCGCGGCGATGTGGTTGGTGCTGACACTACGCTCGCCCTGCAGATTGAACAGCTCCAGACTGCTCTGCACGATGCGTTCACGGGTCTTGATGCGTAGGGTTTTGATGCGCGGCGCCATGCTCGACTCGAACGTGTGGATGTAACACAGATGTGCTGGATCTTAACGCAAGCATCAGGACTCGGTGCAGTCCGTGGCTGCCATTTGCTCCATGAGCGCGACTTGGCCGCCTCGCCCCGCTGCGATACCATCCCAGTCCCCTACGAACTCCGACCAGGACGACGCGATGAACCGAGTGTTGTATCCAGGCACCTTCGACCCCATCACCAAGGGCCACGGCGATCTGGTCGAGCGAGCCTCGCGCATGTTCGATCAAGTGGTCATCGCCATTGCCGCCAGCCCCAAGAAAAACCCACTGTTCCCGCTGGAGCAACGTGTCGAGTTGGCGCGCGAAGCGACCAAACACCTGCCGAACGTCGAAGTCGTCGGATTCTCGACCCTGCTGGCGCATTTCGCTCAGGAGCAGAACGCCAATATCCTGCTGCGCGGTCTGCGTGCCGTCTCCGATTTCGAGTACGAATTCCAGCTCGCGAACATGAATAAACAGCTGGCGCCGGATGTGGAAAGTCTTTTTCTCACACCGTCCGAACGCTATTCCTTCATTTCATCTACGCTGGTCAGAGAAATCGCGGCGTTGGGCGGGGATATCACCAAATTCGTACATCCGGCCGTCGCCCAGGCGCTCAAGGAGAGGTTCAAGCCGGGGTCATGAGTTATGCACAGGTGCATACCGAGCGCTAATGCGGCACAATTCGCCGCATTAGTTTTGATATGCCCCGGTGTCGACCGCGGCAGGAGTATCCATGTCCCTGATCATCACCGACGACTGCATCAATTGCGACGTCTGCGAACCCGAGTGCCCGAACGAAGCGATTTCACAGGGGGAAGAGATCTACGTGATCAACCCGAACCTGTGCACCGAATGTGTTGGCCATTATGACGAACCGCAGTGCCAGCAGGTCTGTCCCGTGGATTGCATCCCTTTGGATGAAAACCACGTGGAGAGCAAGGACGAGCTGCTGGCCAAATACGAGTTGATAACGAGCAAGGCATAAACGAAGGGCATATCCTGTCGGCATCCGCGCTTTCGCCGAAGACACTGGCTGTAATGCCTGTTGACCTGAGCGAGAAACGCATGACATTGAAGCTTACGTGGATCCCCTCCTCGTTTGGCGCCGCACTTTTCCTGTGCGCCTTATCGGCTCAAGGCAGCCCCGACCATCCGGCTCAGGCCGCCATAGCCAGCCCTAATTCCATTGCGACCGCCGCCGGTCGGGAAATTCTGGTCGATGGCGGCAACGCCTTTGACGCCGCCATCGCCATCAGCGCAACCCTTGCCGTGGTCGAGCCTTATGGTTCGGGGCTGGGCGGCGGCGGGTTCTTTTTGCTGCGCCAGACAGGCGAACCGGCGCAGTACCAGTTCCTTGATGCGCGGGAAAAAGCGCCCCTCAAGGCCAGGCCCAGGATGTTCAACCGCAATGGTGTCGTGCAGCCGGATTTATCGCTGAACGGCCCTTTGGCTGCGGCCATTCCCGGCTTGCCCGCCGCCCTTGTCGAACTCGCTGAACGTTATGGTCGCTTGCCGCTGAGCATTTCCATGGCGCCCGCCATTCGGGTTGCCTATGACGGCTTCAAGGTGGACGAGGTGTATCGTGAGCGCGCCAGTTGGCGGCTGTTCGCATTGCGCGCCAACAAGGAAAGCGCCAGGCTTTTCCTGCGCAACAACGACGTTCCGCCGCTTGGGGAAATCATCAGGCAGCCTGAGCTGGCGCAGACGCTGGACCGCCTGGCCGATAAGGGCCGCGCCGGGTTTTACAGCGGTCTGACCGCGCAAGCGATGGTCAGCGGCGTCAGGGCTGGGGGCGGGATCTGGAATTACCACGATTTCGAAGAGTACGAGGTCGTTACTCGTACGCCATTGCGCTTCCAGCTGGCCGACCACCGAGAACTGATCAGCGCTCCGCCGCCATCTGCGGGAGGCATCGCGCTGGCGCAAAGCCTGTTCATGCTGCAGCAGCTGCCTTGGCGTGAGTCCGGGAAAGTGCAGCGCGCCCACTACGTGGTGGAAGTGCTGCGTCGCGCCTACCGTGATCGCGTGCTGTTCGGCGACCCGGACTTCGTGCCTAATCCGATCGCCCAGGTACTCTCGCCCGATTACCTGCTGCAGTTGTCGACCAGTGTCGATCCGCACAGCGCGACGCCTAACAGCGCTCTGCCGCCAGCCCCTCGCTGGCGTGAAGGCGACAACACCAGCCACTTCTCGGTGCTCGACGACGAAGGCAACGCCGTGGCTGCGACTCTGTCGCTCAATCTACCGTTCGGATCGACCTTCACAGTGCCGGGCACAGGCGTGATTCTCAACGACGAGATGGACGATTTCGCCGTCGATCCTAAAGGCAGTAATACCTATGGGCTGGTCGGCAGTCAGGCCAATATCATCGAGCCCGGCAAGCGGCCATTGTCGAGCATGAGCCCCAGCTTCATCGAAAGCCCGCGCGACTTCACCTCCTTCGGCACGCCAGGCGGCAGCCGGATTCCCAGCATCGTGCTGCTGTCGATGCTGCAGTATCTGGACGATCAACCCGTAACCAGTTGGACTTCGGCGCCGCGCTACCATCATCAATATCTACCCGATGTGATGGAGTATGAGCCGGGAGCGTTCACGGATGAGGAGGTCACAGATTTGCAAGAGCGCGGATACCGGCTAAAAGAGACCAGACGCGACTTCGGCAATCAGCAAGTGCTGCTGTGGCACAAGAACAACGCCGGCGTGGAAACCGCGAGCGATCCGCGCGGCGTGGGCGTTTCAGTTGTTTTCCGCCCGAACGCACCGCATACCTGCGTCGATCAGTCGTGCTTGCCATAGCCGCTGGTGGTGCAACCCAGGCAGCGCACAAATGCGGCCTTGCCCGGGTCGACTACCAGCGCCTTGCCCGTGGCGCCCAGATTACCGCCCGCAGCGGCGAACGGCGAAGCCACCACGAACAGCGCAGCGCCGGCGACCGTTGCCACGATCAGCAGCGGGCGGGCAACCAGCAGGTCGCCGATCATCGCGTAAGCAGGAGGATTCTGGATCTGATAGACCGGATCGCCACTGCCGGAAGCCTCGACCTGCGCCATCGCCGGGGTCATTTGCAAGCCGAATAGCAGGGTCAGCGTGGCAGCAAGAATACGAAACGGGCTCATGGCGTGATCCTTCAGGCGCAGCGGGAAAAGTGATGCTGCTCACTATAAACAGCGATTGGGGTTAAGCAAGGGAGGAGCGGCGCAATTATCGTAACTCGGCATCAAGAACACGGCGTTCTGTAGGATCCAGCTTGCTGGCGGACCTTGAGATCATTCGGCATCTTCGTAACTGACCACCCGCGTTGGCCAGCAAGCCGGCTCCTACAACGATATGCGGTGGCCGACAAATCAATGTCGCTGCGGATGTCGCAGACCGCTGTTTACTTCTGACATTTGGGGCAATAAACACTCGCCCGCTGCCCCAGCTTGACCTCACGCATGATCGTGCCGCAGACCTTACACGGCTCCTCGCCCCGGCCATAGGCGAACAGCTCCTGCTGAAAGTAACCCGGCTGGCCATCGCCGCCGATGAAATCACGCAATGTTGTACCGCCGCGCTCGATGGCGGCAGCGAGGATGCGTTTGATCTCGATCGCCAGCTTTATATAACGCGCCTTGGAAATGCTTTTGGCTTCACGACGCGGATCGATGCCCGCCGCGAACAGCGCCTCGGTCGCGTAAATGTTCCCCACGCCCACCACCACGGCGTTGTCCATGATGAACGGCTTGACCGCCATCGAACGCCCGCGGGACAGCTCATATAAACGCAGCCCGTCGAACAAGTCCGTCAGCGGCTCCGGCCCCAAGCGAATCAGCAGTTCATGGTTGTGCGGATCGAGGCTCCACAGCATCGCGCCGAACCTTCGCGGGTCGGTGTAGCGCAGGGCCATTCCAGATTCCAGCTCGATATCCACATGCTCATGTTTGAGCGCGGGCAACCCTGCTTCGACCAGCCGCAGATTGCCGGACATGCCCAAATGGCTGATCAACGTGCCAACTTCGGCCTGGATCAGCAGGTATTTGGCGCGTCGCTCAACGACCACGATTTTTTGACCGGAGAGACGCACATCCAGATCTTCCGGGATCGGCCAGCGCAGTCGGCGATCTCGCACGATTACGCGGCTGACGCGCTGGCCCTCCAGATGAGGCGCGATGCCCCGGCGGGTGGTTTCGACTTCAGGTAGTTCAGGCATTGGACTGCTCGATGGCGGGTGAAACGCGAGCGCGCAGAATCAATGGGCGCTCAGCTCTCGAATACTTTCTTTGAGGTTTTCGAAGTCATAGTCGGACAGCCCGACATAGTCGAGGACCAGGTGACCGATGCTGTTCCATTCATGGTCAACGGCTTGATTACCCAACACTCGATGGGACGAACAGATGTGTTCAGCCATCTTCAGGATCGCCAACAGATTTTTCAGCGGTGCATTGCGGCCCGATTCGTCCTGAAAGATTGCCAGCGCGTTATGGTGGTTGGCGATGGCATTGCTGACATGTTCGGGCAACCGCCAGGATTTGGCAGTGAAATAACCGACAACCGCATGGTTTGTGTTGAAAGTCAGATTTTCCGTATCGACTACCCGGCACTCCGGCCCGGCTTTGGCGTAAGCCTCTTCCAGCACGCTCATGTATTCGGGAAAGCGTTTGAGCATCAGCGGGACGCCACAGTCGTGGAATAGCCCCAATGCGTAGGATTCGTCGACAGTTTGCGAGCCAATGCGCTTGGCCAACGTCAGACTGGTCATCGCGACGTCCTGCGCGGTGTCCCAGAAGCGGTTGAGCACGACAATCGTTTCATCGCTCATCTCGCCCTTGATCGACTGCGCGTTGATCAGGTTGATCACCGAGCGGCTGCCCAACAGATTCACGGCGCGCTGAATCGAGGCAATCTTGTTGGCCAGGCCGTAGTGAGGCGAGTTGACAATTTTCAGCAAAGCTCCGGAAAGGCCAGGATCCTGCGCGATCAACCGGGCGATCACACCCAGATCAGGGTCCGGCATGTACTGCTCCATCTGCAAATCCACCATGATCTGCGGCTGGGGCGGAACGCTGATGCCTTGCAACACCTGCTGGATCTGCTCGGAAGTAAGCTCTTGGGACATAAGTACACACTCAAGGTCAGGGGGAGATTCTAACCCCTACCGCCCATGCTTCCACAACCGTTGAAATACTCTTTTGGATCCGTCAGACCGCCAGCCGGTCATTTCATCGGGGCACGCCCGCGGGCAGGATCGCGTTATAATCCCGCTCTTTTTTTCGGAGCGACGTCATGTCCCTGCCTAGCTTGCGCCTCAAGCCCAACGCCGACCGTCGCCTGCGCGCCGGTCACCTGTGGATCTACAGCAACGAAATCGACGTTGCCGCCACCCCGCTCAACGGCTTCGCTGCGGGCGCTCAAGCGATTCTTGAAGCAGCTGGCGGCAAGCCGCTGGGCATCGTCGCCATGAGCCCGAACAACCTGATCTGCGCGCGCCTGTTGTCGCGTGACATCAAACTGCCGCTGGATAAGTCGCTTCTGGTGCATCGCCTGAACGTCTGCCTGTCGTTGCGCGAGCGCCTGTTCGACAAGCCGTTTTATCGCCTGGTGTACGGCGACTCCGACCTGCTGCCGGGTCTGGTGGTCGACCGCTTTGGCGACATTCTGGTCGTGCAACTGGCATCCGCCACCATGGAACAACACAAGGACGACGTCTTGGCCGCGCTGATTCAAGTGCTCAAGCCAAGCGGCATCCTGCTCAAGAATGACTCGGCTGCTCGCGATGCCGAAGGGTTGAACCGCTACGTCGAAACTGCATTCGGCCTGGTGCCGGAGTGGGTCGCGCTGGAAGAGAACGGCGTTAAATTCGAAGCACCGGTGATGGAAGGCCAGAAAACCGGCTGGTTTTACGACCACCGCATGAACCGCGCGCGCCTAGCGCCGTACGTCAAAGGCAAGCGCGTGCTCGATCTGTTCAGCTACATCGGCGGTTGGGGCGTACAAGCAGGTGCCTTCGGCGCCAGCGAAGTGTTCTGCGTCGACGCATCGAGCTTCGCCCTCGATGGCGTTGAGCGCAACGCCGCGCTGAACGGTTTTGCCGAGAAAGTCACCTGCATCGAAGGCGACGTATTCGAAGCTCTGAAGGAACTGAAAGCGGCCGAAGAGCGCTTCGACGTGATCGTCGCCGACCCGCCCGCGTTCATCAAACGCAAGAAAGACCTGAAAAACGGCGAAGGTGCTTACCGTCGCCTGAACGAGCAAGCCATGCGCCTGCTCAGCAAGGACGGCATCCTGGTCAGCGCCTCCTGCTCGATGCACCTGCCGGAAGAAGACCTGCAGAACATCCTCCTCACCAGCGCCCGCCACCTGGACCGCAACATCCAGCTGCTGGAACGCGGCGGCCAAGGCCCGGACCACCCGGTACACCCGGCGATCCCGGAAACGCGGTATATCAAGAGCATCACGTGCCGGTTATTGCCCAATAGCTGATTTTTGCGGCGTCTGGGCTGACGCGTATCGCAGGCACGCGCGCTCCTGCAGTGACAGCGTTCACATGAATAACGCTGTCGACTGCACGAGCGCGCTAGCCCGCAAAACACTATTCCAGTCAGCAAATCCTGACCGCCGGGATGCGAGACTTTATCCTCAACGCTTCCCACCATTCCCTCACGCCGCCACAGGTGTAGAATCACCGCTATTCATCGCCAATCATCCCCCGGCGGGTTTATGAGCTCTGGTCGAGCGTGCAGCGATCCTGTGACGTTACCGACCTCATCCGCAGCGGCAGCGACCTGTCGCCGGTGCAATGGACCAAGAGAAGCTCACTCCCTTACTGAACTGATTAGCCGCCCGGAGTGCTCCAATGCCTGATTACCGCTCGAAAACGTCTACCCACGGTCGCAATATGGCCGGTGCGCGTGCCCTGTGGCGTGCTACCGGGATGAAAGACGAAGACTTCAAGAAACCGATCATCGCCATCGCCAACTCCTTCACCCAGTTCGTACCGGGCCACGTTCACCTCAAGGACCTGGGCCAGCTGGTTGCCCGCGAGATTGAAAAAGCCGGCGGCGTGGCCAAGGAATTCAACACCATCGCGGTCGATGACGGTATCGCGATGGGTCACGACGGAATGCTGTACTCCCTGCCGAGCCGCGAGATCATCGCCGACTCCGTGGAGTACATGGTCAACGCTCACTGCGCCGACGCCATCGTCTGCATCTCCAACTGCGACAAGATCACCCCCGGCATGCTGATGGCCGCTCTGCGCCTGAACATCCCGGTGATTTTCGTCTCCGGCGGTCCGATGGAGGCCGGCAAGACCAAACTCGCCAGCCACGGCCTGGATCTGGTTGACGCAATGGTCATTGCCGCTGACACCACGGCTTCGGACGAGAAAGTCGCCGAATACGAGCGCAGCGCCTGCCCGACCTGCGGTTCGTGCTCCGGCATGTTCACCGCCAACTCGATGAACTGCCTGACCGAAGCCCTGGGCCTCGCGCTGCCGGGCAACGGTTCCACACTGGCAACGCATAGCGACCGCGAACAGCTGTTCCTGCGGGCTGGCCGCACCATCGTCGAACTGTGCAAAACCTACTACCGCGACAACGATGACTCGGTACTGCCGCGCAACATCGCCAACTTCAAGGCCTTCGAAAACGCGATGACCCTGGACATCGCCATGGGCGGTTCGACCAACACCATCCTGCACTTGCTCGCTGCCGCCCAGGAAGCCGAACTGGCGTTCGACCTGCGTGACATCGATCGCCTGTCGCGCCGCGTGCCGCAGCTGTGCAAAGTCGCGCCGAACATCCAGAAGTACCACATGGAAGATGTGCACCGCGCAGGCGGCATCTTTAGCATTCTCGGCGAACTGGCCCGTGGCGGCCTGTTGCACACCGACCTGCCGACCGTGCACGCCAAATCGATGGAAGAAGCCATCGCCAAGTGGGATATCACCCAGACTGACGATGAAGCGGTGCATACCTTCTTCAAGGCAGGCCCGGCCGGTATTCCGACGCAAACCGCGTTCAGCCAGTCGACCCGCTGGGAGACGCTGGATGACGACCGCGAAAACGGCTGTATCCGCAGCGTCGAGCATGCCTATTCGCAAGAAGGCGGCCTGGCTGTGCTGTATGGCAACATCGCGCTGGACGGTTGCGTAGTGAAGACTGCCGGCGTCGATGAATCGATCCACGTCTTCGAAGGCAACGCGAAGATCTTCGAAAGCCAGGACAGCGCCGTACGCGGCATCCTCGCTGATGAAGTGAAGGCCGGCGACATCGTGATCATCCGTTACGAAGGCCCGAAAGGCGGTCCGGGCATGCAGGAAATGCTGTACCCGACGTCCTACCTGAAATCCAAGGGCCTGGGCAAATCCTGTGCGCTGCTGACCGATGGCCGTTTCTCGGGTGGTACTTCAGGTCTGTCCATCGGTCACACTTCGCCGGAGGCAGCAGCTGGCGGTGCGATTGGCTTGGTGCGAGACGGCGACAAAGTGCTGATCGACATCCCGAACCGCTCGATCAACCTGTTGATCGACGACGCGGAAATGGCCGAGCGCCGTGCCGAACAGGAGCAGAAAGGCTGGAAACCGGCCGAAACCCGTCCTCGCAAAGTGACCACCGCACTCAAGGCCTACGCCTTGCTGGCAACCAGTGCCGACAAAGGCGCCGTACGTGACAAGGCTCTGCTGGACAAGTTGGTGCCGTAATCGGCGTCAGCGAATGAAAAGCCCGGCAGCGATGCCGGGCTTTTTTTTGCGTGCTGGAAGACGACATCACATGTGTAGGAGCCGGCTTGCTGGCGAATGCGGTTGTCATTCAGCATCGATGTCTCTGACCCGATGCCTTCGCCAGCAAGCCCGCTTCTACGGTTATCTCGTCGTTCGCGATGCCACGAGCCGCCTGCGGCATTCGGGGACGGGTTCTACTGAATCTCATCCGGCTTGACGATCACCCAGTTCTTGTCCGCCGTCACCGGCAAACCTTCCTTGGCCTGGGCCTCGGCGTTGGATTTAATCATGCCTTCGAGCTGAGTCATGTACTTGTCCTTGCGGTTGACCCACAAGTGAATACCGCCCTTACCGACGTCGACGCCGTGAAACTGCATATAACCGTCGCTGGTTGGGGTATCGCCGCCGACCAGTACCGGTTTTTTCCATTGATCAATGTAGGTCAGGATCGCCGCCTGTTTGCCCGCCATCCAGGTCGCCGGGGTCCACAGATAAGGGGTCAGCTCAAGCCCGAGGTTGGCCTTTTCGTCGTATTTGCCAGCGCTGATCTGCTTACGCGCCGTGGTCAGCTCGCCGGTTTCGCGGTTCTTCAACAACGTAGTCACGCCGATCACGTTTTGCGGTTTGACGTTGTAGCCGTACTTGGGATCGGAAGCGACCATGCGCACCAGCTCTTCAGATGCGGCGCTCATGACGTAGACCTCGATGCCGTTTTCCATGAGCTTATTGAACAACTCGGCCTGCCCGGTAAAGACCCTCGGTGGCGGGACATCAATGGACTTGACCACATCGCCTTCGTAATAGGTGCTCGGCACTGGCTTGCCCGATGCCATCAGCTCGTCGACATAGCCTTTGAGTTCTTTGAGGGTGAAGCCGGAGAAGACCTGCGCGACCCACGGATAGCAGACCATGTCGTCGATTTCGCAAAGCCGATAGTAATAGCTGAACAGGCTTTCCTTATGGTCGGCGGTGTCCTTGAACGGGATCAGCTTGAGGGAGGGGTCAAGCTTCTCGCGGGTGATCAGCCCTTTGTTTTCCATGTACGGCAGCAGCGACTCTTCCAGATCATAGCGATAGCTGGTGTTGTCCATGTCGAAAACGGCGAAATTACCCTTGTTGGCATTTGCCGCGATCATGGCGTTCAGCTGCTTGGCCGCAGGTTCGGGCCAATGCTTGAGTTCCGTGGAAAGTGCCTGCCCGGCAAGGCCCAGGCAGAGCGCAGCGGCCAACAGTTTTGGTGCGAGCTTCATAACGGTGTCCTCCCCTTTATTAGTTCGAGGCTGGACCGTAACAAAAACCCCTTACCGTTTAAATGCGTCAGCGACCGTGTTCGTTCTGATGGCGTCATGTGGGTGATCATTCACGACAGATGCCATAAAAACGACATTTGTATGACAGATTCGCTGGCAACGAGGATGGAACCTGTGGGAGCGAATTCATCCGCGAGAAATGGATCGGGCGGCAAAGATGTATCGACGCCCATATTCGCTCCCACAACTTGGATCGGTGGCAGGCCCGCCATCCGCTTTTAGTGACGTTCCCACACTTCAAAGTGGTAAGCAGGCTTGCCATCCAGCGCCGGGTTTTTCACGTTGGAAACCAGCTTCCATTGGGTCTGATCGAACTCCGGAAACCACGCATCCCCTTCTGGACTCAAGGCCACGCGAGTCAGGTACAGACGATCCGCCTGAGCCAGCCCTTGCGCATAAAGCTGCGCGCCACCGATCAACATGACTTCGCTGACACCCTGCTCAGTCGCCCATGCCTCGGCGCGTTCGACAGCGGCTTCCAGAGAAGTGAACACTTCGGCGCCCTCAATTTTCAGGTCCGTCTGACGGGTGACAACGATGTTCAATCGACCCGGCAGCGGGCGGCCCAGAGAATCCCAGGTTTTGCGACCCATGATGATCGGCTTGCCCAGCGTGGTGGCCTTGAAATATTTAAAATCCCCCGGCAGATGCCAGGGCATGGAATTGTCGACGCCGATGACCCGGTTTTCACCGAGGGCCGCGATCAGACTGAGGGGGAGATGTTTTTTCATGGCGGCGAGAATAGCAGAGCGAACCGGTGAATTCGTGCTTCGATGATCCCTGACAGGCCCGTCTGACACATTCCCTGTAGCAGTCTGGCTTGCCGGCGGTAGCGTCATAAAAATTACCACTACGGACAGCCGTGCTGCTACATCACAAACTCTGAGGTCCAACCAACGCGAACCTCAGGCTCTGCGCGATTGCGACGACAACGGTTATGCTCACTCCTGACTTCACCAACGAGACGCCGTGTGACTGCACTGACCCCACTCGATGAATTATGGCTGACCGAAGCGGTGCGCCTGCGTGAGCAACATGCAGGACCGCTTGAGGATGACGAGGCCAGCCGCCGCGCCCGCGCCAGTGCGGGCGATTTACTGACGCGCATCAAGAACCGCGCACTGTGGCTGGCCGAGCGCGACGGCATGCTCACCGCGTTGCGCAACTGGAAACAAGGCGCGCGCCTGTCGCTCATTCTGCTCGCCGTCTTCGCCGTGATCAGCGGAGCGGGATTGGCTTTCGCCGCATTGGGTAACGGGCAAAACCCGGTCAACGTGTTCTGGGCTCTGGGCAGTCTGCTTGGGCTCAATCTGCTTCTGCTGCTCAGTTGGGCTCTGGGGCTGATCTTCGCCGGGGAAAGCGCCGCCAGTCTCGGGCGCCTCTGGTTATGGCTCAGTGAAAAGCTGGCCCGCGACGCTCAGGCCGCGCAACTGGCGCCTGCCTTGATTCTGCTGTTGCAACGCAAGCGCCTGAACCGCTGGGTGCTCGGCACCTGTGTCAACGGTTTGTGGTTGTTGGCGCTGCTCAGCGCCTTGACGTTATTGCTCTTGCTGATGGCAACCCGTCGCTACGGTTTCGTCTGGGAAACCACGATTCTGGGCAGCGACACCTTCGTCAGCCTGACCCAAGGCCTTGGCACGGTGCCGTCGCTATTGGGTTTCACCGTTCCCAGTGAAGCCATGATCCGCGCCAGCGGCGACAGCGCACTGGTGATCGAAAATGCCCGGCAGGCCTGGGCCGCATGGCTTGTAGGCGTACTTGTGGTCTACGGCATCGTGCCTCGCCTCCTGCTGACGCTGTTCTGCTATGGCCGTTGGCGCGTGGGCCGCAGACATCTGGCCCTGGACCTGGGCGAGCCAGGTTTCGTCGAATTGCGCGAGCGACTGATGCCGAGCAGCGAACGACTGGGCGTCAACGACGCAGCGCCCGCGCAACTTCATTCAGTGCAGACCGGCCCTGCGACCATCGACAGCGAGGGCGCGCTGCTGGTCGCCATCGAACTGGACGACCTACGTCCCTGGCCACCGAAGCTGCCCAAAACCGTGGCCGACGCGGGCATTCTCGACAGCCGCGAATCTCGTCGGATGCTGCTCGATCAACTGACCCGCTACCCGCCCGCACGCCTGGCCATCGCTTGCGATCCGCGTCGCTCGCCAGACCGGGGCAGCCTTGCGCTGATCGCCGAACTGGCTCGCTGCGCAGCGTCCACGCGGGTCTGGTTGCTTCCCGCGCCGACTGGCGAAGCGCTGGACGCCAATCGATTGGGTGACTGGCACACCGCGTTAAAACAGCTTGAGCTTAAATGGGCCGACAGTGCGCCGCTGACCTGGCTGGAGACCGGACATGACTGAAAAAACGACAGCGCGTCCGCTGAAGCTTGCGGTGGTCGGTCATACCAACGTCGGCAAAACATCGCTGCTGCGCACCCTGACCCGCGATGTCGGTTTCGGCGAGGTCTCCCATCGCCCCAGTACCACTCGCCATGTGGAAGGCGCTCGTCTGTCAGTGGACGGCGAGGCGCTGCTGGAGTTGTACGATACGCCCGGTCTGGAAGACGCCATCGCCTTGCTCGATTTTCTGGAGCGCCTTGATCGCCCCGGCGAACGCCTCGACGGTCCGGCACGGCTGGCGCGTTTTCTCGAAGGCAGCGAGGCTCGACAACGTTTCGAGCAGGAAGCCAAGGTGCTGCGCCAGTTATTGGCCTCGGACGCAGGCCTCTATGTGATCGATGCCCGCGAACCAGTGCTCGCCAAATACCGCGACGAGCTGGCGGTGCTCGCCAGTTGTGGAAAGCCGCTGTTGCCGGTGTTGAATTTCGTCAGTAGCGCGCAGCATCGTGAGCCGGATTGGCGCGAAGCCTTGGCGCGACTGGGGCTTCATGCGTTAGTGCGCTTCGACAGCGTGGCGCCACCGGAGGACGGCGAACGACGGCTATACGAAAGTCTGGCCCTGTTGCTGGAAACCTCACGCCTGCAACTGCAGCGGCTGATTCTCGATCAACAGGCCCAGCGTGACGTACGCAGGCACAGTGCGGCGCGACTGATTGCGGAGCTGTTACTCGACTGCGCGGCCTGTCGGCGCAGTGTCGCTGCCGCGTCCGATCAGGTGCAGACAGCCATCGACGACCTGCGCAAATCGGTGCGTCAGCGCGAACAGCGCTGCGTCGAGGCGCTGCTCAAGCTGTATGCGTTTCGACGTGAGGATGCCTCGGCCAGCGACCTGCCGCTGCTGGATGGACGCTGGGGGGATGACCTGTTCAATCCGGAAACGCTGAAACTGTTGGGCGTGCGGGTCGGCAGCGGTATCGCCGCCGGAGCCGCGGCAGGCGCGGGCGTGGACCTGTTGGTGGGCGGCATCACCCTGGGCGCGGCGGCGCTGGTCGGTGCAATTGCCGGCGGCGCCCTGCAAACCGCGCGCAGCTACGGCGGGCGTCTGCTCGGCAAGCTCAAGGGACAGCGCGAGCTGACGGTGGACGATGTCGTGTTACGGCTGTTGGCTTTGCGTCAACGGCAATTGCTGCAGGCGCTGGAGGCGCGGGGTCATGCTGCAATGGACAGCATTAAGCTCGACACTCCGCAGGATAAATCCTGGCGCGAGGGCAAGCTGCCGGACGCATTGCACAAGGCCCGAGCGCATCCGCAGTGGTCATCGCTGAATCCACATTCGAAGCTTAATCAGGCCGAGCGGCATGATCAGGTCGAGGCGTTGGCGCACGTGGTGTTGTCGTAAGCGACACCCGGTGGGAGCGAATTCATTCGCGATGCGGCATCAGGGTCGACACATCTCTGTCACCTGACGCATTTTTCGCGAATGAATTCGCTCCACAGAGAAATCAGGCCGCAATCAGCAGGGCCAATGCCTTGCCTTTGAGAACATCCAGATCCATCACCGGCACATTCATCTCCTTGGCCAGTTCATCCCGCTGGCCCATCCGCAGACTCACGCTTACGCGCGCCATATTGCGAAGCCGTGGCAGGATGCCGCGCTTGCCGGCAGTCGCCTTGAGCATTTTGCGATAGGGGAAATGCGCGCGGCCCGGTATGATCGCGCGCCCGATACACCCGGAACGACACCATCATGAAGCCAACCTTGATCGCTGCCGCAGAACTCGACCGTCTCGAGACCTGGCAGAAATACTCCAGCCACATGTGCGGAGGCTGCATTTCCAGCTGTTGCACGCTGCCTGTGGAAGCGAAGATCAAGGATCTGATTCGCATCGGCGTCGTCGACGAGTTCGAAATCGGCGACAACCCGAAGAACATCGCCAAGCGCTTGCAGAAGGAAGGCATTATCGAGCGCTTCAACCAGAAGTCGGGGATCTTCACCCTGCAGCGCATGAGCAACGACGATTGCCTGTATCTGGATCGCAAGAGCCGGATGTGCACCATCTACGACAAGCGTCCCGATACCTGCCGCAACCACCCGAAGATCGGCCCACGCCCAGGGTATTGCGCGTACAAACCCAAGGAAGTGGTGCGCGAAACCCGCCCCCGGGTGCTGGAAAAATTCTGATCAACGATCCGAGACGAGTTACCTCTTGCCGATGGCATCCTGCTTACATGCATCTGTGGGTTTTCTGATATGCCAGCCCCGCAAGACGCCGCGCACATGTAACGAATTCGAATGAATCGCTGAGACTGGTCTGACAGAAAAACCTGGGGGCAGTCACTAGCATGGAGCATCTTTAACCTCAGAGAAGATGCTCATGCGTTATTTGAAAGTGGCTGCCCAGGACCTCAGCGGCAATGGCAAAGCCGACACCGTACTGCTGCAGTTTCATGATGATCAAACCAACCTGGTATTCCAGGCATTCGCCATTGACCTCACTGCCGATGGCAGCATTGAGTTCAGTTATGCCGGTGATATCAACGGTGACGGAAAACAGAATCTTCAGGATCAGAAGCTACTGACTGTTTTTGCCGAAGCGTTCTTGCAACTCAACTGGTTCAATGCCGGGGATAGCGTAACGCGTTACGTGAAGATCGAAGCCAGGGACTATCATGGCGATGGCTCGCCAAACATCGTGAACCTCCACTTTAGTGAAGACGATGGCACGCTCCGCGGTCCCATCGGGATCAGAACCGCATCGGCCTATGATGGCGACAACGACGGTAATCTGGACTCATTCACCAACAGTGACGTCAACAACGACGGCATAGCCAATACCGCAGACAAATTGCTGCTCCGCAAAATATCCGAAGCGTTCCTCCCATTTTGCTGGTTCCAGGCATGACCTGAACACGGTGCCTGAGCCTCAGCCCGCACAAACAAAAACGCCCCCGGCCTTTCGACCGGGGGCGTTTTCGTTCAGCCGGGGCTAGTTACGCCTTGGCTTTCTTGGCAGCGCGGGTACGCTCGCTTTCGTCGAGGATCTTCTTGCGAAGACGGATCGACTTAGGAGTGACTTCACACAGCTCGTCGTCCTGGATGAATTCCAGAGCCTGTTCCAGGGTGAACTTCACCGGTGGAACCAGAGCGATGGTTTCGTCTTTACCCGAAGCACGCATGTTGTCGAGCTTCTTGCCTTTGGTTGGGTTGACGCCCAGGTCATTGTCACGGCTGTTCAGACCAACGATCTGACCGCCGTAGATTTCCTGACCATGCTCGACGAACAGCTTGCCGCGCGCCTGCAGGGTTTCCAGGGAGTAGGTCAGTGCCTTGCCGGTCTCTACCGAAACCAGAACGCCGTTCTGACGACCGGACATGTCGCCGGACTTCATCACGTCGTAACGGTCGAAGATCGAGGTCAGGATGCCTGCACCGGAGGTCAGGGTCAGGAACTCGTTACGGAAACCGATCAGGCCACGGGCCGGGATGTTGTACTCAAGGCGTACGCGGCCTTTGCCATCCGGAACCATGTTGGTCAGGTCGCCTTTACGCAGACCCATTTGCTCCATGATCGCGCCCTGGGATTCTTCCGGCAGGTCGATGGTCACGTTTTCGTACGGTTCGTGCTTCTCGTCGCCTACGCGACGGATGATCACTTCCGGACGGCCCACGCCCATTTCAAAGCCTTCGCGACGCATGGTTTCGATCAGAACCGAAAGGTGCAGCTCACCACGGCCGGAAACCTTGAACTTGTCAGCCGAGTCGCCTTCTTCAACGCGCAGCGCAACGTTGTACAGCAGCTCTTTGTCCAAACGTTCCTTGATGTTACGGGAAGTCACGAACTTGCCTTCTTTACCGCAGAAAGGCGAATCGTTGACCTGGAAGGTCATGGAAACGGTCGGCTCGTCGACGGTCAAAGGCTTCATCGCTTCGACGTTCAGTGGGTCACACAGAGTGTCGGAGATGAACAGCTGGTCAAAGCCGCTGATGCAGACGATGTCGCCAGCCGAAGCCTCTTCAACGTCGATGCGGTGCAGACCGTGGTGACCCATCAGTTTCAGGATACGGCCGTTGCGCTTCTTGCCGTCAGCGTCGATGGCGACAACCGGTGTGTTCGGCTTGACGCGACCACGGGCGATACGGCCGACACCGATAACACCTAGGAAGCTGTTGTAGTCCAGAGCGGAGATCTGCATCTGGAACGGACCGTCACGGTCGACTTTCGGCGCTGGAACGTGATCAACGACCGCTTGGTACAGCGGGGTCATGTCCTCAGCCATGTCGGTGTGGTCCAGACCGGCAATACCGTTCAGGGCCGAGGCGTAGACGACCTGGAAGTCCAGCTGTTCTTCGGTGGCACCGAGGTTGTCGAACAGATCGAAGATCTGGTCCAAAACCCAGTCAGGACGCGCGCCCGGACGGTCAACCTTGTTGATGACCACGATCGGACGCAGGCCGGCTTCGAAAGCCTTCTTGGTCACGAAACGGGTTTGCGGCATAGGGCCGTCTTGAGCGTCGACCAGCAGCAGAACGGAGTCGACCATCGACATCACGCGCTCTACTTCACCGCCGAAGTCGGCGTGGCCCGGGGTGTCCACGATGTTGATGTGGTAGCCATTCCAGTTGATCGCGGTGTTCTTCGCGAGAATGGTAATACCGCGTTCTTTTTCCTGGTCGTTGGAGTCCATCACGCGTTCGTCGTTGAGCTCGTTGCGCTCAAGGGTGCCGGACTGGCGCAAAAGCTTGTCGACGAGGGTAGTTTTACCGTGGTCAACGTGAGCAATGATGGCGATGTTGCGTAGATTTTCGATCACTTGTGTATCTCGATCAGAGGATTCGGTCAGCCACCTGAGTTTAGGCAGCTATGAACGTTGGAGCCGGCGAAAGCCGTTACGGCTGACGACTGGTGTCGGGGGGCCGGTGACGCAAGCCACAGGCAAACAGCCCCGGGCACTTAGCTCGGTCGATAAACGCGCACATTGGCATGCCCCTCACTGAGCAAATGATGAGCATGCAGGCGACTCATGACGCCTTTGTCGCAATAAAGCAGGTACTGGCGCGTGTCATCCAGTTCCTTGAAACGGCTGTTCAATGCAAAGAACGGCAGCGTTTGTACTTCGACGCCAGACAGTTCCAGCGGGCGGTCTTCGGCTTCATCCGGGTGACGGATGTCGATGACTACTTGCCCGGCCAGCGCCTGACCGACTTCTTCGACCTGAAGGTCCTGACCCAATTCCTCGATCACGCGATCGATAGGCACCAGACGGGCGGTTTCGAGCGCACGCTCGAGCACGGCCATGTCGAACTCTTTTTCTTCATGCTCGACGCGGTGGCGTTTGGCCGCGGTCTTTGGATTGACCGAGATCACACCGCAGTATTCAGGCATGTGCCGGGCAAAATCGCCGGTGCCGATCTGGTCGGCCTGGTCGATGATGTCCTGCTTGTGACTGGCGATCAGCGGGCGCAAGACCAGCTTTTCCGTCACGCAATCGATAACCGACAGATTCGGCAGCGTCTGGCTGGACACTTGGGAAATCGCCTCGCCGGTGACCAGCGCGTCGATTTCCAGCCTGTCGGCAATATTGGTCGCAGCGCGCAACATCATACGCTTCAATACTACGCCCATATGACTGTTATCGACTTTTCCGAGAATTTCTCCCAGAACTTCCTCGAACGGTACGCTGACGAACAGCACCCGCTGCGAACTGCCGTATTTCTTCCAGAGGAAGTGCGCGACTTCCATCACACCCAGCTCGTGAGCCCTGCCCCCCAGGTTGAAGAAGCAGAAATGGCTCATCAGACCGCGACGCATGATCTGGTACGCGGCCACGGTGGAGTCGAAACCACCGGACATCAATACCAGCGTCTGTTCCAGCGAGCCCAGCGGATAGCCGCCGACACTGTTGTGCTGGCTGTGAATCACGAACAGACGCTTGTCGCGAATTTCGATTCGCACCTCGATTTCCGGCGTCTTGAGAGAAATACCGGCAGCGTTGCACTCACGGCGCAGTCTGCTGCCGACGTATTTCTCGACATCCATGGAGCTGAAATCGTGGTGACCGGCACGCTTGCAGCGCACCGAGAAAATCTTGCCGGGCAGCGCATGACCGAAGTGCATTTTGCACTTCTCATAAATGTCATCCATGTCGCCCAGCGGGTACTGATCGACCTGCAAGAAATGTGCGATACCCGGCATGCAGCTCAGGCGCTCGGTCATTTCGTGCAGGATCTTCGGATCCTCGACCCTGGTTTCGACCTCGAGGTTGTCCCACACGCCATCGACCACCAGCGCCGGGTCCAGATCGCGGAGCACGGTGCGGATGTTTTTGGCCAGCTGCTTGATGAAGCGCTTGCGTACAGGCCGGCTTTTGATGGTGATTTCCGGGAAAACTTTAACGATTAATTTCATGAAAACAGCGCGCGAGGTGCCGGTCGAAAAAGGGGGGCGCGGATTATAGCGGAAATTGCTCAAGGTTTAACCAGTTATCGTATAGCCGATCATCAGTGCACCAAAATGAGACTGTATACAATCTTTCAGCACCAATAAGGTGCGCCAGTTTTCACAAATGCGACGTTTAACGCCCTAAAAGCCGGCATTTTGCGAAGAAAACCCAACACGGGGCACTGGCATGCAAATTGCTCCCTTGTGAGGCAGGTTGCCTTGGCCGACTATCGCGCCCGGCATCACCCATATTAAGGGCCCACTACTACCCGGCCCTAAGCCACCCCGGAGGACAACATGTCGAAGTCGGTTCAACTCATCAAAGATCATGACGTTAAATGGATTGATCTGCGCTTCACGGACACCAAAGGTACTCAGCACCACGTGACCATGCCTGCTCGCGATGCGCTGGAAGACGATTTCTTTGAAGTCGGCAAAATGTTCGACGGCTCGTCCATCTCCGGCTGGAAAGGCATCGAAGCCTCCGACATGATCCTGCTGCCGGACGACGAAACCGCCGTTCTGGACCCGTTCACCGAAGAGCCGACCCTGATCCTGGTTTGCGACATCATCGAACCTTCGACCATGCAAGGTTACGATCGCGACCCACGCGCCATCGCTCACCGCGCCGAGGAATACCTGAAGTCCACCGGTATCGGTGACACCGTATTCGCAGGTCCAGAGCCAGAATTCTTCATCTTCGACGAAGTGAAATTCAAGTCCGACATCTCGGGCTCGATGTTCAAGATCTTCTCCGAACAAGGTTCGTGGATGTCCGACGCTGACATCGAAGGCGGTAACAAGGGCCACCGTCCTGGTATCAAAGGCGGCTACTTCCCGGTTCCTCCGTTCGACCACGACCACGAAATCCGCACCGCAATGTGCAACGCCCTGGAAGAAATGGGCCAGGTCGTCGAAGTTCACCACCACGAAGTGGCAACTGCCGGCCAGAACGAAATCGGCGTGAAATTCAACACGCTGGTTAAAAAGGCTGACGAAGTTCAGACCCTGAAATACGTTGTCCACAACGTTGCCGACGCTTATGGCCGCACCGCTACCTTCATGCCTAAGCCTCTGTACGGCGATAACGGCTCGGGTATGCACGTTCACATGTCCATCGCCAAAGATGGCAAGAACACCTTCGCAGGCGAAGGCTATGCCGGTCTGTCGGACACCGCTCTGTACTTCATCGGCGGCATCATCAAGCACGGTAAGGCACTGAACGGCTTCACAAACCCGTCGACCAACTCCTACAAGCGTCTGGTCCCAGGTTTCGAAGCTCCGGTAATGCTCGCCTACTCGGCTCGCAACCGTTCCGCTTCGATCCGCATTCCTTACGTGTCGAGCCCGAAAGCCCGCCGTATCGAAGCACGCTTCCCGGATCCGGCCGCCAACCCGTACCTGGCCTTCGCAGCACTGCTGATGGCCGGCCTGGACGGTATCCAGAACAAGATCCACCC
>NZ_JBOICF010000067.1:0-23060 GCF_050739935.1 Pseudomonas sp. | reverse complement strand
GTCGGCAAGCCGCGCTGCTACAGAAATGGCGCTCAGCCAGCCTCAGCCTCCGCACCCGCACCCGCCCTGGTTTTCACCGGGCACACCACGCGATGCAGATTCAGCGCGGTATTGATGATCCCGATATGACTGAACGCCTGAGGGAAGTTGCCCAGCATGCGCCCGGCCCGCGGATCGTACTGCTCGGCCAGCAGGCCCACGTCATTGCACAGACCACAGAGCCGGTCGAACAGGTCACTGGCTTCCTGCTCCCGTCCTTGCAGCACGTATACGTCAGCCAGCCAGAACGAACAGACCAAAAAGGTGCCTTCGCTGCCCGACACCCCGTCCGTGGTGCGCTCGCTGTCGTAGCGCAGCAATAACCCGTCCTGCAGCAAAGCCTTCTCGATCTGCGCCACGGTGCCGGTAACGCGTGGATCGTCCACCGGCAAGAACCCGGTAAGCGCAATCTGCAGCAGGCTCGCATCCAACGCCTTGCCGCCGTAGGTCTGCACGAAGCTGCCTAGCTCGGCGTTGTAACCGTGCGTGCAGACGTCGGCATGAATCTCGTCGGCGATCAACCGGTAATGCCGGCCACGCTCGCGGTCCTCAGGATTGTCACTCTGCGCCAGCAACCCGCTGTTGCGATCGAACGATACCCAGGCCATGACCTTGGAGTGGGTAAAGTGCTGGGGTTCAGAACGAATCTCCCAGATTCCGGCATCTGGCAAGTGCCAGACCTTCTCCAGAAACGGCATGATTACCTTCTGGATTTCGGTACTGCGCGGCAGTCGAGGCAAGCCGCTTTTCAGCGCCTGAATCATAGCGTCGGCCACTTCCCCGTAGACGTCCAGCTGCATCTGTATCGCGGCGGCGTTGCCGACGCGAACTGGACGAGAGTTCTCGTAGCCGCTCAGCCACGGCAGCTGATACTCCGGTAAGCGTCGCTCACCGCCCAGGCCGTACATGATCTGAATCTGCTCGGGATTGCCCGCGATCGAACGCAGCAACCAGTTACGCCAGGCTGTCGCCTCTTCGTAGTAGCCCAGGTTCATGAAGGCAAGCAGCGTCATGGTCGCATCACGCAGCCAACAGAAGCGGTAATCCCAATTGCGCTCGCCACCCAGTTGCTCAGGCAATGACGTGGTCACCGCCGCGACGATGCCGCCAGTGGGCGCGTAGGTCATAGCCTTGAGGGTGATCAGCGAACGCTTGACTTGATGGGTCCAGGGTCCGACATCGGGACAACGATCGGAGAACTCGCGCCAGAAGCCCTCGGTCTGCTCCAGCGCCTGTTCGATATCGAAGCGTTTGCGGACGGGCTCATGTGACGCCTGCCAGCCCAGCGCAAAGCCCAGGCGCTGACCGGCCTCGACCGTGAACTGGCTTTCGGTGTGATGATCCAGCGGGTGCAGTTCAGAAGGGGTATGCAGCACCAGCATTTCCGGACCGGCCACCGCCGTCATGGTGTGCGGCTCACGCTTTTCGACCCAAGGCACGGTACTGCCGTAGTCGAAGCGGATTGCCAGATCCATCGAGAAATCGACCCGCCCTTCCAGACCGATCACCATTCGGACCACGCTGCTGCTTTCTGCCATGGGCATGAAGTCCAGCAGCATGGCAGAACCTGAATCGGTGCTGAACACGGTTTCAAGAATCAATGTGCCGTCGCGATAACTGCGCCGGGATTTGCATTTGCTATCGGTGGGCGCGATCTTCCAGCGCCCGTTATCACTGTCGCCCAGCAGGGCGGAAAAACAGGCAGATGCGTCAAAACGCGGAAAACACAACCAGTCTAGCGACCCGTCGCGGGCCACCAGCGCTGCGGTGCGGCAATTGCCGAGCAGCGCGTAATCTTCAATCAATACAGCCATGGGGCAGTGTTCCCTCTTGGTGTACACAGAAACAGTCGCAGCAACGCCGCGTGTTCAGCGCGGCAGGATGTAACATTCGATGGCCGTCGCCAGGCCGTCCTCCAGATTGCTGCCCGTTACGTAGTTGGCTTGGGTCTTGACCATGGTTTCCGCCTGTCCCATCGCGATCGACAGTCCTGCACGCAGGAACATCGCCACGTCGTTGCCAGCGTCACCGATGACCGCGGTGTGGGCCAACGCCACCCCCAACTCCTCAGCGAGGGTTTCCAGCGCCGTGCCCTTGTTGGCATCCAGCGCCGTGACATCCAGGTAATAGGACTGCGAGCGCGCCGCCAGCGCTGTATCGGCAATCAGCGGATTGAGCTGGATTTCGAGTCGCTTGAGCAATTCGAAATCCTTGCTGGCGGCGACGATCTTATCGATCCGATCAATGTAATCATCGAAGTGATCGACCTGAACGAAGTCGTAACCCAGCGTGTTGCGCTCATGCTCGACGTAATCCCCTTGCGGGTCGGTCAGCAACCATTGGTCGTCGGCGAATACCCATACCGCCACCTTCTCACCGGCAAACAACTCGAGACTGCTGCGCGCCGCCTTGGGCTCGATGCGATGGGCTTTGAGCAGGCTGCCGTCGGGATTGATGATATTGGCGCCATTGAAGGCCACGGTCGGCAGATCGATGCCCAGGGCGGCGATCTGTTGACGCATGGCACGCGGCGGCCGGCTGCTGGCGACAGTGAAATGGATTCCGGCCTCGTGCAACTTGCGTACGGCGTCGATGTTGGCCTGACTCAGGCTGTGATCGGGCCGCAGCAACGTGCCATCAATGTCGGACAACAGGAAACGGATGAGGGGCTGCGCCGGATCGCTCATCCGAGACGTTGCCAACTGCGGCCGTCGCGACCGAGCAGCTCATCGGCGGCCGAAGGACCATCCTCACCTGCCTGGTAGGTTTCGACTTGCGGTTCTTTCGCCCAGGCATCGATGAACGGCTGTACTGCGCGCCAGCCGTTTTCGATGTTGTCGGCGCGCTGAAACAAGGTCTGGTCACCGGTCAGGCAGTCATAGATCAGTGTTTCATAACCGGTCGATGGCTGCATTTCAAAGAAGTCTTTGTACGCAAAGCCCAGCTCGATGGTCTGCATATCCAGGGTCGGCCCCGGTTTCTTCGCCTGCAGGTCGAACCACATGCCTTCATCCGGCTGAATCTGGATCTTGAGGAAGTTCGGCTCCACACGATCGACGTCGGTATCGCGAAACTGCGCGTACGGCGCAGGCTTGAAGCAGATCGCGATTTCGGTGTCGCGCACGCTCATGCGCTTGCCTGTGCGCAGGTAGAACGGCACGCCCACCCAACGCCAGTTATCGACCATCACCTTGAGCGCGACATAGGTTTCCGTCGTGCTGTCGGGATCGACGCGGTCTTCCTGACGGTAGCCGGGCACGCTCTTGCCGCCGATGCTGCTCTCGGTGTACTGGCCGCGCACCGAGTTGGCCAGGGCCTCCATCTCCGACCAGGGCCGGACTGCACCGATGACCTTGGCCTTCTCGCCACGCACCGCGTCAGCGCCAAAGGCCGCCGGCGGTTCCATGGCGACCATGGCCAGCAACTGAAACAAGTGATTGGGCACCATGTCACGCAACGCGCCGGTGGTCTCATAGAAACTGCCGCGGGTTTCGACGCCTACGGTTTCCGCCGCGGTGATCTGCACGTGATCGATGTAGTGATTGTTCCAGAACGACTCGAACAAACCATTGGAGAAACGGCTGACGAGAATGTTCTGCACCGTTTCCTTGCCCAGATAATGGTCGATCCGGTAGATCTGCTTTTCGCTCATGACCTTCAGCAGACAGTTGTTCAGCTCGACCGCACTGGGCAGGTCGTGGCCGAACGGCTTCTCGATCACCACGCGACGAAAATGATCGTCGCCTTCGCCCATCAGCCCAGACGAACCGAGGCGTTTGGTCACCTCACTGAAGAAACGCGGCGCGGTTGCCAGGTAGAACACAGCGTTTCCGGTGCCGGTGCTTTTGATCTTCTCGTCGATGGCCGTGTAAGTGGCGTCGTCGAGAAAATCACCGGTGATATAGGTGATGCGTTTGGCCAGACTGCTCCACAGCGCCGGATCAAGAGGTTCTTTCCCGCCTTCGGCGACCTTGCTGGCCGCCTCCTGGCGAATGAAATCCTCAAGCTTTTTGGCGAAGTCGCTGTCGCTGACGGTGTTGTGGTCGACGCCGACAATGTGCAGATCCTCGCCTACCAGCCCATCACGGAACAGGTTATAGAGGGCCGGCATCAGCAGCCGCTTGACCAGATCGCCGTGAGCGCCGAACAGGAACAGCGTGGTCGCCGGAGCGACCGCAGCCTTTTGCTTGCTTCGGGTTAAACCCATTATTTTGGTTCCTTATGACCACCAAATCCGAAACGCATGGCGGAGAGCATCTTGTCGCCGTACGTGCTTTGTTGACGCGAGCGGAAGCGGGCGAACAGCGAAGTCGACAGTACCGGAACGGGCACGGCCTGCTCCATGGCGGCTTCAATGGTCCAGCGACCCTCGCCACTGTCGGCAACTGAGCCGGAGTAGGCATTGAGCTGTGGATCGGTTGCCAGCGCGTCGGCAGTCAGGTCCAGCAACCAGGACGACACCACGCTGCCACGACGCCAGACTTCGGCGATATCACCCAGATTCAGGTCAAAGCGCTGATCGGCGGGGAGGTTTTCCGAATTCTTGGTCTTGAGGATGTCGAAGCCCTCTGCGAAGGCCTGCATCATCCCGTACTCGATGCCGTTGTGAATCATTTTGACGAAATGCCCAGCGCCCGGCGGGCCTGCATGAATGTAGCCATGCTCGGCACGTGGGTCGGCATCCTTGGCGCGGTCTTTAGTGCGCGGAATGTCGCCAATACCGGGGGCCAGGGTCTTGAACAGCGGATCCAGACGATTCACGACTTCGGTTTCACCACCGATCATCATGCAATAGCCACGCTCCAGGCCCCATACGCCGCCGGAGGTGCCGACGTCGACGTAGTGCAGGCCCTTGTCCTTGAGCGCGAGCGAGCGACGTACGTCGTCCTTGTAGAAAGTGTTACCGCCGTCGATGATCACATCGTCGGCATCCAGCAAGTCAGCCAGGACGTTGATGGTGTCTTCGGTCGGAGCGCCAGCAGGCAACATCACCCAGACGGCTCGAGGCTTATCCAGCGCGGCGACCAGCGACTTGAGGTCATCGGCTGGCGTCGAACCTTCGTTGGCGAGCACGGTGCGAGACTGCTCATCGCGATCATAGACCACGGTCGTGTGGCCATTGAGCATCAGTCGACGTGCGATGTTGCCGCCCATGCGGCCTAGTCCAACAATCCCGAGTTGCATGTAGAGGTGCTCCTTAATTCGTAAACAGGGGTGCCCCATTTTATAGCCCAGTGCCGCATGTAGGGTTAGTCCGGGGAGGCAAACGAAGGTTTCCCGGTGAAAATAGTTTCATGTTGGAGCGTCAAAGCCGCTTTGGGCCGCTATTTTCGCGATTAAGAAACGTTCGCGACAATAAAAAATAAAAAAGTTCCCTTTTGCCACAAAAGAAATCAGAATCCGCGCCGATAGAGGTAGGAGCATGAACAAGTCGGGTTACGAACACGTCATTGCTTGAACCTTACGAAGTTGAATCCGCCATTTGCGAGGTGAGCAATGGGCAATGTACTACCAGCAAGCGTTCCACAAACTCTGTACGTTACCGTTCGTCGCGACGAATTGCGCCAGCTCAAAGAAGAACGCGATCAGCTGCAAAAGAAAGTCGCCCAGATGGCCCTGATGCTGCAACACTCTCAGCTCGCCAATAGTGGCAGGGCCCTTCAGGCCTGATTCGCTCCGCCTCTGCTGATTTGAGGCAAGCCCAATCCGCTGGCTTGCCCTTCCGAAAGGCTTACCCGCTCCGCCCAATCCAACCGTTTTATCGCCCTATCCCCAGCGGTCACTTGTCCGACCAAACACATCCGGTAACGTTCAACCTCCTCGCAAAATGCCGATCTTGAGCACTTCCACACGCATCTGACGTCCATCTCACATTTTTTTCACCTGACAGTCACCATACTCCCGCCCCTCTGTGGAATCTCTGCCGGCACCCTGCTGCCCGCAGATCATCTTCCATTGCAAACGACGTAGCGGTGTAGCCGCTGGATAGATCCATAGCTGGAGCGCCTGATGGCAACAATGAAACGGAGCACCACGACTCCGAAAGGGTTTGACTGGGCTGGTGTGGCCTGGCTGTTCTTATTTTTCTGGTATTTTTCCGGTATCACGCAACTACTGATTCAGCTGACCGGCATCACCGGGTTCTCGGGCTTTCGTCAGGCGTTCGTAATGAGCGGCATCTGGCTCGCGCCGATGCTGATGTTCCCCAACAAGACCCGGATCATGGCAGCTGTGATCGGGGTGGTCCTGTGGGCCTGCTCCATGGCCAGCCTGGGCTATTTCTTCATTTATCAGCAGGAATTTTCGCAGAGCGTCATCTTCATCATGTTCGAGTCGAACATCTCTGAAGCGGGCGAGTACATGACCCAATACTTCGCCTGGTGGATTGTGCTGGCGTTCATCGCCCATACCGCTTTCGCGATTTTCCTCTGGACCCGTCTGCGTCCGGTGTATATGCCCCGCGGCCGCGCGTGGGTCGTCGCCACCGCGCTGCTGGTCGCGATCATCGGCTATCCGCTGGCCAAGCAGATGTCGCGTTTCGATACCACTGCCGCAGGCCTGGAAGCCTTTGAATCGCGCATCGAGCCTGCCGTGCCTTGGCAAATGCTGGTCGCTTATCATCGCTATACCCAGCAACTCGACAGCATGCAGGACATGCTCACCACCAGCAGCAACATCGCGCCGCTGAAAAACCTCAAGGACCAGCAGGCAGGTCTGCCAACCACGCTGGTGCTGGTGATCGGCGAGTCGACCAACCGGGGACGCATGCATCTTTATGGCTATCCGCGGCAGACCACGCCGAACCTGGATGCGATGAAAGATCAGCTACAGGTTTTCAATAACGTCATCACCCCACGCCCGTACACGATCGAAGCACTGCAACAGGTGCTGACCTTTGCCGATGAAGAAAACCCGGATCTATATCTGAAGACTCCGTCCATCGTCAGTGTGATGAAACAGGCAGGCTACAAGACCTTCTGGATCACCAACCAGCAGACGATGACCAAGCGCAACACCATGCTCACCACCTTCTCCGAGCAGGCCGATCAGCAGATCTACTTGAACAACAACCGTAACCAGAACGCTCGCCAGTACGATGGCGATGTGCTGGAACCGTTCGCCAAGGCGCTTACCGATGCTGCGCCGCGCAAGTTGATTGTTGTCCATCTGTTGGGCACGCATATGGCGTACCAGTATCGGTACCCGCAGCAGTACGAGAAATTCACCGGCCGTGAAGGTGTACCGGCGGCGATCGATGATAGCAAGCTGGCAATGTACAACAGCTACGACAATGCGGTGCTGTACAACGACTTCGTGGTGTCGAGCCTGATCAAGACCTACAGCAAAGCTGACCCTAACGGCTTCCTGCTGTATCTGTCGGACCACGGGGAAGATGTGTACGACTCCGCCGGGCATGACACGCTGGGCCGTAATGAGCGTAAACCGACGATTCCGATGTATACGGTGCCGTTCATTGCCTATGCCTCCCCCAAATGGCGGGAGACCCACGACTGGAACTTCGACAGCATCCACAATCGCCCATACACCAGTTCCAACCTGATCCACACCTGGGCGCAACTGGCCGGGCTGAGTTTCGATGAGTTGGACACTACCCGGAGTCTGGTCAGCCTGGACTTCAAGGCGCGTCCAAGACTGATTGGCGATCCTTATGCGCAGAAGGGTTTGAGCGATTTCGCGGCGATGGAGAAAGTTGCGAAGCAACCCGATGCGGTGCCTGAGGTGGCCAAGCGGTAGGGTCTCGCAGGTAAAACGTTAATGAACGAAAAGGCCCGCGAAATGCGGGCCTTTTTGTTTTTTGCAGAATGTGGGGTGGCGTGGAGGGGTATGTCGTGATTCAGCGCCTCAGCCACCCCTGCGCCGCTGACCCAATGACAGCATGGCTCGCGAGCGGCGACGTCGATGAGACCGCTACCGCCGTCAAGCCGTGTCGCTACAGGAGGATTGCCTTTAAAGCGGCTTCTGCCAGAACAGCGCACGACCCATCTGCGGGTCGAGCTGGTAATCAGCGAAGCCGAGCTTGCGATAGGCGCCCTGGGCGACCTCGTTACCCTCCAGCACCTCCAGCGTCAGCTTGCAGCAGCCGCGCTGGCGAGCGATCTCTTCGACCTTGGCCAGCATCTTCTGGGAGATGCCCTGACCACGGGCCGACGCGATGACCACCACATCGTGAATGTTCACCAACGGGCGGCAGACGAAGGTGGAAAAACCTTCGAAGCAGTTGACCAGTCCCACGGGCTCTCCGGCGATAAACGCAAGCACGCTGAAGGCGTGAGGCCGTTTTGCGAGTTCGATGGCCAGTTGCTGACGGGTATCCAGAGACAGTGGTTGCCCGCCGCCCATGGCGTCTGTCGCGTATTGATCGAGCAGAAAACCAATGGCTTCCGCGTGGACCGAATTGCTATAGCTGGCTTGCAGGACCAGCACCTCAGGGGCTTGCATTGCTTTCCTCAACAACTAGGGGGTAACAGGCAAAGGACTGGAAGCCCGGTTGCCGCGTGCTCAGGATTCTACCGTGGAGCGCACCAAAATTTCCCGATACAGAAGTAGGAATTTTCTCATTACGCACGAGAATTGAGCGGTCTCGCACCGAGAAAAGGCAAAGTAAGAATTCTATGACCAGCCAGTCGCGAAAAAACCAAAGGCGACTATGCTTCGCTGGCGCCCCCGCCTTGATTGTCGAACAATCCGACCAGCGGCAGTAAAAGCTTTTGATAAGTGAATCGTGCGCCGGGACGGCGCATTTGGCGGTTAGAGATATTTTGTAGCGGCCTGGATACTTTCCTACAACAACCCGCAGTGCCGCATGCCAGACATTTCCGATAAAAAAAGTCGAAACTTCTACAGACGCGCTGGGTCAGCTGATTAGAGCGCCTATGCTATTGGATAACGCCCGAGCAGAGGCCGCTTTCACCCTGTCCTTCATTATGCAGTCGGTAAATGGGTATCGATCTTGCGTAGGTCTTGTGTGCCTGGCCATAGGAAATGGCCGATTACAAATCAAGTGCTGTACCAACACTGCGTATCGAATGGGAGAAAACGATGATTAGTGCCGCTGTCAAAACCCAGAAGGGAGAGAGTTTTAATCAGCCGGCCAGCGAGCTGACCCATCTGCCGGTCTTCGCAACGACGAGCGCACCTCTGCTGCAACTGCCCCCTGTACAACCAGGCATATCCATGGCGAACCGGAAAAAAATCCTGTTCGTGACTTCGGAAATGGCCGATCTGGTGAAAACCGGCGGTCTGGGTGATGTGTCTGCTGCACTGCCGCGCGCCATGCGCCACCTGCACGATGTACGCGTGCTGATTCCCGGCTATCCACAGGTCATCAATAGCGGTAATCCGATTCACATCATCAGCGAACTCAGCGGGCATGCCGCGCTGCCTCCTTGCAAGATCGGCCGAATGGACATGAAAGACGGTCTGGTCATTTATGTGCTGATTTGCCCGGAGCTATATGAACGTGACGGTACGCCGTATGGCGACAACCAGGGCCGTGATTGGTCCGATAACCACATCCGCTTCGCACGGCTGGGCCTGGCAGCAGCCGATTTCGCCGCAGGAGCGGTGAAAACCCAATGGTGCCCAGAGCTGGTTCACGCTCACGACTGGCCAGCGGGCTTGGCCCCGGCCTATATGAAGTGGCGCGGACAGAGCACCCCAAGCATTTTCACCATCCACAACCTGGCCTACCAGGGTTTCGTCAGCACCGCATCGAGCCGTGAACTGGGTATTCCAGATTCAGCGCTGGGGCCGGACGGCATGGAGTTCTACGGCAAGCTGTCATTTATCAAGGCCGGCATGGCCTATGCCAGCCATATCACCACCGTCAGCGCGACTTACGCCAAGGAAATCACCACGTCAGACTTCGGTTGCGGCCTGGAGGGTTTTCTGCAGAGCAAAGCCAATCGCGGTCAGCTCAGCGGCATCCCTAACGGTATCGATGAAAGCTGGGACGCCGCCACCGACGATCATCTGATTTGCCGTTTTGCGCCCAACGAATGGACGCGCAAGGAAATCAATGCCGACTATGTGCGCGAGCTGTTCGAACTTGAGCCATCCACCGGGCCTCTGTTCGCGGTTGTTTCGCGCCTGGTGTATCAAAAAGGTCTGGACCTGACCATCGGCGTTGCCGAGTACATCGTCAACAACGGTGGCCAAATCGCGATCATCGGTCGTGGCGAGCCGGAAGAAGAAGACGCCATGCGCGCCCTCGCCGCCCGCTTTCCAGGGCAGATCGGCGTGCGTGTGGGCTTCAACGAGACCGACGCCCGTCGCATGTTCGCCGGCAGTGACTTCCTGCTGATGCCGTCGCGCTATGAACCTTGCGGCTTGAGCCAGATGTACGCTCAACGCTTCGGTTCGCTGCCCGTGGCACGTTGTACCGGCGGCCTTGCCGACACCATCGAAGACGGCTGCACCGGCTTTCTGTTCGACGAATCCACTGTTGAAAGCTACACCGAGGCGCTGACCCGCGCTTTCAATGTCTTCGCCAATCCAACGCTGCTCAATGCGATGCGCTGCCGTGCCATGGCTGCACCGTTCGACTGGCACAAAGCGGTGGAGCCCTATGCCGACCTCTATCAGGAACTACTGAAGAAGAACGTAGGTGCTGCACTGCATTACTGATCGATGACTAAAAGGGGTAACGGATGCCTTCGCGCACGGATGAGAACTGGCGCCACGGCGCCGTCCTGCTGGATTCCGAACATACCCGGTTTGCCCTCTGGGCACCGGATGCGGAATACGTAAGCATCGAGATAGAGAACGGGCCGTCACAGGCCCTGCTTCCGCAGGAAGATGGCTGGTTTGTCTTGGAAACACGATGCCCGGCCGGCTCACACTATCGCTACAAAATCGACCACGACCTCAACGTACCTGACCCGGCTTCCCGGGCCCAGGTCGACGAAGTGCATGGCTACAGCGTGGTCGTCGATCCCGATGCCTATCAATGGCAGCACGACGCCTGGAGCGGACGCCCTTGGGCCGAAGCGGTCATCTACGAACTGCATGTCGGTGCCCTTGGCGGCTTCGCTGGCGTCGAGCAACATCTGCAACACCTGGTCGACACCGGCATCACGGCCATCGAGCTGATGCCCATCGCGCAGTTCCCTGGTGACCGAAATTGGGGGTACGACGGCGTCTTGCCTTATGCCCCGCAGTCCTCCTACGGCACGCCCGAGCAACTCAAGCACCTGATCGACACCGCCCACGGCCTGGGTCTGGCAGTCATTCTCGACGTGGTTTACAACCATTTCGGACCGGACGGCAATTATCTCGGCGCCTACGCCAAGCATTTCTTTCGCAGCGACAAGAAAACCCCGTGGGGTGATGCCATTGATTTCCGCCGCCGTGAAGTGCGGGATTTCTTCATCAATAACACACTGATGTGGCTACAGGACTACCGCTTCGACGGCCTGCGTTTTGATGCGGTGCACGCCATCGAAGACCCTACTTTCCTTAAAGAACTGGCCGAACGGGTCAGGGACTTCACCCCATCCGGGCGCCACATCTGGTTGATGCTGGAAAACGAATTCAACGAAGCCCATCGTCTGGAACAAGACTACGACGCACAGTGGAACGACGACGGGCATAACACCCTGCATGTGCTGCTGACCGGCGAAACCGATGCCTACTACACCGACTTCGCGCAACAGCCGACGCACAAGCTCGCGCGTCTGCTCGGCGAGGGCTTTGTCTATCAGGGCGAGGCCACCCGTCACGGGCACAACCGTGGCGAACCGAGTGCGCACCTGTCGCCAACTTCGTTCGTGCTGTTTCTGCAGAACCATGACCAGATCGGCAACCGCGCGCTGGGTGAACGGCTCGTGCAACTGTGCCCGCCCCAGGCGCTGCGAGCCGCCACTGCGCTACTGCTGCTATCGCCGATGATCCCGCTGATGTTCATGGGCGATGAATGGGGCGCCAGCGAGCCGTTTCTATTCTTTACCGATTTCCATGACGAACTGGCTGACGCCGTGCGTGAAGGTCGCCGGGGGGAGTTTGCCGACTTCGCGGCGTTCGCGGACCCGGCCAAGCGCGAACGCATCCCCGATCCCAACGCCTTGCAAACCTTCGAGGCCTCGCGTCCCGCGTTCGACGCCCTGCTGCTGGAGACCGACAAGGGTCAGGATCATCGCAGCTGGCTGGCGTTGTATCGCGAGCTGTTGCAAGTTCGCCGCGAGCAAATCGTACCCCGGCTTGAAGACACCAAAGCGCTCGGCGCTGAAGTATTGGCCGACAAGGCAATCAGCGCACGCTGGCAATTGGCTGATGGCTACATCCTGCGCATCGACCTGAACCTTAGTGAACACAGCGTGCAGATCGACGAGCACAGCGTCCAGCAGGTTCTCCATGAGTCCCATCCAAAATCGGCAGAACTTTCCCAGCACGGCAACCTCAATCCATACACGGCCATTGTCAGCCTGATATCGAGTGACGTTGTGGAGGAACAGGATGAGCAATGAGCAACTGGAGATGCTGGCGGCCGAAGCCGGATTATCCGTGGACTGGAAAGACGCCAACGCCAGACCACAACGAGTCAGCCCCGAGGTACTGCTCAAGGTTCTCGACGGCCTTGGCTATCCCGCTCAAAACGATGAGCAGATCGCTGCAAGCCTGAAGCAATTGCAGGATCAGAGCCTGTCCACTACCCCTCCGCCGCTGCTGACAGTCGACCACGGCAGCAACCTGGACCTGTCGGCCTGGTTCAAGCCGCACACCCCGTTCGTGCTGGAACTGGAGGATGGGTCGCGCCTGGACGCCAAGCTGACCGCCAAGGCTGAATTACCCGCATTGGCCACCGTGGGTTATCAGCAACTGACGATCAATGATCAGCACCTGACCATCGCCGTCGCGCCGAAGACGGCCTACACCCTGGCTCAGGCCACCGAGCTCAGCCAGCCTCGCGCCTGGGGCCTGACAATGCAGCTGTATTACCTGCGTCGCGAAGGCGATGGCGGGTTTGGCGACACTCAGGCGCTGGAAAATTTTGCCCGCGCAGCAGGCGAACGCGGCGCGGCAGCGATCGCCATTAGCCCGGTTCATGCCATGTTTTCCAATGACAGGGAGCAGTTCAGCCCTTATTCGCCATCCAGCCGCCTGTTCCTTAATGCGTTGTATGCCGCACCCGGCGCCATTCTGGGTGAGCGCGCCGTGCGCATGGCTATTGATGAAACCGGTCTGGGCGACGAGCTCAAACGTCTGCAAGCGCTGCCCCTGATCGACTGGCCTGCAGCCGCCGCTGCCAAATGGAAGCTTTATCGCGCGTTGTACGCTTCGTTTATCGGCAGTGGTCATCCGCTGCATGAGGACTTCAACAGCTTCCGCCATGCCGGCGGTGAAGCACTGGAGAATCATTGTCGCTTCGAAGCCCTGCGCGACGAGGGTGAGACCCTGGGCATCAGCGGCAACTGGCATCACTGGCCAGAGGAATACAAAAATCCGCGCAGCAAGGCCATCGATGAATTTGCCGAGAGCCATCGCGATCACATCGGTTTTCATGCCTTCGCGCAGTGGTTGATCGCACGCGGCCTCGAGCGCGCCCAGACCGCCGCACGCAGCAGCGGCATGAGCATCGGCCTGATCGGCGATCTCGCGGTGGGCGCCGATGGTGCGGGGAGCCAGGCCTGGAGTCGTCAGGATGAGTTGCTCTCGGCACTGACGGTGGGCGCGCCGCCTGACATCCTCAATCGTTCCGGGCAAAGCTGGGGCATCTCGGCATTCTCGCCCATGGGCCTGAAGCGCAATGGCTTTCGCGCGTTCATTGAAATGCTGCGGGCCAACTTCGCCCATGCCGGCGGGCTGCGCATCGACCACGTGATGGGCTTGCAGCGGCTGTGGGTAGTGCCTCTGGATTCACCGGCGAGCGAGGGTGCATATCTGAATTACCCGCTGGAGGACATGCTGCGCTTACTGTGCCTGGAGTCCTGGCGCCACAAGGCAGTGGTGCTGGGCGAAGACCTCGGCACGGTGCCCGAAGGCTTGCACGAGAAGCTCTCGTCCCGCGGAATTCTGGGCATGCGAGTGCTGCTGTTCGAACAGGACAACGCCCGCTTCAAGCCGATCATCAAATGGTCCGATGATGCTCTGGCAACCACCAGTACCCACGACCTGCCGACGCTGACCGGCTGGCTCAGCGAGCTGGATATCGACTGGAACAAGACCCTTGGCCATATCGACGACGACACCGAACGCAACTGGCGCGCAACTCGCGAGCGCGAACGCCAAGGCCTGCGCGCGGCGCTACAGCAGAACTACGGCACACATGACAGTGACGCCAGCGACATCATCGATGGCAGCGTGCGCTATCTGGGCCACACCCGCGCCCCGCTGGTGCTGCTGCCCATCGAAGATGCATTGGGTATCGAGGAGCAGGCCAACTTCCCGGGCACCATCGACAGCCACCCCAACTGGCGCCGGCGTCTACCCGGCGACAGCGCCACATTGCTTGACGACGCTAACGCGGCGCGTCGTCTGGAAATCCTTGCCGCAGCACGTCAACAGGCCGCGGAGCGCGATCAATGAGTCATCCAGTAAATCCACCCTTACAACCACTGCGCGCGACACAGCGTCTGCAATTTCATAAAGACTTCACCCTGGACGACGCCACCGTCCTGGTGCCCTACTTCGCGCAGTTGGGCATCAGCCACATCTACGCCTCGCCATTGCTCAAGGCGCGGGCCGGTTCGATGCATGGCTACGATGTGGTCGATCCTCGGGTCATCAATCCCGAGCTGGGCGGCGAGCCAGCGCTGCAGCGTCTGGTGGCCGAGCTGCGCAAGCACGGCATGGGCCTGATTCTGGACATCGTCTCCAACCACATGGCCGTCGGCGGCGCCGATAACCCCTGGTGGCTGGATCTGCTCGAGTGGGGGCAGCTCAGCCCCTATGCGAAGTTCTTCGACATTCAGTGGAATTCCCCCGACCCACTGCTCAAGGGCCAGTTGCTGCTACCGTTCCTGAGCACCGACTACGGCACCGTTTTGCAGAACAATGAAGTGCCGCTGCGCTTTGACCGAGAGCACGCCAGCTTTCGCGTCGAGCATTACCAGCACCACTTCCCGATCAATCCGGGCACCTATGGGCCGTTGCTCAGAGCAGCCAAACGCCCGCAGCTGGACGAATTGGCAGCGCGTTTCGAGCGCCTGGATGGCAACTCTCAGGCTTACGACGAAGCGCAGGAAGCCAAGGACGCGTTGGCGGCCGCCCTCAAGGCAGAGCCGGAACTGGCTCAGGCGATCGAAAATGGCCTGGCGCAGTTTGATTCGAGCAACCCTGAAGGTTTCGAACGGCTGCATAAATTGCTGGAACGCCAGGATTACCGACTGGCCAGCTGGCGTACCGCAGGCGATGACATCAATTGGCGGCGCTTCTTCGACATCAACGAGCTCGGCGGTCTCAAGGTCGAGCGCTCGCAGGTATTCGAAGCCACCCACGGCAAGATATTCCAACTGATCGCCGAGGGCCTGGTGGATGGCCTGCGTATCGATCACATCGACGGCCTGGCTGACCCGCGCGGCTATTGCCGCAAATTGCATCGACGGGTCGAGAGCCTGCTCAGCCAACGTCCACAGGGCACCGAACTGAGCCATGTGCCGATCTTCGTCGAGAAGATCCTGGGTACCGACGAACAGGTGCGCAAGGACTGGAATGTCGACGGCACCACTGGCTATGAATTCATGAACCAGGTGTCGCTGCTGCAGCATGATCCGCGCGGCGAAGAGGCACTGGGCGAATTGTGGAGCCGCATCAGCGGCCGCACCGCGGACTTCAATCAGGAAGTGCTCGAAGCCCGGGACCTGGTGCTGCACGGCACCCTTGCCGGGGATTTCGAAAACCTCGCCCAGGCGCTGCTGCAAGTGGCGCGCAGCGACGTCATGAGCCGCGACCTGACCCTGGGCGCCATTCGCCGCGCGCTCCTGGCACTGGTGGGCAACTTCCCCGTTTACCGCACCTACATCACTGCCTGCGGGCGCTCGGCGGAAGACGATCGTTTCTTCCAGCAGGCCATGAATGGCGCGCGAGAAATGCTCAGCGAAGGTGACTGGCCGGTGCTGGACTATCTGCAGCGCTGGTTGGGCGGCGAAAGCCTGCGCGACTACCCGAGCGGCCCCCTGCGCGAAATGCGCCGCAAGGCTTGCAATCGCTTCCAGCAACTCACTTCCCCCGTCGCTGCAAAGTCGGTGGAAGACACGTCGTTCTATCGTTCCGCCGTGCTTCTTTCGCGCAACGATGTGGGCTTCCATCCGCAACATTTCAGTGCGCCACCCGAGGCTTTTCATGAAGTGTGCATCGAGCGCGGCAAAAGCTTTCCGAACAACCTGCTGACCACTGCAACCCACGATCACAAGCGCGGTGAGGATACTCGCACCCGTCTGGCCGTGCTCAGCGAAACCGCTCCCTGGTACTGCGAACAGGTAGAACGCTGGCAACAGCTTTCAGCACCGCTGAAGCAGGGCGATACTCACATCAGTCCGGGTGACGAACTGATGCTGTACCAAGCGATCCTGGGAAGTTGGCCGCTGAACATGGAAGGTGAAGACGCCTTCGAGGACTACGCCAAACGCCTCACCCAATGGCAGGAAAAAGCCCTGCGCGAAGCCAAATTGCAAAGCAGCTGGAGCGCGCCCAACGAGCCCTACGAAACCGCTTGCCGCGAATTTCTGCAGCAACTGTTGCTCAGCCCGGACGCGGTCGCATTGCGTCAATCCATCGGAGCGACCGCCAACCGGATCGCCCCGGCGGGTGCCCTGAACAGTCTGGCGCAAACTTTGCTGAGAATGACCGTGCCCGGTGTGCCTGATCTCTATCAGGGCACCGAATTCTGGGACTTCAGCCTGGTGGACCCGGACAATCGTCGTCCGGTGGATTACCCCGCTCGTCAACGTGCGTTGAGCGACTCCACAGCGCTCACCGAGCTGCTCGCCCAGTGGCAGGACGGCCGGATCAAACAGGCTTTGATCGCGCAAGTGCTGATGCTGCGCAGTCAATATCCAACCCTGTTCAGTGAGGGCAGCTATCAACCGCTCGAGGTGGTCGGCGAACAGGCCGCACACGTCCTGGCATTTGCCCGGGAAAAGGAGGATAAGCGGGCTATTGTTGTGATACCACGTTTGCCGGCTGAACTATTGGGTAACGCGCAAACTCCATTCATCAATGCAGCAAATTGGGGCGACACACGGATCATCCTGCCGTTCGCTGAAGCAAATCCAAATTGGAAGGGACTTTTTGCGCAGGCTACAGTCACACACAACAAGGAATTGTCGCTCAGCGCAGCGCTCAAGGAATTTTCCGTGAATCTGTTTATTCAAACCTTGTAATACCCGGGAGTGTCGAGATGAGTGCCGACGAGAAAAGAATCAAAGAGCTTGCCCACCAAATATGGGAAACGGAGGGCAAGCCCCATGGCGAGGATGCTCGTCATTGGGAGATGGCGCGCAAATTGGCAGATGCCGAAGCGAAGGCGCCGAAAAAGGCTGCGTCTTCCAAGGCCGCCAAGCCTAAGACCGAGGGCAAAGCCGAGCCGAAGGCAGCAGCCGCCAAATCTGCAGCAAAACCGGCAACCAAGGCTGCTGAAAAATCCACTTCCAAGCCGGCTGCCAAGCCTGCGGCGAAATCGGCAGCCAAGGCCCCGGCCCAACCGAAGACAACGGCAGCCAGCGGCGCGGAGCCTAAAGCCAAGCCCGCCGCAAAACCTGCCGCGAAACCGGCGGCAAAGAAAGCATCAACGGCGGCCAAGCCACCCGCACCCTGAGTCTTCGTTTTAAACGAAGACCCAGTGCATCGCAGACTCCTACCGCAGGGATCGCCTTAAAACGATCTTTCCCCCTGCGGTACCCTCTTGCCGGTTTTTACAGTAATGCCGCAATCCCTGCGACAAAGGCTTTGTTCGCCTTCAGGAAATCATTCGAACGTCAGGAATCCCCATGAGTAAGCAAGAAAAGACTACCGCCCCCAAGAATGAATCCAGCAAGGCCGACAGCCCTGAAGTCACCGCGTCGCGGATTCGTGAGGGACTACCCTTCCCACTCGGCGCGAATTGGGATGGCCTAGGGGTCAACTTTGCGATTTTCTCGGCCAATGCGACCAAGGTTGAGCTGTGCCTGTTCGACTCCACCGGCGAGACTGAACTCGAGCGTATCGAACTCCCGGAATACACCGATGAAATCTTTCACGGCTATCTTCCCGATGCCCATCCAGGGCTGGTATATGGCTACCGTGTCTACGGCCCATATGACCCGCAAAACGGTCATCGCTTCAACCACAACAAGTTGCTGATCGACCCCTACGCCAAACAACTGGTCGGCGAACTGAAATGGTCGGAAGCGCTGTTCGGTTACACCATCGGTCACCCGGACGAAGATCTCAGCTTCGACGAACGTGACAGTGCGCCGTTCGTGCCCAAGTGCAAGGTCATCGACCCTGCCTACACCTGGGGCCGCGATCAGCGGGTCAACGTGCCGTGGGAAAAAACCATTTTCTACGAAACCCACACGCGCGGCTTCACCATGCGTCACCCGTCCGTACCTGATGAACTGAAAGGCACGTTCTCCGGGCTGATGGTCGACGACGTGATCCAGCACATCAAGGGTCTGGGTGTGTCATCGGTCGAGCTGCTGCCGATTCATGCCTTCGTCAACGACCAGCACCTGCTGCAAAAGGGCATGACCAACTACTGGGGCTATAACACCATCGCGTTCTTCGCCCCCGACCCGCGCTTCCTCGCCCACGGCAAGATCGCCGAGTTCAAGGAAATGGTCGCGCACATGCACCATGCCGGGCTTGAGGTGATCCTCGACGTAGTCTACAACCACACCGCCGAGGGCAACGAACGCGGCCCGACCCTGTCGATGCGCGGTATCGACAACGCTTCGTACTATCGCCTGATGCCGGACGACAAGCGCTTCTACATCAACGATTCAGGCACTGGCAACACACTGGACCTGAGCCACCCGTGCGTACTGCAGATGGTGACCGACTCCCTGCGTTACTGGGCTTCCGAGATGCACGTGGACGGCTTCCGCTTCGACCTGGCCACCATCCTCGGGCGTTATCACGACGGCTTCGACGAGCGTCACAGCTTCCTCGTGGCCTGTCGTCAGGACCCGGTACTGCGCCAGGTCAAGCTGATTGCCGAGCCTTGGGATTGCGGTCCGGGCGGCTATCAGGTCGGACATTTCGCGCCAGGCTGGGCCGAATGGAACGACAAATACCGTGACACCGTGCGTGCCTTCTGGAAAGGCGACGAAGGTCAGCTTGCCGACCTCGCCAGCCGCCTGACGGCCTCCGGCAACATGTTTAACCAGCGCGGCCGCAGACCCTATGCGTCGGTCAATTTCGTCACCGCTCACGATGGCTTCACCTTGCATGACCTGGTGTCATACAACGACAAACACAATGAAGCCAACGACGAGGACAATCAGGACGGCAGCAACGACAACCGTTCCTGGAACCACGGTGTGGAAGGCCCAACCGAAGATCCGGAAATCAATGCCCTGCGCCTGCGTCAGATGCGCAACTTCTTCGCTACGCTGCTGTTCTCCCAAGGCACGCCGATGATGGTAGCCGGTGACGAGTTCGCTCGTACTCAGCACGGCAACAACAATGCCTATTGCCAGGACAGTGAAATAGGCTGGGTCGACTGGGAATGGGACGAAGACGGCAAGGCTCTGCACAGCTTCGTCCAGCGCCTGATCAAGCTGCGACTCAAATACCCGATCCTGCGTCGCGGGCGTTTCCTGGTCGGCGATTACAATGAAGAGCTGGGGGTCAAGGACGTGACCTGGCTGTCGCCAAGTGGCGAGGAAATGACCATCGAACAATGGGAAGACGCCAACGGGCGTTGCCTGGGGATGGTCATGGATGGCCGGGCGCAGGAAACCGGCATCCGCCGTCGCGGCTCCGAAGCGACCATGCTGCTGATCGTCAACTCGCACCATGAAGGCGTCAATTTCACCCTACCGGAAGTACCGGAAGGCGTGAACTGGATAAGCCTGATCGACACCAACCAGCCTGAGATTCGTGGCAAGGAGCATTTCGAATTCGGCACCGAGTACACCGTGACGCCGCGCTCGCTGTTGCTGTTTGAGTTGCACAAGGAAGAGCAGGCGTAAGAAGCGGCACGTTAACCTTTAGGATGATTCAGTCCTCCTGAAGGCTTTCGGTACTTACTGTGCAGCACGGCTTGTCAGCGGCGGCGGTCTTGAGGACGTCACCGCTGGCCAGACCCACCCTTTCCTCCTGTTACATCAGCGCCGACAGCCTCACATCCGCCGCCAATACTCTGTGCAACTGCCCGTTTGCGGCAAAGATCGGCACCGACACTGTGATGCAAAACGCATCGGTCGCCGAGGAGCGATACACGGGGGTGATGTAGCTGGTGAGCTGTTCCGCCACTTCTCTGAACCAGGGCCGCTGCGCCCAATTGCGCCCTTTGCAGCTCGGCGCTTTGCTGTCCATCTGCAGGCCGACGTTTTCGCTGATTTGCGTGCCGTTGCGATCGACCATGTAAAACAGCTCAAATCGATGATCGCGTTGCAACGTGTCGTGCATGAAGCGTTCGGCGGTATGCAGATCGCCATGCATCGCCGCTTCGCTACCCAGGCATTCCACAGTCGCCTGTATTGCCTTGTGCATCTGCAAGCGAAACCCACCCAGGCCATTCAACAGATGATCGCCGCTGCTGCGCACCGCGTCGCTGTGAGTCAGCACCTGCCCCGCATTGCCCAGCAACTCGGCAGCGACACCGGCAATGTTCTGCACGTCGCGGTTGATCTGATGGACCGCGATGCCAATGTGTTCTGTGCCTGAAGCAATATGACCTACACGCTGATCCAGCTGGTCCATGGCCGCCTGGGTGCTGAGCAGGTCCTCGCCCATGCGCGTCATGCTCACGCGGCCATCGGCGACCGCCGTATGCATGATCTTGCCCGCCGCGCCCAGTTGATCCATGTCGGCGCGAAAACGCTCGATGATCTGACTGACCCGTGCCGTGGATTCGGTGGTGTGCCCCGCCAGTCGTCGAACCTCGTCGGCCACCACCGCAAAACCTCGACCGTGTTCGCCAGCACGAGCCGCTTCGATGGCAGCGTTGAGGGCCAGCAAATTGGTTTGCTGCGAGATGCTGGCAATGACCCCGAGCACTTGGCTGACTTCTTCAAGCTGACCGAACAACTGACCGATCACAGCCTCAAGCTTCTGTTCGCTGACACCGATGGCGTCCACTTGACCCAACACCTGCTCGCCGGTCTGCTGGCATTGGCGCAGGGTCAGCGTGACTTCGCTGGAAAGCCGGGCCACTTGCGCAGCGCCCGGCACCAGTTCGGTGTCCAGGGATGTGCTGACCTGCTCGCTGGCACTGGCGATCAGCTCCGAGGCCTGCGCCAGCATTTGCCCGCTCTGCTCGGTAGCGCGGGCGATGCGTGCGAGTTCAGGTGCATGGGCAGCGATATCCACCGAAGCGGCGAGGCTTTCCGCCAAGCGGCCATGCAGTGTTTGGCTGAAGCCGTTCAGACGCACATTAAGCGGTGAATGTTCAGACAGCTGCGCCGTCAGATCCAGGTTCTCGAACAACAGGTTCAGAGCATCATCGTCTTGAGCCCGGCGTTTGTTGGCGCGCAGTGTAAACATTCGGCATTCCCCTACCTGTGAGCCGAAAGTCCTGCAAGCACAGTGCCATCATGCGGCAGTCGTATCAGACGCCTGTCTTCGCTTGCCTGGCGACCAATGAATCCCCGTTTTGAAGCGTCGGCGACTTGTGGTTGGCTGATTTGGTGCAAGCGCTTGATGGTGAACCGGCTCGCGCATGGAAAGATCCTGATCGGCTCAGACGTCAGCTAGAGCAAAATGTGGGTTAAGCAGATTTCATCGAACAGTTCATGAACATGGACGGTGCTTGAATGTCCACTTTCGAGCCACCTGGCATACGTGTCGGCCTCGCCTAGCGCGGCTGCGCCCCTCAGAAAGGAGAAAGTCATGCTCAAACGTCCCCTCGGCAACACCGGCCTGAACATCGCCCCACTGGTGTTCGGCGGCAACGTGTTCGGCTGGACCATTGACGAGAAGACCAGCTTCGCAGTGCTCGATGCCTTCGTCGATCATGGTTTCAACGCCATCGACACCGCCGACGTCTACTCGGCGTGGGTTCCCGGCAACAGCGGCGGCGAATCCGAAACCATCATCGGCCGCTGGCTCAAGCAACGTCCGGGAATGCGTGACAAGGTGACGATCTTCACCAAGGTCGGCTCGGAAATGGGCTCGCCGGAGAAGAAGGGCCTGTCGAAACGCTGGATCCTGCAAGCCGTGGAAGATTCTCTCAGCCGATTGGGCACCGACCATATCGACCTGTATTTTTCGCATTGGCCGGATCCGGAAACGCCCCACGAAGAAACCCTGGCCGCCTACGCCGAGCTGCGCAACGCCGGGAAAATCAATGCCATTGGCGCTTCCAATTACGACGCGCCGTTGCTGGCGGCCGCGCTGAAAACGGCAAGCGAGAAAGACCTGCCTGCGTACCAGGTGATCCAGCCGGAATACAATCTCTACGACCGGTCGGCTTTTGAAGGCGAGTTGCAAAAGCTGTGCATCGCAAAAAACATAGGCGTGGTGACTTATTTCAGCCTCGCTTCGGGTTTTCTGTCCGGCAAATACCGCTCCAAAGCGGACCTCGGCAGCAGCAAACGCGCTGACCGGGTAGAGAAATACCTGAACGAGCAGGGCCTGAAGTTGCTGAACGCTCTGGATGCCGTGGCAGCCGATCATGGCGCCAAACCAGCGGAAGTCGCACTCGCCTGGATCATTGGCAGCCGCGGCGTCACTGCACCGATTGCCAGTGCCACCAGCGTCGAGCAAGTGGCGAGCTTTGCCAAGGCAGCCACCCTGAAACTCACTGCGGAGCAATTTTCAGCGTTAAATTCACCGCGTTGAATGAGGTGCTCTGAGCCCGTTTGATCGCTCGGCAGACGTAGATTGGCCCATGGCCGCACGGCTTGTCGGCGGTAGCG
>NZ_JBOICF010000066.1:0-62076 GCF_050739935.1 Pseudomonas sp. | reverse complement strand
CCTACAGGTCGTGTCAGCCTGTCAGAAATTTCAGACCAAACACCCCCAACAGACCGCTGTCCCAATCTCAAGCACGGCCTATAATGCCCGCCGGTTTTTTGGGGTAATGGTCATGAGCACAGAAGATCCGCGGTTTGCTGGCGTCGCCCGCCTGTATGGCATCGAAGGTCTGGAGCGCCTGCGCGCAGCCCATGTGGCGGTGGTGGGTATCGGTGGCGTTGGTTCGTGGGCGGCGGAAGCCATGGCCCGCTGCGGTGTGGGCGAGATTTCCCTGTTCGACCTGGACGATGTCTGCGTCAGCAACAGCAATCGCCAGTTGCATGCCCTGACCAGCACCGTCGGTCGGGCGAAGGTCGAGGTCATGGCCGAGCGCTTGCGGGAGATCAACCCAGACTGCGTGGTGCATGCCGTGGCAGATTTCGTGACCCGCGAAACCATGGCCGAATACATCACGCCGGACATCGACTGCGTGCTCGACTGCATCGACAGCGTCAACGCCAAGGCTGCGCTGATCGCCTGGTGCAAACGGCGCAAGATCCAGATCATCACCACCGGCGGCGCGGGCGGGCAGATCGATCCGACATTGATTCAAGTCTGCGATCTGAATCGCACCTTCAACGATCCGCTGGCCTCAAAAGTGCGCTCGACCCTGCGCCGCGATTACGGCTTCTCCCGTACCGTGACCCGTCACTACAGCGTGCCTTGCGTGTTCTCGACCGAGCAGCTGCGCTATCCCAAGCCGGATGGCAGCATCTGCCTGCAGAAAAGCTTTGTCGGTGACGGCGTGAAACTCGACTGTGCCGGTGGTTTCGGGGCGGTGATGATGGTCACGGCGACCTTCGGCATGGTCGCCGCCACCAAGGCGGTGGAGAAGATCGTGGCAGGCGTGCGACGCCCGGCGGAGCGGGCCAAGGCGAAGGCAGCTGTTCAATCCTGAAATGGCTGGACGTGCGCATTACCGGGGAGCGAATTCATTGGCGATGTGATATTCCATCCCATGCATATGTGTGGCGTGTCGGACTGTTCGCGAATGAATTCGCTCCCACAGAGAGTCATCGACGCCCATTCCTCTGGCTTCAACCCGCCAACTGCCGCATCTTCTGCAACACCGCATTCAACCCATTACTGCGCGAAGGCGACAGCTGGCGACTCAAACCCAACTGATTGAACCAGTCGCTCAGATCGACCTGCTGCAACTCGGACGTCGACAGGCCGTTGACCCGCGCCAGCAACAACGCTACCAATCCGCGAATCAGGCGGGCATCACTGGCAGCACGAAACTGCCAGCGCCCATCGACCACATCCCCCAGCAACCAGACCTTGCTCTCGCAACCGTCCACCAGATGTTCATCGGTCTTTTCCTCGTCGGCCAGCGCAGGCAGCCGTTCACCCCATTGCATCAGCAGGCGTGCGCGTTGCTCCCAGCTTAGCGAGGCGTTAAAGGCGTCCAGCGCGGTCTGCGCATCATTCGGCAGGCTCATCGCAATAGCTCCAGTGCCTGATCCAGCGCGTTGAAAAATCGCTCAAGATCTGTGGAATCGTTGTACAGCGCCAACGACACTCGGATCGCTCCCGACAATCCCAGGCTACTGATCAGCGGGATCGCGCAATGATGACCGGCGCGTACGGCGATGCCTTGCTCAGTCAGTAAATGCGCCAGATCAGCGTTGTGCACACCCTCGACGACAAAACTTGCCAGTGCTACCTGCGGCTCGCCCACCATGCGCACGCCTTCACGCAGCATCAGCCCGGCGCACAGCACCTCGTGCAAACGGGCCTCATGCTCGGCAGCGGCAACGTGATTGACGTCGTTCAAATAATCGAGGGTCGCGCCCAGCCCGATCACCCCGGAAACAGGCGGCGTCCCGGCCTCAAAACCCAGCGGTGCCCGGCGAAACGTCGCATCTTGATAACCCGCCTGAAGCACCATTTCGCCGCCGAACTGCCAGTGGCGCAGCTGCGCGAGTGCTTCATGGCGACCGAACAACACGCCGACGCCATCCGGGCCGTACAGCTTATGGCTGGAAAATACATAAAAGTCGCAACCCAGCGCCTGCATGCCATGGCGACCATGCACGATGCCTTGCGCGCCATCGATGACCGTCAGTGCGCCTCTTGCTTTGGCCAGCGCCACCAACTGCGCGACAGGCTGCCATGTGCCCATCACGTTGGACAGCTGACTGACTGCGAGCAACCGCGTACGTGAGGTGATCAAGGAGTCAGCCACTTGCAGATCGATCACGCCCTGAGCTGTCAGCGGCAACACGACCAGTTTCAGATCTCGGCGTTTGGCCAATTGCTGCCAGGGCAACAGATTGGCGTGGTGTTCCAGGGCGCTGATCACGATTTCGTCGCCAGCCTGAAACAAGTGCTCCAACCCGTAGGCGAGCAGATTGAACGCCGACGTAGCGCCGTGGGTGAACACGATTTGCCCGGATGATCCGGTATTCAGCCACTCGGCGGCCTTGCGACGGGTTTCTTCGAATGCCTGAGTCGCCATCGCGCCGGGCAGATGTTGGGCACGATGCACGTTTGCCGCGCCATTGGCGTAGTAATGCGCCATTGCATCGATCAGGGCTTGGGGTTTCTGTGCGGTAGCGGCGCTGTCCAGATAGGTCTGGCCTTGCCGATCAAGGGCATCGAGTGCAGGGAAGTCAGCGCGCCAGGGGGAAGTGAGGGACATGACATTCAGACTCTGTAGTGAGACTGGAGCCTCGGAAGAGGACTCCAGTCCTTTGCATCGCTCTATCAGTTGTGAGCGTGCAGCGCTTCGTTCAACTCGATGGCCGACTTGTGGGATTTGCATTCCACGGCGCCGGTTTGCGAGTTGCGACGGAACAGCAGGTCAGGTTGACCGGCCAGATCACGGGCCTTGAGCACCTTGACCAGTTCGTTGTTCTCATCCAGCAGCGCCACTTTGGTGCCCGCGGTGATGTACAGACCGGCTTCCACGGTGTTGCGGTCGCCCAACGGAATACCGATACCGGCGTTCGCGCCGATCAGGCAGCCTTCGCCGACCTTGATCACGATGTTGCCGCCGCCGGACAGGGTGCCCATGGTCGAACAACCGCCGCCCAGGTCGGAACCCTTGCCGACGAAGACGCCGGCCGAGACACGACCTTCGATCATGCCAGGGCCTTCGGTGCCGCCGTTGAAGTTGACGAAACCTTCGTGCATGACGGTGGTGCCTTCGCCGATGTAAGCGCCCAGGCGCACGCGCGCGGTGTCAGCGATACGCACGCCGGCTGGCACCACGTAATCGGTCATTTTCGGGAACTTGTCCACCGAGAACACTTCCAGCAGGTGACCCTTCAAACGAGCTTCCAGCTGACGCTCGGCCAGTTCGCTCAGATCGATGGCGCCCTGGCTGGTCCAGGCCACGTTCGGCAGTAGCGGGAACACGCCTGCCAGGCTCAGCCCGTGGGGCTTGACCAGACGATGGGATAGCAGATGCAGCTTGAGGTAAGCCTCGGGCGTGGAAGTCAGCGCGGTGTCTTCGGCCAGGATGGTGGCCACCAGCGGCTTGTGGCTTTCGGCCAGACGGGTCAGCAGCGCGGCTTGGGCCGCGTCCACCGGTTTCAGCGCGTCGGCCAGCTTCGAAGCCAGGTCGGTATTGAAAGCGATGGCCTGATTGCCACCGGTGTAGCCCAGGACAGGCGCGACAGCGGCAACGATCTCGGCCGACGGATTGAGCAGTGGCAGGGCGTAGAAGACTTCCAGCCAAGTGCCTTGACGATTTTGGGTGCCGACGCCGAAGGCCAGGCTGAACGGGGAAGTGGACATGCGAATACCTCTTAAATGGCTATCTCGATCACAGGCGGTGTAAAAACTACTGCGGGCTGGAAGCCTTCGGCTTAACGTGCACGATACTGCGTTAAAAACGGGTGAAAAACGCTCATTTAGAACACCTGGAGTCGGACGCGACCCCGGCCGTTTTTCACCCGTTTTTGCCTTGTCTTGCCTTCGCTCACTACGTTTTCACACGGCCTGTTCAGGCGATAGCTGTTGCGTACAGTTCGGGTTTGAAGCCAATCACGGTCTTGCCGCCAAGATCCAGCACGGGGCGTTTGATCATCGACGGCTGGGCGAGCATCAGTTCGATCGCCTTGTCCTGGTCGAGGTCGGCTTTTTGCGCCTCATCCAGTTTGCGGAAGGTTGTGCCAGCGCGATTCAACACTGTCTGCCAGCCGTGCTCGTTGCACCACTGGGTCAGGTGTTCGCGGTCGATGCCCAGCGTCTTGTAGTCGTGGAAATCGTAATTCACCGATTTTTCATCGAGCCAGGTGCGGGCCTTTTTCATGGTGTCGCACGCTTTGATCCCGTACAGGTGCAACTTATTGGTACCACTCACGAGCTTGCCCCCTCTGGGATTACGAAAAAAACGGTGACGGATTATGCCACGGACAAGCCGCTTGGGCGCAGCCTGCCGATGCTTTGTGTCAGTTTGCTGCGACTTTTGCTTGGATCTAGACCTATGTATCGGCGCGGCGCCACGGCTTAAGCCGTTAATATGGCACTTCGACGCTGCGCCCGGGTCCGTTACGGGTGTCAGTTCAAAGTCGCTCGTTTGGAGAAATACACAATGCAGACAGCCTATACCGTCCTTATCCTGTTGACGCTGGTAGGTGTCTCACGATTGCTGGCGCGGGTAATCCCGTTGCCTTTGCCGCTGGTGCAGATCGCCGCGGGTGCGTTACTGGCCTGGCCGACGCTGGGACTGCATGTCGCGCTGGACCCCGAATTATTCCTCTTTCTCTTCTTGCCCCCGCTGTTGTTCTCGGACGGCTGGCGCATGCCCAAGCGTGATTTCTGGCGCTATCGCGGGGCTATTCTGACGCTTGCGGTCGGCTTGGTCGTTTTTACCGTGGTTGGTGCTGGCTATTTCATTCACTGGATCTTGCCCAGTATTCCGCTGCCGGTGGCGTTCGCCCTCGCGGCTGTTCTATCTCCGACAGACGCGGTAGCCGTGTCGGCGATTGCCCAGGATCGCCTGCCCGTGCCGATCATGCGCATGCTGCAGGGCGAAGCCTTGATGAACGATGCCACGGGTCTGGTGACATTCAAATTTGCCTTGGCGGCTGCCATCACCGGCCTGTTTTCGCTGACCGACGCCAGTCTGACCTTCCTCCTGGTCGCTTGCGGTGGCCTGGCGGTTGGCGTTGCACTGAGCTGGCTGGTGGGGCGTCTTCGCAGTTGGATGATCACCCACGGCTGGGACGACCCGGCAACCCACGTAGTGTTCATGTTGTTGCTGCCATTTGCCGCCTATGTACTGGCGGAAAGACTCGAGATGTCGGGCATCCTCTCGGCAGTGGCGGCGGGGATGATGCAGAGCTGGGTCGATCTATTGCCGCGTCAAACCACCACCCGCTTGCTTAATCGCAGTGTCTGGACCCTGTTGGAATTTGCCTTTAATGGTCTGATCTTCTTGCTGCTGGGCTTGCAGTTGCCGGACATCATCAGCGCGGTTACCCACCATGAAGTCGCGCTTTGGCCGACCCTGCTCTGGCGTTGCCTGGATGTGCTGGCGATTTTTGTCGTACTGGCGGTGTTGCGTTACGTTTGGGTGCAAAGCGTCTGGCGTCTGATGATTCAACTGCGACGCTGGCGCGGGCATGGCGACGGCTCGCTGGAACTGTCGACGCGCTCCTCGTTGCTATTGACGGTCGGTGGCGTGCGTGGAGCGGTGACACTTGCGGGTACGTTGTCGGTGCCTATGCTGATTGCCGCGGACGTGGCGTTTCCCGAGCGTGACCTGCTGATCTTCATTGCAGCAGGAGTCATCCTGCTGTCACTGGTGGTTGCGAGCATCTGCCTGCCGTTGTTGCTGCGCGGATTGGTCAGTGAGCCGGACCTGCGCTTCAAGCGTGAGGTGCGCGATGCCTGGAAGCTCACGGCCCAGGCTGCGATTCAAACCCTGGAAAACCAGGAAATCCCCAGCGCCACCAGTTCTCCGGACGCAGCCCAGGCAGTCCTGGCCACCGAAGTGAAATCGCGGATCATGTCCGAGTATCGCCAGCGGCTTGAGATCTTCAACGACACCGCGGAGGCGCAGGCGCTGGCGTTCCAGATGGACCAGCTGGAGAAACGCATGCGCATCAATGCCCTGCGGGCCCAGCGACTGGAGCTGTATAGCCTGCACCGTCACCGCAAGATTGGTGATGATGTGTTGCGGTTGATTTTGGCGGAGCTGGATTTGAGTGAGGCCAATCTTGGGGTTGTCAGGTAAGTCGAAAGGTGTGTTGTTTTTTTAAGGGCACTGGCTTTTGTGTATATCCGTTATCGGGCCCGTGCCGCTCGGCCCACTCCGCTATGCCTGCGTTCGGCCGGCACCCAGGCTGCGGTTTTTTCGACTGAACTATCGCGTGTGAAAAGTAGCGCGGGCTGATGGCATACACCATTCTTCGCAGCACCCAATCCACTGCAGGAGCCGGCTTGCTGGCGAATTCGATGGGTCAGTTACAGATGAGTTGCCTGACACTCAGCATTCGCCAGCAGGCCGGCTCCTACAGGTTTTGCGGCGCGCCGGGAGTTTGCGTACGCGCCGGGCCTGTAGCAGCACGGCTTGCTGGGTGGTGACGTCCTTGAAATATCTGTCGCCGGCAAGGCGGACTGCTACAGGAGTGGCGTATGTGCACGATTTTGCTATGCCACAGGGAGCATGTCGTTCTTTCGAAGTGCGGGTAAAGAATGACGGCCCCGGATGAAAGGGTCCAATCCGCCATACCCAGTCGTAAATCACCGACTCTTGACGAACTCACGAATCCGTTCCGCCGCCTCGACACATTCCGCCAGCGGTGCAACCAGCGCCATACGCACGCGGCCGGCGCCCGGATTGAAGCCATCGACATCCCGCGACAGATAGGAGCCCGGCACCACCGTCACATGCTCGGCTTCAAACAAGTCACGACAGAACTGCGCATCATCCCCCCCAACATTCGGCCACAGGTAAAAACTGCCGTCTGGCCGCTGCACGTCCATCACCGGGGAGAGGATGCTCAATACCGCGTCATATTTCTCCCGGTACAAGTCACGATTGGCGCGCACATGCTCTTCGTCATTCCATGCCGCGATGCTGGCCAGTTGGGTCTGAACCGGCATGGCACAGCCGTGGTAGGTGCGATAGAGCAGGAAACCCTTGAGGATGTCAGCGTCACCGGCGACGAAGCCCGAGCGCAGGCCAGGCAGGTTGGAGCGTTTGGACAGGCTGTGGAAAACCACGCAACGTTTGAAGTCGTTGCGGCCCAGCTCCGCGCAGGCAGTCAGCAAGCCCGGCGGCGGTGTGTCTTCGTCGAAATATAGCTCGCTGTAGCATTCATCTGCAGCGATCACGAAATCGAATTCGTCCGCCAGAGCGATGAGTTTCTTCAGGGTTTCCATCGGGATCAGCGCACCGGTCGGGTTGCCGGGCGAGCATAAAAACAGGATCTGGCAGCGCTTCCAGATGTCCGCCGGCACTGCGTCGAAATCCGGGTTGAAGCCGTGTTCGGCCAGACATGGCAGATAGTGTGGCTTGGCACCGGCCAGGAACGCCGCGCCTTCGTAGATCTGGTAGAACGGGTTCGGGCTGATCACCAGGCCGTCATCGCTGCGATTGACCACAGTCTGGGTGAACGCGAACAGCGCTTCACGGGTGCCGTTGACGGGCAGCACATGTTTGCTTGCATCCAGCCAGCCTTGCGGAACATTGAACCGACGCTCGCACCATTTGGCGATAGCTTCACGTAGCGCAGGAATGCCTGCGGTCGTCGGGTATACGGCCATCTGGTCCAGGTTATCGGCCAGCGCCTTGGCCACGAACTGCGGCGATTTATGCTTGGGTTCGCCGATGGACAAGGCGATTGGGCGTTTGGCCGGGTTGGGTGTAACGCTGCCGAGCAGGGCGCGAAGCTTTTCGAACGGGTAAGGCTGAAGCTGTTGCAGAGCGTCATTCATGGGCGATCGGTCTCAAGGAGCGGGGCGCCTGCCCCTGCGCGGAGTTCAGGCGCCGTTGAATATCTTGCAAAGGTGTCGTTTCAAATGCTGATGCGCAGTTCGCTCGTGGGCTCTGCGTTCACGCTGAGCTGCTGAACGATTGCATCCTGCAGACGGCTGCACAGTTGCGGATCGGATAGCGGTTGATTGTTCTCGTCAGTGAGGAAGAACACGTCTTCCACACGCTCGCCAAGAGTGGCGATCTTGGCGTTCTGCAGCGACAAGTCGAACTCCAGGAAGATCTTGCCGATGCGTGCCAGCAGCCCGGGACGGTCCGGCGCGCTGAGTTCCAGTACGGTCACCGGGCGTTGGGCGTCGTTGGAGATGGTCACCACTGGCGCGAAGGCAAAGTGCTTGAGCTGACGTGGTACCCGGCGCTTGATGATCGTCGGGTAGTCGTCCGGGTTGCGCAAGGCTTCGGTCAGGCCGTCACGAATGGCCTTGATGCGTTCCGGGTTTTCGCCAATCGAGCCACCATCGCTGTCGAGCACGATATAGGTATCGAGGGTGAACTGACTGGTCGAGGTGATGACCCGCGCGTCGTGAATGTTCAGGTTCAGCTGATCCATCGCCGCAACGGTCACGGCGAAGAAGTCATGCTGATCCGGCGCGTAGATGAATATCTGCGTGCCTCCTTCGAACTCCCGCTGCGTGGTTTCCTTGATCAGCACCAGCGGCCCGCCATTGACCGGTTGCTGCAGGATGGCATCGCTGTGCCAGGCCACGTCGCCCGCGGTGTGACGCAGGAAGTAGTCATCGCCCAGTTGTGACCAGAGCTGCTCTACATCGTCCGGGTCGGTGCCGTTGCGCACCAGAATATCCAGCGCGGCGCTCTGGGTGCGGCGGATCTGTTCTTCGCGATCCACCGGGTTTTCCAGGCCGCGTTTGAGCGCGCGCTTGGTTTCCGTGTAGAGCTGGCGCAGCAGGCTGGCGCGCCAGGAGTTCCAGAGGGTCGGGTTGGTGGCGTTAATGTCCGCTATGGTCAGCACATAGAGATAATCCAGATGCACTTCATCGCCGACGAAATGAGCAAAATCGTGGATCACCTGCGGATCGGACAGGTCCTTGCGCTGAGCCGTGGTGGACATCACCAGATGGTTTTGCACCAGCCAGACGATCAGCTGGATGTCCCAGTGGGGCAGGTGATGGCGAATGCCGAACGCTTCGGCGTCTGCCGCGCCAAGCTCGGAGTGGTCGCCACCGCGTCCTTTGCCAATGTCGTGGTACAGGCCGGCCAGATAGATCAGCTCGGGTTTGGGCAGTTTGCCCATGAGCTTGCTGGCCAGCGGGAATTTCTCTGACACCTGAGTGTACTGAAGCTTACGCAGGTGCTTGATCAGGTTCAGGGTGTGGGCGTCGACGGTATAGATGTGGAACAGGTCATGCTGCATCTGCCCGACGATATGTCCGAATTCAGGCAGGTAAAGGCCGAGAATGCCATACCGGTTCATCCGCCTCAGGTTGCGGTGAATGCCGATCTCACACTTGAACAGCTCGATGAATAGGCTGGTGTTGCGGATGTCGTTGCGGAAATCGTCGTTGATCAGATGCCGGTGCTCGCGCAACAAACGAATGGTGTCGGCACGCACACCCTTGATTTCCGGGTGTTGGGCCATCAGCACGAAGATCTCCAGCATCGCGAACGGCGTGCGCTTGAAGACATTCGGATTGGTCGCCTCGATATAACCATCATGCAGCTGGAAGCGCGAATTGATCGATTCGGTGACGGTGTGCTCGTCGTCTGAAAGAATCACTTCCTCGAAGTGCTGGATGATCAGATCGCTCAACTGAGCAATGCTCATGACCACGCGGTAGTAGTCCTGCATGAAGCGCTCGATGGCCAGTTTCGCATCGCTGTCCTGATACCCCAGAAGCCGGGCGATGCTGGTCTGGTAGTCGAACAGCAAGCGGTCTTCGGAACGACCGGCGAGCATGTGCAGGGCATAGCGTACCTTCCACAGAAATTCCTGGGACGAGGCAAGCAACGCGTTTTCGCTTTCCAGCAGGAAACCCTGATCGGCCAGCGCATGCAGGTTCAACGTGCCGTATTGACGACGGGCGACCCAGAGGATGGTCTGAATGTCGCGCAAGCCACCGGGGGAACCTTTGACGTTCGGCTCCAGATTGTATTCGGTGTCGAAATACTTGTGATGACGGGCCTTTTGCTCGGCGCGTTTGGCCAGGAAGAAGTCCTTGCTCGGCCACATTTCATTGGGGCTGGTGACTTCCAGCATGCGCTGGCGCAGATGCTCGGGACCGGCGATGGTGCGGCTTTCCATGAGGTTGGTGATCACCGTCAGGTCGGCCCGTGCTTCCGTCGCGCATTCTTCGACGGAGCGCACGCTCTGGCCTACCTCAAGGCCGATGTCCCACAGAAGGGTCAGAAAGCGCTCGATGGAATCACGGAAAACTTCGTGATCGGCGCTGTCCAGCAGAATCAGCAGGTCGATGTCGGAATAGGGGTGCAATTCGCCGCGACCATAGCCGCCAACGGCGAGCAGGGCGATATCGGCGTCCTCGCTCCAGTCGAACTGCTCCCAGGCCTGCTGCAGGATATTGTCGACGAACCAGGCACGGTCCTCGATCAGCCGACGAATCTCCCGGCCCGACTTGAAGCGCTCATCCAGCACCTCACGGGCATGACGGATAGCCTTCTTGAAGGCGGCGATGGGGCTCGCCTTCAATGCCAGCTCGGCCTGAAACTGGCCACGATCGAACAAATCTGGGTCCACCTGCGGCATGGAACTGCTTTCCTTCTATTTATATCGGCCAGCTAGGCATCAAGGCTGGATAATCACGCCGATGTGCGGGCGATGGTGTCGTCGCTGCGCAGGGTGAAGATCTCGTAGCCGGTGGCGGTGACCAGAATGGTGTGCTCCCATTGCGCCGAGAGTTTGCGGTCCTTGGTGATGGCCGTCCAGCCGTCGCCCAGCAGGCGCGTGTCGGCCTTGCCCTGGTTGATCATCGGCTCGATGGTGAAGGTCATTCCTTCCTTGAGCTCCATGCCGGTGCCCGCCTTGCCGTAGTGCAGTACTTGCGGCTCTTCGTGGAACACCTTACCGATGCCGTGACCACAGTATTCCTTGACCACCGAAAACCCGTTTTTCTCGGCGTGCTTCTGGATCACCTCGCCGATATCGCCCAGATGCGCGCCCGGCTTGACCAGTTCGATGCCTTTATACATGCATTCCTGGGTGATCTTCGACAGACGTTCGGCCCATTCTGGCACCTTGCCCACGTGGAACATCCTGCTGGTATCGCCGTGGTAACCGTCTTTGATCACGGTGATGTCGATGTTCAACACGTCGCCTTCCTTGAGCGGCTTCTCGTTCGGGATGCCGTGGCAGACAACGTGATTGATGGAGGTGCAGATGGATTTGGGGAAGCCCTTGTAGTTCAGTGGGGCGGGGATCGCCTTTTGCTCATTGACGATGTAGTCGTGGCAGATGCGGTCCAGCTCGTCGGTGGTGACGCCAGGCTTGACGTACGGCCCGATCATTTCCAGGACGTCCGCGGCCAGACGACCGGCGATACGCATCTTTTCGATGTCTTCAGGGGTTTTGATGGTAACAGTCATACAAGGCTCTCTCGGCGCGGCAGGGCCGCAGCTAAAACACGGAAAAACGCGATTCTACCAGACCGCCGCCGGGCGGGTTATCATCGCTTCCTTATATAGAAGCCGACCGGACGCGTAGTACGGCGTCCCGGGCGGGGCAAAAGCATCGAGAAAACAGGATCTTGATTCCAGTTCCGTTATCCAGACTTTTGTGATATAAAATGCGCCGCTTTACGGGGTACGCCCCGAAAGCTCAAACCCACACACGTGTCGACACGATGACCTGGGTGCCCTCGGCTCATGCCGCTGGTTGGTCATTGGGATACGTGGAGGCCTAACCCGACTTATCAAGGAACTATCATGTCCCAAGTCAACATGCGCGATATGCTGAAGGCCGGTGTGCACTTCGGTCACCAAACCCGTTACTGGAATCCGAAAATGGGTAAGTACATTTTCGGCGCACGTAACAAGATTCACATCATCAACCTTGAAAAAACCCTGCCTATGTTCAACGAAGCTCTGACTTTCGTTGAGCGCCTGGCTCAGGGCAAAAACAAGATTCTGTTCGTCGGCACCAAGCGTTCCGCTGGCAAGATCGTTGCTGAAGAAGCAGCACGTTGCGGTTCGCCGTACGTCGATCACCGCTGGTTGGGTGGCATGCTGACCAACTTCAAAACCATCCGTGCCTCCATCAAGCGTCTGCGCGAGCTTGAAGTTCAGGCCGAAGACGGTACTTTCGCCAAGCTGACCAAGAAAGAGGCGCTGATGCGCACTCGCGATCTGGAAAAGCTGGATCGTAGCCTGGGTGGTATCAAGGACATGGGCGGTCTGCCAGACGCATTGTTCGTTATCGACGTCGATCACGAGCGCATCGCGATCACCGAAGCCAACAAACTGGGTATCCCGGTCATCGGCGTAGTCGATACCAACAGCAGCCCGGAAGGCGTTGACTACATCATCCCAGGTAACGATGACGCCATCCGCGCCATCCAGCTGTACATGGGTTCGATGGCTGACGCTGTTATCCGTGGTCGCAACAACGTTGCTGGCGGCACCGACGTTTACGTTGAAGAAGCTCCAGCGGCAACTGTTGAAGGCTGAGTAGCAAACGCCTAGCGTTTACTCAGTACGCAAAAAGGGGGCTTGGCCCCCTTTTTGCCACCTCGAAAACCATCTGACGTTGCCATCGATCTTAATGTCATGCGCGGCTGTCACCATGGATTTTCAAGAATTTGAACGCCCGCCCGGCGGGTGGAATGGTTGAAGACCTATCCAAGAGGATTTTGAAATGGCAGAGATTACTGCAGCGTTGGTCAAAGAACTGCGCGAGCGTACTGGCGAAGGCATGATGGACTGCAAAAAGGCCCTGACCAAGGCTGGCGGCGACATCGAAAAAGCCATCGACGATATGCGTGCATCCGGCGCAATCAAGGCAGCCAAGAAAGCAGGCAACGTTGCTGCTGAAGGCGCTATCGCAATCAAGGACAACGGCAAGCGCGCTGTCCTGATCGAAGTCAACTCGCAGACCGACTTCCTGGCTCTGCAGGACGACTTCAAGAACTTCGTCGCTGCCAGCGTCGCAAAAGCATTCGATCAACAGGACCTTACCGTTGAACAATTGATCGAAGCTCAGGAAGCCGAGCGTACCGCTCTGGTTGCCAAAGTAGGCGAAAACGTCAACATCCGTCGCCTGGCGCGCGTTGAAGGCGACGTGCTGGGTTCGTACCTGCACGGCAACAAGATCGGCGTTGTTGTGGCTCTGAAAGGTGGCGACGCTGAACTGGCCAAAGATATCGCCATGCACGTTGCAGCCAGCAACCCTGAGTTCCTGCTGCCTTCGGACGTTTCCCCTGAAGCGATCGAGCGCGAGAAGAACGTCTTCCTGCAATTGAACGAAGACAAGATCAAGGGCAAGCCTGCCGAGATCGCCGAGAAGATGGTTCAGGGTCGCATCACCAAGTTCCTGGCTGAAGCCAGCCTGGTTGAGCAAGCGTTCGTCAAGAACCCGGAAATCAAGGTCGGTGATCTGGCCAAGAAAGCCGGCGCTGAAATCGTTTCGTTCACCTACTTCAAAGTAGGCGAAGGCATCGAGAAGCCAGTCGACAACTTCGCTGAAGAAGTCGCTGCTCAAGTAGCTGCCAGCAAGCAATAAGACGGTTCTCCAACTGTCGACCAAAGAGGCTGCCCGCTCACGCGCGCAGCCTCTTTGTCAAAACGGCAGGAGGAATTTATTTTTCCAGGGTGCGTGGCTCACGAGGCTGCGAAATCCTGATGAAGTAGCCTAGAGTTAGCGCAGGCTGGAAACGGCCGCAGATTTTTTTTAAACGCCGCAGGAGAGATTCGCAATGGCTCAGCAGGGCAGTGGTTATCAAGCTCGCTATAAACGCATTCTACTCAAGCTTAGCGGCGAGGCCCTGATGGGGTCCGAAGAGTTCGGTATCGACCCGAAAGTGCTGGATCGCATGGCGCTGGAAGTGGGTCAGTTGGTAGGCATCGGTGTCCAGGTCGGGCTGGTCATCGGCGGTGGCAACCTGTTCCGCGGCGCGGCACTCAGTGCTGCCGGGATGGATCGGGTGACAGGCGATCACATGGGCATGCTGGCCACTGTGATGAATGCATTGGCAATGCGTGACGCGCTGGAGCGTGCCAATATTTCCGCCATCGTGATGTCGGCCATTTCCATGGTGGGTGTCACCGATCACTATGATCGTCGCAAGGCCATGCGCCACCTGAACGCCAAGGAGGTCGTGATTTTCGCGGCTGGCACCGGCAACCCGTTCTTCACCACCGATTCGGCCGCCTGCCTGCGTGCGATCGAAATCGACGCGGACGTCGTGTTGAAGGCAACCAAGGTCGATGGTGTGTACACTGCCGATCCATTCAAGGACCCGCATGCTGAGAAGTTCGATCATCTGACTTACGATGAAGTGCTGGATCGCAAGCTGGGCGTAATGGATCTGACGGCCATCTGCCTGTGCCGTGACCACAAGATGCCGCTGCGTGTCTTTAACATGAATAAACCCGGTGCCCTGCTGAACATCGTGCATGGCGGCGCGGAAGGAACCTTGATCGAGGAAGGCGAACAATGATCAACGAAATCAAAAAAGACGCTCAAGAGCGCATGCGCAAATCCATCGAATCGCTGAACCATGCTTTTGGTCAGATTCGTACTGGCAAGGCGCACCCAAGCATCCTGGGTAGCGTGATGGTTCCGTACTACGGTGCTGATACCCCTTTGAGCAATGTTGCCAACGTCACGGTGAAAGATTCTCGGACCCTGCAGGTCGTGGCGTTTGAGCGCAATATGCTCGCGGCGGTCGACAAGGCGATTCAGAGCGCTGGTTTGAATCTCAACCCGACCAACCTCGGCGAGTTGCTGTTGATCTCCATGCCGGCCCTGACTGAAGAAACCCGCAAGGGCTTCACCAAGCAGGCGCGAAGCGCAGCCGAAGATGCTCGTGTGGCCGTGCGCAACATCCGCCGCGATGCATTGGGTGATCTGAAGAAGCTGGTCAAGGACAAGGAAATCAGCGAAGACGAAGAGCGTCGCGGAACGGCTGAAATCGACAAGCTGATCAAAGACTTCGAGGCTCAGATCACCAAGGCCACGGAAGAGAAAGAAAAAGACCTGATGGCCGTATAAGAGTCAGGAAGCTTTCATGGAAAAGACAAAGCTGGCAGTGCCGTCGTCGGTGCCGCGTCATGTCGCGATCATCATGGATGGGAACAATCGCTGGGCTAAAAAGCGTCTGTTGCCGGGTGTGGCGGGTCACAAGGCTGGTGTGGATGCTGTGCGAGCGGTTATCGAAGTGTGTGCCGAGGCCAAGGTCGAGGTACTGACGCTGTTCGCCTTCTCCAGCGAGAACTGGCAGCGCCCGGCCGAAGAGGTCGGGGCGCTCATGGAGCTGTTCTTCACGGCGCTGCGTCGCGAGACCAAGCGGTTGAACGAAAACGGTATCAGCCTGCGCATCATCGGCGACCGTTCACGTTTCCATCCCGAGCTTCAGACTGCCATTCGCGAGGCGGAGGCACGGACCGCCGGCAATAACCGCTTTGTACTGCAAATTGCTGCCAACTATGGTGGTCAATGGGATATCGCCCAGGCGGCGCAGCGCCTCGCGCGCGAGGTTCAGGCCGGGCATCTGCGCCCGGAGGAGATCACGCCCGAGCTACTGCAGACCTGCCTGGCAACAGGCGATCTGCCGTTGCCTGACCTGTGCATACGCACCGGTGGCGAGCACCGCATCAGCAATTTCCTGCTATGGCAGCTGGCTTACGCCGAGCTGTACTTCTCCGACCTGTTCTGGCCGGACTTCAAACACGATGCCATGCGCCACGCGCTGGCCGATTATGCTTCGCGCCAACGCCGCTTCGGGAAAACCAGCGAGCAGGTAGAAGCTGGAGCCCGTGCTTAATGCTTAAACAACGAATCATTACAGCGTTGATTCTCGCGCCGCTGGCGCTGTGCGGCTTCTTCCTGCTCGAAGGGGGCAGCTTTGCGCTGTTCATCGGCGCAGTGGTTGCGTTGGGTGCCTGGGAATGGGCGCGGCTGGCCGGTTTCGAAAGTCAGCCGATTCGCGTGGCGTATGCGGTGGTGGTGGCTGTCCTGCTGTTTTTGCTGTACCTGCTGCCGGGCCTGGCGCCATGGATTCTGGTGGCAGCCCTGATCTGGTGGCTGGCGGCCACATGGCTGGTGCTGACCTATCCTGAATCCAGTGAGCACTGGTCCAGCGCGCTTTACAAATTGGTCATCGGACTGTTGATCCTGCTGCCCGCCTGGCAGGGCCTGATTCTCATCAAGCTCGCACCGATGGGTAACTGGCTGATTCTTTCGGTCATGGTGCTGGTGTGGGGCGCAGATATCGGCGCTTACTTTTCCGGCAAGGCGTTCGGCAAGCGCAAGTTGGCGCCGAAAGTCAGTCCGGGGAAAAGCTGGGAAGGCCTGTATGGCGGGCTGGTCGCATGTCTGCTGATCACCCTGGTGGTCGGCATTTACCGTGGTTGGGCGGTTTCTGAAATCCTGTTTGCGCTGGTGGGGGCGGCGATCGTGGTGCTGGTTTCCGTCGTTGGCGACCTCACCGAGAGCATGTTCAAGCGTAAATCCGGCGTGAAGGACAGCAGCAACCTGTTGCCTGGACATGGCGGCGTACTTGATCGTATCGACAGCCTCACGGCTGCGATTCCGGTTTTCGCCCTGCTGCTGTGGGCAGCCAAAGACTGGGGCGTGATGTGAGTCAGCCTCAACAGATTACCGTTCTGGGCGCTACCGGCTCGGTCGGCCTGAGTACCCTTGACGTCATTGGTCGTCATCCCGCGCGTTACAAAGTATTCGCGCTGACCGGTTTCACACGTCTGGCTGAGTTGCTGGCGCTGTGCGTGCGTCATACACCGCAGTTCGCGGTGGTGCCGACAACAGGTGCTGCACGCCAATTGCAGGATGACCTGCGCGCTGCCGGCCTCGACACCAATGTGCTGGTGGGGGAGGGCGGTCTGTGCGAAGTCAGCGCACATCCGCAGGTGGATACCGTGCTCGCGGCCATCGTGGGCGCGGCCGGGTTGCGCCCGACGCTGGCGGCCGTAGAAGCGGGCAAGAAAGTGCTGCTGGCCAACAAGGAAGCCTTGGTCATGTCGGGTGCCTTGTTCATGCAAGCCGTGCGGCGCAGTGGCACGGTGCTGTTGCCGCTCGACAGTGAACACAACGCGATCTTTCAATGTCTGCCCGGCAACTACGCCAGTGGTCTTGGCGCAGTCGGTGTGCGTCGGATCCTGCTCACCGCATCCGGAGGGCCGTTTCGTGAGACGCCGCTGCCGGAGCTGGAACATGTTTCACCCGAGCAGGCATGCGCACATCCGAACTGGTCCATGGGACGCAAGATTTCCGTCGACTCCGCCAGCATGATGAACAAGGGGCTCGAGCTGATCGAGGCCTGCTGGTTGTTCGATACCACTCCGACGCGCATCGAAGTGGTGATTCATCCTCAGAGCGTCATCCATTCCATGGTGGATTATGTGGACGGTTCGGTGTTGGCCCAACTGGGTAATCCGGACATGCGCACCCCGATCGCCCATGCATTGGCCTGGCCTGAACGGATTGACTCAGGTGTCCCGCCGCTGGACCTTTTCAGTATTGCGCGCCTGGACTTTCAGGCACCGGACGAATTGCGCTTCCCTTGCCTGCGTCTGGCGCGGCAAGCTGCCGAGGTCGGTGACAGTGCCCCTGCGGTCTTGAACGCCGTCAACGAGGTCGCGGTCGCGGCGTTTCTGGATCGGCGCATTCGCTTTCCGGAAATCGCGAGTATGATCGACGAAGTTCTGAACCTTGAACCTGTCGTGGCAGTGAGCGAGTTGGAAACGGTGTTCGAAGTCGACGCCAGAGCGCGAGCGCTGGCTGAGCAGTGGCTTGGACGTAATGGCCGATAACCCGCAAATGCCACTCGGCACAGGTCCATCGAAGCGGGCTGACAGCCAATGGGTGTCAACCCGCAACGCCAAACAGGTACCCGGAGAACAGCGATGAGTGCGCTATATATGATTGTCGGCACCCTGGTTGCCCTGGGTGTGCTGGTGACCTTTCACGAATTCGGCCATTTCTGGGTAGCCCGGCGGTGTGGCGTCAAAGTGTTGCGTTTCTCGGTGGGCTTCGGCATGCCGCTGCTGCGCTGGCAAGATCGTAAAGGCACCGAATATGTCGTAGCCGCCATTCCTTTGGGCGGCTACGTGAAGATGCTCGACGAGCGTGAAGGTGAAGTGCCTGCCGAGTTGGCCGATCAATCCTTCAATCGCAAGTCCGTGTATCAACGCATCGCTATCGTCATCGCGGGCCCCGTCGCCAACTTTCTGCTGGCAATTGTATTTTTCTGGGTACTGGCGATGTTGGGCAGCCAGCAAGTGCGGCCGGTCATCGGTGGCGTCGAAGAAGGCAGCATCGCGCAGAAGGCCGGACTGATTTCCGGTCAGGAAATCGTCTCGGTCGATGGCGAGCCCACCACCGGCTGGTCGGCGGTCAATCTTCAATTGGTACGGCGCCTTGGCGAGACCGGCAGCATTGCGCTGAAGGTCCGCGAGCAGGGCTCCGATGTGGAAACCCCACGCTCCCTGGTTCTCGATAACTGGCTCAAGGGCGCCTCTGAGCCGGACCCGATCCGCTCGTTGGGTATTCGCCCATGGCGTCCGGCCCTGCCGCCGGTGCTGGCTGAACTCGATCCGGCGGGTCCTGCTCAGGCCGCTGGTCTGAAAACCGGTGATCGACTGTTGGCGCTGGACGGCCAGCCTCTCAATGACTGGCAGCAAGTTGTGGATTGGGTTCGTATCCGTCCTGATACCCGCATTTCTCTGAATATCGAGCGCGATGGTACGAAAATCGATGTGCCGGTAACGCTGGTCGCTCACGGTGAAGGCAAGGCGGCAACCGGGTATCTCGGTGCCGGGGTAAAAGGTATCGACTGGCCACCTGAAATGCTCCGCGAGGTCAGCTATGGTCCTGTGGCCGCCGTGGCAGAGGGCGCGCGACGTACATGGACCATGAGCGTGTTGACGCTCGATTCACTGAAGAAAATGTTGTTCGGCGAGCTCTCGGTAAAAAACTTGAGCGGACCGATAACCATTGCTAAAGTGGCGGGCGCTTCGGCCCAGTCAGGTGTAGGTGACTTCTTGAATTTCCTTGCTTATCTGAGCATAAGCCTGGGGGTTCTCAATTTGCTGCCCATTCCAGTGTTGGACGGGGGGCACTTGCTGTTTTATCTGATCGAGTGGGCGCGTGGTCGTCCACTGTCGGAAAAGGTGCAGGGCTGGGGGGTTCAGATCGGGATCAGTCTAGTGGTTGGAGTCATGTTGCTCGCACTGGTCAACGATCTGGGACGACTGTAAAAGCTACGCCGAATTGTGAATCTGCCGCATTTTGCGGCAGTTTGTTTATTGCCAGTTGGAATAAGAAAGGACTTCATGAAACGTCTGCTGCTAACTGCGGTTCTTGCCGTACTGATGATCGCCGAAGTTCACGCCGAGTCCTTCACTATCTCCGATATCCGTGTCAACGGCTTGCAGCGGGTGTCCGCTGGGAGTGTCTTTGGCGCGTTGCCGTTGAACGTGGGTGAACAGGCCGATGACGCGCGTCTTGTCGATGCAACGCGCGCGCTGTTCAAAACCGGATTCTTCCAGGACATCCAGCTGGGCCGTGAGGGCAATGTCCTGGTGATTACCGTGGTCGAGCGCCCATCGGTGTCGAGCATCGAGATCGAGGGCAACAAGGCGATCACCACAGAAGACCTGATGAAGGGCCTGAAGCAATCGGGTCTGGCCGAAGGCGAGATCTTCCAGCGTGCGACCCTCGAAGGCGTTCGTAACGAACTGCAGCGTCAGTACGTCGCTCAAGGCCGCTACTCGGCAGAAGTCGCTACCGAAGTCGTTCCACAGCCACGTAACCGTGTCGGTCTGAAGATCAACATCAACGAAGGCGCAGTCGCCGCGATCCAGCACATCAACGTGGTGGGCAATTCGGTGTTCCCGGAACAGGATCTGGTCGACCTGTTCGAGCTGAAAACCACCAACTGGCTTTCCTTCTTCAAGAACGACGACAAGTACGCCCGGGAAAAACTCTCCGGCGACCTGGAACGTCTGCGTTCTTACTATCTTGATCGCGGCTATATCAACATGGATATCGCCTCGACCCAGGTTTCGATCACGCCTGACAAGAAAAGCGTGTACATCACCGTCAACATCCATGAAGGCGACAAGTACAGCGTCAAGTCGGTCAAGCTGAGCGGTGATCTCAAAGTGCCTGAAGACCAGGTCAAATCGCTGCTGCTGGTCAAGCCGGGCCAGGTATTCTCGCGCAAGGTCATGACCACCACCTCCGAACTGATCACCCGTCGTCTCGGTAACGAGGGCTATACCTTCGCCAACGTCAACGGCGTGCCGACCGCGAACGATGAAGACCACACCGTGGACATCACTTTTGCTGTCGATCCTGGCAAGCGTGCTTACGTGAACCGCATCAATTTCCGCGGCAACACCAAGACCGCGGATGAAGTGCTTCGTCGTGAGATGCGTCAGATGGAAGGCGGTTGGGCATCTACTTACCTGATCGACCAGTCCAAGACCCGTCTGGACCGCCTGGGCTTCTTCAAGGAGGTGAACGTCGAGACGCCTGCCGTGCCGGGTACCGACGATCAAGTTGACGTGAACTACGCCGTGGAAGAACAAGCTTCCGGTTCGATCACCGCCAGCGTTGGTTTCGCGCAAAGCGCAGGTCTGATCCTCGGTGGTTCGATCAGCCAGAACAACTTCCTGGGGACGGGTAACAAGGTCAGCATCGGCTTGACCAAAAGTGAATACCAGACCCGCTACAACTTCAGCTATGTCGATCCGTATTTCACGCCGGACGGCGTCAGCCTCGGCTACAGCGCCTTCTACCGCAAGACCGACTACGATGATCTCGATGTCGACGTGGCAAGCTACTCGGTGGATAGCCTGGGTGCCGGTATCAACATGGGCTACCCGATCAGTGAGACTTCGCGTCTGAACTTCGGCTTGTCAGTACAGAAGGACGAATTGAGCACCGGTCGTTATACAGTTGACGAGATTTTCGACTTCATCGACAAGGAAGGCGACAGCTTCACCAACTTCAAGGCGTCCGTCGGCTGGTCCGAATCGACTCTTAACAAAGGCACACTGCCGACCCGTGGTTCTTCCCAGAGTCTGACCCTGGAAACCACCATCCCGGGCAGCGACCTGTCGTTCTACAAACTTGATTACCGTGGCCAGTTGTTCCACCCGATCACCACCAACACCACCCTGCGTCTGCACTCCGAGTTGGGTTACGGCGACGGTTACGGTTCGACCTCCGGTCTGCCGTTCTACGAGAATTACTATGCCGGTGGTTTCAACTCGGTTCGTGGCTTCAAGGACAGCACCCTGGGCCCGCGCAGTACGCCGAGCCGCGGTGCAGGCAATCCTGGCGGTAAGCCAGGCACCATCGCCGACCCGGATCAGGATCCGCTGCCGTTCGGTGGTAACGTCTTGATCACCGGTGGTGCCGAGATTCTGTTCCCGCTGCCATTCATCAAGGACCAGCGCTCGCTGCGCACCTCTTTGTTCTGGGACGTGGGTAACGTATTCAACACCAACTGTGACAACGCCAAGACCTCCCTCAGCGGTGAGAAGATCCAGTGCAATGGGCCTGAGCTGTCTGGGCTGGCAAGCTCTGTCGGCGTAGGTGTCACCTGGATCACTGCACTGGGACCGTTGAGTTTCGCGCTGGCCATGCCGGTCAAGAAACCGGACAACGACACCGAAACCCAGGTCTTCCAATTCTCTCTCGGTCAGACCTTCTAAGGGTCTGATCCCTGATCACGACAACGAATTCTGTAGGAGTTACAACGTGCGTAAGTTGACCCAATTGGCACTGCTGGCAACCGTTCTGGTCGCGGGCCCCGCATTCGCCGATATGAAGATCGCCGTACTGAATTATCAGATGGCGCTGCTCGAGTCGGATGCTGCCAAGAAGTATGCAGTCGACGCTGAAAAGAAATTCGGCCCTCAGCTGACCAAGCTCAAGGCTTTGGAAAGCAGCGCCAAAGGCATTCAGGATCGTCTGGTCGCCGGTGGCGACAAGATGGCTCAGCCTGAGCGCGAGAAACTGGAGCTGGACTTCAAACAGAAGGCTCGTGACTTCCAGTTCCAGTCCAAGGAACTGAATGAAGCCAAGGCTGTTGCCGACCGCGACATGCTCAAGCAGCTGAAGCCGAAACTGGACCAGGCCGTTGAAGAAGTGATCAAGAAAGGCGGTTTCGACCTGGTGTTCGAGCGCGGTGCCGTGATTGACGTCAAGCCACAGTACGACGTCACTCGCCAGGTCATCGAGCGCATGAACCAACTGAAGTAACTTCATGAGCGCACCCATAACACTCGGCCATCTGGCCGAGTTCCTCGGTGCCACGTTACGTGGCCCGACGGACAAGGAAATAACCGGACTGGCCACCTTGCAGGAGGCGGGTCCTGGTCAGGTCAGCTTTTTGGCCAATCCCCAATACCGAAAATTCCTCGCGACGACCCAGGCCGCTGCGGTGCTTCTCAAGCCGGCAGATGCCGAAGGCTATGCGGGGGATGCACTGCTGATCGCCGATCCTTATCTGGCATATGCGCGTATTTCCCATCTGTTCGATCCCAAGCCCAAGGCTGCTGCCGGTATTCATCCGACCGCAATCATCGCTGACGACGCGGTGGTCGATCCAAATGCCAGCGTCGGGCCTTATGTGATCATCGAAAGCGGTGCGCGGATCGCTGCGGGGGTTACCCTCGGTGCTCACTGTTACATCGGTGCCCGCAGTGTCATTGGCGAAGGCAGTTGGCTCGCGCCTCGCGTGACGCTGTATCACGATGTGCGCATCGGCCAGCGCGTAGTGATTCAGTCCGGCGCGGTTCTCGGTGGTGAAGGCTTCGGTTTCGCCAACGAGAAAGGTGTCTGGCAGAAGATCGCGCAGATCGGTGGCGTCACCATCGGCGACGACGTCGAGATCGGCGTGAATACTGCCATCGACCGCGGCGCCATGGACGATACCCGCATCGGCAACGGGGTGAAGCTCGATAACCAGATTCAGATCGCCCACAACGTTCAAGTTGGCGATCACACGGCGATGGCGGCGTGTGTTGGCATTTCCGGCAGCGCGAAGATCGGCAAACACTGTATGCTCGCCGGCGGTGTCGGACTGGTCGGGCATATCGATATTTGCGACGGCGTCTTCATCACCGGCATGACCATGGTGACTCGTTCGATTACCGAGCCTGGTTCTTATTCTTCCGGGACAGCTATGCAGCCGGCTGCGGAATGGCGCAAGAGCGCGGCCCGTATTCGCCAGCTCGACGATATGGCGCGGCGACTGCAGCAGCTAGAAAAGATTGTCGAGGCAGTGACCTCAGGCGGTAAAGCGTCATCTGATGGCTGATACTTTTTTCTTATCAAGCGTGCACAGCCGATAAACTGCCTCCTTGATTTGCTAGAGGAGTGCTGCGCATTCGTCGCGCACTCCCAATCTTTACTACAGGCTTCCTCTCGAAATGATGGACATCAACGAAATTCGCGAATATCTGCCCCACCGCTACCCGTTCCTTCTGGTGGATCGTGTGGTGGAGCTGGATGTTGAGAATAAAAGCATTCGTGCCTATAAGAATGTCAGCATCAATGAACCCTTCTTCAATGGGCACTTCCCCCAGCATCCAATCATGCCGGGCGTGCTGATCATCGAAGCGATGGCTCAGGCTGCGGGCATCCTCGGTTTCAAAATGCTTGACGTGAAGCCTGCTGACGGCACCCTGTATTACTTCGTGGGCTCCGACAAGCTGCGTTTTCGCCAGCCGGTGCTGCCGGGCGACCAACTGATTCTTGAAGCGAAGTTTCTCAGCTGCAAGCGTCAGATCTGGAAGTTTGAATGCCAGGCATCGGTAGACGGCAAGCCGGTATGCTCCGCAGAAATCATCTGTGCGGAACGTAAACTATGAGTTTGATTGACCCTCGCGCAATCATCGATCCGACGGCCGTTCTGGCCGACGATGTAGAGGTCGGCCCGTGGTCGATCGTCGGACCTGGTGTGGAAATTGGCGAGGGTACGGTGATTGGTCCCCATGTGATCCTGCGTGGCCCGACCAGAATCGGCAAAAACAACCATATCTACCAGTTTTCCTCGGTAGGTGAGGACACCCCTGATCTCAAGTACAAGGGTGAGGCGACACGTCTGGTCATCGGTGACCACAACGTGATCCGCGAAGGCGTCACGATTCACCGTGGCACCATTCAGGACCGCGCCGAAACCACGATCGGTGATCACAACCTGATCATGGCCTATGCGCACATCGGGCACGACAGCGTCATTGGCAATCACTGCATCCTGGTCAACAACACAGCGTTGGCAGGCCATGTCCATGTGGCGGATTGGGCGATCCTTTCGGGCTTCACGCTGGTTCACCAGTATTGCCATATCGGCGCGCACAGTTTCTCCGGCATGGGCACTGCGATCGGCAAGGATGTCCCGGCGTTCGTCACCGTGTTCGGTAACCCGGCGGAAGCGCGCAGCATGAATTTCGAAGGCATGCGTCGTCGGGGCTTCTCCGATGATGCGATTCACGCCCTGCGTCGCGCCTACAAGACGGTTTATCGTCAAGGCCTGACCGTCGAGCGGGCAGTCGTCGAGCTCGCCGAGCCCGCTGCGCAATTTCCGGAAGTCGCGTTGTTTCTTGAGTCCATTCAGAACTCGACACGCGGCATCACTCGTTAATCATGGGGGCTCTGCGTATCGCGCTGGTCGCCGGGGAAGCCTCTGGCGACATCCTCGGATCGGGTCTGATGCACGCCATCAAGGCTCGACATCCTGACGCACAATTCATTGGTATCGGTGGCCCGCTCATGGAAGCCGAAGGCATGGTCTCCTATTTTCCCATGGAGCGCCTGTCGGTCATGGGGCTGGTCGAAGTGTTGGGCCGCCTCAAGGAGTTGCTGGCGCGGCGCAAGCTGCTGATCCAGACCCTGATCGATGAAAGGCCGGATGTCTTCATTGGCATCGATGCCCCGGACTTCACCCTCAATATCGAACTCAAGCTGCGTCAGGCTGGCATCAAGACCGTGCATTACGTCAGCCCGTCCGTGTGGGCGTGGCGGCAGAAGCGGGTGCTGAAGATTCGTGAGGGCTGCGATCTGATGCTGACGCTGTTGCCCTTTGAAGCGCGATTCTACGAAGAGAAGGGTGTGCCGGTGCGGTTCGTCGGGCATCCGCTGGCTGACACCGTTCCCCTTGAAGCCGATCGTTACGCTGCCCGCGCTGAGCTGGGTTTGGGCGACGGCCCCGTCGTGGCATTGATGCCCGGCAGCCGCGGCGGTGAAGTCGGACGCCTTGGGGCGCTGTTCTTCGATACCGCAGACCGACTGCTGGCGCAGCGTCCGAACCTGCGTTTCGTCTTGCCGTGCGCCAGCCCTCAGCGCCGTGCGCAGATCGAACAACTGCTGCAGGGCCGAAATCTGCCGTTGACCTTGCTCGACGGCCGCTCTCATGTCGCGCTGGCGGCTTGCGATGCCGTCCTGATTGCATCGGGCACGGCTACCCTGGAAGCATTGCTGTACAAACGACCGATGGTGGTTGCCTATCGTCTGGCGCCACTGACTTACTGGATACTCAAGCGGATGGTGAAAAGTCCGTACGTGTCGTTGCCGAATCTGTTGGCCCAGCGTTTGCTGGTTCCAGAGCTTCTGCAGGACGCGGCGACCGCCGACGCCCTGGCGCAAACCCTGCTGCCGTTGCTCGATAACGGCTCGGAGCAGACCGTCGGGTTCGACGAAATTCACCGGACCTTGCGTCGCGATGCGTCCAATCAGGCTGCCGATGCGGTATTGAGTCTGATTGGACCGTCGCCTTCACGATGAGCACGTAATCAATGCAAATGGGTCTGGATTTCAATCTGGTCGAGGATCTGGTCGCCGGCGTCGACGAGGTGGGCCGTGGCCCACTGTGCGGCGCGGTGGTGACCGCTGCGGTGATCCTCGACCCCAAGCGCCCCATTCTGGGTCTGAACGACTCGAAAAAGCTCACCGAAGCCAAGCGCGAAAAGCTATTCGACGAGATCTGCGAAAAAGCCCTGTGCTGGCACATCGCGAGAGCTGAAGTCGAAGAAATCGACGAACTGAACATCCTGCATGCCACGATGCTGGCGATGAAGCGCGCGGTCGAAGGCTTGCTGATCACGCCGAAGCTGGCGTTAATCGACGGCAATCGCTGCCCGCAACTGTCGGTTCCCAGCGCCCCGGTCATTCAGGGCGATGCCCACGTGCCGGCCATTGCTGCGGCGTCGATTCTTGCCAAGGTCGCCCGTGATCGGGAAATGAACGACCTGGATCTGGTCTATCCGGGGTACGGCATCGGCGGTCATAAGGGTTACGCGACTCCGGTCCATCTGGAAGCGCTGGCGCGATTGGGTCCAACGCCTATCCACCGACGTTCCTTCGCACCGGTGCGCGCGGCCCATGAAGCTCGAGACATGCTGATTTCTACCGGGTTTATGTCGTCGCTGCCGCTCAACTGAACGCGGGCTGATGTTTTCATGATAGGCCGGTACAATCCGGCCTTCGTTTTCTGTGCGCTATAGGATCAACCATGCCGGCTTCTTTTGTTCACCTACGCCTGCACACCGAATACTCTCTGGTTGACGGTCTGGTCCGGGTCAAGCCGTTGGTCAAGGCGCTGACCGCCATGAGCATGCCTGCAGTAGCGGTGACCGATCAGAACAACCTGTGTTCGCTGGTCAAATTCTATAAAGCCGCCATGGGCGCGGGGATCAAACCTATTTGCGGCGCCGACATCTGGCTGGCAGGCCGCGACCGTGACGCGCCGCTGAGCCGCATGAGCTTGCTGGTGATGAATGCCAAAGGCTATCTGAACCTCACCGAGCTGATCTCCCGTGGTTTCATGGACGGTCAGCGCAACGGCCTGGTGATCATCGAGCGCGAATGGCTGGCCGAGGCCAGTGAAGGGTTGATTGCCCTTTCGGCGGCCAAGGAAGGCGAAATCGGCATGGCCCTGCTGGGCGGCAATCCGTCCGAGGCCGATGAGCTGCTCAAGGAATGGATGTCGGTGTTCCCCGACCGTTTCTACGTCGAGGTCCAGCGGACCAATCGCATCAATGATGAAGAGCATCTGCACGCCGCCGTCGCCTTGGCCGAGCGTCATGGCGCACCCCTGGTGGCGACCAACGATGTGCGCTTCATCAAGCAGGAAGACTTCGAAGCCCACGAAACCCGCGTCTGCATTGGCGAAGGCCGGGCGCTGGACGACCCACGCCGCTCGCACAACTATAGCGATCAGCAGTACCTGAAAAGCGCCGAAGAAATGGCCGAGCTGTTCAGTGATCTGCCCGATGCGTTGGCCAATACCGTCGAGATCGCCAAACGCTGCAACATCGAAGTCAAACTGGGCACGCACTTCTTGCCCAACTTCCCGATTCCCGATGGCCTGACCATCGACGAGTATTTCCGCAAGGTTTCTTTCGAAGGGTTGGAAGAGCGGCTGGCAGTACTGTGGCCGAAAGAAACCACCCCCGACTATGAGGCCAAGCGCCAGGTCTATGTCGACCGCCTGAATTTCGAGCTGGATATCATCATCCAGATGGGGTTCCCCGGTTACTTCCTGATCGTGATGGACTTCATCCAGTGGGCCAAGAACAACGGCGTACCCGTTGGCCCGGGCCGTGGGTCGGGTGCCGGTTCGCTCGTGGCCTATGTGCAGAAAATCACTGACCTCGATCCGCTGCAATATGACCTGCTGTTCGAACGTTTCCTAAACCCCGAGCGGGTTTCCATGCCCGACTTCGACGTCGACTTCTGCATGGACGGCCGCGATCGCGTGATCGATTACGTGGCCGAGAAATACGGCCGCAACGCGGTGAGCCAGATCATCACCTTCGGCTCGATGGCGGCCAAGGCGGTGGTGCGCGACGTGGCGCGGGTGCAGGGCAAGTCCTACGGCCTGGCCGATCGTCTGTCGAAGATGATTCCGTTCGAGGTCGGCATGACCTTGGAAAAAGCTTATGAGCAGGAAGAGATCCTGCGTGACTTCCTCAAGACCGACGAGGAAGGCGCTGAGATCTGGGAGATGGCCCGCAAGCTTGAAGGCGTCGTGCGTAACGTCGGCAAACACGCCGGTGGTGTGGTTATCGCGCCAACCAAGCTCACCGACTTCGCGGCTATTTATTGCGATGAGGAAGGCAGCGGTCTGGTCACTCAGTTCGACAAAGATGATGTTGAGGCGGCGGGCCTGGTGAAGTTCGACTTCCTGGGTCTGCGCACGTTGACCATCATCGACTGGGCGATGAAAACCATCAACCGCGACCGCGCCAAGGTGGGCGAGGAACCGTTGGATATCGCGTTCATTCCGCTGGATGACGCCCCGACCTACGACCTGTTGCAGAAGGCTGAAACCACGGCGGTGTTCCAGCTTGAATCGCGAGGCATGAAGGAGCTGATCAAGAAGCTCAAGCCCGACTGCCTGGAAGACTTGATCGCACTGGTAGCGCTGTTCCGTCCCGGTCCGCTGCAATCGGGCATGGTGGACGACTTCATCAACCGCAAGCACGGTCGCGCCGAGCTGTCGTATCCCCACGTCGATTATCAGTACGAGGGCCTCAAGCCGGTCCTGGCGCCGACCTACGGCATCATTCTGTATCAGGAACAGGTGATGCAGATTGCCCAGGTTATGGCCGGTTACACCCTGGGCGGCGCGGACATGCTGCGTCGCGCCATGGGTAAGAAAAAGCCCGAGGAGATGGCCAAGCAGCGCGGTGGTTTCATCGAAGGCTGCAAGACCAACAACATCGACCCGGACCTGGCCGGTAACATTTTCGATCTGGTAGAGAAATTCGCCGGTTACGGCTTCAACAAATCCCACTCGGCGGCCTACGGGCTGGTGTCGTACCAGACCGCCTGGCTGAAGAAACATTACCCGGCGCCGTTCATGGCCGCGGTTCTGTCGGCGGACATGCACAACACCGACAAGGTCGTGACCTTGATCGAGGAAGTGCGGACCATGAAGCTGCGCCTCGATGCGCCGGACGTGAACAACTCCGAATTCAAGTTCACCGTGAACGACGACGGCCGAATTGTGTATGGCCTTGGTGCGATCAAGGGCGTAGGTGAAGGCCCGGTCGAGGCGATTACCGAGGCGCGTCAGGCTGGTCCGTTCAAGGATCTGTTCGACTTCTGCGCGCGAGTCGACCTCAAGCGGGTCAACAAACGGACCCTCGATGGCCTGATTCGCAGCGGCGCACTGGATCGTCTCGGTCCGTTTTTCTTCGATGAGCCCAAACAGTATCAGGCCAACATCGACCGTAATCGCGGGGTGTTGCTGGCCGCTCTGGAAGGGGCGATTCAGGCCGCCGAGCAGACGGCTCGCAGCCATGACAGTGGTCACGCCGACCTGTTTGGCGGCCTGTTCGTCGAAGCCGATGCGGATGTTTATGCGAACCAACGCGGTGCCAAGGAGGTCACTCTCAAGGAACGTCTGCGTGGCGAGAAGGAGACCCTGGGTCTGTACCTGACTGGTCACCCGATCGATGAATACGAAGGCGAGATTCGTCGATTCGCCCGGCAGCGCATCGTCGATCTGAAGCCGGCCCGCGACACCCAGACCGTTGCCGGTTTGATCATCGCGCTGCGGGTCATGAAGAACAAAAAGGGCGACAAGATGGGTTTCATCACCCTCGATGACCGCTCTGGCCGCATCGAGGCGTCGTTGTTCGCCGACTCGTTCCAGGCCGCTCAGTCGCTGTTGCAGACGGACGCGATGGTGGTCGTGGAAGGCGAGGTCAGCTCCGATGACTTTTCCGGTGGCCTGCGTTTGCGGGCCAAGCGGGTCATGAGTCTGGAGGAGGCGCGCACGGGGCTGGCCGAAAGTCTGCGCCTGACTGTGCGTAGCGAGGCGCTCAAGGGCGATCGTCTACGCTGGCTGGGGGACCTGTGCAGGAAGCACCGGGGAGCGTGCCCGATAACGCTCGATTACACCGGGCAGGAAGCCCGCGCGCTGTTGCAGTTTGGCGAAGCGTGGCGGATCGATCCCGCGGACAGCCTGATTCAGGCGTTGCGTGACCAGTTCGGACGAGAGAACGTCTTTCTGCAGTATCGCTGAAGCTGATCTTACGAATTATTTAAACTCGACCGGAAGGCGCCCGCTCCATTAAGGTAAGGCGCTTACGGATCAACCGGCCGGCCTCTTGGCCGTCGACCCAAGACGGATGCCTATGAACCCGAATTTTCTGGATTTCGAACAGCCGATTGCTGACCTGCAAGCCAAAATTGAAGAGCTGCGTCTGGTTGGCAATGACAACTCGCTGAACATCGGCGATGAAATCTCTCGACTGCAAGAGAAGAGCAATACGCTCACCGAAAGCATTTTCGGCAACCTGACCAGTTGGCAGATCGCGCGCATGGCGCGTCATCCGCGTCGTCCGTACACGCTGGATTACATCGAACACATCTTCACCGAGTTCGACGAGCTGCATGGCGACCGCCATTTCTCGGATGATGCTGCCATCGTCGGCGGCATCGCGCGTCTGGATGACCAGCCCGTGATGGTGATCGGTCATCAGAAAGGGCGTGAAGTGCGCGAAAAGGTGCGTCGCAATTTCGGCATGCCGCGTCCCGAAGGCTACCGCAAGGCGTGCCGTCTGATGGAGATGGCCGAGCGTTTCAAGATGCCGATCCTGACCTTCATCGATACGCCGGGTGCTTACCCTGGCATCGACGCTGAAGAGCGCAACCAGAGTGAGGCGATTGCCTGGAACCTGCGAGTGATGGCACGTCTGAAGACACCCATCATCGCCACCGTGATCGGTGAAGGCGGTTCGGGTGGCGCGCTGGCTATCGGCGTCTGCGATCAGCTCAACATGCTGCAATATTCCACATACGCGGTGATTTCGCCGGAAGGCTGCGCATCCATTCTGTGGAAAACCGCCGAAAAGGCGCCGGACGCAGCCGAGGCGATGGGCATCACGGCCGAACGACTCAAGGGTCTGGGCATCGTCGACAAGGTCATCGATGAGCCACTGGGTGGCGCGCACCGTGATCCGGCCGCTGCCTCGGCCTCCATTCGTGAAGCACTGAGCAGCCAGTTGGGTATGCTCAAGCAGTTCAACCACGACGAACTGCTGGCTCGTCGTTATGATCGCTTGATGAGCTACGGCGTCTGACCGCAGTGTTTCGTGAGGTCCGGCCAGCTTAACGCCCAGGGTCACCCAGCATGAGCAAGCCGGACAGTTGCAAGAACGCGTTATCCAGTCGACTGCTGTCGCGCCTTGGTCCATGGCGCGACGCAGCCGGTTGGCGCATTGCCTTCTCGGGTGGGCTCGATTCCACCGTCCTGCTGCATCTGCTGGCCGAGCTATCCAGGCACCAGCGTCTTCCCCCTCTGACCGCTATCCACATCCATCACGGCTTGCAGGCTGTTGCTGCATCATGGCCGGGACATTGCCGCCAGGTCTGTCAGATTCTAGGCGTGCCGTTGCAGGTCATTGACGTTCAGGTACGTCCTGGTGCGAGTCTTGAACAGGCGGCGAGGGATGCGCGATATGCGGCGTTCAATCAGGTTCTGCAGACGGGCGAAGTGTTGCTGACTGCCCAGCATCGTGACGATCAGGCCGAAACCCTGATGTTTCGTCTGTTGCGCGGTGCCGGTGTACGAGGACTTGCGGCGATGCCGTCGCAGCGGGAGCTGGGCAAGGGTCGCCTGTTCAGGCCGTTGCTGGAGGAGCCGCGTGCGTTGCTTGAACGTTATGCACAGGAAGAAGGGCTGAGCTGGATCGAAGACCCCAGCAATAAGGACAGCCGCTTCTCGCGCAACTATCTGCGCAACCATGTACTACCGATGCTGGCCACCCGTTGGCCGCAGGCAGTCGCCAGCATGACTCGCAGCGCCGCGCATCTGGCTGAGGCGCAAGGCTTGCTGGACGAGCTGGCGGCGCAGGATCTGTCGCTGGCCGACACACCTTGCCCTTGGCCTTGGCTGGATTTGCCGTCACTGGAGCTGGCACCGCTTGAGGCGTTGTCTGCCGCCCGTCAACGAAATGCCTTACGTCATTGGCTGGGACCGCTGACGCGTTTGCCGGACAGTGACCATTGGGCCGGTTGGGATACGCTGCGTGATGCCGGGCCTGACGGTCGTCCGATATGGCGGCTCGCGGATGGGCAACTGCATCGCGCCGAAGGGCGGATCTGGTGGCTGTCAGGCATCTGGCTCCAGAATGTCGCCGGCTCGCAGCATTGGTCCACGGCCTCGCAGCCGCTGCATTTGCCGGGCAATGGCATGTTGCAGATTCTCGGGGATATTCCTCGCGGCGGACTGCATGTGCATTACCGAAAAGGCGGGGAGGTGCTGGATGTGCCTGATCGCGGGCGCCGGGATCTCAAGCGCTTGCTTAACGAAAAGGGCGTACCGGTGTTTCTGCGCGGCCGATTGCCGCTGTTGTATCGCGGCGAGCAACTGCTGGCGGTCGCCAATCTGCCCGGCCTCGACGCCGACCCCCGTGGCGACTGGCGATTGCACTGGCAGCCACCGACGAATGACCACAGTTTGAGATGAGAGCCCGTTTCCGGTAGACTACGCTCCCTTCTTGATACAGCTTCTGTCGATCCTTTCGGAACGATGCAAGTTGCCGATTACCAGCCAGTCTTTACTGGGCGATTCTCAAATGTGGCGAGCAATGGACAGACCTTCTTTCGGTCGGTCGCCTTTTCTGGCGCGGCATATTCGGAAATGCACTGTGAGACACGCAGGTCATCGGGGGCTTCGGCCTTCCTTCGCTTTCCCCGGCGGCTCTGACCGCTTTAACGCAGACTTCTAGGGTTTTTCATGACGCGCTACATCTTCGTCACGGGCGGTGTTGTTTCTTCATTGGGGAAAGGCATTGCCTCGGCTTCATTGGCGGCCATCCTGGAGGCGAGGGGACTTAAGGTCACCATGCTCAAGCTGGACCCCTACATCAACGTCGACCCGGGCACCATGAGCCCGTTCCAGCACGGTGAAGTGTTCGTCACCCACGACGGCGCCGAGACCGACCTGGACCTGGGTCACTACGAGCGTTTCATTCGCACCACCATGACCCAGAACAACAACTTCACCACTGGCCGTGTGTACGAACACGTCCTGCGCAAAGAGCGCCGTGGTGATTATCTGGGCGCGACCATTCAGGTGATCCCGCATATCACCGACGAAATCAAGCGTCGCATCATCAAGGGCGCCGGCGATGCCGACGTTGCGATGGTCGAAATCGGTGGCACCGTGGGTGACATCGAGTCGCAACCGTTCCTTGAGGCCATCCGCCAACTGCGTTTCGAAGTGGGCGCCAAGCGCGCGATGCTGATGCACCTGACGCTGGTTCCGTACATCGCCACTGCCGGCGAGACCAAGACCAAGCCGACCCAGCATTCCGTCAAAGAGCTGCGCTCAATCGGCCTGCAGCCGGACGTGCTGGTTTGCCGCTCCGATCACCCGATCGACGTTTCGTCGCGTCGCAAGATCGCTCAATTCACCAACGTTGAAGAACGTGCGGTGATCGCGCTGGAAGACGCCGATACCATCTACAAGATTCCGGGCATCCTGCATTCCCAGGGCCTGGATGATTTCGTAGTCGAGCGTTTTGGTCTGCAATGCGGCAGCGCCGACCTGTCCGAATGGGAAAAGGTCGTCGATGCCAAGCTCAACCCCGAACACGAAGTCACCATTGCCATGGTCGGCAAGTACATGGAACTGCTGGACGCCTACAAGTCGCTCATCGAAGCGATGAGTCATGCTGGCATCAGCAACCGCACCAAGGTCAATCTGCGATATATCGATTCCGAAGACATCGAGAACCAGGGCACTGGCCTGCTGGAAGGCGTGGACGCGATTCTGGTTCCGGGCGGCTTCGGTCTGCGCGGCGTCGAAGGCAAGATCACTGCGGTTCAGTTCGCTCGCGAAAACAAGGTGCCGTACCTGGGTATCTGCCTGGGCATGCAAGTGGCGGTCATCGAGTTCGCACGTAACGTGCTGGGCTGGAAAGATGCCAACTCCACCGAGTTCGATCGCAGCAGCCCGCATCCTGTGGTCGGTCTGATCACCGAGTGGGAAGATGCCACCGGTGCTGTCGAAACCCGTACCGAAACCTCCGATCTGGGCGGCACCATGCGCCTGGGCGCGCAGGAATGCCAACTGGAGCCAGGCTCCCTGGTACACGACTGCTATGCCAACGATGTGATCGTCGAGCGTCATCGTCATCGTTATGAAGTGAACAACAAGCTGCTGCCGCAACTGATCGAAGCCGGCCTGAAAGTCTCTGGTCGTTCCGGTGACGGCGCGCTGGTCGAAGTGGTCGAGTCGCTGGATCACCCATGGTTCGTGGCTTGCCAGTTCCACCCTGAGTTCACCTCCACGCCTCGCGATGGCCATCCGCTGTTTAGTGGCTTCGTCAAGGCAGCGCTTGCTCAACATCAGAAGAACGGCTGACAGGGAATTCATTACATGGCACAGAAAATCATCCGCGTCGGTTCGCCCGACAAGGGCATAGACATTGCCAACGACAAGCCAATGGTCTTGTTCGGCGGCATGAACGTCCTGGAATCGCGGGACATGGCCATGCAGGTCTGTGAAGAGTACGTTCGGGTCACCCAGAAACTGGGCATCCCGTACGTGTTCAAGGCCAGCTTCGACAAAGCCAATCGTTCTTCCGTGACCTCGTATCGTGGTCCGGGCCTGGAAGCGGGCATGCGCATTTTCGAGGAGATCAAGAGCACCTTTGGCGTGCCCGTGATCACCGATGTGCATGAGCCGCATCAGGCCGCCACCGTGGCCGAAGTCTGCGACATCATCCAGTTGCCGGCTTTCCTGTCCCGTCAGACCGATCTAGTGGTGGCGATGGCGAAAACCGGTGCCGTGATCAATATCAAGAAAGCCCAGTTCCTCGCGCCTCAGGAAATGAAACATATCTTGAGCAAGTGCGAAGAGGCTGGAAACGACCAGTTGATCCTGTGCGAGCGCGGTTCGAGTTTCGGCTATAACAACCTGGTCGTGGACATGCTCGGCTTCGGCATCATGAAAGCCTTCGAGTACCCTGTGTTCTTCGACGTCACCCATGCGCTGCAGATGCCTGGCGGTCGTTCCGATTCCGCTGGCGGTCGTCGTGCGCAGGTGACGGATCTGGCCAAGGCCGGTATCAGCCAGGGTCTGGCAGGTCTGTTCCTGGAGGCACATCCGGATCCGGATAATGCCAAATGCGACGGCCCGTGTGCGCTGCGTCTGAACAAGCTGGAGCCGTTCCTGACCCAACTCAAGGCGCTCGATGATCTGGTCAAGGCTTTCCCGACGATAGAAACGGCGTAAAACCCGCTTCTCCGGCGCGATGGCCTCCGGTACAGTGCCGCTCGTTTGTTTCCCGACCAATGGGTCGGGAAATTTTGTCATCCCGGGCCTGCCCGCTGTCTAGTGCCCGTGATGCCAGTCGTTTTTCCCAGCTGCGTCGTTTTCGTCAATCTTGGAGTGTTAACAACAATGGCAAAAATCGTCGACATCAAAGGTCGTGAAGTTCTCGACTCCCGTGGCAATCCCACCGTGGAAGCAGATGTGCTCCTCGACAACGGCATCATCGGCAGTGCCTGTGCGCCGTCCGGTGCTTCCACCGGCTCGCGTGAAGCACTTGAGCTGCGCGATGGCGACAAGAGCCGTTACCTGGGCAAGGGCGTTCTGAAGGCCGTGGCCAACATCAATGGCCCGATCCGCGACCTGCTGCTGGGTAAGGATCCGGTTGACCAAAAGGCGCTGGATCAGGCAATGATTCAGCTAGACGGCACCGAAAACAAAGCCAGCCTGGGCGCCAACGCGATCCTCGCTGTGTCCCTGGCCGCTGCCAAGGCCGCTGCACAGGATCAGGATCTGCCGCTGTACGCGCATATCGCCAATCTGAACGGCACACCGGGCGTCTACTCGATGCCGGTTCCGATGATGAACATCATCAACGGTGGCGAGCACGCTGATAACAACATCGATATCCAGGAATTCATGATTCAGCCGGTTGGTGCCAAGACCTTCTCCGAAGGCCTGCGCTGGGGCACCGAGATTTTCCACCACCTGAAGGCTGTTCTGAAGGCCCGTGGCCTGAACACCGCAGTGGGTGACGAAGGTGGTTTCGCACCGAACCTGAACTCCAACGCCGACGCCCTCGACGCAATCGCCGAAGCCGTTGCAAAAGCAGGTTACAAGCTGGGCACCGACGTGACCCTGGCGCTGGACTGTGCAGCGAGCGAGTTCTACAAGAACGGCAAGTACACCCTCAGCGAAGAAGGCGAGTATGACTCCGCCGGTTTCGCCGACTACCTGGCAGACCTGGTCAGCAAGCACCCGATCATCTCCATCGAAGACGGCCTGGACGAATCCGATTGGGACGGCTGGAAAGTCCTCACCGACAAGATCGGCGAAAAGATCCAGTTAGTGGGCGACGACCTGTTCGTGACCAACACCAAGATCCTGAAGGAAGGCATCGAGAAGAACATCGCCAACTCGATTCTGATCAAGTTCAACCAGATCGGAACTCTGACCGAAACCCTGGAAGCCATTCAAATGGCTAAGGCTGCCGGTTATACCGCGGTGATCTCGCACCGTTCCGGTGAAACCGAGGACTCGACCATTGCCGACCTGGCCGTGGGCACGTCCGCTGGTCAGATCAAGACCGGTTCTCTGAGCCGCTCCGATCGTATCGCCAAGTACAACCAGCTGCTGCGTATCGAAGAGCAACTGGGCGCCAAAGCTGTATACCGTGGTCGCGGCGAGTTTCGCGGCTGATTGCAAGATGGTAAAAAGGCAGCAGGCGCTGTAGGGGAATTCGCTGAAAGCGTTTTATCCTGACGTCCTGATCCATGAGCCCGGTGACTGCCGGGCTCTTGGGCATTTGAAATGGTTGGTTTTGCTGTCTTTCTCCACCGGGTAACAGATATTCACAATGCGCAGTCCTAACTGGTTGTTCCTCGTTCTGCTCTTGCTGCTCGCTGGCTTGCAATACCGCCTATGGGTGGGTAATGGCAGTCTTGCGCAGGTTGCCAGTCTGACCCAGCAAATCGCCGATCAACATGCCGAAAACGATACTTTGCTTGAACGCAACCGTGTCCTCGATGCGGAAGTGCTGGAGCTGAAGAAAGGCCTGGAGACCGTTGAAGAGCGTGCCCGCCACGAATTGGGCATGGTCAAGGACGGCGAGACCCTTTATCAGTTGGCACAGTGACGTTGGCGTAAATGACACAATCCCTTCCTGCCTTCTGGGCAGTGATTCCCGCGGCGGGCGTTGGAGCTCGCATGGCGGCAGACCGTCCCAAGCAGTACCTGCAACTGGGCGGCCTCACGATTCTTGAACACAGCCTGCTTTGCTTTCTCGATCATCCCCGGCTCAAGGGGCTGGTGATCAGTCTGGCCGCGGACGACCCTTACTGGCCTATGTTGCCCTGCGCGCTGGATTCGCGAATTCAGCGGGTCGCGGGTGGCAAGGAACGGGCGAACTCGGTCCTCAATGCATTACTGCACTTGCACGCCAGTGGAGCCGATGACGACGACTGGGTACTGGTACACGATGCCGCGCGACCGAACCTGGCTCGCTCGGACCTGGACAACCTGCTCAGTGAACTGGCTGACGATCCGGTCGGTGGACTGCTCGCGGTTCCGGCCAGAGACACGTTGAAACGCGCCGATAGCAATGGCCGCGTGACCGAAACCGTTGATCGCAGCCTGATCTGGCAAGCGTACACGCCTCAGATGTTTCGACTGGGCGCGTTGCATCGGGCGCTGGCGGACAGCCTGGTGTCGAATGTTCCGATTACCGATGAAGCTTCGGCGATCGAATGGGCAGGGCAGTCGCCACGTCTGATTGAAGGCCGGGCCGACAATATCAAAGTGACCCGCCCGGAAGATCTGGAATGGCTTCGGCAGCGTCGGGGTGAGTTCAACCGCTGATTTGCATACCGATAAATTTCAATGTGGGAGCGAATTCATTCGCGAGAAGGCGGGCCTGCCACCCCCCATCTACGTCCTCTGGAATATTTTTCGCGAATGAATTCGCTCCCACGGTAAGTCCAGTATTAGGCTTCACTGGCTGTATTCGTCCCGCAACGCCAACCCCGTCTTCAAATAGTCCACCAGCTTTCTGACCTTCGGCGATAAATGCCGCTGCTGTGGGTACAACGCCCACACCGCTGTGCCAGGCGGCTGATGAGTCTCGAGCAGAGAGATCAGCGCGCCGCTGTTCAAATGTTCAAGCACGTAATAATCGGGCAACTGACACATCCCCACTCCCTGCAGCGCGGCGTCCAGCACCGCTTGCCCGCTGTTACAGCGCCAGTTTCCCTGTACACGTTGAGAAATCTCCCGCCCGTTCTGTTGTAGCAGCCAAGTGTCGGAACTACCGATCAGGCAGTTATGCCGGCTCAGCTCCGACAAACTATGGGGTCTGCCATAGCGTTCCAGATAAGAGGGCGAGGCGCAAAGGTACATGCGTCGGGGCGCCAGGCGGGTGGCTACCAGCCGTGACTCCTGCAGACGACCCAGGCGGATTGCCAGATCCATGCCTTCGTGCACCAGATCCAGCGTGTTGTTGGTCAGTTCGATGTCGACACGCAGTTGCGGGTAGTCGTCCATGAACCGGGTGACCAGAGGCGCGATGAAACGCTCGCCATACGCCACCGCACAGGTCATGCGCAACAGGCCTTTCGGTTCGCTGGTCAGGTCACCCACCGCACGCAGTGCCTCTTCGCGACCATCCTGCAAGCGCTGGCAATGATGCAGAAACGTCTGACCCGCTTCGGTCAGCGCCACCTTGCGCGTGCTGCGGTAGAGCAGGCGGGTTTGCAGCCGCTCTTCCAGCCGCGCTATCTGCCGACTGATGTGTGAGGAGGAAACCCCCATCCGCTCCGCAGCTGCCGTGAACTGCCCGCTCTCAGCCACCGCCACGAATTCATCCAGCCCATCCCACCGATTGGTGTACATCGATTATCCCTGTACAGCATTAATGTTTTGCTTTTGAGCGGATTATTAATCAAACGGCACTGCTTTACACTCTGGGCTCGTTTTTACTTCGCTGGAGATGATGATGATCAAGTCACGTGCTGCCGTTGCTTTCGCGCCCAACCAACCGCTGCAGATCGTCGAAGTGGACGTTGAAGCTCCGAAGGCCGGCGAGGTGTTGATCCGTACCGTCGCCTCCGGCGTCTGCCATACCGATGCGTATACCCTTTCTGGTGCCGACTCCGAAGGCGTATTTCCTTGCATTCTCGGCCACGAGGGTGGCGGTATCGTTGAAGCGGTGGGTGAGGGCGTGACGTCGCTGGCCGTGGGCGATCACGTGATTCCGCTGTATACCGCCGAATGTCGCGAGTGCAAATTCTGCAAGTCCGGCAAGACCAACCTCTGCCAGAAGGTACGCGCCACCCAGGGCAAGGGCCTGATGCCCGACGGTACTACCCGTTTCAGCTACAACGGCGAGCCTGTTTACCACTACATGGGTTGCTCGACCTTTTCCGAGTACACCGTGGTCCCGGAAATTTCCCTGGCGAAAATTCCCAAAGAAGCGCCGCTGGAGAAGGTCTGCCTGCTCGGCTGCGGCGTGACTACCGGTATCGGCGCCGTGCTGAACACTGCCAAGGTTGAAGAAGGCGCAACCGTTGCGATCTTCGGGCTGGGCGGCATTGGGTTGGCGGCAATCATCGGCGCGAAAATGGCCAAGGCTTCGCGCATCATCGCCATCGACATCAACCCGGCGAAATTCGATGTGGCACGTGAACTGGGCGCCACCGATTTCGTCAACCCGAAAGAGCACACCAAGCCTATCCAGGACGTGATCGTCGAACTGACCGATGGCGGCGTCGATTACAGCTTTGAATGCATTGGTAATGTGAACCTGATGCGCGCGGCACTGGAGTGCTGCCACAAAGGCTGGGGCGAGTCGGTCATCATCGGCGTCGCGCCTTCAGGTCAGGAAATCGCGACCCGTCCATTCCAACTGGTGACCGGTCGCGTCTGGCGCGGTTCGGCGTTCGGCGGCGTGAAGGGTCGTACCGAGCTGCCAAGCTATGTCGAAAAATCCCAAAAGGGCGAAATCCCGCTGGACACCTTCGTCACTCACACCATGGGTCTGGACAGGATCAACGAAGCGTTCGATCTGATGCACGAAGGCAAGAGCATCCGTTCGGTCATCCATTTCTAAGAAGCAGCGACGAGCTACAAGCTTCAAAGCTGCAAGAAGGCGCGCCACTCTCCTTTTGCAGCTTTTGGTTGAAGCCCGTTGCTGGGAGGTACGACGATGAGTCTGGAAAATATTTCGTGTCAGAAAAGCTTCGGTGGCTGGCATAAACGTTACAAACATCACTCCGATGTGCTCGGTTGCGACATGGTGTTCGCAGTCTATCTGCCGCCTCAGGCCGAGCAGGGCGGCAAGTTGCCGGTGGTGTATTGGCTGTCGGGCCTGACTTGCACCGATGAAAACTTCATGCAGAAGGCCGGCGCTCAGCGCATCGCCGCAGAGCTGGGACTGATCATCGTGGCGCCGGACACCAGCCCCCGTGGCGCCGATGTACCGGGCGATCCGGACAACGCCTATGACTTCGGTCTCGGCGCGGGCTTCTATCTGAATGCGACCCAGCAACCCTGGGCCCGGCATTACCGCATGTATGACTACGTGGTCAGCGAACTGCCCGCGTTGATCGAAGCGCATTTCCCGGCCTCGGAGAAACGCAGCATCAGCGGCCATTCGATGGGGGGTCATGGCGCGTTGGTCTGCGCGTTGCGCAATCCGGGGCGTTATCGATCGGTGTCGGCTTTCTCGCCGATCACTAATCCGATGGACTGCCCCTGGGGGCAGAAAGCCTTCTCCCGCTATCTGGGCGAAGACCGCTCGCGCTGGCGCGAATGGGACGCCAGCGTCTTGATTACCGACGCAGTCGAGCGTCTGCCACTGCTGGTGGATCAGGGTGACCGCGACGACTTCCTGGCCAATCAGCTCAAGCCCGAAGCGTTGGTGCAGGCGGCCAAGGCGGTCGCTCATCCGCTGGAGCTGCGTCTGCAGCCGGGTTATGACCACAGCTATTACTTCATCGCCAGCTTCATCGAAGACCACCTGCGCTACCACGCTCTGGCATTGGCAGGCTGACAACGGCGCAAGAACTGTCCTGCCGTTCACGCGCCACGCTGTCGCTGGGCAAACACGGTCCTCTGTGGGAGCGAATTCATTCGCAAAAAATAGGTCAGGCGATAGAGATGCATCGAATGGACGAGCCTCTCATTGGAATGCCGCCCGGAATAAATTCGCTCCCACGGGTTTCGCGTACATCCGCAACCTCTGCAGCGGATAAAACCCAGCCGTCGTGAACCCGCTCATTCCCACGGTGCGTGAGTCGTTACCTGACAAGTAGTGTGTCAGGCAGCCGGACGCCCTAATGTCCGACAAAGTAGGTAGAATCACGCCCTGACTTTTTCAGGGCGTTTTTTTATGCGTATTGGCCACGGCTATGATGTGCACCGTTTCGCTGAAGGCGATTTCATTACCTTGGGTGGGGTGCGGATCGCGCACAAGTCCGGTTTGCTTGCGCACTCCGACGGCGACGTCCTGCTGCATGCGTTGAGCGATGCCCTGCTGGGCGCCGCTGCGCTGGGCGACATCGGCAAACATTTTCCCGATACCGACCCGCAATTCAAGGGCGCCGACAGCCGCGTGTTGCTGCGTCACGTGCTCAAACAGGTCCAGGCCAAGGGCTGGAAGGTCGGCAATGTCGACGCCACCATCGTCGCTCAGGCCCCAAAAATGGCGCCGCACATCGACGCCATGCGTGCGTTGATCGCTGAAGACCTGCAGGTCGGGCTCGATCAAGTCAACGTCAAGGCCACCACCACCGAAAAGCTGGGTTTCACCGGCCGTGAGGAAGGTATCGCGGTGCACGCCGTCGCGTTGTTGATTGCCGCATGACCGAATTCGAACTCTTGGGCCCGCGGGCCTATGGCGATGCACTGGGTACGGCCGTGCTCAAAGCCATTGCCGAAGATTTCCAGGTAGACGAAGTACTGGATATTCCGCTTTCCGGCGATGGCGAGCACCTGTGGTTATGGGTCGAGAAGCGCGGGCTGAACACCGAAGAAGCCGCGCGGCGTTTGGCCAAGGCTGCCGGCGTGCCGCTGCGCACCGTGGCTTACGCAGGCTTGAAAGATCGTCAGGCGCTGACGCGGCAGTGGTTCAGCATCCAGTTGCCGGGCAAGGCTGACCCGGACATGTCGGCGGCCGAGAATGACACGCTGAAGATTCTCGACAGCAAGCGTCACAAGCGCAAATTGCAACGCGGTGCCCATGCTGCCAACGGCTTTACCCTACGCCTTACCCAACTGAAGGCTGATCGGACAGAACTCGACGAGCGCCTGGAAACCATCAGGCTGCGGGGCATCCCCAATTATTTCGGCGCCCAGCGTTTTGGCTACCAGGGCGGTAACGTTGGCGAAGCCCGTCACTATGCCGAACGTGAGGCTTTGCCTGAGCAGCGCAATGTGCGCTCCCGATTGCTGTCCACGGCGCGCAGCTACCTGTTCAATCAGGTGCTGGCCGCGCGGGTCGCCGATGGCAGTTGGCAGCAGGCTCAGGTGGGCGATCTGTTGGCGTTCACCGACAGCCGCAGCTTCTTCCCGGCCGGTGAGGCCGAGTGCAGTGACCCGCGTCTGGCGATTCTCGATCTGCATCCCACCGGTCCTCAGTGGGGTGAGGGCGATTCTCCGGCCGCCGGTGCTACTGCCGAGCTTGAAAACAGCATCGCCCGGCGTGAGTCAGCGCTCTGTAACTGGTTGATAAAAGCAGGAATGGAACACGAACGGCGTATCCTGCGACTGCCCATCGGGCGGTTGACGTGGCATTATCCCGAGCCTGACATTCTGCAACTGGAATTCGTCCTGCCAGCCGGATGCTTCGCCACCGCATTGGTGCGTGAACTCGTCGATCTGGCGCCCGCAGGACAGACGGACAGCTCATGCGTATTCTGATTTCAAATGATGATGGGGTCTCGGCACCCGGACTCGCTGCGCTTCACGCGGCGCTTGCGGACTATGCCGAGTGCGCGATCATCGCTCCCGATCAAGACAGAAGCGGCGCCAGCAGCTCGCTGACCCTTGATCGCCCGCTGCATCCTCTTCAGCTGGATAACGGGTTCATCAGTCTCAACGGCACACCCACCGATTGCGTGCATCTAGGCATCCACGGGCTGCTCGAGCAAGAGCCGGAAATGGTGGTCTCAGGCATCAATATGGGCGCCAATCTGGGCGACGACGTGCTGTATTCCGGCACCGTGGCAGCTGCACTGGAAGGACGATTCCTGCAACGCCCGTCATTTGCCTTTTCATTTTTGTCGCGTCAGGCCGATAACCTGGCAACTGCCGCGCATTACGCCCGGCTCCTGGTCGAGGCGCACGAGCAACTCGATCTTCCACCGCGTACAGTATTGAATGTGAATATTCCTAACTTGCCGCTGGAACACGTGCGCGGCATTCAACTGACTCGTCTGGGGCATCGCACCCGCGCTGCGGCGCCGGTTCGCGTAGTCGATCCGCGTGGCCGCGCCGGGTACTGGATTGCCGCTGCCGGCGACGCCGAGGATGGCGGGGCGGGCACCGACTTCCATGCCGTGCTGCAAGGGTATGTGTCGATTACGCCATTGCAGTTGGATCGAACCTATCAGGACGGTTTCAACAGCCTGAACGCATGGCTGGAGGGAATGGCCTGATGTCGCGTGAACAAGATGATCTGTTACGGCGTGGCGTGGGTTTCACTTCCCAACGTACCCGCGAGCGTTTGATTCAGCGGCTGTACGAAGAAGGCATCAGCAACACCCAAGTGCTTGACGTCATTCGCAAGACACCTCGTCATCTGTTCGTGGACGAGGCGTTGGCGCATCGCGCTTATGAAGACACCGCATTGCCGATCGGCAACAACCAGACCATTTCCCAGCCTTACATGGTCGCGCGCATGAGCGAGCTACTGCTGGCGGCCGGCCCGTTGGACAAGGTGCTGGAGATCGGTACCGGGTCGGGTTATCAGACCGCTGTGCTGGCGCAACTGGTAGAACGGGTGTTTTCCGTCGAACGCATCAAGGTGTTGCAGGATCGGGCAAAGGAGCGTCTGGCCGAACTCAACCTGCGCAACATGGTGTTTCGTTGGGGCGATGGCTGGGAAGGCTGGCCGGCCCTGGCGCCGTACAACGGCATCATCGTCACCGCCGTGGCGACCGATGTGCCTCAGGCGCTTCTGGACCAACTGGCACCGGGCGGTCGTCTGGTGATTCCGGTGGGATCAGGTGAAGTGCAGCAACTGATGCTGATCATCCGCGAAGACAACGGCTTCTCCCGGCACATCCTGGGAGCGGTGAGATTCGTGCCCTTGCTCAACGGCCCGCTGGCGTAGGCACTGTTTTGCAGCTGCAATGAATTCTGTGAGGCGCCACCTGTCTACAGGCTGGCGATTTTCGATGGGGCCCTGGTCGGCTCGCTGCTCGCCGCACGTTGTCATGAAGTTTTTCGTAACCAGTTTCCCCATGGCTGCCTGTCATCATCAAGACACAATAGGCAGCTTTAATTCAGTCACCGGTAAAGGGAGTGGCGGGTGAGTCTCACAGTCATTCGGCAGCGTACGTTTTCAGCAAGTTTTCCACGTCTGGTGATTGGCATTGCCCTGAGTGTCCTTCTGGTTGGCTGCTCCAGCACGCCGTCGGGTGGAGTTCGTGTCGTCGATCGTAATGGCAAGCCGGCTGCACCGGTCCGCCAGCCTGTGACAACCGGTCAGTACGTCGTCAAACGTGGCGACACGCTGTTTTCTATTGCCTTTCGTTACGGCTGGGACTGGAAAGCGCTGGCTGCCCGCAACAATGTCCCCGAGCCCTATACCATTCATGTCGGTCAGACGATTCGCTTTGACGGCCGTTCGAATTCAACATCCGCTGCGATAGCGGCTGCGCCTGTCGTTGTTCCCCAGACCGCGACTGGTAGTTCCAGCTCGCCTTCGGGCTCGATCAAGACCACCGTCATTACACGCCCTGTTGATTCCACTTCAGGTAGTAACGGCCCGCCCGCAACTACCCCTGTAAACACTCCGGTAAACACGCCAGTGGTTGCTGGCGCGCGCTCGGCGAGTGGCTGGGCATGGCCAACTAACGGGGTTTTGATCGGCAAATTTTCTTCAAACGGTAGTTTGAATAAAGGCGTTGATATCGCCGGTGATTTGGGACAGCCTGTTTTGGCCGCGTCTGATGGTTCAGTGGTTTACGCCGGGAGTGGGTTGCGGGGCTACGGCGAATTAGTAATCATCAAACACAGCGATACCTACGTCAGTGCTTACGGTCACAACCGTAGGCTTTTGGTTCGGGAGGGGCAACAGGTCAAGGCAGGGCAGGCAATTGCCGAGATGGGGTCCACGGGGACTGACAGGGTGAAACTCCATTTCGAGATTCGCCGTCAGGGTAAACCGGTAGATCCGCTGGAATTCTTGCCACGTCGTTGATCGGTTACCAGCCTGTTCCTGCCGTAGAGGGGACAGGCTCACGTGATGCCAAGGAAAAAGGCGCCACTGGAGCTTGAGGTCGAACTCACCAAAGGACTATAACAATGGCTCTCAACAAAGAAGTGCCGGAGTTTGACATAGACGATGAGGTCCTCCTTATGGAGCACGGGATCGTCCTGGATTCTGCAGCGGATGAGAAGCCAGCTACACCTTCTGTTCGCGCGAAGACCAAAAACTCCACAGCACTCAAGCAACACAAGTACATCGACTACACGCGTGCATTGGATGCCACGCAGTTGTATCTCAATGAAATCGGCTTTTCTCCCCTGCTCTCTCCGGAAGAAGAGGTCCACTTTGCGCGTCTGTCGCAAAAAGGGGATCCGGCCGGACGCAAGCGCATGATTGAAAGCAATCTGCGCCTGGTGGTCAAAATCGCCAGACGCTACGTCAATCGTGGTCTGTCATTGCTGGACCTGATCGAGGAGGGCAATCTTGGCCTGATTCGAGCGGTCGAAAAATTCGATCCGGAGCGTGGTTTCCGGTTCTCCACGTATGCGACTTGGTGGATTCGTCAAACCATCGAGCGCGCGATCATGAATCAGACGCGGACCATCCGCTTGCCGATTCATGTGGTCAAGGAGCTCAATGTCTACCTGCGGGCGGCGCGGGAATTGACCCAGAAACTCGATCACGAACCTTCCCCTGAAGAAATCGCCAACCTGCTCGAGAAGCCGGTCGGTGAGGTCAAGCGCATGCTGGGCCTGAATGAACGAGTGTCTTCGGTGGACGTGTCGCTGGGCCCGGACTCCGACAAGACGTTGCTCGATACGCTGACTGACGATCGTCCTACCGATCCCTGTGAGTTGTTGCAGGACGATGATCTATCCCAGAGCATCGATCAGTGGCTATCCGAGCTGACCGACAAGCAACGTGAGGTGGTGGTACGTCGCTTTGGCTTGCGCGGTCATGAGAGCAGCACGCTTGAGGACGTAGGGCTGGAAATCGGCTTAACCCGTGAGCGCGTGCGGCAGATTCAGGTAGAAGGACTGAAGCGTCTACGGGAAATTCTTGAAAAGAACGGCCTGTCCAGCGAGTCACTGTTTCAGTGAGTCAGCTGCTTTATCCCCAAAATTAGTAGCGAAATAGCATCATAAAAAGACCCCAGTTAGTTGGGGTTTTTTGTTGCGACTATTTGAAGTGGAAGTCATTAATTTCAGCCTACATATATGTTGGTTTTAATATGTGAGGTGATCGTGGGGATATCTAACTTTAGTTGTAAGACATTTCTTACCTAGACTGTCAGTGATTACACTATTTTCTGACAGTGAGAGGCGTGCTCAGGTGAGCGATATTATTTATCTGGTTGATTTATCAGGTTTTATTTTAGCTTACTTATGAGTCTCTGTATTTTTTAGCAAACTCCGGGGTCTTGCTCTGCGCCGATAAATCACTAAGATCAGAACTGTACCAACGGATCGGTACAGGCGGTCAAGGAAGACTGCTCAAGGACATCGCAGGATGCGATTCATCAGGATGATGAAAAAGGATTGAAGGGATTACGGAAAAAATGTGGGCGGGTAAAACCGCCCCTTTTTTTTGCTCGCGAGAAAGCGGCCGCGGCTACATCTTGCAAAATGCAAAAAGGCCCCGAAGGGCCTTTTTGTTTTCGGTCATCGCGCCGAAGCTTAACGCTCCAGATCAGCGATCTTGCCAGGCTTGCCATCCCATTCTTCTGCGTCAGGCAGTGCGTCTTTGCGCTCGGTGATGTTGGGCCAGATGTCTGCCAGCTCAGCGTTCAGCGCAATGAAATTCTCCATGCCGGCCGGAATCTCGTCTTCCGAGAAAATCGCGGTGGCAGGGCACTCAGGCTCGCAAAGCGCGCAGTCGATGCACTCGTCCGGGTGAATCACCAGGAAGTTCGGGCCTTCGTAGAAGCAGTCCACCGGACAGACTTCTACGCAGTCGGTGTACTTGCACTTGATGCAGTTGTCGGTGACGACGAAGGTCATTTCTAATTTTCTCCTCAGGCGGCGGCAGCAGAGCCCTTCACGTCAGGGTTGCTCGGTTGGGATCGTTCCCGGGCCATTCAGAACACAGTCAGTCCAGTCCTCAGCCGACAAAGGCACGAGGACGCGGCTTGGTTCGCCATGCTCGAACGCGGCTCGGATCTCATACAGCCAGGCTAGAGGCCGTACCGTTCCCAAACCGCGCGGGATTCTAACAGCTTGTTGCAAATACCGTTAGATCCGCTTTTGCAGTCCATATAACAATTCGATCGCCTGACGCGGCGTCATGTCGTCGATCTTCAGCTTCGACAATTCTTCCAGCACAGGGTGCGGCAGGGTCGCGAACATGTCTGCCTGCTGTGGTGCTGGCGACTTGCCGGGCTTGGGTTTGGGTTGCTCGTGGGGCAGGCTGGTGGTTTCAAGGCGCTGCAAGTGCTCCTTGGCGCGAGTGATCACCGGGCCTGGAACCCCCGCCAACTGGGCCACGGCCAGCCCATAGCTCTGGCTGGCAGGCCCCGGCAGCACGCGATGCAGGAACACGATACGTTCGTTGTGTTCCGTTGCGTTGAGGTGCACGTTCGCCACCAACGGCTCGCTCTCCGGCAATACGGTCAGCTCGAAATAGTGGGTGGCGAACAGGGTGTAGGCGCGTAGCTGGGCGAGACATTCTGCCGCAGCCCAGGCCAGGGAAAGGCCGTCGAAGGTGCTGGTCCCGCGCCCGACTTCGTCCATCAGCACCAGACTTTTGTCGGTAGCGTTATGCAGGATGTTCGCTGTTTCGCTCATTTCGACCATGAACGTCGAGCGTCCGCCTGCCAGATCATCGCTGGAGCCGATGCGGGTGAAGATGCGGTCGACCAGTGAAAGCTCGCAACTGGCAGCCGGAACGAAACTGCCGATATGCGCCAGCAGCACGATCAAGGCGGTCTGGCGCATGTAGGTGGATTTACCGCCCATGTTAGGACCGGTAATGACCAGCATGCGGGTGTTGTCATTCAGATCCAGATCGTTGGCCACGAAGGGCGATGTCAGCACCTGTTCGACCACCGGGTGACGGCCTTGCTCGATACGCATGCAAGGCTCATCGGTGAACCGCGGGCGGTTCAGGTCCAGATTCAGCGCGCGCTCGGCCAGGTTACTCAGCACGTCCAGTTCGGCCAGCGCCGCAACGGTGTCCTGCAGCGGCGCGAGATGACCGATGAGGTCTTCCAGCAACGCCTCGTAAAGCATTTTTTCCCGAGCCAGGGCGCGGCTCTTCGCCGACAGCGCCTTGTCTTCGAACTCCTTGAGCTCCGGCGTGATGAAGCGCTCGGCACCCTTGAGCGTCTGGCGGCGAATGTAGTCGGCAGGTGCCTGCTCGGCCTGCTTGCTTGGCAGCTCGATGAAGTAGCCGTGCACTCGGTTGTAACCGACCTTGAGATTGGCCAGGCCAGTACGGGCCTTCTCGCGGGTTTCCAGATCAATCAGGAACTGGCCGGCGTTCTCGCTCAGCGACAGCAGTTCGTCCAGCTCGCCGTCATAACCGGTCTTCAGTACACCGCCGTCACGGATGACCGCAGGCGGGTTGTCGATGATCGCCCGTTGCAGCAGGTCGGCGAGTTCCGGATAAGTACCGGCCGTTTTCGCCAGTTGCTGAATATGCGGAGCCTCGAGTTCGGCCAGCGCCAGTTGTAGCTCCGGCAGCGCGCCAAGGGCGTCACGCAGGCGCGCCAGATCCCTTGGGCGAGCGTTGCGCAGGCCGATTCGGGCGAGAATCCGCTCGATGTCGCCAATTTCCTTGAGCTGTGGCTGCAGGTTCTCGAAACGGTAGCGCTCAAGGAAACAGCCAATCGATTCCTGGCGGGCCTGCAGGATTTTCAAATCGCGCAGCGGCCGGTTCAACCAACGGGTCAGCAGGCGGGTTGCCATTGCGGTCTGGCAACGGTCCATGACCGATTGCAGGGTGTTATCACGACCTCCTGCCAGATTGGTGTCCAGCTCCAGATTGCGGCGGCTGGCACCGTCCAGGATCACCGTGTCATCCATGCGCTCATGACGCAGGCTGCGCAAGTGAGGCAGGGCGGTGCGCTGAGTTTCCTTGGCATAGCCCAGTAGGCAGCCGGCTGCGCCGATTGCCAGGGTCAGGGTTTCACAGCCGAAGCCCTTGAGATCCTGGGTCGAAAACTGCTGACACAGACTTTTGTGCGCTGAGTCCCGCTCGAAATCCCAAGGCGCGCGACGGCGCGAACCACGGCGCTTCTCGGCGGGCAGACCTTGAGGCCAGTCATCCGGGATCAGCAATTCAACCGGGTTGATGCGCTCGAGTTCGGCCAGCAGATCTTCCCAGCCCTTGATCTCCTGAACGGTGAAGTTGCCGCTGGTAATGTCCAGCACGGCAAGGCCGAACAGGCGTTCATCACCCAGCACAGCGGCGATCAGGTTGTCGCGACGCTCGTCGAGCAGCGCTTCATCACTCACAGTCCCCGGCGTGATGATGCGTACTACCTGGCGCTCGACCGGGCCTTTGCTGGTAGCCGGATCGCCGATCTGCTCACAGATCACCACCGACTCACCCAGCTTCACCAACTTGGCCAGGTAGCCCTCGGCGGCATGATAGGGGATGCCGCACATGGGGATGCTCTGCCCCGCCGACTGGCCGCGTGCGGTCAGGGTGATGTCCAACAGCTTGGCGGCCTTTTTGGCGTCTTCGTAGAAAATCTCGTAGAAGTCGCCCATTCGGTAGAACATCAACTGGTCCGGATGCTGGTTTTTTAGCTTCCAGTACTGTTGCATCATGGGCGTGTGCGAAGAGAGATCGGAAATTGCTTTATTCATCAGTTATTTAGGCAAATTCGTTGGGAGATTTGGGCAAATGGAGAGTGCCGCGTGGAACACCACCTACGTGGGCCGACGTCAAATCCGATTGCTTTTGCGATGGGCGCAAGGTTATCACGCACGTTCGCTGACCGCAGGTTTGGCTTATTCGTCACTGCTCGTTTCCAGATCGACAAAAAGGCCGTTTAGCTGGCTAGGATGTCGGGCAACTGCCTGATTCGGGGCAGCAATCTGGAATAAGGAGCTTTATTTATGCGACGCAAACGCGGAAGGGATTCAACCAACGGGCGCTTCATCACACTTGACGAGGCCAAAAAACGGCCCCGGGAAACCATCGTCGAAACGGTCAGGAAACCGTGTCCTAAAGAGAAACCGGAGCCCGGCAAGCTACCGCAGCCCGCATAGGTCACCCCGCAGGCGCGGTCGCGATGCCCCCGCGTCCTGCCTTGCGCGTTCGCTACGCTCGTGTAGCGTGTATCTATCGCTTGCATGTCATGGAGAGTTTCTGTGGATGACATTACTCAACTGGCCGCCACTTTGGGTCAGCGCCTGTTGGAAACACAGGCGCAGGTCAGCACCGCCGAATCCTGCACTGGTGGCGGCATTGCTGAAGCCATCACGCGCATCCCCGGTAGTTCGACCTGGTTCGAAGCCGGTTATGTCACCTATTCCAATCGCCAGAAGACGCAGCAACTGGATGTTCCGGAACAATTGTTCAGTCGTGTTGGCGCCGTCAGTCGGGAAGTGGTCGAAGCCATGGCCCGGGGCGCTCAGGCCAACAGCACTGCGCGGTTCTCGGTTGCGGTCAGCGGCGTGGCCGGTCCTGACGGCGGCTCTGCGGAGAAACCGGTAGGCACTGTATGGATCTGCTGGGGCGCGGCCGAACAGCTCATTGCCGAGCGTTTCCAGTTCGCCGGCGACCGGGACGCGGTACGCCGACAAACGGTGAAAGCCGCGCTAGAGGGACTGATTCGGTTCACGCGCGGAGAAATACCAAATCAGGGGTAGGCGCGCGCGCAGCCCTGTGGAATAATACTGTCTACTTATACAGTTATATCGGCCATTAGGCCTAACCGATTACGAGAGGACTTCAATGGACGACAACAAGAAGAAAGCCTTGGCTGCGGCCTTGGGTCAGATCGAGCGTCAGTTCGGCAAAGGCGCCGTGATGCGCATGGGTGACCATGACCGCCAGGCTATTCCTGCTATCTCCACCGGCTCTCTGGGTCTCGATATCGCTCTGGGTATCGGCGGCCTGCCAAAAGGTCGGATCGTTGAAATCTACGGTCCTGAGTCTTCCGGTAAAACTACCATGACCCTTTCGGTTATCGCTGAAGCTCAAAAGATGGGCGCCACCTGTGCGTTCGTCGATGCCGAGCACGCCCTCGACCCTGAATACGCCGGCAAACTGGGCGTCAACGTCGATGACCTGCTGGTATCGCAACCGGACACCGGTGAACAGGCTCTGGAAATCACCGACATGCTGGTGCGTTCCAATGCCATTGACGTGATCGTGGTCGACTCCGTGGCCGCTCTGGTGCCAAAGGCTGAAATCGAAGGTGAAATGGGCGACATGCATGTCGGCCTGCAGAATGCAGTATTGAGGGTTGCGGCGTAGGTTTGGTTCACTTAGGAGGTCTCCCTTCCCTCTTGTAGGGGTACGCCCTAAGCTAATCAATAAGTTTCGATTGACAATTAATTCGAGTGGTCGGTGAGAATGGATCAGGCAAAAAGCAAAGCACTAGAGGCAGCTCTGTCCCAGATTGAGAAGCAGTTTGGTAAGGGCGCTATCATGCGTCTTGGTAGTGACCGAACGATGGACATCGATGTTGTGTCCACTGGATCGCTGGGGTTGGACATTGCACTTGGGGTGGGCGGTCTGCCTCGTGGTCGTATTGTTGAAATCTACGGCCCTGAATCTTCCGGTAAAACCACTCTCACTCTATCTGTTATTGCCGAGGCTCAACGCCAAGGTTTGACATGCGCCTTCGTCGACGCAGAACATGCACTTGATCCAATCTATGCCGCCAAGCTTGGTGTTAATATTGATGATCTTTTGTGCTCTCAGCCTGATACTGGCGAACAGGCTCTTGAGATTGTAGATATTCTAACCCGCTCGGGTGCGGTCAATCTAATTGTTGTTGACTCAGTTGCAGCGTTAGTTCCAAAGGCTGAAATCGAAGGTGAAATTGGTGATTCTCACGTAGGTCTTGCCGCCAGGATGATGAGTCAGGCGATGCGTAAGATTACGGGTAACTTAAAGAACTCCAATACCATGTGTATCTTCATTAACCAGATTCGTATGAAGATTGGTGTAATGTTCGGTAGTCCAGAAACTACTACTGGTGGTAACGCGCTGAAATTCTACGCCTCGGTTCGCCTTGATATTCGTCGTATTGGTGCGGTCAAGGAGGGCGACGAAGTGGTCGGAAGTGAAACTCGTGTCAAAGTCGTCAAGAACAAAGTTGCTGCGCCTTTCAGACAAGCAGAGTTCCAGATAATCTACGGTCACGGTATTAGCAAGGCTGGTGAGATCGTAGACCTCGCTGTTGCACATAATTTTATTGAGAAGTCGGGGGCTTGGTACGCTTTTGAAGGAAGCAAGATCGGCCAGGGTAAGGCAAACACAATGAAGTGGCTGATGGACAATAAAGCAGCCATGGATAAGATTGAAGGCCTGATTCGTGAGAAGCTCATGCCTAAAGGTAAGGCTGAAGCTCCGCTGGCCATCGAAGAAGAGCCTGCTGAAGACATGTGATGATAAGTGTGCGGCCAAGGATGGCCGCTGACTCTTCTTCTCCAGTACTCTGAAAATGAGCTTACTAAGGAGCCTAGCTGTCTAAGCTAGGCTTTTTTATTACGTGGTAGAGCCCTTAGGCTTACTCAAGCGTCTCACGCGCAGAACACTTTTAGCCTCCGCTTGCGAAGGCCTAGAGCTCTTCGTAAGGCAGTTGACTTTGGGCTAGATTCTTTGTCTACCTACACGGGTACAGGCAACTGAGGGTTGATAAGCAATAAATGTTTACCAACGACATTCTGCTCGGCCATGTTGTTGTGAGCGCTCCATACCTCATCAAGCGCGTAAGTGGCCGTGACCGAAGAATACATTTGCACACACTTGTCTTGAGCGAGTTTTGCCATAGCCATGCTGATGGAGCCGCGCTCTATCAGGTTGGTGTAGGGACGATAGTGATGAACAACATACGATTCGTAGCACATAAACTGTGACGGCTCGCCTGGAGCTCTTTCATGGGAGAAGTTTAGGTATGCGCCAGACCTATTTATCAGATCGAGAGTTTCCGCTCCGATCTCACCGCCTATCCCATCCATGACGAGCATGAAGCCGATATCTGAGGTGATAGCTAAAGCCTTTTCACACCAATCTGGGTCTGAGTAATCAACGACATGCTCGATTTGCTCTTCAAGCATAAAACGAAGCTTTTCCCTACCTTTGTCTACGCCTACAACGTTAGCCCCGGCTTGCATCGCTGCTCTCGCCAGCATGTAACCAACACCTGAGGCTGCGCCGACTACCAAAACCCAATCATCCTCCAGGACACCAACTTCTTCGATGAGCAGTGCTGCGTCAACGCCGTCATGTATCAGTGCGGCTGCTTGAACAAAGTCAAGATCATCCGGAATCTGAGTGATATCAGCCAAACTGCACGCAACTTTCTCCGCATAGCATCCGCTCGTCGTCCTTACCACCACACGTGATCCTAGTAGGCGGGGATCAACTTCTTCTCCGACGGCAATTACCACGCCAGCCCCGCCACAACCCGGAATGTATGGAAGCGACTGAGGTTCTTGCCCCTTTCCAGAACGGATGACATCGTCAAGGGAAGTAATGTCGCTCACCGCTAGCTCAACGACCACCTGGTATGGCCCAGCGACAGGATCTTCGATATTCACGTACTCAAGGACGCCTGGCCCCCCAAACTTAGATACTCTGATTGCGCGCACTGTCGGCATCCTTCCTTATTACGGCATTCCGGGCTTCGCGCCCACATGATCTTGTCTTGTCAGTTAGGTACTAACCCTGATCGGTTTGGTGCCAAAGACGTCTCAGCGTGCTTTCGGCCATACCCAATTCCTTTGCGGCTTGTGCCTGGGTTAAACCCTTGGTCTTGAGATCTTGCACAGCCAGACGCTTACGGCGCGCTTCAACCGTGGCAGTCGTCTCCATTGCTTTAGGTTCGACAGGTAGCTGCCTGTCGGCTAGATCTAGCCCTTCCAGTTCAGTTAGGCAGTTTTGGAGCATCTCTCGAGCACTTCGCCGCTCATGGGAGGCCAAGGCGAGGATAAGCATCGAGGCAGGTTGAACGCTCAACGCAGCAGCGATCTCGCTCGCGGCATCGAGCGTGACCGACCCTCTTGCAAGCTCTAAATGACTCACGTGGGTTTGGCTCACCGCACCTGACATTTCGGCTTGGGTAAGTCCTCGCTCAGTGCGGAGCAACTGAAGCACTGCCGCGTAGCAATTTCGCAGCGACATTCCGGTATTCCATCAAAAAGAACGATATGCCGGATTTGTTCGCCGTCAAACAAACAGATATATCTGTACAGTTGGCGGATTAGCGCGATATCCTCATTCCTGCTGCGGTAGCGGCCTTTGCTGCCATGGTGATTTCTTAAATATTGACAGCGCGGGAGTAGGCAATGGACAGCTCGGTTGAGCATGACCTCCTTGGGGATCCAGGAGTCGTCACAGCTGGATCAGACCTGACTCTCGAAGACCTACTCAAGGCCGTAAGGCAGCAGTATCGGCACATGCCTTGTTGTGTGGTCGAGGACTGGATCATCTTCGATGTGACGGTCACTGATGATGAGCTAGCGAGGGTTCATGCTGCAGGCTGTATCCCGATGATCCTGTACGCGCACAACGTCATCCATGACGACAACAGAAGGTTTGAGCTAGGTTCGTGGGTCAGGTCGACCATTGCGATTTCTTTTAAGGAAGGATTTCTGTTCACGACGCGTAATACCGTCTACGTCTTGAAAGGCGCCGGGCACCGCAAGTCTGGATCGCTCAAAGCGATCTACTCCCTTTACTGAATTTGGTGCATCGCCAGGCGGTGCCAGCTACAGAGAAGCCTCAAATGTTTTGCACGCAAGAAAACCAGATGGCTGGATTTCCAGGAATGTTCGGTGACGGCCTCGCTCATTGGCATGGCGTGTCCAGAGCTCTCAAGACCCATTGGTATCACGTGAGTGTGAAACGTTGGGAAGATGAGCGTTTTGTTTCCGTCCAGGAGTTCGTGAATGACGCGGTGAGGCTTCATCAGCTCCTCAGTCTGCAGGACGAATCGTTCAAAGTGACCGAGGTACAAGTCGTCACGCCAGGCTGGGTCAACGGTGGGAATTCTTGGCGAATGGAGCGGCTTCAATCCCTGATCATGGGGTTCGATACCAACGAAGTCCCAAAGTGTGTTTTTGAAGTTGAAGGTGGGGCGACCTATCACGACTCACATGACCCAGATTTTGATCCCGGTTCTCTGACAGTTGTCAGAAATCTGTATCGCGCCTTGGTGTAGCGAGGCTCCAGACGCTTGTCGCTACTGGAGCATCCTGCCTGGGATACTCCGGACAACCAGACCCTTTTGGAGGTTTCCATGAGAGCAATTGTTGAAGTTGATCTGTACGGCAAACGCCACACTGACTTTGAGCTTCACCGGATTAGGCGAGCCGAGTTTGAAGGTTTTCCGGAGCCTGTGACCGCTTACCTGACTGACGCATTTATCAGCGCTCTCGCTGCGGTGGGAATCGTCTTCGGCCACATCCGGAAGGATAAATATGGGCGCTTGGGTGATGGGCATCTGATTCGTACTTCTGATGTCGTCAAAGCCGAGAAGGAAGGCCGGTTTTGGGTGTTGACTACAGTCAACTCCCGATATGTGCTTGCAACGTTCCAGAAGGGAATTGGTCGCGCGAGCTTGCACGAATATCTCCGAATGTCGGGAGGTCAGCATCATCCGACCCCGCGTCGTTTTCAGTAGCAGTCATCTACTTGACCGACGTGATCGTTCGTCTCAGACTTTGATCGAGGTGGTGCGATGATCGTGAGGAAGGGTGAGGTCATTACGATTGCTTCGGGAATATTCGAGGGGTATGACCGTGCTGGCCCTTTCGTTGCCACGCAGGATATCGACGTTGATGCCATCGTTGCGGATGCCGTGGCGCGTATTAAAAAGCCTTGGGAGTTGCGTGGTGTGTTGTCGGAAATCCCCAAGCAGTTGTACGAGCGGGGACTTATCGAAAAGCTCTCGTGCCGGAGGATTTACCTCGGCGGATTGAGTGATGTCGATATCCGTGAAGAAGCGGACGAGGCGTGGGAAGTCTGACCACTCGGGCACCCTTCATCGGTGTTGGGCGTGCCCTTTCAGGGCCAGCTGTCGTGAACCGAGCCCCTACAGGTCTCGGCCCTCACGGGCTTCCATCTTCACGCCTATGGCCATCATGGCCGGCGCGCTCTGCTTGCTCAAGTGCATGACGTGGCTACGTTGGCAGGACGTAATCAACAGCGCGGCTAAGTAGTTCTGGAAGTCCCTATGGTGTTGCCGCTGACCGAAAACTGACCCATTAAAGGCTGTTCTGCCGACTGAAAACTGACCCAGGTGTTCAACTGCTTCTGCTCACTTTTCGAGCAGGAGAACACCAGGTGATCAGCATGGAAATGATGGGAAAAATTCGGCGGATGTATTTCCGCGACAAGCTGTCGCTTCACCAAATAGCCAAGCGTACCGGGCTGTCCAGGAACACCATCCGTAAGTGGATCAGAGCCCCCGAAACCAAACAGCCGGTGTACCAGCGGCAAGCCGCTTTCAACAAGCTCAGTCCTTTCCACGAAATACTGGAGCAGGCACTCAAAGCCGATTCGCTTCGGGCCAAACACAACCGCAGAACCGCCAAGGCTCTCTTCGAGCAGATCAAAGCCGAGGGCTACGACGGCGGCTACAGCCAACTGACCGCATTCATCCGCGCGTGGCGCGGCGAGCAAGGAAAATCCTGCGAGCCTTTGTGCCGTTGACGTTCGCGTTGGGCGAGGCTTTCCAGTTCGACTGGAGTGAAGAAGGTCTGCTAATCGGTGGGCTGTTCAGGCGGATCCAGGTCTCCCACATGAAGCTCTGTGCCAGCCGCGCATTTTGGCTGGTGGCCTATCCCATCCGGGGTTGTAGGTTTCATGTTCAAAACTCACGACACTTTCGAACGATGCAGGGCGGTTTGGGGAGCTTTCAAAAGTGGATGGCTAGGGTTCTTATCACCAAGATTTCTAAAAGACCCAGAATGACTCAGACTGGCGGTAATTGTTCCCAATCACCATTTGATGTCTGAGTCGCTATTCATGGAAATCAGCACCAATCCTCCAGATGATGTACCTAACCTTCAGCGGGTAGTACAGCGCAAGCTCGGGCGCTGCTTGCTGCACTTGCAGCAATACGAAAAGCTGCTGAAAACAATGGTTTCTCACAGCGAGCTGAGTGGCCCCGCGAGTCAGATGCATGCTATCCGCGAGCAGAAGATCGGCAGTGTCCAGCAGCAGACTTTGGGCACTCTGGTTAAGATGCTGACCGAAAGCCATCTGACCTCGCCAATGGTTGAGGAAGCAATGTCTCAGGCAGGAACTGATTCAACTGATCAAAGCTGGGTCAGCTTTCGATTTCGGGTGGAAATCTCATCGGAGCGCTACGACACTACGAAGATAGCTCTCAAGGAACTGGTCGCGCTGCGCAACACAATGGTTCATCACTTTATCGATCAATTCGATCTCTGGTCAGCCGTGGGCTGTTCGGCGGCGGATGAGTACCTGGAGGAAAGCTACAAAACTATCCATCAGCACTACCTGAACCTACGTGACTGGGCCAAATCCATGTCCGAGGCCCAAACTGCGATGGCCTCCTGGCTAGATAGCCAAGACTGTGAGGATAGCCTTGAAAGCGCTTGGGCAAATGCTACAGGCAATCGGCCTGAAAGTGAGATATGCCGCAGTTTGCACGAGGCCGAAATCAAGCTTGGTGAAGACGGATGGACTCATCTGGGAGCAGCCATCCGATGGATAGCTCGTTCATACCCGGAACAGAAACCTGAGCGCTACGGTTTTAAAAGCTGGAAACAGCTCCTGCATGAGTCCGGACAATTCGAGATTCGGAACGCCCGAGCTCATAATCAGCCCACCGTGGTGTGGTATCGCAGTAAGGCTTGCTGATCAGCGCAGCAGGTAGAGGTTGAGCCAGGGCAGCCGCAGCCGCAGCGGCAGCGATTGCTATGGCGGGCCGATTTATCGGCTTTGTTTTTGGGCCTCTTCCGAGGTAACTGCCGGGCCTAGCAGTGAGTAGTAGCGGATGTGAAATTCCGCCTCACCTGTTCGACCTTCCAATCTAGCCCTGAGCGCCATGCTTAGATGCCAGTACCGCGCGTGCCTCAAACTCCCCAACTGATGCCTTGACCTCGTATTCAATTCCCCGATCTCCCTGTCCGAATGATTTGATCGAGTGGTCAGTTTTTATCGGAGGTGAGTCGGCATTCAAGGCTCGGGCGAAGGGATCTTCTCTACGACAGTCGGTCGGATGAGTGTTAAGGGATAACCGCACTGTCATTAAAATGGGCTCCCTTCGATGCTTGACCTTTAAGGTAAGTATGGTGCTCCGCTGTCACGACTGATAGTCCGTTTACGGGGTCGCTCAACACTACGTCGCCGGTTGCTGGCCGGATCATGAAGTTGGAAATGCTAAGGTCATAATCCGTCTTGGCGACGTAGTCCGGTAGCAGGGCCAGCATCGCCTCCAGGGCGTGTTTGGTGTGGTCTGAGGGGCGCAGCGTCGCAATCAGCTCCAAGATATCCAACCGTTCGTCCATGTCCGTGACCAAAGCTCCGTGCTCCTCTCCGGTGAGGTGCTCGACGATTTCAGATATTGCTAGGTATTGGTCAGATTCCGGTAGAAGCGGCGCTAGCCGTTCCAAATGAGCCAGCCAGAGATAGTCGGGATCAGATTGGTCATCTCGATAAATTGCGACTGCCCCGTAGTCTTGCAGCATTCCTACCACACCGGTCAGGCCCATTTCCTTGGCTCTCCTCGCAAAGTCGTGGGTAGCGTTGTCCAGCGACAGGCGATAAATCGAACTTGGGGTTTCGCCCTCAAAGAGGACGCTGAATGAGCCTTCGCCGATGATCTTTTTATCCGCCAGAGGGTGGCACTGTCGAACCCGCTCAAAGGCTGGCCCAACAAGAACCTCTTGTTGGCTAGGGTCGTAGCCGTCCTCCAACCCTGTCATCAGATTCGATTTCCCTTAGAAAGGTTACATGGCTCGCACAGCAATTGGAGATTACGCACCGTGTTGCTACCTCCTAATGAGAACGGCACGATGTGATCGAAACACAGCAGTTGCCTAGTACCACATTCAACGCACATGCCTGTATCCCTCTGCCAAACCTCACGTTGCACAGCCCGAGGAATTGCCTCGCGCCTGGGCGCAGGGGGCTTCGGTATCGGCATGATGGAGGCATCCACTCGAACCAACGCTTTTCCGTCGAAGCTTTTAGGCTGGTTGTTGCTCTGAGCCGTCGCCTTCACGGGTGGAAGGATGAGTTTTAGTGACAAGGCTCGGATGTACGCCACCAGGTCATCAGCCTCAGTTGCGCTTTTGAGGACTACCTTAAGTGCTGGCTCTCCTTTCTTGAGACCCGCTGATGCATAGGTGCCACTGTGTCGCCCTGATTCGCCTGGATACTCTAAGGCTATCTCAGGGATTTCCTGGCCTTCCGGTGGATATGGTAGCCAAACGAAACAAGCATCCTGCTTATTGGGTTGGTCGACCTGTACAACCGCCTCAATCTCATTGATCTTGAAAGCCTTGACCTTGACCGTCTCGCGAGTTGGCCCACCAAACTCCAGACCAAAGAGCTCAACAACTGTGTCCTTCAACATATATCTTCCTAAAATCGGACGTGCCGTTTCATCCTGATGACGAATGTAACCATAAAACGCATTTGAGATGGCGAAGCGTATGCGTGCTAAATAAGTGCACCAGCGGCGATTCAGTCTGCCTTGGTTCCCAGACAACATACCCGTTTCGATTGGCAAACCATCGCTCACCGGCTCCGCCGTGATGCGAAGCCGTTGGTTCCGAGTTTTATGAGGGATAAAAACAGTCGCGAGTGAGTTTCAGTGATCAGCCTGAGACCTCCTTTCACCGCAGGTTACTGTTTCTCTGGGCCCTCGTGCGTAACTCCGAGGGCCTCAATCAATTGCGGCCCCTGGTTACGAACATTGCCCACATCCTTGCCAACCTGATACCAATGAAAATCCTCCGTTGGCCGGCAGCCCTGCACCGCGATCTCCGCTGCACGCTCCGGTAAGGGTTCAGGGGCAATCCACTCCCGCGCGAGCGCTGGGCTCAGCACCAATGGCTTGCGATCATGGATGTCGACCATCCCTTGATCAGAGTCAGCCGTGATGATGACAAAGCCGTCTCGATCATCGGGCTCCAGGCCTTTATGTACCTCTGCCAGCCCAGCGAAGAACATCGAGATCTGCTCTTTCAACGTGATGAAGTACGGCTGTTTCTTTTTGGGATCAATTGGGTCTTTGACCCACTCATACCACCCATTTGCCGGTGCCAGAACGCGCCCATTCGGCCAGAGCTGCTTGAAGAATTTGCCGGTCATGACGGTCTCGACGCGCGCATTGATCGGGTCTGGACGTTTGCCTTTTGCCCAAAGCGGAGACCAGCCCCACCGCACCTTGTCCACGCTGAGGGCATCGCCAACCGGGCGGATGATCTCCACTCGGGTGGACGGTGCCACGTTGTACCGCTCGATTGGCCAAAGGTCATAACCGTTGATCACGAGCTGCTTCGGAGCGAGCTCCTTCAGGTAGTGATCCATCGATTCGTAGAGGGAGTACCGTCCGAACGTGATGTCACCCGTCGTAATTTTCTGGTTATGAGATTGACCGCAGGCGATCCAGATCGTTAACTGTATATACATACAGTTTGATATTGCAAGGCGCGCATCATGAGCATCACCATTCTAGGCTCGGCAGCCACTGGCGGCGAAAAGCTGCCGATGTACTCGTTCCACGTGCCAGCCGGCTTCCCGTCCCCTGCAGCAGATCACATTGAAAAGCACATCTCGCTCGACGAGCTGTTCGACATCCGGGCGCCGCACGTGTACCTCGTGAAGATTGATGGGGACAGTATGCAAGGGGCTGGGATTTACAGCGGTGATCTGGTGATTGTGGATCGTAGCCTCTACGCCGAGCATGGCGACGTTGTGATCGCGGCGCTGAACACCGAGCCGTTGTGTAAGCGGCTCCATATGCGCGAGAACTCCGTGATCCTCATGTCCGAGAATCCCAAATATCCACCGCGTCACGTGATGGAAGGAGACGAGCTCGTCATCTGGGGCGTGGTCAAGTATAGCGTTCGCGATCATGACCAAACCTGAACCAGTCTTCGCGCTGATCGACTGCAACAGCTTCTACGCAAGCTGTGAGCGCGTCTTTCGGCCTGATCTTGCGAAGACACCGATTGTCGTTTTGAGCAACAACGATCTGAGGGGTGGAAACCGTTAGTAAATCCTGTAGAGTCCGCGCCACCTCCTGAGCCGCTCTGGGACAGACCTGTCCGGCCTTCAGAAGGAATCCATTCGTAGTGGTTTAAGGCAGCGGTATGAGG
>NZ_JBOICF010000065.1:0-40377 GCF_050739935.1 Pseudomonas sp. | reverse complement strand
CCCGTCCTTCAACCAGCAACGCCGCGCAGACATGGCAGTTGCCATTGCGGCAGCTCTGCGGGCAGTCGTAGCCCAGACGCCGTGCCCCATCCAGAATCCTTTCCCCGGGGTTGAGCACCAACACCGCCCCGGACGGCTGCAAGGTTACCTGCATTTAGTCTATTCCCAACTGGTTCCACAGCTCATCGATCCGCCGGGTGACAGCTTCATCCTTGACGATGACCCGCCCCCATTCACGGGTGGTTTCTCCTGGCCACTTGTTCGTCGCATCCAGGCCCATCTTCGAGCCCAGGCCAGAAATCGGCGAAGCGAAGTCCAGGTAGTCGATCGGGGTGTTGTCGATCATCACCGTATCGCGCTTGGGGTCCATGCGTGTGGTAATCGCCCAGATCACATCATTCCAGTCACGGGCATTGATGTCGTCGTCAGTGACAATAACGAACTTGGTGTACATGAACTGTCGCAAAAACGACCAGACACCCAGCATCACGCGCTTGGCATGGCCCGGGTACTGCTTCTTCATGGTCACCACCGCCATGCGATACGAGCAACCTTCGGGTGGCAGATAGAAGTCGGTGATCTCCGGAAACTGCTTCTGCAGGATCGGCACGAACACCTCGTTCAACGCCACGCCGAGGATCGCGGGCTCGTCCGGCGGGCGTCCAGTGTAGGTGCTGTGGTAGATCGGCTTGATGCGGTGGGTGATGCGCTCGACCGTGAACACCGGGAAGCTGTCGACTTCGTTGTAATAGCCGGTGTGATCGCCGTATGGCCCTTCATCGGCCATTTCGCCGGGATGAATCACGCCTTCCAGCACGATTTCGGCACTCGACGGTACTTGCAGGTCGTTGCCACGGCACTTGATCAGCTCGGTGCGATTACCACGCAGCAGGCCGGCGAAGGCGTACTCGGACAGGCTGTCAGGCACTGGCGTGACAGCACCGAGAATCGTCGCAGGGTCGGCACCCAGCGCCACGGAAACCGGGAATGGCTGGCCAGGATGCTTGTCGCGCCACTCCTTGAAATCCAGTGCGCCGCCACGATGACTCAGCCAGCGCATGATGACTTTGTTGCGGCCAATGACCTGCTGACGATAGATGCCCAGGTTCTGTCGCTCTTTGTTCGGGCCTTTGGTGACAGTCAGGCCCCAAGTGATCAGGGGACCAACATCGCCCGGCCAGCACGTCTGCACCGGCAGCATGCCCAGATCAACGTCATCGCCTTCGATGACCACTTCCTGGCAAGGCGCGTCCTTGACGACCTTCGGCGCCATGGAGATGACTTTCTTGAAGATCGGCAGCTTCGACCAGGCGTCCTTCAGGCCCTTCGGTGGCTCGGGCTCCTTGAGGAAGGCCAACAGCTTGCCGATCTCGCGCAACTCCTCGGTCGATTCGGCGCCCATGCCCATAGCCACCCGTTCCGGCGTGCCGAACAGGTTGCCCAGTACCGGAATATCAAAGCCCGTCGGGCTCTCGAACAGCAATGCCGGGCCCTTGTTGCGCAGGGTCCGGTCGCAAACTTCGGTCATCTCCAGCACCGGAGAAATGGGCACCTGAATGCGTTTCAACTCTCCGCGCTGCTCAAGCTGCTGCACGAAATCCCGTAGATCCTTGAATTTCATTAACCCGGCCACTTAACAAATAGATGCACATCCTACCTGCTCTGGAGACCGACAGCAGCTGTCGAACACGCAATCAACCGCCTTGCACGGCATTTTCGCCGAGGAAAATTGGCGCCAGCAGGGGCTTCATGCGTTCGGCGCCATAATCGGAAAGGTGATCTTCGTCTTTATATTGGGAAACTCCGTCCAAGGCGGCACGACAGATGCCGTCCGGACACATGATCGGAGCCGGATCGAGCACATGCACATTCGGGTCGGCAGCACTCAGGCTGGCAAATAGCTGACTGATGAAACGCTGTCGCGCCACATGCTCGGTTATCGGACGGCCAACGCCGTCCGCTGATCGCCCAACCATTGCAAGGCTGCTCAGTCGCGCGATCGTGCCTTGTCGCTGCAGAGGCACTTCTTTGACCAGCCAGACCTGCGCACCTGTCTGTCGTACGCTGGCAACGGTCTCCTTGATCTGCGCTGCCAGACGCTGCTCGGCGACCAGACGGCTGTCGTGCTTATAAATCGCATTGCGCATGTCGCCGTCCTCCGCCCCATAAAGGTAAAGACTCCAGCGTGCGGCGAGCACGACATCGTGAATCTGCTTGTGCTGGATCAGATCAATGACTCGCTTATTGAAATCCCCACACTGCTTGCGCGATACCTTGCCCGGAATAGGCGGACAGCCCGATAGAGATATCAACCAGACTGGCTCGCCATAGCGTTCAGCGTCCGACTTGATCGCTGGCAACAGGTGAGCCGCATGGCTATCCCCCCAAATCAACTGCGCGGGCGAATCCTGCTGATCCGGGCCGAAACGACAGACCTTCATGGGTTCCTTGCTATCGCTGTCCATGAGGCATTGCAACTGACCGGCCTGCCACTCTCGCGAGTCGGCATATGCCTTGGCTTGCCCCGAAAGTCTGCTGGGTATGCCATCGGCAGACCGAATAACCTGCCCCACAGTCGCCAGCACGACAATGGCTGCCAGTCCGCCAAGCAATATGGGTTTTTTGCCTGCGAGCAGGCGCCGATCCCGAAACGGCAATTCAACGAATTTCCAGCTCAGGACAGCTAGCACGACACACAAGACAATCCAGAGCAGTGATTCCCCCCAGCTCATGGCATCTACCGATACCGCGTTGGCGTACACGAACACCGGCCAGTGCCACAGATAAAGCGAGTAAGAAATCAGCCCCACGCCAACCATGGCTGGATGACTGAGCAATCGCGCGACACCCGTCTGGCGATGGCCGTTGCCCCATATGATCGCCGCCGTTCCCAGTACCGGCAACAGCGCCGCCCAGCCGGGAAATTGCGTGAATTTGTCCAGAGCGAACATTGCACAGAGCACCGACAACAGGCCCAACCCGCTGACGGCTTCATAAACCCAGGGTTTGAATCGCGACACAGGCGAGGGTACTACCGCCAGCATGGCGCCGCATAACAACTCCCACGCCCGCATCGGAAGCAGGAAAAACGCCGCGTCCGGGTTGCGATTGATGACCCAGACATTCAGCCCAAAGGACAGGAGCAAGACGCCGAATAAAGCGATGCGCCAATGCTTGAAGAATCGGGTCAGCACGACCATGAGCATCGGGAAGAACAGGTAATACTGCTCTTCAACTGAAAGCGACCAGGTGTGTAGCAGCGGTTTGAAATCCGATGCCGGATTGAAATAGCCGTCTTGCCTCATGAACAGAATGTTGGACATGAAGGTGGCCTGATAACGAACCGCCCTCCCCAGCTGCGAAAAGTCCTTGGGGGTCAGCAGTAGCCAACCGACAACAAGACAGGCCAGCAACACCACGCTCAAGGCGGGCAGGATGCGGCGAGCCCTGCGTGCCCAGAAATCGACGAAACTGAAGCGTCCTGCGTTGATTTCCCGAAAGATGATCGAAGTAATCAGAAATCCGGAGATGACGAAAAATATGTCAACGCCGACAAAGCCCCCGCTTATGCCCAAGCCGAAATGGAAAAGCACCACTGGAATAACAGCCAGAGCTCTCAACCCGTCGATGTCGCGACGGTTGCCAAACGTATGCATGACACTCCTTGTCCCAATTGGACCTGACAAATAATTAAAAAAAAATGGTGCCCCAAAGGAGCACCACTCTTCTACAGCCATTCAGCGCGTTACTTGCGCCTGGTATTACTTACGCTTCATCGACAGGAAGAACTCATCGTTGGTCTTGGTCTGTTTCAGCTTGTCGACCAGGAACTCGATGGCAGCAACCTCATCCATAGGGTGCAGCAGCTTGCGCAGGATCCACATGCGTTGCAGCTCGTCGTCGGCCGTCAGCAACTCTTCGCGGCGAGTGCCGGAACGGTTGATGTTGATGGCCGGGAAGACGCGCTTTTCAGCGATCTTGCGATCCAGAGGCAGCTCCATGTTGCCGGTGCCTTTGAATTCTTCGTAGATCACTTCGTCCATCTTCGAACCGGTTTCAACCAGCGCGGTGGCGATGATGGTCAGCGAGCCGCCTTCTTCGATGTTACGAGCCGCACCGAAGAAGCGCTTTGGTTTTTCCAGCGCGTGGGCGTCGACACCGCCGGTGAGTACCTTGCCTGAGCTTGGAATCACGGTGTTGTAGGCGCGAGCCAGACGGGTGATGGAGTCGAGCAGGATGACCACGTCCTTCTTGTGCTCGACCAGGCGCTTGGCCTTTTCGATCACCATTTCGGCAACCTGCACGTGACGGGTTGGTGGTTCATCGAAAGTCGAGGCGACCACTTCGCCGCGCACGGTGCGCTGCATTTCGGTCACTTCTTCCGGACGCTCATCGATCAAGAGCACGATCAGATGAACTTCAGGGTTGTTACGGGTGATGTTCGACGCGATGTTCTGCAGCATGATGGTCTTGCCCGCTTTCGGCGGGGCGACGATCAGACCACGCTGACCTTTGCCGATTGGGGCACACAGGTCGATGACGCGACCGGTGAGGTCTTCGGTGGAGCCGTTACCGGCTTCCATCTTCATGCGTATGGTCGGAAACAGCGGCGTCAGGTTTTCGAACAGAATCTTGTTCTTCGCGTTTTCAGGACGGTCGAAGTTGATGGTGTCGACCTTGAGCAGTGCGAAGTACCGCTCGCCTTCCTTCGGTGGGCGAATCTTGCCAACGATGGTATCGCCAGTACGAAGGTTGAAGCGGCGGATCTGGCTTGGCGAAACGTAGATATCGTCCGGGCCAGCGAGGTAAGAGGCGTCTGCAGAGCGGAGGAAGCCGAAGCCATCCTGGAGGATCTCCAGCACGCCATCACCCGAGATTTCCTCGCCGCTTTTAGCGTGCTTCTTCAGCAGGGAGAAGATCACATCCTGCTTGCGCGAACGGGCCATATTTTCTATGCCCATCTGTTCGGCCATTTCGAGCAGATCGGTAATAGGCTTTTGCTTGAGTTCAGTCAGGTTCATATAGGAATGACGTAATCATGTATGGAGGGGGAAATTAAGCTTTTGGCTTAATGAGGCCGCGCCGCGGAGAAGGCGACAGGATCGCGTACAAATCGAAAGGAGAGCGTCGGCGACGGCTAGCAGGGGGCAACGGAGAAGCCGTTGCGGGGCCGAATGTACCACTTGATTTTCCAAGCGTCTAGTACAACGCCAGAAAAAAGCCCCGCTATTTGCGGGGCCTTTGCACCATCAAATGTTGGCGTCGAGGAAAGCTTGCAACTGGGACTTGGACAGAGCACCAACCTTGGTCGCCGCCACTTCACCATCCTTGAACAGCATCAGCGTAGGAATACCACGTACGCCATGCTTGGCCGGGGTTTCCTGGTTTTCGTCGATATTGAGCTTGGCAATGGTCAGTTTGCCTTCGTAGCTGCCGGCGATATCGTCCAGAACCGGGGCAATCATTTTGCACGGGCCACACCACTCAGCCCAGTAATCAACCAGCACAGGACCGGAAGCCTTGAGGACATCGGCTTCGAAGCTCGCGTCGCTGACGTGTTTGATAAGGTCGCTACTCATGAGATTTCTCCGAGGTCATAGGCAAAAAAACGTGGACCATCATAACTGTGTCACGCCGTGACAGGAAGGCGGAGGCGATTGTCTCTTGCTATGGATAGTAATGACTACGCTTATTGAAGTGACCTCCACCCCTTCGACGCACCGCGACGTTCGGGTCGAAACGATTCCCTGTGGGAGCGAATTCATTCGCGATGCGGTGGCACATCCGATGGAAAGGCTTCGGGTTTACGGGGCCGATCGCGAATGAACTCGCTCCCACACGTCAGTACACGGGGTCGGTCAAGCGGAAGGCGCGACGAAGACGATGCCAGTCCTCAAAGCGGCCCCTCTTATGTGTTCCTGCATCGCCTTCTGCGCCGGACCCGAGGCGTTGCGGGCAAGCGCGCGGAGAATCTTGCGGTGCTCCTGCCAAGTCTCCATCGCCCTGCCCGCCCTGATGAAAGGCAGCTTCTGACTCTCCAGAAAGATGTCGGCGCTGGCAGTGATGATGCCGAGAATCGCCTGATTGCCGCTGGCCACGAGAATGCGTCGGTGAAAGTCGAAATCCAGCCTGGCGGCGCTCTCGAAGTCCCCGCCCTTTAGCTCTAGGCGCATGGCGTCGACATTGTCTTCCAGCACGTCGCGCTCATCGGCGGTCAACGTCACCGCCGCCAACCCGGCGGCGAAACCTTCCAGCGCATAGCGCAGCTGAAAGGTTTCCGAAGGCGACGCGTGGGCCGCGTAGGGCCATGAAAAACCGCTCGTGCTCTGTTGTGGTTCACAAATCGTCTGAACGAAAACTCCCTTGCCGGGCTGGACGCTGACCACACCCAACGCGCTCAACGAGGACAGCGCCTCGCGCAATGATGCGCGACTGACCCCTAGCCGAACCGCCAGATCGCGCTGCGACGGCAGGCTGTCGCCGGGACTGTAGCCCTGTTCGGCGATCAGTTTGCGGATCGCTTGAAAGGCAACTTCGGGTACCGCAATCGGGCTCGGATGCATGGGATTCAGGCGCGCTGACCGTGGAAAAATCCTCTTTTATAGTCATCGCACGGATTCGGCAAGTGACGCCCAGGCAAGGGGCGCCGCAGCTTTGAGGCGCGCCAAAGCAGGGCGAGCGACCCCTCAACTGTTCAGACCAGTTAGACCGCATCACCTCTGCAGCCCGCATTTAGTGGTCGCAAATCTGCCGATGGCATGGGCTGTGCACTAGTGGTTGGCCGTTACACATGCGTCGCCTACACACTCGTTCGATTCGGAGATGTCCCATGACCAAGCGTTACAGCGCTCTGCTCGCCGCCCTGTTTGCCAGCTTCATGCTCGGCCAAGCCCCAGCCCAAGCTAACGGCCTGGATGATGTGACCGCCCGCGGCACACTGAAAGTCGCCGTTCCGCAAGACTTTCCCCCTTTCGGCTCGGTCGGCCCGGACATGAAACCGCGCGGCCTGGATATCGACACTGCGCAGCTCATCGCCGACAGACTCAAGGTCAAACTGGAGCTAACACCGGTCAACAGCACCAACCGCATCCCGTTCCTGACCACCGGCAAGGTGGACCTGGTGATTTCCAGCCTTGGCAAAAACCCGGACCGTGAAAAAGTCATCGATTTCTCCCGCGCCTATGCGCCCTTTTACCTCGCCGTGTTCGGTCCGCCTGACGCGGCGATCAATGGCGTGGACGACCTGAAAGGCAAAACCATCAGCGTCACCCGTGGCGCCATTGAAGACATCGAACTGACCGCCGTGGCGCCGAAGGAGGCCACCATCAAGCGCTTCGAAGACAACAATTCCACCATCGCCGCCTATCTGGCCAATCAGACCGACCTGATCGCCAGCGGCAACGTGGTGATGGTCGCCATTAGCGAGAAAAACCCCAAGCGCATTCCAGCGCTGAAAGTGAAGCTCAAGGATTCGCCGGTGTACGTCGGCGTGAACAAAGGTCAGCCGGAACTGCTGGCCAAGGTCAATGAAATCCTCGAAGCAGCGAAGCAAGACGGCGCGCTGGAAAAGAACTCACAGACCTGGCTGAAACAGCCTTTGCCTGCCGATCTCTGATCGCTGTTCTTTAGTCACTGCATCTATCCGGGGCTTTTAGATGGCTTATCAGTTCGACTTCATTCCGGTCCTGCAAAACGCCGACCTGCTGCTGCGTGGGGCTTTGTTCACCCTTGAGCTGACGGCCATCGGCACCCTGCTGGGGGTCAGCGTCGGCATCGTTGGCGCGATTGTCAGAGCCTGGAAAATCCAGCCGTTCTCGGCGCTCTTCGGCATCTATGTCGAGCTGATACGCAATACGCCGTTTCTGGTGCAACTATTCTTCATCTTCTTCGGCCTGCCTTCATTAGGACTGCAGATTTCCGAGTGGCAGGCCGCGGTGCTGGCGATGGTGGTTAACCTCGGCGCGTACTCGACCGAGATCATCCGGGCGGGCATACAGGCGATTCCGCGAGGACAGCTGGAGGCTTCGGCAGCGCTGGCGATGACGCGCTTCGAGACCTTCCGTTATGTGGTGCTGGCGCCCGCATTGGGCAAGGTCTGGCCAGCGCTGAGCAGCCAGATCATCATCGTCATGCTCGGCTCGGCGGTCTGTTCGCAGATTGCCACCGAGGAGTTGAGCTTCGCCGCGAATTTCATTCAGTCGCGCAACTTCCGCGCTTTCGAGACGTACATCGTTACCACGCTGATTTACCTCTTCATGGCGCTGATGATTCGTCAATTGCTGGCCTGGGTCGGTCGTCGCTACATCGCGAGGAACAGCTGATGGATTTCACTCTCTGGGACATCGTGCGCAATCTGCTCGCCGGGCTGCAATGGACGCTGGCGTTATCGCTGGTGGCGTTCGTTGGCGGCAGTGTGATCGGCCTGCTGGTGATGACCCTGCGCATCTCCGACACATCGGCATTTCGCACCCTTGCCCGCTGCTATATAGAGCTGTTTCAAGGAACGCCATTGCTGATGCAGTTGTTTCTGGTGTTCTTCGGCGTGGCGCTGATGGGTGTGGATATCTCGCCCTGGGTCGCGGCGGCGCTGGCCCTGACCCTGTTCACCAGCGCATACCTGGCCGAAATCTGGCGCGGCTGCGTGGAGTCGATTGCCAACGGCCAGTGGGAAGCATCGGCGAGCCTGGCGCTCACGCCATTCGAGCAATTGCGTTATGTGATCCTGCCGCAAGCCCTGCGCATCGCCGTGGCGCCGACCGTGGGCTTTTCGGTGCAGGTGGTCAAAGGTACGGCGGTGACTTCGATCATCGGCTTCACCGAGCTGACCAAGACCGGCGGTATGCTCGCCAACGCCACGTTCCAGCCTTTCATGGTCTACGGCTTCGTCGCCCTGGGCTACTTTCTGCTTTGCTATCCGTTGTCGCTCAGCGCGCGCTACCTGGAAAGGAGACTTCATGCCTCTGCTTAGAATTTCCGCCCTGCACAAGTATTACGGCGACCACCATGTGCTCAAAGGCATCGATCTCAGCGTCGATGAAGGCCAGGTCGTGGCGATCATCGGTCGCAGTGGGTCGGGCAAGAGCACGTTGCTTCGAACGCTCAACGGGCTGGAGTCGATCAACGACGGGGTAATTGAGGTCGACGGTGAATATCTGGACGCTGCACGCGCCGATCTGCGCAGTCTGCGGCAGAAAGTGGGCATGGTGTTTCAGCAGTTCAATCTGTTCCCGCATCTGACGGTCGGCGAAAACGTCATGCTCGCGCCGCAGGTGGTGAAGAAGGTTTCCAAGGCTGAGGCGAGCAAGCTGGCGAAAGAGATGCTCGATCGCGTGGGGCTTGGGGAGAAGTTCGACGCGTTTCCTGATCGCCTTTCAGGTGGACAGCAGCAACGCGTGGCGATCGCCCGGGCGCTGGCGATGTCGCCGAAAGTGCTGCTATGCGACGAAATCACTTCTGCACTGGACCCGGAGCTGGTCAACGAAGTGCTGAGCGTGGTGCGCGATCTGGCCAAGGACGGCATGACGCTGATCATGGTCACCCACGAAATGCGCTTCGCCCGCGAGGTGGGGGACAAATTGGTGTTCATGCATCAGGGCAAAGTGCATGAGGTAGGCGATCCACGGGAGTTGATGGCCAATCCGAAGACATCGGAGCTGGCGAATTTCATAGGGTCGGTTGAGCAGGTTTGAGCTGGACGCAGCCTGCGGTAAATGCACCTTGCAGGAGCCGGCTTGCTGGCGAACACGGTCTATCACCCAACTCCTGCGTGTCTGACACTCCGCGTTCGCCACGGTCGTAACCTGTCGCAGCGCCTACAGGATATCCAGGTCGGCAAATGTGCTTCCCGTTTGGCGGCGGTGATGGTTCGTGGCACGATGTCGGAGTTATCGACCGAGACCTTTTGACCATGCCGCCATCCACAGCCAAAAACCTCTCGCTGATCGCCGCGATCGACCTGGGCTCCAACAGCTTTCACATGGTTGTTGCCAAAGCGAATCAGGGTGAAATCCGCATCCTTGAGCGGCTCGGTGAGAAAGTGCAACTGGCCGCCGGAATCGACGACGAGCGCAAGCTCAACGAAGAATCCATGCAGCGCGGGCTCGATTGCCTCAAGCGTTTTGCCCAACTGATCAACGGTATGCCGCCTGGCTCCGTGCGGATCGTCGGCACCAACGCCCTGCGCGAAGCGCGCAACCGCAACGAATTCATTCATCGCGCCGAAGAAATCCTCGGTCACCCGGTCGAAGTCATCTCCGGCCGTGAAGAAGCGCGCCTGATCTACCTTGGCGTCTCCCACACGCTGGCCGACACACCGGGTAAGCGTCTGGTAGCGGATATCGGCGGGGGCAGTACCGAGTTCATCATCGGCCAGCGCTTCGAACCGTTACTGCGCGAAAGCCTGCAAATGGGCTGTGTAAGCTTCACTCAGCGCTATTTCAAGGACGGCAAGATCACCCCGGCGCGGTACGCCCAGGCCTACACGGCAGCGCGGTTGGAAATCATGAGTATCGAACACGCGCTGCATCGCCTGAGCTGGGATGAAGCCATTGGCTCGTCCGGCACCATCCGCGCCATCGGCCTGGCGCTGAAGGCCGGCGGACATGGCAACGGAGAGGTCAACGCCGACGGCCTGGCGTGGCTCAAACGCAAGCTGATGAAGCTGGGCGAAGTGGACAAGATCGACTTCGACGGCCTAAAACCCGATCGTCGCGCAATCTTTCCTGCAGGCTTGGCAATTCTGGAAGCGATTTTCGACGCACTTGAACTGCAACGCATGGATCACTGCGAAGGCGCGCTGCGTGAAGGCGTGCTGTATGACCTGCTGGGTCGCCATCACCACGAAGACGTACGTGAACGCACTCTGAGCTCGCTGATGGAGCGTTATCACGTCGATCTGGAACAGGCGGCACGAGTTGAGCGCAAAGCGCTGTCGGCGCTGGATCAAGTGGCCAAGGCGTGGGAACTGGAAGACGATCTGTACCGCGAACTGCTGAGCTGGGCGGCCAAGGTGCATGAAGTGGGCCTGGACATCGCCCACTATCACTACCACAAGCATGGCGCATACCTTATCGAGCACTCGGATCTGGCAGGTTTCTCGCGGGCGGACCAACAGATGCTCGCGTTGCTGGTGCGCGGCCATCGTCGCAATATCCCCAAGGACAAGTTCGCCGACTTTGGCGAAGAAGGCGTAAAGCTGATTCGGCTGTGCGTGCTGTTGCGCTTCGCGATCCTGTTCCATCACATTCGCGGCACCCAAGAGATGCCGCAACCTGTGTTGACCGCCAGTGGCAACCATCTGGACATCCTGTTTCCCGATGGCTGGCTGGAAAACAACCAGCTGACTCAGGCCGACTTCGGCCTTGAAGCCGACTGGCTGACCCGAGTCGGGATTGTCCTCAGCGTACGCTGAGGACCGGGTTGCTCAATTTCTCCAGAAGCATCGCCTGCACGTTGCGGGCGTTCTGGTTGCCGGTCGGCGTGCTGCGCAGGTAGCGGCCGTCCGGCTGCAACAGCCAGGCGTGGGTGTTGTCGGTCAGATACCCCTCCAGCTCCTTCTTGACCCGCAAAATCAATTTCTTGCCCTCGACCGGGAAGCACGTCTCGACGCGCTTGTCGAGGTTGCGTTCCATCCAGTCGGCGCTGGACAGGAACATCTGTTCGTCGCCGCCATTGAGGAAGTAAAACACGCGGGTGTGCTCCAGGAAGCGGCCGACGATCGAGCGCACCTGAATGTTGTGTGACACCCCCGGCACGCCCGGTCGCAGGCAGCACATGCCGCGCACCACCAGATCGATCTTCACGCCCATCTGACTGGCCTTGTACAACGCGCGGATGATTTTCGGATCAGTCAGCGAGTTGAATTTGGCGATGATGTGCGCGGGCTTGCCTTCCGTCGCGAACTGAGTCTCGCGGGCGATCATGTCGAGCATGCCCTTCTTCAGGGTAAACGGCGCGTGCAGCAGCTTCTTCATGCGCAGCGTCTTACCCATGCCGATCAGCTGGCTGAACAGTTTGCCGACGTCCTCGCACAGCGCGTCATCGGAGGTCAGCAGGCTGTAGTCGGTGTACAGACGCGCATTACCGGCGTGATAGTTGCCGGTTCCCAAGTGCGCGTAACGCACGATCTCGCCTGCCTCGCGGCGCAGGATCAGCATCATCTTGGCGTGGGTCTTGAAACCGACCACGCCATAGATCACCACCGCACCCGCCGCTTGCAGACGGCTGGCCAGTTGCAGGTTGGACTCTTCGTCAAATCGCGCACGCAGTTCGATGACCGCGGTCACTTCCTTGCCGTTGCGCGCGGCATCCACCAGCGCGTCGACGATTTCCGAGTTGGCGCCACTGCGATACAACGTCTGGCGCACCGCCAGCACATGAGGGTCTTTTGCCGCCTGACGCAGCAAATCCACCACCGGCGTGAAGGACTCGAAGGGATGCAATAGCAGAATGTCCTGCTTGCTGATCACGTTGAAGATGTTTTCGCTGTTCTGCAGAAGCTTCGGAATCGCCGGGGTAAACGGCAGATATTGCAGTTCCGGGTGACTGTCCAGGCCGGTAATGCTGAACAGACGCGTGAGGTTCACCGGACCGTTGACCTGATACAACTCGGTCTCGCTCAGATTGAACTGCTTGAGCAGGTAGTCGGAGAGATGTTTCGGGCAGGTGTCTGCCACTTCCAGACGCACCGCATCGCCGTAGCGACGGGAAAACAGCTCACCACGCAGCGCACGAGCCAGGTCTTCGACGTCTTCGGAATCGAGCGCCAGATCGGCGTTACGGGTCAGGCGGAACTGGTAGCAGCCTTTAACCTTCATGCCTTGGAACAGGTCATCGGCATGGGCGTGAATCATCGACGACAGGAATACGTAGTTGTCGCCAGGGCCGCCGACGTCTTCCGGCACCTTGATGATGCGCGGCAGCAAGCGTGGTGCCGGGATGATTGCAAGCCCCGAATCGCGACCAAAAGCGTCGATGCCTTCCAGCTCGACGATGAAGTTCAGCGACTTGTTGACCAGCAACGGGAACGGGTGCGTAGGGTCCAGGCCAATTGGCGTGATGATCGGCGCGATTTCATCGCGGAAATAACGGCGCACCCAGGTTTTCAGCTTGGTGGTCCAGTTGCGACGACGAATGAAGCGCACCTGATGCTTTTCAAGCTCAGGCAGCAGGATGTCGTTGAGAATCGCGTACTGACGGTCGACATGGCCATGGACCAGCTCGCTGATGCGCGCCAGCGCCTGATGCGGCTGCAGGCCATCGGCGCCGGCCTGTTCACGGGCAAAGGTAATTTGCTTCTTGAGCCCGGCAACGCGGATTTCGAAGAATTCGTCCAGGTTGCTGGAGAAGATCAGCAGGAACTTGAGCCGCTCAAGCAAGGGATAGGACTCGTCCAGCGCCTGCTCGAGTACGCGAATGTTGAACTGCAGCTGCGACAGCTCGCGATGGATATAAAGGCTGCTGTCGTCCAGGTTGGGGATCACGATCGCAGGCGTTGGCGGCTGATGCGGCTCGACGACCGGTACCACCTCGATGGTCGGCTCGACCACGGCTGTGACCTCTTGGGACAGGGTCTGGGGTTCAAGTTCGATTGCGGCTTCGGTGGTTCCTTCGGTACTCATGAATAATCCTGTAAGGCTATTGCCCTGTAACAGTTGGGCCGCGAGAACGGCCGAAGAGAGCGATCTGCCGGTCCCGTCACACCAGCAGGGACGATCAGCAGCGCAGACCGGTCACACCGGACACCTGCGGGGTCCGGGGCGTACGGGCAAACGTAACAGTTATAAGCCGGCATTATGACGCCTGCATGACAGCTGTATGTCCACCATACCTTGCAGGACTAAAACGTGCTTTCTAGACGGCAAATCCGCATCAGCTGTAGGAAACTTTAACGCAGTGACACATTTCCACACTTTCCTGAATGTCTTAGGCGAGTTAGGCTGCGCGTTCATTTCGCCAGCACCTACATGATGCTCCAGCATTTTTTACAAGAATTTGGCTATTTCGCCCTCTTCCTCGGAACCTTCTTCGAAGGTGAGACCATTCTGGTTCTCGCTGGGTTTTTGGCGTTTCGTGGGTACATGGACATCAATCTGGTCGTGGTGGTTGCCTTCTTCGGCAGCTACGCAGGTGATCAGCTCTGGTATTTCATGGGGCGAAAGCATGGCCGCAAGCTTCTGGCACGCAGACCCCGCTGGCAACTGCTGGGTGATCGCGCACTAGAACACATTCGCCGGCACCCGGACATCTGGGTGCTGAGCTTTCGCTTTGTCTACGGTTTGCGCACGGTCATGCCAGTTGCCATCGGTCTGTCCGGCTATCCGCCGGGCCGCTATCTGCTGCTCAACGGTATCGGCGCGGCAGTCTGGGCAGCAGCGCTGGGCGCGGCGGCGTACAAGTTCGGCGCGGTACTCGAAGGCTTGCTCGGCAACGTCAAGAAATACGAGCTGTGGGTGCTCGGTGCGCTACTGGTGATCGGTGGTGTGCTATGGATCTGGCGCCGGATCAAGAATGCCCGCATCGCCAAGGAAGCCAAACTTGCCGTGCCCGCCACTGTCGAGGTCAAGAACCGGCCTGACGAGTGAAACAGCCATGAGCGCAATACATCAGGATTGCGCTCAGCAGGGTATAAATCAGCAATACCGTCTATCCCAGCGCACTCGCCAGTCACAAGTCCGCCTTTGGCCGGTGTCGAAAACAGTGCGGCATCAACCCCGTGCCAGCCGCGTTAAAATCCGGTCCAGCGAATTGGCGAATGCCCGCTTCTCGCGGTCGCCATAGGCCCCCTGCCCGCCACCAGCCTGCCCTTGTTCGCGCAGGTCAGTGAACAGATTGCGTACCGCCAGTCGCTCACCCATATTCTGCGGGTCGAACTCCTTGCCGCGCGGGTCCAGCGCGGCGACGCCCTTTTTCACCAATCGATCCGCCAGCGGCACATCGCTGCAGATGACCAACTCGCCAGGCACCGCGTGCTCGACCAGATAGTCATCGGCGGCATCCAGCCCGCTAGGCACGACGACCAGTTTTACCAGCGCGAAGCTCGGCTTGATCAGACTTTGCCCCGCCACCATCACCACCTCGAACTGACGCTTGAGGGCAAATTTGATGACTTGGTCCTTGGCTGCCTTTGGGCAAGCGTCGGCATCGATCCAGACCCGCATCAGTTGAACTCCACAATTCAGATTGAACACATGCCCCGTAGCAAGACGGCTTGCCAGCGCAGGCGTCCTTAGGGACCGCTAGCGTCGGCAAGCCGTACTGCTAAAGGAGATTCGTCGCCTGATCAAGCGCGATGCAGCGTCGCCAAAAATGCCGCAGCGCTGACGAACAAGCCGGCAAATGTGCGGTTCATCCGGCGCTGCTGCTTGGGCGTCTTGAGCAAGCGCAATACCTTCGAGGCCAACCCCGTGTACCCCGCCATCACGGTCAGATCGACGCAGACCATCGTCACACCGATAGTCAGGTACTGAGGCAACAGCGGCAGTTGGGTATCGATGAATTGCGGCAGGATCGCCAGCATGAACACCAGCGCCTTGGGATTGCTGATGTTGACCAAAAAGCCTCGTGCGACCAGTGCCAGTGGTTTGCCGATCGGGCGAATGGCGGCATCGTCGGACAGATCGCTCGGCAGGGCGCGCCATTGCTTAACACCTAGATACACCAGGTATGCGACACCAAACCATTTGATCAGCGTGAACGCCATCGCCGAGGTGGCCAGCACCGCGCCCAGGCCTGCGGCGATGATTGCAATCTGGACGATGAGCGCCAACTGCAGGCCCAGCGCATTCCAATAGCCGCGCCAAAACCCGTATTGCAGGCCGCTGGACATCGACGCGATGGCGCCGGCGCCCGGTGAAAGACTGATGACCCAGCAGGCGGCGAAGAAAGCCAGCCACGTTTCGAGCGACATTACACACCTCAGGCAGAATCCAAATTGCTTCTAACCTAGTGTCCGCAGGAGCCAAAGACCAATTATTTCTAACTGTTACGCCATGTTCGCAGACAACTGTGAGGCTATTTCAGCGCGGAGCTTTCGGCTGCGCGCTTTTCGCCCGAGATGATCGCCATGCCGTCGTTGCCGCGCCAACGTCGAATGGATTTCTGAAAAAACTGACTATTAGGCACCTGCACCAATGTCCCACCCAGCTCGGCGGGCTCAACCAGTGTGGTGAACATCAGATTGATGGCGGTGACGCGCCCCTTGATGCCGGGCTTGTCGGTGGTGTCCACCAGTTCGACCACGTCGCCAATGCGAAACGGCCCCATGGTGAAGATGAATACGGCGCACAGCAGGTTCGACAGCACGCTCCACATGGCAAAGAATGCCACTGCCGCAACCGCTACGAACCCCGACAGCGCAGCCCACAGCACGGACGCCGACACCCCCAGCCGCCCGAGCACTGCCACGAAAGCGGTTCCCATGATCAGCCAACGCAACCCGCCACGCAGCATCACCAGCAACTCTGGTGGCAGCAGTGGATAACGCTCGGCGAGGCGGGTCAGAAAACGCGCAACGACTCGCTGCAGCGTGTAACCCACCAGCAGAATCAGCAGGATCTGCAGCGTGACCAGAATCGGTTCGATCCAGTAAGCCGGTACCGGCAGCGCCAACGACTCCATCAGGACAGCGCTTCCAGCTCGGCCTGCATCGACTCCAGCAGCTCCAGCGCTTCCATCCACGCTTCTTCCAGTTCCGACTCACGAACCTTGAGCTTGGCTTGATCGGCCAGCAAGTCGCGCAACTTGTCCTTGTTGGCAGCTTCGTAAACAGCGCTGTCGCCCAGGGCTGCTTCTATCTTCGCCAACTTCTCGTGCAGCGAGCCAAGCTCCTTTTCCAGCTTCTCGGCTTCGCGCTTGTGCGGCGCCAGTTGCTGACGCAAGGCCGCCGCTTGCTGACGCTGGGCTTTTTTGTCGGTCTTGTCGGCATTGACCGGCGTGTTGCTGAGCGGCGCACTGCGTTGACGATAATCTGCCAACCAGCGGGTGTAGTCGTCCAGATCGCCGTCGAATTCCTCTACCACACCGTCAGCGACCAACAGGAAATTATCCGTGGTGCTCTTGAGCAGATGACGATCGTGGGAAACCACCAGCACGGCGCCGCTGAATTCCTGCAATGCCATGGTCAGCGCCAGGCGCATCTCCAGATCCAAATGGTTGGTCGGCTCGTCGAGCAGCAGCAGGTTGGGTTTGTCCCAGGCAATCAGCGCCAGCGCCAGACGAGCCTTTTCGCCACCGGAAAAATTCAGCACCGGCTCTTCCAGCCGCGCACCGCGGAAGTCGAAACCACCGAGAAAATCTCGCAGCGTCTGCTCGCGCTCAGTCGGCGCGATGCGCTGCAAATGCAGCAGCGGACTGGCCTTGGCGTCGAGGGAATCCAGTTGATGCTGGGCAAAGTAGCCGACGACCGTGTTCTCGCCACGCAGCAGGCGCCCGCTGAGGGGTTCAAGTTCACCAGCCAGGTTTTTGATCAGGGTGGATTTACCGGCGCCGTTCGGCCCCAGCAGCCCGATGCGCGCACCCGGCGTCAGTTGCAGTTTGACCTTCTGCAGCACGGCCTTGTCGCCATAGCCCAGACGCGCATCGGAAAGGTCCAGCAGCGGGCTGGAGATTTTATCGGACTCGCGGAAAGTGAAGTCGAATGGCGAATCAACGTGCGCCGCCGACAGCTCTTCCATGCGTTCCAGCGCCTTGATCCGGCTCTGCGCCTGCCGGGCCTTGGTGGCCTGAGCCTTGAAGCGGGCGATGTACTTTTCCATGTGCGCACGTTGCGCCTGTTGCTTCTCGTAGGCCTGTTGCTGCTGGGCCAGACGTTCGGCACGGGCACGCTCGAAAGCGCTGTAGCCGCCGCGATAAAGCGTGATTTTTTTTTGTTCGACATGGGCGATGTGATCGACCACCGAGTCGAGGAAATCCCGATCGTGGGAGATCAGCAGCAAAGTGCCCGGATAACTCTTGAGCCAGTCTTCGAGCCAGAGGATAGCGTCGAGGTCCAGGTGGTTGGTCGGCTCATCGAGCAGCAACAGATCTGAGGGACACATCAGCGCCTGCGCGAGGTTCAGACGCATCCGCCAGCCACCAGAGAAACTTCCGACCTGCCGTTCCATCTGCTCATTGGTGAAGCCCAGGCCCGCCAGCAGTTTGCGAGCACGGGCATCGGCGGTGTAGCCATCGGCGCTGTCCAGCTCCGAGTGCAGACGCGCTTGAGCCGCGCCATCATGCGCTGCTTCGGCGGCGGCCAGATCGTGCTGCACCTTGCGCAGACGCAGGTCGCCATCCAGCACATAATCCACCGCCAGGCGTTCGAGGGTATCGACCTCCTGACGCATGTGCGCAATACGCCAATCGGCAGGCAGCGAGCAATCACCGTTGTCGGGGGACAGCTCACCCCGTAGCAAGGCGAACAAGCTGGATTTACCGGCGCCATTCGCACCGATCAGGCCGGCTTTCTGGCCGGCGTGCAGGGTCAGCTCGGCGTCTTCTAGCAGACGTTGCGGACCACGCTGTAAGGTGAGGCTTTGAAGTCTGATCATAATGGCGGCGGAGTCTACCAGCTTCGCCCAAAACAGGTAGATGACTATGCCTTCCGACCTTTGGAGTTTCACCCTGGATTTTTACGCGCGACCGGGCGTCGAGCAGGCATGTCTCGCACTGCAAGCGCGCGGTGGCAACGTCTGCGCGCTGCTGTGTGGCGTGTGGCTCGACCTGCGCGGCATCTCCTTCGACCCGGGGCGGGCGGAGAAAATCAGACAATTGGCCACACCTTGGCACGATCAGGTTGTCGCGCCCTTGCGAGCGGTGCGCACACGGTGGAAAGCCGCCGCTGCGACGGACGAAGAACTCGGTGCGATGCGCGAGCGATTGAAAGTGCTGGAGCTCGATGCCGAACGCGAGCTGCTGGTGAGATTGCAACGGCTGGTTCAGGACTGGCCTGAGCAAGGCGCGCAAGGCGCCGGTGCCTGGCTGGAAGCGCTCGCGGCAGATGCCGCGAACGAAGCACCCGATGCGCTGCAGATCCTGCGGCGCGTCGGGGCAGACCTCGCTTAAGAAGCGCTGTTCGAACTCGAACCGGTCGCTGGAGTGGCTGCCGGAGTGGTCGGCGTCGCAGAAACGGCTGGAGCGGCGGTCGAAGTGGACGCAGCCGGAGCATCGGCTGCAGGCTTGGACGCAGCAGCAGGAGCCGGAGTGGCAGGCTTGGCTGCAGGTTTTGCAGCGGGCTTGGCGGCGACTGGTTTTGCTGCAGGTTTAGCGGCTGGCTTGGCTGCAGGTTTGGCGGCTGCAGGCTTGCTGGTTACAGGTTTCGATGCAGCGGTGGCTGGCTTGGTAGCGGGTTTGGCAGCGGCTGAGCGGGCTGTGGTTTTAGTAGCTGCAGGTTTCGCGGCAGCGCTGTTGGTTGCCTTCGCCGCCGGCGTTTTTGCAGCAGGTTTGGCCGCAGCCTTAGTGGACGGTTTCACAGCGGCGGAAGGTTTGGACGCAGGTTTTGCTGCTGCGGTTTTAGCTGGAGCCTTGGCGGTGGCGGGTGCCTTAGCAGCTGGCTTGGCAGCGGCTGGCGCTTTGGCGGCAGCTGGTTTGGCCGCTGCGGTTCTGGTGGCAGGCTTAGCGGTCGGTTTGGCAGCAGCTGTTTTCAGCGGCGCTTTTGCCGCAGGTTTGGCGGCAGACGTTTTCGCAGAAGCCTTGGCAGCGACGGCTTTGGCGGGAGCTTTTGCCGGAGCCTTGGCGGCGATCTTGGCTGCCCCCTTGGCGGCTGATTTGGTCGTTGTCTTGGCAGGAGCCTCGGCCGCACGATCACTCAGCGCCTTGCCGACAGCTTCTTTCACACGGCCAATACCCTGCGCCAACTTCAGGCTTTCCTGAGCATCGCGCTTGAGGTTGAGGATGTAGGTGCGGGTCTCGGTCTGACGGTCTTTCAGTGCATCGAGCAGTACTTCGAGTTCGGCGACTGCATCTTTAGCCTTGGCTTGCGCCTTGGCCTTGCCGGCAGTCGCGGCGTTTTGCAATTTGGAGCGGGATTTGTGCAGTTTTTCCTGCGCTTTGCCACGTTGTTTTTCAAGCTTGGCGAGCAACTTCTCGGCATCAGCCAAAGCTTGAGAGCAGGCGTCTTCAAGGTGTTCGAGCAAGCTGCTCGAGAGCTGTTGAAGCAAATGCAACGGAGTGTTTACTGGCTTCTTGGTGGCCGACATGACTTACCTCCTGGCTGATTTGAATGCGGCTCATACTAGACCTCTGCCCGCACTGCCGCTAGGCCATCTTGACACTACAAATCCAGCTCTGTTGCAAGTTGGCCAAAAACCCTCGCATCATCACCACATTCCTCACCGGGCGCTGGCATAATCGCCACTTCCCAGGCCGGAGAGCATTCATGTCGCGCTACTTGTTAATGTCGTCGTTCCTCTTGGTATCCATTGCCCATGCGACCGATGCTCCACCCTCCGATAACGCCCATGATCTGGCTTACAGCCTGGGGGCGAGCCTGGGTGAGCGCTTGCGTCAGGAGGCGCCTGATCTGCAACTACCCGCATTGATCGAAGGTTTGCAGCAGGCGTATCAAGGCAAGCCGTTGGCGATCAAGCAGGATCGCATGGAGCAGATTCTGAGCGACCACGACGCAGCGCTCGCGCAAGCCGAAAACTCTGGTCAGTCCGAGCCGCAAACCGAAGCTGCGCTGAAAGAAGAACGTCGCTTCATGGATTCCGAAAAAGCCAAGCCGGGCGTTCGCCAGCTTGCCGACGGCATCCTGATGACCGAGCTGTCGCCAGGCACCGGTCCCAAGCCTGACATCAATGGCCGCGTTCAAGTGAAATACGTGGGCCGTTTGCCTGATGGCACGATCTTCGATCAGAGCCAGCAGCCGCAATGGTTTCGTCTGGACAGCGTGATCGCGGGCTGGACCACTGCGCTGGTGGACATGCCGGTGGGTGCGAAATGGCGATTGGTGATTCCTTCGGCGCAAGCGTACGGCGCAGAAGGCGCAGGGGATTTGATCGACCCGTATACGCCGCTGGTGTTTGAGATTGAGCTGCTTTCGGTGTCGCAGTAACCACATAACCTACAGATCCCGGCTTGCTGGTGACTGCGGTGGGTCAGTTACAGTTTGATTGCCTGACACTCCGCGTTCGCCAGCATGCCGGCTCCTACCGTAGATCGGCGGTGTAGCCATGATTGCGTTTGATCTCTCCCATTGGGGCTTTGCCGATTAACGTCGACAAAGGTCACACACAATCCCGAGACAAAAAAAGGGCACCGCAATGGCGCCCTTTTTTGAACCGCAAACCAGTCAGGCCTGAACCGCATCCTGTTGCTTATGCGCGTTGTGCAGCACCTCGATCAAACAGTCTTCCAGCTCGAAGCGCTCATGTAGCAAGCCCCCCAGCTCCTTGAATCGCTCTGCGACACACTTCCCTTCATCACACAAATCATTGAAGGCCAGCAGCTTCTCAGTGATCACATCGATACGCGGGTAAAGGGTGTCGGCAAGCTCAAGGCCGCGCTGATCGTTGAAAGCCTTGGCTTCCCCAGTCAGCTGCTCATAGATCTCGAAATGACCTGCCGATACGTAATCGACGAGGGTCCCGCAAAACTCTTGCAGCTGTTTGGTGGTTTCGGACAACGCTTCCGGCTCGGCGCCAAGAACATCGTAAGCCTTGACCAGCTCGTTGCGCTCCAGTAACCAACGATCGATCAGCTTGTGAACCCCACCCCAGCGTTCCTGAGCATTCTGACAACTTTCCAGCATGATGTTCTCTCTTCCCTTCAGGGGCATGCCGCCTGTAATCGATTTGCGATCCGGCTTGATGCTTATGAAAACCGGCTCTGAAAAACGTCGACAGCAGCATTATTCCGATGATGCGTGCGAGCCAGATTATGCCCGCGCGACGTGGCCTTCAAGGTACGCAGGAGATAAAGTTCATACAAGTGTTTAATCCGCCGTACCTATATCCATTGATCTGAATCGACGGAATTCGATGAAAAGGTAGTACAGCGCAAACAGGCTGATGCCCGCGAAAGCCAGCAGGCTCCACTCCGGAAGACTGATGCCGAAAAGTGACCAGGTGATTTCAGAGCAGCCTGCACTGCCGACGAAAATCATCGCCAGGACCTTGAGCCAGGGCTGTGTATCTAGCAGGTATTGCAGGTTGGTCAGGCAAGCGGCTGGATTATCCGGCGGTGACGCTTGCAGCCAGACCTGCCGCCCCGCCAATGCCGCCCCCATCAACGAAACGAATAAAAGAACCCCCGAATAGATACGCCAGCCGACCGAGCCGGGTGCGTGCAGCGCCGCTACCAGACAGACACCGGAGCAGGTCAGTAGCAACGCCCGCTGCGCAAAGCAGAGCGGGCACGGGGCTGAGCCCACTACTCGCTCCAGATAGACAGCCGCTCCCACGATCAACGCACAGGCGAAAAACACCAGAAAGAACAGGGAGCGTGTGCGAGCCAGATGCATGGAAAATCCGTAACAAAAGACGAAGGCGGTTACGGTAGAGGAAAGCGAGACCCGCTTTCAAGGCAACCTGAGGAGGATATTTCTTAGTGTGAGTAAGGATTTACCGACCGCGCGGGTAGGACGTTACATCCTGCACGCACAGATCAAGATAAAAACCGCCTTAACTTTAGGAAACGCCCTACAAAATTTGAGGATACAACTACAAAAAGCCCTCATTCAGGGCCTTTTGCGCAACGGAACTCCAAAGCTTATGCACGAGCCAGCGCAGGCAGTGGACGAGCCAATAAACGCTCGTCGAGCAGTCCCAGCCCTTCCTGGAACAACTGATTGCTACGATCGGTTTCACCCAACTGACCCAGCAGACGCGCCAGTTCGGCACAGGCTTCAGGATTGCGCTGCAGTCTCAGGCTGCCCTCAAGATAATCACGTGCCTTGCCCCATAGGCTGCTCTGCAGACATAGGCGGCCCAGAGTCAACAGCAAGCCCGGATCATCCGGATGCTGCTTCAGCCAGTTCTCGGCCGTCTGAAGTTGCTTGCCAGGATCGCTACCACGCACCAGGCCATACAGCCTCGCCAAGTGACTGTTGTAGCCGCGTTTGATGGCATTGCGCAGAACTTCCTCGGCCTGAACATCTGCACCGTGGCGACGCAGCTGCTCGCCATACGCCAAGATCAGCGCCGGCTCCTGGCGCTGGGCAGAGGTGAGTTGTTGCCAGGCTTTTTCCAGCGCTGGCAAACCGGCCGGCCCTGCTTCGCTTTCCGCACCTTGGTAAGCCGCCAGCGACAGGTTCTCGCCCCAGGCCCGCTTCTCCAATTCCGCCAGCTCTTGGGCTGGTATCACTTTGTCCTTGCGCAGTTCCGGCATCAGGCGAATCAGCGCCGGCCACTCGCCGCGCTGACGATACAGCCGCTGCAATTGGCGCAACACCTGCGGATTATGCGGGTGCCGCTCTTGCATGGCCTGCAACGTGACCAGCGCACCATCGCTGTCGCCACGGTCCAGCTGCAGCTGCGCATGACTCAGGGCAATCGCAAGTTCGGCCTGTGGCTGGCGCTCCAGCGCACGCTCCAGCAGATTGTCGCTCTCTTCATAACGCCCTTGTTCGTTGGCCGCACGCGCAGCGCCGAGGTAATACAGTAGCGGCTGACGTTCGGCCTCGGCAGCACGACTCAGATGGCGCTCTGCGCTGGCCCAGCGACCTTCGGCAAGGTCCATTTGTCCCTGTTCGATAGCCACTTGCACGCGGCGGCTGCGATTGCGTCGCGACCAGGGATTGACCATGCCGCCCGAGGTGGTCAACAGCCTGATCAGCCCGCGAACCAGCCATACCACCAATACAACCGCTACCAGCAACGCTAGCGTCGCCCACAGGCTGGATTCGTAGCGGAAGGTGTCATACGCAATGAGCACGTAGCCCGCGTGACGAGAAATTGCGAGGCCCACCAGTGCCGCGACCACGATCAGGACAAAAACGATCACATAGCCGCGCTTCATGGCTTGCTCCCCGGCTGCGCCCCTTCAGCGGGTTGCTCCAGTGCGCCGCCCACGGGAGTGTGACGCTGCTGCAGATATGCCTGAACCGCACTCAGGCTCTGCGTCAGGTCAGGTGTGATCACGGAAACTGGCTGTTTTGCCAACTCGTCCAGACGCTCGCCCAGTACCTTGCTTTGCGGGTTGTCCTGATTGAAGTTGGCATCCAGCACGCTGCGGGCTTCAGTCACCGCCTTGTTGTAGACCTGTGCCTCGCCGTTGAGCGCCGCCCATTGAGCCTGCTCCAGGGCCAGGCTCAGCGCCAGACGAACCTGGGTCAGGCTCTGCCCGGCCAGCAGCGGACGGATGTTTTTGTCAGCGTGGAAATCGATGCGAATGTATTGGGAGATTTTGTCCCACCACTTCGTCCAGTAACCGTCTTCGCTGCCATCGGTAAGCCCGAGCAGTGACTCGCCCTTATCCTTGTATTCCGGCGCCAGTGCGTTCAGTTGAGTGGCTTGATCGCGCAAGGCGGCCAGTTGCAAAAACAGTCCTGTCCGGTCCGGCTGATCGACGCTGCGCAGTTCCGCCAGGCTTTTGGCCAGTTGCTCGCGAGCCGCGAACGCACCCGGATCGTCCTGTTCGCGCAGAATCTCGTCGGCGCCCTGAACCAGCGCCTGAGCGCTATTGATATCTTGCAACGCAGACAACCTCAGGCTGGCCAGACGCAAAAGGTGTTCGGCTTCCGCCAGACGCCAGTCCTTGCGACTTGCGCCAAGCACCGTTTCCAGGCGCTGGCTCATACGCTGCTGATCGCCCTGCAATTGAGTCACCAGCCGACGACGGTCTTCCAGCTCTTCGGCAGGTGGCAGTTGGGCCAGACGGGCCGCCAATTGCTGTTCGCTCTGTTTGAGAATCTGCGTCTGTGAGCCGATGTCCTGCAATTGGCTGGACTGCTGCTGATGACCGGCCTGAATAGCGCGCAGCTGCCACACGCTCCAGCCACCGACAGCCACGCCCGCCGCGCCCAGCAGTAAAGCCAGAATGACAAGGCCGGTGCTGGAACGACGATTCGACGGTTCTTTTTGCGCTGGATCCGGCAGTGGCTCAGGTTTGGCCAGTACCGGTTCAACGTCATCTTTTGGCAAGACTGTTTCGCTCACGTATCCATCCTTTGCATTTGGGCGTAATCGTAATCCGAGTCGTCGATCATTACGCCTGAGAGGCAGGCTCGGGTTGTTCCCGCAGCGCTGCCAGCAAGGCCGAAGCGCTGGCGCCACGGCAGTCCACTACGGTAAGAGCCCCGGCTTCACGCGCCAGTTCAGCAACCCGAGGGCTCGGTACGAATAAAGGCAACCGCGCAAGTTCCGGCCAGGCGTCACCGGCCAACTCGCGCAGATGTTGAAAACCTTGTCCACTGCTGACCACCAGCCCGTTCAAGCGTTCCGCCGCAACCCTCTGCGGCAGCGTGAACGCCGTGTAATGCGGGAGGTTACGACGGTACAGCGCAAGATAATCGACAACTACACCTCGTTCGCGCAAGCGCTCGGCCAACAATTCGCGGCCATCTTCGCCGCGCATGATCAGCACCTTGGGGTCATAGCCGGAAATGGCTTCTTGAAGTTGCGGCAGTTCGAGCAACGCCTCGCTGTCGTCGCCCTGCTCGGGGAAGAATACGCGCAGGCCATAGTCATCCAGGATCTGCGCGGTAGCCGCGCCGACGGTGAACCAGCTCTGCATGGGCGGTTGCGGCCAGACCTCGTCGACCATCCCAAGACCCAGCCGCGCAGCAGGCTTGCTGACGACGATCACCGCGCAATAGGTCGCAAGGCCGTAGATGATCGAACGGTTTTCTTCGGAAACCGGCAATGGCTCGATTTCCAGCAGCGGCAGGCTCGCGCAGAAAACGCCCTGCTTTGCCAGCACCTCTGCGAGTGCCTGCGACTCCTCTGCCGGACGAGTCAGCAACAGGCGCCAGCCCTTCACTCTTCGTCCGCCTCGCCGTAGACAGCCTTCAGAATCTTCGCAGCCCCCTGTGTCAGCAGTGCTTCGGCGACCTGCACACCCAGGGCCTGAGCATCGGCCTGCGGGGCTCGGGCTTCGGCGCGCAACAGAAGACTTCCAGCAGGATCTCCCACCAGGCCCCGCAGCCATAGCTGATCGCTTTCGAGCACCGCATAACAGGCGATCGGGACTTGGCAACCGCCATTGAGATGCTTGTTCAACGCCCGTTCGGCGGTGACGCGAACAGCGGTTTCGGTGTGATGCAGCGGTGTCAGCAGGGCGTGGAGTTCGGTGTCGACACTGCGGCATTCGATACCGACAGCACCCTGGCCGCCTGCGGGCAAGCTGTGATCGATGCTGATCGCCGAGGTGATACGGTCTTCGAATCCGAGACGAATCAAACCAGCTGCGGCGAGGATGATGGCGTCGTATTCGCCGGCATCCAGCTTGGCCAGACGTGTGTTGACGTTGCCGCGCAGGAAGTGGATTTTCAGGTCGGGACGCCGCGCCAGTAGTTGCGCCTGACGACGTAAGCTTGAAGTGCCGACGATGCTGCCTGCAGGCAGTTCATCGAGACTGGAGAAGGTGTTGGACACGAAGGCATCGCGCGGATCTTCACGCTCGCAAATGCAGAACAGGCCCAGGCCCTGTGGGAAGTCCATCGGTACGTCTTTCATGGAATGCACGGCGATGTCGGCTTCGTTTTCCAGCAACGCGGTTTCCAGCTCTTTGACGAACAGGCCCTTGCCGCCGATTTTCGACAGCGGTGAATCGAGCAGCTTGTCACCACGGCTGACCATCGGGACCAAGGTCACGCTCAGGCCAGGGTGTGCTTCTTGCAGACGTGCCTTGACGTATTCGGCCTGCCAGAGAGCCAAGGCGCTTTTACGGGTGGCGATGCGGATTTCGCGAGTGAGCATGGATCAATCCGTACTGAGTGATGCGGCGGATGATAACAGCTCGGCCCAATCGGGCCGAATGACTGTCATCAATCTGCTCGCATCATGATCTCAGTCGATGCAGGTATGCCAGGTGACGGAGGGTCGCCGGCCAGACGCCGCGATCTTCGGCAGCAGTACGGCCGCCAACGGTTTCGAACCTGAGTCAGTGCCCGGTGGGAGTGGGCTTGCTCCCGAAAGGGCCGTACATTCGCAGCAGCTTCGCGCGATACCGCTCCGGGAGCAAGCTCACCCCCAAGGGCAATCGCGGCTTACAGCTGCTGCATCATCTTGCGCACGCCCGCCACATGCCTGCGGCTCACAATCAGCGCATCGCCGTTCAGGCCCTTGAGGAACAGCTGAAAATGCCCCAGTGGCGTACGCTGCAGACGCTCGATGCGATCGCGGGCCACCAACGCATTGCGGTGAATACGCACGAAGCGATCACCGAACTCGTCCTCCAGCGCCTTGAGCGGCTCATCGAGCAGTACTTCGCCGTCCTCATGACGCAGGGTCACGTACTTGTGGTCGGCGATGAAGTAGATCACGTGATCCAGCGGGATCAACTCAATGCCTTTGCGGGTGCGGGCGCTGATATGGGTGCGAGGGCCACTGCCGCTTTCGGCAGCAGGCCGGGTCATCGCCGCCAACTGCACGCGATTGGGCCGCTCGGCCTTGCGCAATGCTTCGAGCAGGTTCTCAGGACGCACCGGTTTGACCAGATAACCCACGGCACTGACCTGGAAAGCTTCCAGGGCAAACTCATCGTGGGCCGTGCAGAAAACCACGGCTGGCGGTGTGTCGCGTTCACATAATTTGGCCGCAACCTGCAGCCCATCCAGGCCCGGCATGCGGATGTCGAGTAAAACCACGTCGGGTTTCAGACTATCGATCAGCGTCAAGGCTTCTTCGCCATTGGTGGCGCTGGGTTCAAGAACCCGATAACCCTCGAGATCACCGACCATACGGCCCAGGCGTTCGCGGGCTAGGGGTTCGTCATCAACGATCAGGACATTCATATTGCTCTGGCTTCCTGCGTGAGTCTCGCACAAGGATAGCGTAGACAGGTGAAGTGACGACCGTCACGGCGCTCCACGCTCAGACTTGCGAGAGGGCCAAAAAGTGCCGTGATGCGGGCGCCGATATTTGCCAAGGCCTGCTGAGTGCCGCTTGAAGTCTGCCGGTGGGCGACTTCGTCATAGGGATTACTGACACGCAATATGAATACTCCCCGTTGGTAGTCCGCCTCAACCCTGACCACACCGCCTTCGACACGGGGCGCGATGCCATAGATCAACGCGTTCTCAAGTAATGGCTGCAAGGTTAGCTGGGGAATCGGCAAGTCGTCGGGAATTGCGCTGACGTCCCAGTCCAACTGTAGACGCTCGCCAAGTCGATATTGCTCAATCGATAGATAACGTTTGGCCAACTCCAGCTCTTCACCCCACGTGGTCAGGCTGCCGGGCGTGCCCAGGCTGGCGCGAAACAGGTCCGACAGATCCAGCACCGCCTGCTCGGCCTTGATCGGGTCGCTGGTGACCAGGCTGGCAATGCTGTTGAGAGTATTGAAGAGAAAATGCGGGCGGATGCGCGCCTGCAAGGACTCGATCCTGGCTCGCAATTCCGCCTGTTGCTGTTTGCGCCACTGACTCTGCAAGTAAAAGTAGCGCAACATCAGCGCCGACATGATCAACGCGATCAACGAATAGCGAAGATAGCGTTCGATATCGCTGTCGGCCGGGGTAGCGCCCACCAATTGGCAGTAGTCGGTGACTGCCGTACACAGCAAGGTCACCGCCACCACCAGCAAACAGCCCATGGCCCCGGCAATGCCCGGTTTCAGGCGAGCCAGCCAGGGGCGCAAGCCACACAGCAACGCTGCCGAGAGCAAGACGATCCACTGCACGAACAGCGATATCAACGCCAGCCGCACCCAGTCGAAACCCGGATGCATCGGCTCGACCAGGACCAGTACCAGCACCAGGAGCTCGGCGAGCACGACCAGAACCAGCAGCGCCTGAGGCAGGCACAGCTCCGGAAGGAAAAACTCTTTACCGGGCGATGCGCTGTGGCCCGACTTACTGCGCTCGTTGTGCATCGCGTCAGTCTCCGCGCTCGCACCTTTGCGGGCAAGCTGTCCGGATTAAAAAACCGGCAATGCTGTTATGATCGCCCGCGCCTTTTAAAATCGGCTATGCCACTTCTTCATCAAAACAGTCATCAGTACAGTAATCAGCAGAGCAGCGAGCGAATCCATGAGCACCGACAAGACCAATCAGTCCTGGGGCGGCCGCTTCAGTGAACCCGTCGACGCCTTCGTCGCACGCTTCACCGCCTCGGTCACTTTCGATCAGCGCCTTTATCGCCACGACATCATGGGCTCGGTTGCCCACGCCACGATGCTGGCCAAAGTGGGCGTGCTGAGCGACGCCGAACGCGACACCATCATCGACGGCCTGAAGACCATTCAAGGCGAAATCGAGGCTGGCACGTTCGACTGGCGTGTGGACCTGGAAGACGTGCACATGAACATCGAAGCGCGCCTGACCGACCGCATCGGTATCACCGGCAAGAAACTGCACACCGGCCGCAGCCGTAACGACCAGGTCGCGACCGATATCCGTCTGTGGCTGCGTGACGAAATCGACCTGATCCTGGCTGCGATCACTCGCCTGCAAGAAGGCCTGCTGGGTCTGGCCGAGCGCGAAGCCGACACCATCATGCCGGGCTTCACCCATCTGCAGACCGCGCAGCCGGTGACGTTCGGGCATCACATGCTGGCCTGGTTCGAAATGCTCAGCCGCGACTACGAGCGCCTTGTCGATTGCCGCAAACGCACCAACCGCATGCCACTGGGCAGTGCTGCACTGGCGGGCACCACTTACCCGATCGACCGCGAGCTGACCTGCCAACTGCTGGGCTTCGAAGCCGTGGGCGGCAACTCGCTGGACAGCGTGTCTGATCGCGATTTCGCCATTGAATTCTGCTCGGCTGCCAGCGTTGCGATGATGCACCTGTCGCGCTTCTCCGAAGAGCTGGTGCTCTGGACCAGCGCGCAATTCCAGTTCATCGATCTGCCGGATCGTTTCTGCACCGGCAGCTCGATCATGCCGCAAAAGAAAAACCCCGATGTGCCGGAACTGGTGCGCGGCAAGAGCGGGCGAGTATTTGGCGCGTTGATGGGCCTGCTGACTTTGATGAAGGGCCAGCCGCTGGCCTATAACAAGGACAATCAGGAAGACAAGGAGCCCCTATTCGACGCCGCTGACACGCTGCGCGACTCGCTGCGCGCTTTCGCCGACATGATTCCTGCGATCAAGCCCAGACATGCCATCATGCGTGAAGCAGCCTTGCGTGGTTTCTCCACCGCGACCGATCTGGCTGACTATCTGGTTCGCCGCGGCCTGCCGTTCCGTGACTGCCACGAGATCGTCGGTCATGCCGTGAAGTACGGCGTGCAGACTGGCAAGGATCTGGCGGAAATGACGCTGGATGAGCTGCGTCAGTTCAGCGATCAAATCGAACAGGACGTGTTCGCCGTGTTGACACTGGAAGGTTCGGTCAACGCCCGTGACCACATCGGCGGAACGGCACCTGCGCAGGTCAAGGCTGCCGTGGGGCGTGGCAAGCAGTTGCTGGTCAGCCGCTGAACATCATCGAACGGGCCGTGTGAATCAAGCGCGCGGCCCTGATTAGTAAATTGTCAGGAAATCGAGAACACCATGAGCGACGAGATCGACAACGACGAAGAAGAGTTCGCTGAATCGACCCTGATCCAGGCTATCGAAAACCAGATCGAAAGCGACAACCCGCCCGCTGCGAAGGCCACTTTCAACAAGCTGACGCTGGTCGGTTACGAGCGTGAAGACATTCTGGAAATGATGGCGCACGTGTTGGCGGTTGAGATTGACGGCATCCTCGCAGATGACCGCCCATTCAACACCGAGTGGTACGAAAAGGCCCTGCGCGCCCTGCCAGAGATGCCGCCGGGCGTGAAGCTGGACGAAAGCGAGTAACCGACCGCCATTTCAGACGCGCAAGATTCTGTGGGAGCGAATTCATTCGCGAGACATTGTTCAGACGACAGAGACGTATCGATTGTACTGGCCAATCACGAATGAATTCGCTCCCACAGGGATTCCAATGCCTGCATCAACATTCCAGCTCGCCCATCAACTCCCGGGCTTCATCTGACGATCGGCCGGTTACTTTCTGCAAAATCCCCAGACGCTAACTACACTCCAGATGCCTCGCTGCCGCTTGACCTCCGAGGCTGTAACGCCTGCGATTCCTTCGTCGCGTCATCCATTACAAAAGTCTGGAGCATCTATGTCGTTTACCCCTGAATTGGTTGCCGAACTGGAAATCCTGTCATTGTTCAATCTGCGCAATACCCAGGAGGGCCTGAAAGTCCACCATGTGGCTGCTCCCACCGCCGTTGCCGCCGCCAAACGACTCTTCGAAAAAGGCCTGACGACGCAGGTCGACGGAGGCTACCTCACCAGTCTGGGACTGGATGCCGCCGAACACGCGCAATCGCTGCTGATCATCCTCTCCACCACCCAGGAAGCGGCCTGATATCGTCCGCAATCACTTAGCCGCGAAACCTTTGCCGGGAGCATCAAATAAAGGTTTCGCGACCCCTTCATTTATAAGATGCTGCGCCGATAGAATTCTGGCGCCAGAAATACCCATAGTCGCCTCATAAACGCCTGATGTCGGGTCTTCTTTCCTGTCGCTTTGCTCAGCCTCCCAGTAATGCCGTTTGTCGGCTTTGAGTCGCGATGACCCGTAGTTTCGAGATCCGCCCCGATCTGGATGAGGGCATCGACCGCAAGGTCCTCAGCCAGTTGCGCAACCGCTTCCTGACACTCAACGCAGGGCGGCTGGGTCGCGCCAATGAAGGTCTGTCCACACGCCAACAATCGGTCTTGGCCCTGTTGCCGTTGTTCTTTCATGTCAATCACCCGCTGCTGCCCGGCTATGTCTCCAGTGCCACGCCTGCGGGGGTGTCCAACTATGAGCCGGATGCTCAGGCCCTGGCCGAAGCCCAGCGCCTGACCCGATCCTTTTCCTACAAACCGCGTCGGGGAAATCCGTCACAACCGATCCACGGTATTTTCCTGATGGGCAGTCTCGGCACGTTGGCTCAGGCCGATCAGAGCGACATGGACGTGTGGATTTGCCACGACGCGAACCTGTCGCCCGAAGCAGTGCTGGAGTTGCGCAAGAAGTGTCAGGCGCTTGAAACCTGGGCTGCGACGATGGGCGCCGAGGCCCATTTCTTCCTGATCGACCCGCAGCGGTTCGTGTTGGGCGAGCGTGACGCGCAGCTCAGCGGTGACGACTGCGGTACGACTCAGCATTACCTGTTGCTCGACGAGTTCTACCGCACCGCAATCTGGCTGGCCGGGCGCACACCCATCTGGTGGTTGGTGCCGGTCTATGAAGAAGCGCGCTATGCCGAATACACCCACACGCTGCTGTCCAAACGGTTCATCCGAGAAGATGAGGTTCTGGATCTGGGCAACATGTCCCACATCCCACCCGGAGAATTCATCGGCGCCGGACTCTGGCAGCTGTTCAAGGGCATCGAATCGCCCTACAAATCCGTGCTCAAACTGCTGCTGATCGAAGCCTATGCCAGCGAGCATCCACAAGTTCAATGCCTGAGCATGCGCCTGAAAAAAGAGGTCTTCGCCAATCGCGTCAATCTCGATGAACTTGATCCGTACATGATGGTTTATCGCCGGATCGAGGAATATCTGCTGGCGCGCGGCGAGCCCGAGCGGCTCGAACTGGTGCGCCGCAGCCTGTATCTGAAAGTGAATAAAAAGCTCACCGGCCTGCCCCGCCAGCGAACCACTAGCTGGCAGCGCCTGCTGCTGGAGCGCCTAACCAAGGAGTGGAAGTGGGACGAGCGGCAGTTGGCGCTGCTCGACAGCCGTAGCCAGTGGAAGGTGCGCCAGGTTTCCAGCGAACGCCGGGCGCTGGTCAGCGAACTCAATTACAGCTATCGCTTTCTGACGCAGTTCGCTCGTACCGAGAATGCGATCAGCTCGATCAACAAACGCGACCTCAATATTCTAGGGCGTCGTCTTTATGCGGCATTCGAGCGCAAGGCGGGCAAGGTCGAGTTCGTCAATCCGGGCATCGCGCCGGATCTGGCCGAGGACACGCTGACGCTGGTGCAATCGCCCAATAAACGCGAACCCGGCAAGTATCAGTGGGGCCTGTACAACGGCAATCTCGGCGTCCATGAGTGGGAGTCTTTCGCGCCGATCAAGCGCAGCCGCGAACTGTTGGAGCTGCTTGCCTGGTGCCATCGCAACAACGTGATCGACAGCTGCACGCGTCTGGCACTGCACCCCGGCAGCAGCGACCTGACCGAATTCGAGCTGTTCAATCTTCAAGGCGCGCTGCAACGCAGCATCCCGATGCCGCTGGGGATGGTGACCGAAGAGGTTCTGCTGCGCCCGAGCGTACCGAGTCAAATCCTGCTGCTGGTAAACGTTGGCGTCGATCCGCTCAAGCATCACAAGGATCTGAACATCCTGATGACCACCGAGCGCACCGACTCGCTGAGTTATGCCGGGGTTCGGGAAAATCTGGTGCTGACCTTCGACCAGATCACTCTCAACAGCTGGAACGAGGTATTGGTCAATCGCTTTGACGGCCCGCACGCCCTGTTCGACTGCCTGACTGAACTGCTCAACAACCTGCCCGCTACATTGCCGAAACCGGTGATCAGCGTGCGCTGCTTCTGTCACAACCGCGCCCCGGCGATTGCCCAGCGGGTCGATGAGCTGGTCCAGACCGCGCAACTGCTGCTGTCACACGGCCTGAATCATCGCTATCTGATTCAGGTACAGCATCACTATCACGTGCTGGAAATGACGCCAGGGCAAGTCATCCACGTGGCGCTCGACAGCCTGCCTGCCCTTTACGAATACCTGGGAGAGGAATTGCCCAGCTACAGCCCGATTCACCTGGACCCACAGGCGCTGGATGGCAGCGATCTGTCGCTGATCATCCCTTACGGCCAGCCCGAATGCATTCAGGTGTTCTACCGGATCAACGAGTCCGACGCTGATCTGTATGTGCTCGATGAACACAACGCGCTGTGGCATCAGCGCCTGCCGTATCACGATGAGCCGAGCCTACTGATGCCGATGCAGCGTTTCCTGCAATCGCTGCTATATCGGCGTGGGGCATCGCGGCCGCTGGAGAACCCTCTCGATCCGCAGGCGCTGGAAACCCTGTATTACCGCGTCACTCCCGATGGCGCCGGGCGCGCACGGCGAGTCGAGCAACGAGTCGAACCGGTCATGCCCACCGACAAGCCGTTTTACGATGTGCAGGCCATCGTCGAGCAAGCGTCACCAGGCCAGGTCAACGTTACCCTGTACTGCGACGGCAGAGAGTTTTCGGAACTGGAATTCGGCGAGCAACTGTTCAGCGTCGTTGCCCGGCAGATCCTTGAGCAACGCAGCGAGCCGCAACGCTACCGCTGCTACATCACAGACCTGGATCTCTCCGGAATCCTGGCAGATACGTGCGGCCAGACGATCCTGTTCCTGCGCTACAAGGCCGAGCTTGAGAAATCGTTGAATGACGCGATGGGTGACGCTTGATGCATTTGCACAACGCCGCTGTAACAGCACGGCTTGCCGGCGGCTGACTTCAGGCACACGCGAGATATCACAGTCTGTAGGAGCCGGCTTGCTGGCGAATACGTTGGGTCAGACCCATTAACGTTAACTGACCCAACGCATTCGCCAGCATGCAGGTTCCAACAATAGGTCTGCGTTGTGATTGAGATTCGAATCAGACGTTGGCCCGACGTTGATCCGCCTGCTGCACGATCTCGCGCCGCCGCTGATCCGTCGCAGCGCGCCATTCGCGGATGTCTTCGACGTGTCGGAAACACCCCGTACACACTTTGTGCTCATCGAGCCGACATACGCTGATGCACGGCGATGGCACGGCCGGGCTGACGTTGCTGAACAGCGGCTTCGGCGCTCTAACGGGGGCGGCGCTGTCGGTCACTATCGGTTTCCGTCGTAATGACCGTCGATAGCGTCGAAGTCGATTTCAACACCGGCCTGCTTCAATGCTAGACGCTGAAGCATCTCGCCCAGTAGCTCTTCAGACTTGTCACAGACCCAACGCTTTTCCTCTTCGTCGTAATCGAAGTGGAAGCCACCGGCCGGTGCCGCCAGCCACAGCTGGCGAAGTGGCTCCTGGCGACTGAAGATGAATTGCGTGCCGTTTTCGAACTTCACGGTCAGCACACCAGCCGAACTCTCGACGTCCAGATCCAGATCACTCTCGTCAAAGATATCCTCGAGCGTAGTTTGGGTCTCATCGACCAGGTCGTGAAAGCGGGCTTCGGTCAAACTCATTGCAGGAACCTCGAAAGTGTCAACTGATGGCGCAGCGACGCAAGATACGGTCGCTTTCGGCCAATTGCAAAGCTTACCCGCCCATTGGCGGCCTGCCGCGCCAAAAAACACGCGACCATCGCCAATATATCCGGCACTTGCGTCAAAGCCCCGCCGGACGGGAACCGTGGCACATAGGCAATCTGTCGGGTGGTCGGTATACTCGGGCGCAATTATGCTTATACAAAGGATTTCGCCATGAAGCGCCTGATTTCCTCCCTGGCCGCGCTCCTCGCTGTTGCGTGCCTGGTCTCTGCCTGTGGTCAGAAGGGTCCGCTGTACCTGCCAGATGACGACTCGTCCGACGGCAACAGCCAGACCCAATCGCACTCGCACAAGCATCAGACCTCGACCTACTAGGGATTGACCATGGACGCCTTCAACTACCGTGGCGGTGAGCTGTTCGCGGAAGGAGTTGCATTGTCTGCCATCGCCGAGCGTTTCGGCACGCCGACCTATGTCTACTCCCGAGCCCACATCGAGGCGCAGTATCGCGCTTATGCCGATGCTCTGAGCGGTATGCCGCATCTGGTCTGCTTCGCTGTCAAAGCCAACTCCAACCTGGGCGTACTCAATGTCCTGGCGCGTCTGGGCGCCGGTTTCGACATCGTTTCCCGTGGCGAACTGGAGCGTGTGCTGGCAGCAGGCGGTCAGGCTGACAAGATCGTGTTCTCCGGCGTCGGCAAGACCCGAGATGACATGCGTCGGGCGCTTGAAGTCGGCGTGCATTGCTTCAATGTCGAATCCACCGACGAGCTGGAACGCCTGCAGGTCGTGGCCGCCGAGCTGGGCAAACGCGCCCCGGTGTCCCTGCGCGTAAACCCGGACGTCGACGCCGGGACTCACCCGTACATTTCCACAGGCCTTAAAGAGAACAAGTTCGGCATCGCCATCGCGGACGCCGAAGATGTGTATATCCGCGCCGCACAGCTGCCGAATCTGGAAGTGATCGGCGTCGATTGCCACATCGGTTCGCAACTGACCACTCTGTCGCCATTCGTCGATGCGCTGGATCGCCTGCTGGATCTGGTCGATCGCTTGAGCGACTGCGGCATTCAGCTGCGCCATCTGGATCTGGGCGGCGGTCTGGGCGTGCGTTATCGCGACGAAGAGCCACCGCTGGCGGGCGACTACATCAAGGCCGTGCGCGAGCGCCTCGAAGGTCGCGATCTGGCGCTGATGTTCGAACCGGGTCGTTTCATCGTCGCCAATGCCGGCGTGCTGCTGACCCGCATCGAATACCTCAAGCACACCGAACACAAAGACTTCGCCATCGTCGATGCCGCGATGAACGACCTCATCCGTCCGGCGCTGTATCAAGCCTGGATGGATGTGAAGGCCGTTCAACCACGCGACGGCGCGGCGCGCACGTACGACATCGTGGGTCCGATTTGCGAGACCGGCGACTTCCTGGCCAAGGAGCGCAAACTGGCGCTGGCCGAGGGCGATCTGCTGACCGTGCATTCTGCGGGTGCTTATGGCTTCGTCATGAGCTCCAACTACAACACCCGCGGGCGTACTGCCGAGGTGTTGGTAGATGGCGATCAGGCGTTCGAAGTGCGTCGCCGTGAAACCGTGACTGAGCTGTATGCCGGCGAAAGCCTGCTGCCGGAGTAATCCCATGCTGCTGCGTTTTACCAAGATGCATGGCCTGGGCAACGACTTCATGGTGCTGGACCTCGTCAGCCAGCACGCGCACATCCTGCCCAAGCATGCCAAGCAATGGGGCGATCGGCACACCGGAATCGGTTTCGATCAGCTGCTGCTGGTTGAAGCGCCAAGCAACCCGGATGTGGATTTCCGCTACCGGATCTTCAATTCCGACGGTTCGGAAGTCGAGCAATGCGGTAATGGCGCACGCTGCTTTGCGCGCTTTGTGCTGGACAAGCGCCTGACGGCCAAGAAGCAGATCCGAGTCGAAACCAAAAGCGGCATCATCGAGCTGGATATCCGCAACGACGGCCAGATCAGCGTCGACATGGGCGCACCGCGCCTGGTGCCTGCGGACATCCCCTTCGATGCGCCGCAGCAAGCAACCAGTTACGCATTGGATGTCGATGGCGAAAGCGTCGAGCTGGCTGCCGTCTCGATGGGCAACCCGCATGCCGTGCTGCGTGTCTACGACATCAACAATGCGCCTGTCCACACCCTTGGCCCGAAAATCGAGAACCACCCGCGCTTTCCTGCTCGGGTGAATGTGGGCTTTCTTCACGTCGTCGATCGCCAGCGCGCGCAACTGCGTGTCTGGGAACGCGGCGCGGGAGAAACCCAGGCCTGTGGCACCGGCGCCTGCGCGGCGGCGGTCGCGGCGATCAGTCAGGGCTGGATGGAATCGCCGCTGCTGATCGATCTGCCCGGCGGACGCCTGTCCATCGAGTGGCGCGGCCCGGGTCATCCTGTAGTGATGACCGGCCCGGCCGTCAGGGTCTACGAAGGCCAAGTACGTCTATGAGTGAGAATATCCGATGACCGACCTGCCTCAGACTTCAACCGACACGCCCGGCCAATCACCTGCCGATCAAACAGTGCCTGCCCTTGAAGCCGAGGCAGTCGCGGCCTGGCTGCAACTACACCCTGACTTCTTCGCCGAGCACGATGAGCTGCTCACGGCGATGCGCATTCCGCATCAGCGCGGCGACACCGTTTCACTGGTCGAGCGTCAGCTCAAACTGCTGCGCGAGCGCAATATCGAGATGCGTCATCGGCTGTCGCAGCTGATGGACGTGGCGCGCGATAACGACCGTCTGTTCGAGAAAACCCGACGCCTGATCCTCGCGCTGATGGACGCCACCAGCCTGGAAGAAATCGTCATTGCGGTCGAAGACAGCTTGCGCGAAGAGTTTCAAGTGCCGTTCGTGAGCCTGATTCTTTTCAGCGACAACCCGATGACCGTGGGCCGCTGGGTCAGCGGCGCCGACGCGCAGAAGGCAATTGGCGGGTTGATCTCCGGAGGCAAGACCGTCTGCGGCGCTTTGCGCGAGCACGAGCTTGAGTTTCTGTTTGGCGCCGAGCAGAGCAAGGAAGTCGGTTCCACCGCCATCGTCGCCTTGAATCATCAGGGGCTGCACGGCGTTCTTGCCATTGGCAGCCGCGATCCGCAGCACTACAAAAGCTCGGTGGGCACGCTGTTCCTCACCTACATCGCCGATGTGCTGAGCCGCCTGCTGCCGCGTTTCACCAACGCCCTGCGCTCGGTTCGCTAGCATGGAACGGCAACTGGACGCTTACTGCATGCACCTGCGCAGTGAGCGCCAAGTGTCGAGCCACACGCTTGAGGCTTACCGCCGCGACCTGAGCAAAGTGCTGGGGTTTTGCAAAAAGCAGCAGATCGACAGCTGGAAGGCGCTGGATATCCAGTCCATGCGAAGCCTCGTCGCCCGCTTGCACCAGCAAGGCCAGTCATCGCGCAGCATTGCCAGATTGCTGTCGGCGGTGCGCGGCTTCTATCACTACCTCAACCGCGAAGGCCTCTGCGACCACGATCCGGCCAACGGCCTGTCACCGCCCAAGGGCGAGCGCCGCTTGCCCAAGACCCTCGACGCCGACCGCACGCTGCAACTGCTGGAAGGCGGTGTGGAGGACGAGTTTCTCGCGCGCCGCGATCAGGCGATTCTCGAACTGTTCTACTCATCCGGGCTGCGTCTTTCAGAACTCACCGGGTTGAACTGCGCACAGCTGGATCTGGCGGACGGTTTGGTGGAAGTCCTCGGCAAGGGCAGCAAGACCCGCGTCCTGCCGGTGGGACGTAAAGCCCGCGAGGCATTGGAGCAATGGCTGAAGCAGCGAGCGCTTGCCAATCCTCACGACGATGCCGTGTTCATCAGCCAACAGGGCCGACGCCTGGGACCACGCTCGATTCAGCTTCGGGTCAAGGCCGCTGGCGAGCGTGAGCTGGGGCAGAATCTGCACCCGCACATGCTGCGACATTCCTTTGCCAGCCACCTGCTGGAGTCCTCTCAGGACCTTCGCGGCGTGCAGGAATTGCTCGGCCACGCCGACATCACAACGACTCAGATCTACACCCATCTGGACTTCCAGCATCTGGCAACGGTGTACGACAGCGCCCACCCACGGGCCAAACGCAAGGATTCTTCCGAATGAGCATCAAGCTGATTACCTTCGATCTGGACGACACCTTGTGGGAAACCGCACCGGCGATCGTCAGTGCCGAGGCCATGCTGCGGGACTGGCTGGCGGAAAATGCACCGAAACTAGGACCGGTACCGGTGGAACATCTCTGGGAAATTCGCTCACGGTTGGTTGAAGCGGATCCGAGCTTCAAGCATCGGATCAGTGCATTGCGGCGTCGAGTGCTGTTTCATGCGCTGGAAGATGCAGGTTACGGCCATACAGAGGCGCAGGATCTGGCTGAGCAGAGTTTTGAGGTATTTCTTCAAGGGCGGCACAAGCTGGATATCTTCCCAGAAGTGGTGCCGACGCTGGAGATTCTGACCAAGTCTTACACCTTGGGTGTGGTGACGAACGGTAACGCGGATGTGCGTCGTCTGGGCCTTGCGGACTATTTCGCCTTTGCGCTGTGTGCGGAAGATCTGGGCATCGGCAAGCCTGATCCCGCGCCGTTCCTCGAAGCACTCAAGCGCGCAAAGGCCGAGGCGAATCACGCAGTGCATGTCGGCGACCATCCCGGAGATGACATCGCAGGCGCCCAGCAGGCCGGCCTGCGCGCGATCTGGTACAACCCCGGTGGCAAGGCGTGGGAGGCCGACAAATTGCCGGATGCGGAGATCAGCAGCTTGACGCAGTTGCCCGAGGTGTTGGCGCGCTGGGGCTGACCGCGAACCCGCAAACGCCTCCGATTGTAGGAGCTGGCTTGCTGGAGAACGGGGTATCAACCAACACATCCAGCACTGACCCACCGCGTTCGCTGCCGTCGTAACCTCCGACGTCTGCTACAGGGGCTGCGGTGTACCGGGATTCTGCGAACCGCCACAAATCCCCTATAGCAGTCCGGCTTGCAGAGACCATGCATGAGCGCAGAATCCCATGCGCCGTGACATCTGTAGGAGCCGGCTTGCTGGCGAACCGGCGTGTCAGACAACGCATCTATAGCTGACCCACCG
>NZ_JBOICF010000064.1:0-25501 GCF_050739935.1 Pseudomonas sp. | reverse complement strand
CCGCATTCGCCAGCAAGCCGGCTCCTACAATTTCTGCGGCGGGTCAGGGAGCAGATGAGTAAGCCACCGAGGCCAAAGCATTCCACTCCTTGCACCCGATTGCGTTCAGACGCCGCGGCCAGGCCGGCACCGCGTCGATCAGCCCGGAGTGATTGGTTGCGCACATTGAGCCATTCCATCTTTAAGCCTATTCAAATTGTTATATGCGGAAAGGAGCACGTCAGTGAGCAAGCGCTGTGGAACGTTGTACTGAATAGGCTTATTCGAATAGCGTTTGGATATCTAATTTCGAATTGTAGAAATAAAGATGGTTATAAAGTGCGAGGGTCTTATTTCTAATAACTATTTATTAGCACTTTATAGCGTGGGTTGGAGCCTTCTTGTGTCTGATTCTCCAAGTCTTTGGCTGAACTAGGGCTCAAAGAATGAGCGACACTATTTGTTCGCATAATGTGAGGCGCGTTTTTTGAGGGAGCCGTTGGTCGGAGGAGTTTGTTATGTATTGCCTCTACCTTGACCTTTTCAATTTCTGACTCAATATTAAATGTGTGGCTGACTGCAGAGTGCGGTCAGTTGGAGCAACCTTAATAAGGAGATTATCGTTATGCCTGCTATCGAATTGAAATTAGAGAAAACCCCTGTCGGGTCAGCAGCTCATTTCACAGGAGTTGTGGAGCCGGTAGGGAGTTCAGGCTATAAATTTTCCGGCACGCTCAAAGGTACCTGCGCTTTAAACAGGGAGAAGGAGATATTTGTCAACACTGTCCGAATCGGCCATGGGGGCGTTTCGGGAAAGTATACGCATCTGGATTTTCCGCTCAAAGGAGGATCAGAGAATACCTTCAAAGTCGAGGGCGAAGGTGAAAGAGCACCCAATGAAAAAGTGGAGTTTTATGTTGGAGTGAATGAAGGACTCAGTGGTCAGTTCGAAGAAGGGCCCGAAACAATATGTGATTTGGGTGTGATTTCCGGGGCGTCGGAAAATGGTCAAAAGAAGTCCCAACAGGACAAACTGATAAAACAAGAAGGAGTTTTTTTTAAAAAACTCTTGGCTGATTTTGATGTTGAAACCTATGATCGAGAATTTTTTAAGCAAGAGTTCACGAGGCTAAACTTTTCTGAGGAGAAAATCAAGAAGTTAAACTTGTCTGAAGGAGAGACTAATAAGCTGAACGAGATACTAGGAAAAAAAATCTGATGGATGTCCGGACAAAGGCCTTGCTGATTTGACATTGAAGTTACGTGAAATATTTTTCAGTCGGCCCCGGTCGCGACGTCTTGAACTCCCTGTGGTTAAACCCCCAAGCGCGAACTCAGGTATATACTGCAAAACGCCCGATGCTTTGCATAGGGCGTTTGTTTTGGCCCCTCACCCTGGCTGATCTCACTTGTGAGGTTGTATTGCAGCTCTGAGAGCATTCCCGAATAGCTTCAGGCAAACTCGCGCAGGCTATCATCTCTTCACCCTCAGCGCTGTTTCTCAACCGAAGCCAACATCACATCCACCCCAAGCGCCCGAATGCTCTCAGCCGCGGCCTGCGCCAGGCCATCATCGCTGATGATCGTATCGAACTGCTCAAGCCCCGCCACCTTGTACATGCCAAACGTGCCGTACTTGGAGCTGGTGGTCAGCAGTACGCTGCGTGACGCCGCTTGCATCGCGGCCTGTTTGACCTCGACCTTCAGCGCCGATGGGGTGGTGATGCCGCGCTGCAGATCCCACGAACTGGTCGACATGAACGCTACATCCGTAGCCAACTGGCGCAATGTCGCCGCCGCCAGACCGCCAACGCAGGAGCGGTTGGGGTGATCCAGCAAACCGCCGGTGTGAATCACATCCACGTGGGTTGCATCAGCCAGCGCATTGGCCACGCCGAAGTCGTTGGTCACTACAGTCATCCCGGATAGCGCGACGATGTGCGGCACGATTTCCAGCGTGCTGGTCCCTGCGTCCAGATAAACCGTCATCTCCGGATGCAGCAAGCCAGCAGCCAGTTTTGCCATGGCTTGCTTGTGCGGTAACTCGATCACCGCCTTGGATTGATGACTGGGCTCGCTATGCACCTGACTGGCGATGCGCACGCCACCGGTCACTGAATAGGCGCGGCCACTCTGCTCAAGCAAGGCGATATCACGGCGGATGGTCATGTGCGAGCAGTCGAACATCTCCATCAGTTGATGCACGCTCAGCACTTGATGCTTACGCAACTGGCGCAGCATCAACTCCCTGCGCTGATCGGGAATCATGGGCGCTGCACCACTGACGGTGGCGTCTTCTTCGCTGGACATTCAGGCTCCTGGGGCATTGGCACGCGGCCGTGATGACGGGCATCTTAGCCAATCGTTCGCGTTGTGGCAGCTATGAGAAAAATCGGCGCCGGAACATCAGGTTGATGTATTGCGACCTGGGAAATCCATTATTCTCAGCGGCGGCTGGCGAAACTGGCGATTTTGCCGAGATGGCGAAATGCATGCCGTGCATGCGCTACCGCCAAAGAACCTTTCCCTTGGCCGCCGCTCTTAGCTGTGGCAGGTACTATCTGGACTGCTTCGGATGAAGCTCAAACATTCAAAAGGATGATGCAAATGACCGTTGCCTTCTGGTGCGTGTTAATCGTGATTCTGTTGCCGCTGGTGTGCACGTCGATTGCCAAGTTCAGCAGCGGCAAATTCGGTGCCCGGCAAAACCACAACCCGCGAGACTTTCTCGACAAGCTCGAAGGCTTGCCGCGTCGCGCCCATGCCGCGCAGCAGAACAGCTTCGAAGCGATTCCGGGTTTCGCCGCCGGGGTGATCATCGCTCACGTCGCCGGTGTTGCACAGTTGGTGACCATTGATGTGCTAGCGGTGTTGTTCGTCACCAGTCGCCTGCTTTACATCATCTTCTATCTGGCGGATCTGGCCGCGTTGCGCTCGCTGGTGTGGTTCATCGATCTGGCGCTGGTGGTTGCCTTGTTTGGCGTCTCAGTCTGATCGGCGTACCGCCCTGATTTCATGGTGCTCATAGGACTGGCCGCCACTTTTTCAGTCCAGTCGCCATGCATTCGAAGATGCGTGCGATGTGTGCCACAAGGGGTTTCGAGACCTTCGACGGTCATGTAGCAGTCCGGCCGGCCGGCGGTGGCGATTTCAAATGCGCCATCGCCGGCAAGCCGGGCTGCTACAGAACATCATTCGTTATCTTCGACCGATTGCAAATCTTCCAGTTTTTCCTGCGCCTGCTTCAGTTCCTCACGCGACTCGGCCAGCTTGTCTTTGCGTTTGTTGATCTTGTCCGGGTCGCCCTTTTTCATGGCCTTGTCCAGATCGGCCTGACGTGTGCTGACTTCGCGCTTGGCGTCGAGCACTTTCTTTTCCTGCTCCTTGAGCAGGCCGGCATCGGTGCAGTTGGCGTTCACTTCGCTCAATGCTTTTTCCAGCCCCGCCTGCTTATAGCTGTTACCGGCGGCCTTGGCCTCTTCGATCTGCGTAGTGATGGCCTGTTGCTTGGCCGCACAACCGCTCAGGGCAGGTGCTTGTTCGGCGGCGAATGCAGGGGCCGCCAACAGGCCCAACGCGGTAAACACCATCAATGGTGATGAGAACTTCATGGAAACTCCTTAAAAATACAGATCCGCGGATCGTCGATATGCGTTGTCCGCGGCCAAAATGACTAAAAACCCTTGATGCCTTCCTCCCGCAACTGTCTGCTGAGCGCTTGCACCTGCGGGTCATGAAAAAATGCGACCAATTGCTTCGCACGACCGGGGCCAATTCCGCGCTCGGCTTGCCATTGATCGATACTGCGAGCCGCCAGCGCCGACCAGGAATTACCCAGGTCCGCACCTGCGGCGGGCGGTAAACCGAGGGCTTTGAGCCAGGTTTCGAACGATTGTTCGCGCGCTCCGTGAAAACTCTTCAACAGTTTAGCGCTGCTCAGCTCACCGAGGCCGGGAATATTGCGCAGTTGCGCGCCGTCCAGCCGCATCCAGGCCAATAAACCGTCCATCACACCGGCGTTGATCAGCTTGTCCCAAGTGCCCGGTCCTACACCGCCAAGCGCCAGGCCTTTCTTGCCGCTGAGCCATTTCAGCCGCTCACGGAACTGACCCTCACAGCCTTCGGTCGACTGCCAGCAACTGAGCGGGTGGTAGTCTGCAGCATTCGGGACAGTCAACGGCACCCGGTCGACACTTCGTGTCACAACTTCATCGAGTCGCGGAATGGTCAGCCCGGCCAGACTGATCCCCACCTGGTCGCCGGGACGAATGTCCAGCGCCTGCCAGCGTTTGAGCGATCCCACACTGACCCGGCTAATCGTACGGTCATCCAACTGCACCGGCTCGATGTCCAGCACCGGAGTGATTTTCCCGCTGCGGCCCACGTTGAAATTCACCTTGCGCACTTCTCCCAGCACTTGGGCAAACGGGTATTTCCACGCGGCGATCCAGTACGGTGCTTTCGCTTGCCAGCGCTCAGCCGAAGGTCGCTCACCCTGACGCAACACCACGCCGTCGGTGGCAAACGGTAGCGGATTTCTGTACCAGCGCTCGCGCCATTTCCTGGCTTGAGCAAAATCCCTAAAAGGTTCGCTAAAGCGCAGGCTGTCTTCGAATCCCAGCGATCCGAGACTTGCCAGACGTTCGCGCATGCCTACAGGCCCATGCGGCCAATCCCACACGAAAAGACCGATCTGTGCTCCTTCCGCGCGTGTGAGTGCGTTTCGGGCCATCAAGCCCGCGACCTTGCTACGTGCATTGAGGCTGCCCGCTTGCGACTGCACGTGGCCGTCCAGCTTCCAGTACAGCTCGCCTTGCAGCACCAGAGCCTCTTGCCACGCAATCTGAGCGGGGATGGCTTCGATCAGTCGAGCATGAGCCGTCCAGTCATGCCCGCTGATCCCGTCGCCCCTGCTGATCGCCTTGATCAACTTGCCATCCTTATAAACGAGCGTGACCGCAACCCCGTCCACTTTCGGCTGAATCCAAAGATCGTCGCGACCCTTGAGCCAGCCTTGCACGGCGGATTCGTCTGCCAGCTTGTTGATTCCGGTATGGGGCACGGGATGGACGTGGGTCCCGGCGGCGGTCTTCAGCGGGTTGCCGTTGTATGAAGGAGAACTAGCGAAACAGTCACGCAACTGCGCTAGGCGAGTTAAGGATTGGTCATAAAGCTCGTCAGCTACTAGCGAAATCCCCTGTCGGTGATAGCTGTCGTTCCATCGGTCGATCTGCTGTTGCAGTGCAAGAATCTCGCTCCTGGCTTTCGCCGGAGGCCATTCAGGACAGCTTCCGGCGCGGGCGGAAGTGAAGCAGAGGGCGAACAACACACAGATGAAGAAGCGTGAGAGAGGCAGCATCGAAGCGTCCTTGCCTGGAGTGAGGCCAGCAAGGCTAGCGGCGTGGGCGCGGGGCTTCCCGCTTGTTCCGGTTACCGGCTTTTTCAGCGGGTAGTACAGTCGGGTGCAGATTCGCTGCTCAGCTGTGTCTTGAGCGGATTTGCCGCGAGTGCAAAATGATGTGTCACTCCAGCGCTAATAAAGGACAACCATCATGGAGCTGTCGACCCTTGCCGTTTTCATCCCCGCCTGTTTCGCCCTGAATATGGCCCCCGGCCCCAACAATCTGCTATCGATCAGCAACGCCTCGCGTTATGGATTCGCAGTTGCGTGCAGTGGCGGCTTGGGGCGTCTGCTCGCCTTCACGATCATGATCGCACTGGCGGCAGTGGGATTGACCGCCGTACTGCACACCTCGGAGTGGTTGTTTCATGGGATCAAGATCGTCGGTGCGGCATATCTGTTCTACCTGGCCGTGCAACTGTGGCGCGCCCAGGCTGATAGCGATGTAGACGAGAATTCAGCGCAGGTCGGACTGGGCCGACTGGCGCGTCAGGAATTTCTGGTCGCCATCGGCAACCCCAAGGCAATCCTGCTGTTTACCGCCTTCCTGCCACAGTTCGTTGATCACTCCGGCGCCGCCCTCAGCCAGTTCGCACAACTGGGTGCGATGTTTCTGGCCCTGGAATGCATCGCCATTGGCCTGTATTGCTACATAGGCATCCACGCCCGCCGACTGTTCGCCAGATCGAGCGGCAAGCGATTGTTCAATCGGGTGTGCGCGGCGCTGCTGGCAAGCGCTGCGTCGTTTCTGTTGGTGGCACGGCGGGCTTAAGGTGGGTAACGCAACTCGTAGCAGCATGGCTTGCCAGCGGCAGCGATCAGGAGCGCGCCGTCGCCGGAAAGCCGGGCTGCTACAGATCCGGCCAAGGACTAAACGGGACGATAAAGCGCGCGAGGCGGCCGGCAGACAACCAAACAAAAAGCCCCCGACGATTTTCATCGCCGGGGGCTTTTGCTAAGCGCTTGGGATCAGCGTGTATTACAAACCGGCAGCTGCGCGCAGCGCATCGGCGCGGTCGGTTTTTTCCCAGGTGAACGTGGTGAAGGTGTCGTCGCCCACAGTCTTGGTTTGCGGCGTGCGGCCGAAATGGCCGTAGGCTGCGGTTTCCTGGTACATCGGGTGCAGCAGGTCGAGCATTTTGGTAATCGCGTACGGACGCAGGTCGAAGTGCTCGCGGACCAGTTGGACAATCTTGTCGTCGCTGATCTTGCCGGTGCCGAAGGTGTTCAGCGAGATCGATGTAGGCTGTGCGACGCCGATGGCGTAAGACACCTGAATCTCGCAGCGCTCGGCCAAGCCTGCGGCGACGATGTTCTTGGCAACGTAACGGCCGGCATACGCAGCCGAACGGTCTACCTTGGACGGGTCTTTACCGGAGAACGCGCCGCCACCATGACGGGCCATGCCGCCGTAGCTGTCGACGATGATCTTGCGCCCGGTCAGGCCGCAGTCGCCTACCGGGCCGCCGATGATGAACTGGCCAGTCGGGTTGATGTGGAACTGAGTGTCCTTGTGCAGCAGTTCGGCTGGTAGCACGTGCTTGACGATCAGCTCCATCACGCCATCGCGCAGGTCGGCGTAGGAAACGTCCGGGTTATGCTGAGTCGACAGAACGATTGCGTCGATACCGACAACGATGCCGTTTTCATAGCGGCAAGTGACCTGGGATTTAGCATCCGGGCGCAACCAGGGCAGCAGGCCCGACTTACGCACTTCGGCCTGGCGGTGCACCAGCTGGTGCGAGAACGCGATCGGCGCAGGCATCAACGCAGGGGTTTCGTTGCTGGCGTAGCCGAACATTAGGCCTTGGTCGCCAGCGCCCTGATCTTCAGGCTTGGCGCGGTCGACACCCTGGTTGATGTCCGGGGACTGCTTGCCGATGATGTTCATCACGCTGCAGGTCGCGCCGTCGAAGCCGACGTCGGAGCTGGTGTAGCCGATGCCGCTGATCACGTCACGAACGATCTGCTCCAGGTCGACCCACGCGCTGGTGGTGACTTCGCCAGCCACGATCGCAACGCCGGTCTTGACCAGGGTTTCCACGGCTACGCGCGCGTGTTTGTCCTGAGCAATGATGGCGTCCAGCACTGCATCGGAGATCTGGTCGGCGATTTTGTCCGGATGCCCTTCGGACACGGACTCGGAGGTGAAAAGGGAGTATTCGCTCATCTCGACGGTTTTCCTGAGTGTTACCGATGGTGAGTGTCGCCAGCCGGTCGCTGAAAATGGCGAACCTGGATCTGGAAACCATTACGTAAGCCTACATACAGGCTTTCCCCGGGGACCAGCCCCGCAGCGATGGCCCAACGGGCCAGATCTTCCTGTTCGAACCCTAACCAGAGATCGCCACAGGCCTCCCTGGCCCAGCTCTGGTCATGGCTGCACAACTCTGTCACCAGCAGGCTTGCGCCCGGTTTCAGCAGGTTGGCCAGCTGTTTGAGTGCTTCGGCCGGTGCCGCAAAATGATGAAGCACCATATTCAAGACGACGCAGTCCCCGAAAACGTTAGCGTCGGACAGCGCATCGGCCAGTTTCAGCTCTACGTTGTCCAGCGCCTTCTGCTTACAGATATTGCGCGCCAGATCGAGCATGGCCGGGCTGTTGTCCAGCCCCGTGACATGCCGAAAACGCCGCGCCAGGTCTGGCAGAAAACCGCCATCCCCGGGTCCGACTTCCACGGCTGTGGCGTCGGCAGCGAAGCTTAGTTTGTCCAGCAGCGACAACAGGCTATCGCGGTACTGGGGCAGTCCTGCGATCAGGTCCTGCTGGGCGCGAAATTTTTCCGCGGTACGTGCGAAAAAGTCCTGACTGGCATTGGCGCGCTGGCGGTGTACCAAGCCGATTCGCGCTTGGACATCTTCTGGCAGACAGAGACCGTCGACCTCTTCGAGCAATGCCGCGTGGAGTCTGCCGCCAACCTGTTCAGTGTGGGGCAGCGCGCGACGATAAAAGATCGCGTTGCCTTCGCGGCGCGTGGCGACCAGATCCGCCTGGGCCAGCACTTTGAGATGGTGACTCATGCCCGACTGACCGATGGCGAAGATTTGCGCCAGCTCCAGCACGCCGAACGAGTCGTTCGACAAGGCGCGCAACACATTCAGTCGCAGCGGGTCGCCACCGGCCTTGCACAAGGCAGCCAGTTCGTCGCTTTGATCGTGCTCGAGGGCGGGCGCGCGTAGATTCATAGGATTGGCAGTCTAGTTATCGCCCGGGTTCGCCGCAAGACCAATATCAAAAAGTTTTGATATTGCTTGATGGCTGCCGGCTGAACGGCGTCGCTATTTTGCCGTTTTCAGGCGCAGCTCCACTGCGTTGTACGAAAAAACGTCTATCGCGCAGGAAAAACGCGATGGGGCGTGATCTGTCATTGCCCCGAAGCAGTGCCTGAGGGAAAATGGCGGCCTTTTTCAGATACCACTTCTTTCTGCCCCAGGAGATCAGCGATGCCAAGCCGTCGTGAGCGTGCCAATGCCATTCGTGCACTCAGCATGGATGCCGTGCAAAAGGCCAACAGCGGCCACCCCGGTGCCCCGATGGGCATGGCGGATATCGCTGAAGTCCTTTGGCGTGACTATCTGAAGCACAACCCGAGCAACCCGCTGTTCGCCGATCGCGACCGGTTCATCCTGTCCAACGGCCACGGCTCGATGCTGATCTACTCGCTGCTGCACCTGACCGGTTACGACCTGTCGATCGACGACCTGAAAAACTTCCGCCAACTGCACAGCCGCACGCCGGGCCACCCTGAATACGGTTACACCCCGGGCGTTGAAACCACCACCGGCCCGCTGGGTCAGGGTTTTGCCAACGCAGTCGGTTTCGCTGTCGCCGAGAAGACCCTGGCTGCACAGTTCAACCGCCCAGGCCATGACATCGTTGACCACCACACCTATGTATTCATGGGTGATGGCTGCATGATGGAAGGCATTTCCCACGAAGTCGCTTCGCTTGCTGGCACCCTGCAGCTGAACAAGCTGGTGGCTTTCTACGACGACAACGGCATCTCCATCGACGGCGAAGTCGAAGGCTGGTTCACCGACGACACGCCGAAACGCTTCGAGGCCTACGGCTGGCTGGTGATTCGCAATGTCGACGGGCACGACGCCGAAGAGATCAAGACTGCCATCGACACCGCTCACAAGAGCGATAAGCCGACCCTGATCTGCTGCAAGACCACCATCGGTTTCGGTTCGCCGAACAAGCAGGGCAAGGAAGAGTGCCACGGCGCTCCATTGGGCAACGACGAGATCGCCCTGACCCGCGCCGCGCTGAAGTGGACTCACGGTCCTTTCGAAATTCCGGCCGATATCTATAAGGAATGGGACGGCAAGGAAAAAGGCCTCGCAGCCGAAGCCGAATGGGATCAGCGTTTCGCAGCCTACTCCGCAGCATTTCCTGAGCTTGCCAATGAGCTTATCCGCCGCATGAGTGGCGAGCTGCCAGCTGACTTCGCGGAAAAATCCGCCGCTTATGTCGCCGAAGTCAACGCCAAGGGCGAGACCATCGCCAGCCGTAAGGCCAGCCAGAACGCACTCAGTGCCTTTGGCCCGCTGTTGCCTGAATTCCTCGGCGGCTCGGCTGACCTGGCCGGCTCCAACCTGACCATCTGGAAAGGCTGCAAGAGCATCTTCGGTGACGATGCCAGCGGTAACTACCTGCACTATGGTGTGCGTGAGTTCGGTATGGGCGCAATCATGAACGGTATCGCCCTGCACGGCGGTTTCGTGCCTTACGGCGCGACGTTCCTGATCTTCATGGAGTACGCGCGCAACGCGGTGCGCATGTCCTCGCTGATGAAGAAACGTGTCATTTATGTATTCACACATGACTCCATCGGTCTGGGCGAAGACGGTCCGACCCACCAGCCGATCGAGCAACTGACCAGTCTGCGCACCACGCCGAATCTGGACACCTGGCGTCCAGCCGATGCGGTGGAATCCGCGGTAGCCTGGAAGCACGCCATCGAGCGTAACGACGGCCCGTCCGCGCTGATCTTCTCCCGCCAGAACCTGCAGCATCAGGCGCGTGATGCGCTGCAGCTGGAGAACATCAACCGTGGCGGCTACGTGTTGCGCGACTGCAACGGCGAGCCGGATCTGATCCTGATCGCAACCGGCTCCGAAGTCGGGCTGGCCGTTCAGGCGTTCGACAAGCTTACGGCTGAAGGCAAGAACGTGCGTGTGGTATCCATGCCATGCACCAGCGTCTTCGAAGCTCAGGACGCGCTGTACAAACAGTCGGTTCTGCCACTGGAAGTCAGCGCGCGCATCGCCATCGAGGCCGCTCATGCCGACTACTGGTACAAGTATGTCGGCCTGGAAGGCCGCGTGATCGGCATGACCACCTTTGGTGAGTCGGCCCCCGCGAACCTGCTGTTCGAAGAGTTTGGCTTCACGCTGGAGAACATCATCTCCACGGCTGAAGAGTTGCTGGAAGACTAAAAGCCGCTCTAACTGTAGGAGCCGGCATGCTGGCGAGCGCGGGTATCAGCCACGATTTTGAGCTGGAACCTCGCGTTCGCCGGCATGCCGGCTCCTACAGGTTCTTTGTGTCATCCAAAACCGAGAACCCCTAATGCCTCAGTCACGCCCCTATAAAGTCGCCCTCAATGGTTACGGTCGTATCGGTCGCTGCGTGCTGCGCGCGCTGTGCGAGCGAGGCGCGAAGGCGGGCTTTGAAGTAGTGGCGATCAACGATCTGGCTGATATGGCCAGTCTCGAATACCTGACGCGCTTTGATTCCACACATGGTCGGTTTCCCGGTGAAGTGCGGGTCGAAGGCGATTTTCTGCACATCAACGATCACGTCATCAAAGTGTTCCGCAGCGCGACGCCGGAAGGCATCGACTGGGGCGCGCTGGACGTCGATCTGGTGCTCGAATGCTCCGGCGTCTATCACTCTCGCGCCGATGGCGAGCGCTTCCTGTCCGCCAGGGCGCCGCGGGTGCTGTTCTCCCAGCCGATGGCCAGCGAGGCGGATGTCGACGCCACCATCGTCTACGGCATCAACCAGCAGACACTGACCGGCGATGAGCTTCTGGTCTCGGCGGCGTCCTGCACGACCAACTGCAGCGTGCCGTTGCTGGACTTGCTGAACCGGGAGCTTGGGCTGGAATACGTCACCATCACCACGATTCACTCGGCGATGAACGACCAACCGGTGATTGACGCCTATCATCATGAAGATCTGCGTCGTACGCGCTCGGCTTTCCAATCGATCATCCCGGTGTCCACTGGTCTGGCGCGGGGCATCGAGCGGCTGCTTCCGGAACTTGCCGGCCGAATTCAGGCCAAAGCTGTTCGAGTGCCGACGGTGAACGTCTCATGCCTGGACATCACGCTGCAGGTAGCACGCGATACCAATGCGGTAGAGATCAACCGTATCCTGCGCGCGGCTGCCACCGACGGCCCGCTCAAGGGGCTGTTGGCTTATACCGAATTGCCGCACGCCAGCTGTGATTTCAATCACGACCCACATTCGGCCATCATCGATGCCAGCCAGACACGGGTTTCCGGGCCGCGACTGGTCAACGTCCTGGCCTGGTTCGACAACGAATGGGGTTTTGCCAATCGAATGCTGGATGTCGCCGAACATTATCTGCACAGCATCCATAAACAACAGTAATAAACAGGGAACGCCTCATGACCGTGTTGAAGATGACCGACCTCGACCTGCAAGGTAAGCGTGTACTGATCCGCGAAGACCTCAACGTCCCGGTCAAGGACGGTGTGGTCACCAGCGATGCACGTATTGTTGCTTCGCTGCCGACCATCAAGCTGGCGCTGGAAAAGGGCGCAGCCGTCATGGTCTGTTCGCACCTGGGTCGTCCGACCGAGGGCGAATTTTCCGCCGAGAACAGCCTCAAGCCCGTCGCCGCCTATCTGAGCAAGGCTCTGGGTCGTGAAGTGCCGCTGGTTGCCGAGTATCTGGACGGCGTGGACGTAAAGGCTGGCGACATCGTGCTGTTCGAAAACGTGCGCTTCAACAAGGGCGAGAAGAAGAACGCCGACGACCTGGCGCAGAAATACGCTGCCCTGTGCGACGTCTTCATTATGGACGCGTTCGGCACTGCTCACCGCGCCGAAGGCTCGACCCACGGTGTTGCCAAATTCGCCAAAGTCGCTGCGGCAGGCCCTCTGCTGGCCGCCGAGCTAGAGGCCCTGGGCAAGGCGCTGGGCAACCCGACCAAGCCAATGGCCGCCATCGTCGCCGGCTCCAAGGTTTCCACCAAACTGGACGTGCTCAACAGCCTTAGCGAGAAATGCGATCAATTGATAGTCGGCGGCGGCATCGCCAACACATTCCTCGCGGCTGCAGGTCACAAGGTTGGCAAATCATTGTACGAGCCAGACCTGCTGGACACCGCGCGCGCCATCGCAGACAAAGTCAGCGTGCCATTGCCGGTTGATGTGGTGGTCGCCAAGCAGTTTGATGCCAACGCCGAAGCGACCGTGAAACTGATCGCCGACGTGGCCGACGACGACATGATCCTCGACATTGGCCCAAAAACCGCGGCCCAATTCGCCGACTTGTTGAAATCTTCCAAGACTATTCTCTGGAACGGTCCAGTAGGCGTGTTCGAGTTCGATCAGTTTGGCGAGGGCACCAAGACCCTGGCTAAAGCGATCGCCGAAAGCCCGGCGTTCTCCATCGCGGGCGGTGGCGATACGCTGGCTGCAATCGATAAATACGACGTGAAGGATCAAATTTCCTACATTTCCACCGGTGGCGGCGCATTCCTCGAATTCGTCGAGGGCAAGGTGCTGCCGGCCGTGGAAATTCTGGAACAACGCGCCAAGGCCTGATTCAGGCCATGGTGAAGGGGAATGAGATGGTCAAGCCATTACCGCTGTTGATCATGGCGGGTTTGCTGGTCGGCTGCGCAAGCAAGCCTGAAGCCCAGACGGCGCTGAGCAATGCGCCGGAACAGCTTCAGGTCAGTTGCTATCAGGCCGGCTGGCAGGCTGAAACCGTACCGATCGTTTACAAGCGCGGCGGTCCTGAAGTCTGGGAAAAATACGAGTTCATGCCCGCTGTCGGGCCGGTAGCCTGTCGCTGAATCTGAACTGCCAGCGCACGGGAACATCTGAAACATAACTGCCCCTGGGTATCGATGCGGCCAACAGACATCGCGCTTCGCAGGGGATCCAGGAGTGGTAATGAAAGGCTTGATTGCCCTTGCGACACTGATGCTGCTGGGCGGTTGTGCCAGCATGAAGTCGTCTGAACCGGTTGCGCCCTGGACCCATTGGGTCTGCGACAGCAAGGCGGAGATTTATTGGCGCTACGCTGATCCAGCGAAGAAAGAGGTCGACGTACGCTTGAATCAGAGCGAGCAGGTATTCCGTCTGCAGGCCGCGCCGGGCGCTTCAGGTGCGTTGTACAGCAACGGCGTGCTGGCATTCGACAACAAGGGCAGCGAAGGCCTGGTCTACTGGGACGCTACCAACGATTTGATCGGTCGCGGCTGCAAGGCGCCTTGATGGGCTGAGTAATCCGATCGATGCAACACCGGGCGGTGACCGAGTAATACGCCCCTATAATTTGAATAGCCGCCGATACGGCAGGCACACGCGATTAACGACCCTACCGGGAGAGAGACAGACAATGGCACTTATCAGCATGCGCCAGATGTTGGACCACGCCGCCGAATTCGGCTATGGCGTTCCTGCATTCAACGTGAACAACCTGGAACAGATGCGCGCCATTATGGAAGCGGCCGACAAGACCGATTCCCCGGTGATCGTTCAGGCTTCGGCCGGCGCGCGTAAATACGCAGGCGCCCCGTTCCTGCGCCACCTGATCCTGGCGGCGATCGAAGAATTCCCGCATATCCCGGTGGTCATGCACCAGGACCACGGCACCAGCCCTGCCATCTGCCAACGTTCGATCCAGCTGGGCTTCAGCTCGGTAATGATGGACGGCTCGCTGCGCGAAGACGGCAAAAGCCCTGCTGACTACGAGTACAACGTACGCGTGACCCAGGAAACCGTTGCCATGGCTCATGCTTGCGGCGTTTCGGTTGAAGGTGAGCTGGGTGTTCTGGGATCGCTGGAAACCGGCATGGCTGGCGAAGAAGACGGCGTTGGCGCAGAAGGTCAACTGGATCACAGCCAGATGCTGACCGATCCGGAAGAAGCGGCCGACTTCGTCAAGAAGACCCAGGTCGATGCCTTGGCCATCGCCATCGGTACCAGCCACGGCGCTTACAAATTCACCAAGCCGCCTACCGGCGACATCCTGGCGATCGAGCGCATCAAAGAAATCCACAAGCGCATTCCGAACACTCACTTGGTGATGCACGGCTCTTCGTCCGTTCCTCAGGAGTGGCTGAAAATCATCAACGAGTTCGGTGGCGACATCAAAGAAACCTATGGTGTGCCGGTCGAAGAAATCGTCGAAGGCATCAAGCACGGCGTGCGCAAGGTCAACATCGACACCGACCTGCGTCTGGCGTCCACCGGTGCCATTCGTGAGTTCATGGCTAAGAACCCGAGCGAGTTCGACCCACGTAAATACTTGGCGAAAACCGTATCGGCCATGCGCGACGTCTGCATTGCCCGCTACGAAGCCTTCGGCACCGCTGGCAACGCCTCCAAGATCAAACCGATCTCCCTGGAGAAGATGTTCGAGCGTTATGCCAAAGGCGAGTTGAACGCCAAGGTCAACTGATCGTGAATTGATCGGTAATCGACATGAAAAAGCCCGCAGCGATGCGGGCTTTTTTTGTGGACGTCGTCCGTCGTTCGTTCTGTAGCAGTCCGGTTTGCCGGCAGTGACGGGTTCAAGATTCTACCGCCGGCAGCCGGACTGCCACAGGTGTTCTATTTGCCGGATAGGCCGATGGTTCGACCCACGTAAGCAGGTGCTGGCTGATCGCTTTGCGCCTCAGTGAGTGAGCATAGCGCTTCCAGCGAGTGCTCACTGAAAGGCGCGGATTTCGGTCCGGCAGCCAGGTCGACATGCAATAACATCTGATCGCTGGCCGCCAGTTCCTCATCGCCGCCCGCTTTGTACAAGCTGTGATAAAGCTGCACCCGCTTGCGGTCATGAGCAACGATCTGGGTGCGTACCTCAACTTCCTCGCCGAGCTTCACCTCATGCAGGTAGTTGATGTGGGCTTCCAGAGTAAACAGCGAGTTGCCAGTAGCGTCACGGGCGTCGCTGGTCAGGCCGATGTGGTCCATGAAGGCGTCGGTGGCGTAACTGAAGATCAACAGATAGAACGCATCGCGAAGATGGCCGTTGTAGTCGACCCAATCGGCGATGACGGGGGTTTTGTAGGTGATCAGGGCGGGCATACGAAGATCCAGAAAGGCTGCGGAACGGTGGGTTGGATGCGAGCCCCTGTGGGAGCGAATTCATTCGCGAGAGGCTAGTTGCAGTCAATGAAGATTCATCGTTGCGCAGCCGCATCGCGAATAAATTCGCTTCCACCGGTTTTGCGTCCTTTAATCAAGTCCAGGTCAATCCTCAAACGCCATTCCATGCCTGGCCTTTGTGGTCTTCACCGCTTCCAGCACCGCCAGCAGGCAATCGTCGCGATAACGTTCCAGCGCCGAGATGCTGTGACTGCCCAGCTGATCGCTGGTGCCTTCAACTACATCGTCGATAAGCTTGTCGGTCAGCTCGGGCGCAGGCAGGTAGGTCCAAGGCAGTTGCAACGCCGGACCGAACTGCGCCATGAAATGCCGCATGCCGGCATCACCGCCCGCCAATGTGTATGTCAAAAAGGTGCCCATGAACGACCAGCGCAAACCTGCACCGAAGCGGATCGCATCGTCGATTTCGCCAGTGGTCGCCACGCCATCGTTGACCAGATGCAGCGCCTCACGCCACAGCGCTTCGAGCAAACGGTCGGCGATGAAGCCTGGCACCTCCTTGCGCACATGCAGCGGGCGCATGCCCAGTGATTCATACACTTTGATTGCCGCCTGAATGGCTTGCGGCGCGGTGTTCTTGCCGCCGACCACCTCCACCAGTGGCAACAGGTACACCGGGTTGAACGGGTGGCCGACCACGCAACGCTCCGGGTGAATCGCACTTTCGTAGAACTCCGAAGGCAGCAGGCCCGAGGTGCTTGAGGCAATGATTGCGGTGGGTTTGGCTGCAGCGCTGATCTTGCTGTGCAGGTCCAGTTTCAGGTCCAGACGCTCCGGGGCGCTTTCCTGGATGAAGTCAGCATCGCGCACGCACTCTTCGACGGTGGCGACGAAACGCAGGCGATCCTGAGAGGCGCCAGCGGCCAGGCCTTTCTGCTCAAGGGCGGGCCAGGCGTTGGCGACGCGCTTGCGCAGTGCGGCTTCGGCACCGGGCGCCGGATCCCAGGCCACGACATCCAGCCCATGGGCGAGGGCGCGGGCAACCCAGCCGCTGCCGATGACACCGCTACCCAGCGCGGCGAAGGTTTTGATTTCGGTGATGAAGGTCATGGAAATGTCCTAAACAATGTGTGGGCGATGAGGTCAGCCGTGGGAGCGAATTCATGCGCGAGAGGCAGGCACAGGCGCCAGATATTTATCGCCTGGTAAGCCTCATCGCGAATGAATTCGCTCCACAGGAATGTGATCAGAAACGCTTTTTCAGCCCCATCTTCACGCGGCCTTCGGCTGGGGTCATGACCCGCGCGCCCATGCGGCTGAGGATTTCGCTGGCACGCTCGACCAGCGCGCCGTTGCTCGCCAGTACGCCTTTGTCCAGCCAGATGTTGTCTTCCAGCCCTACGCGAACGTTGCCGCCGAGCAGCACCGCCTGCGCCGCCATCGGCATTTGCATGCGGCCGATGCCGAAACCGGCCCAGACCACGTCCGCCGGCAGGTTGTCGACCATGGCCTTCATGGACGTGGTGTCGGCGGGAGCGCCCCACGGGATGCCCAGACATAGCTGGAACAGCGGGTTATCCAACAGGCCTTCTTTCATCATTTGCTTGGCGAACCACAGGTGGCCGGTGTCGAAGATTTCCAGCTCGGCCTTCACCCCCAGCTCCTGAATCCGCCTGGCGCCCGCGCGCAGTTGCGCTGGAGTGGACACATAAATGGTGTCGCCGTCGCCGAAGTTCAGGGTGCCGCAATCCAGCGTGCAGATTTCCGGCAGCAGCGCCTCAACGTGCGCCAAACGAGTCAACGGCCCCACCAGATCAGTCGCCGGACCGAAATCGGTCGGACGCTCACCCGGACCGATTTCCAGATCGCCACCCATGCCCGCCGTCAGGTTGACGATGATGTCGATGTCGGCCTCGCGAATACGGTCCATGGTTTCGCGATACAGCTCGACGTCACGGCTGAACTTGCCGGTTTGTGGATCACGCACATGGCAATGCACGACCGTTGCGCCCGCCTTGGCGGCCTCGACGGCAGCGGCGGCGATTTGTTTGGGGGTGATCGGGACCAGATGACTTTTCCCGGTCGTGTCGCCAGCACCGGTGAGTGCGCAGGTGATGATGACGTCGTGATTCATGTGTGAGGTTCCTTGCAGGCCAGTCGTTTGGTGTCGGGCTTTTACTGCCCGCTTTTGAGGTGCAAAGCTACGCAGCCCGGATGCGCTCAAAGCGCACAGCGGCGACAGGCTCTTGCACAGCGGCGACCTGCCCGGTCTTGCTCCGGTTTCAAGGTTGAATATTTGTGAGGACCAACACGTTCATGGCTGATTTAGCCTGCCATATGGCCGCAACAGGCCTCCAGCTCAAACCAATCCCTGTCGATATCACATATAGGAATGTTCTTATAAGGAGATAGCAATGGCGTTCAATATCGGTGCTGCGATTAGCTTGAATGTAATAAGGGGCGCAATCGTGGCAGAGAGCCATGCGAGCATTTATACCGTTAAAAAGCCGCATGAAATCGAAAATGAGTTCACTGTCAAGAACCAAACAAATGCGGATGCCATCTTGGTCGGGGCAGGTATCGATTTTAAGGATGAGCTGAAAGCGCTGACACAGTCATTGGACATGACTTCCATCAATACAAAGCAGCTTGCGGAACTAGGTCGGAAGTTATTGGATTTCGGCTTGATCAATAGCGATCTAATGGTCTTGTTTGGCGCCGGAAATTCACACTTTGATCGTATGGGGAACTCAATAGGGCGCGATGTAAAGTTCAATGCAGTGGCGCTGTTTCACCAGCGATATGAAGAGCACAAGGAATTGGAGAATACTGCTCCCATGTATTCGTCCAAAGCTTTCAAAGAGATGGGCGAAGCAATCAAAGCGGCCAATCATGTTTTAGCGGCCCTCACTTATTACTCGACGTCGTTGAAAGGTGGGCTTTCACTGAGCGAGCGAGCCTAGATCAAACGCGCCTGCGACGCAGGCGCCATGATTCATCAGCGGACGATCCTTACCGATCCTGAATATACTTTGACCGAGTTGGTGTGATTTTTTGGAATGTCACCCGGTAGGTTCCAGGGGCGACAAACTCATTATGTATACCGCCTCTAACTTTAAAGATTGGCGTCCAGGACGATCCAGATTGTCGTTCGACAATGATAGTAGTGTTCGGAGCAATTCCCCTATCCCTGACCGATACCTGAAGACTGTTGCGACAGTTAGAGCCACTCCGTATTACGTATAAATCCGAGATGGGGTTGTCTGATAATGCCGGTACTGCTACCGAATATGCGTGGTTGGTGACCAGGCAACCAGCTTGGACTTGCATGCTTAGCGCAAAAGCGAAGACTGCCAACAAATTTTATTTTTTTCATGATAAATAACTCCGTCAGACCGGTGCCTGATTATGGTAACGGTTGCAAAAAATGCAGTTGTGCAGGTGCCTTTTAGAATTGCAATTTGGCATATAAGTAGACACATCCTAATTCATGGCCGTTGGGTGACCCGCACGTTTCACGTAATGAGCTTTCGAGTTTGGCGTCAACCAAAGAAATGTAACACTGCCATTTCCAACACAACTGAATCAGGCAGTCATTATTCTAATAACGACGCATCGCTACTCATCAATCGCTCAGTCGCCGCCGCTGGTTTACCATAGCGCGCATCGTTCACCGGCCACGCTTGCACGGTGCTGCTCTGACAGCGTTGCCATTCCACCGAGCTTTTGTCATGTCTCAGGATTTCTACTTTCTGCTCATGCCCGGTTTTTCGATGATGGGTTTCGTCTCGGCAATCGAACCGCTGCGGGTGGCGAATCGTTTTGGCGGCGAGCTGTATCGCTGGCATGTACTGAGCATCGATGGCGGGTCGGTGATTGCCAGCAACGGCATGTCGGTCAACGCCGATGCCGCGCTTGAGCCGCTGAAAAAAGGCGCGACGCTGTGCGTCATGGCCAGCGTCGAGCCGCTGAAGTTTTACACCTCCGCCCTGGAACACTGGCTACGGCGTCTCGACCTTGAAGGCGTGACCCTGGGCGCGATCGACACCGGCAGCTTCGTCCTCGCCGAAGCCGGTCTGCTGGAAAGCTATCGCCTGACCCTGCATTGGGAGGCGCTGGATGCATTCAAGGAAACCTATCCCAGCCTGCAAGCGACCCAGGAACTGTTCGAAATCGATCGCCGGCGCATCAGCTCGGCAGGCGGCACAGCCTCGATCGACCTGATGCTCGACCTCATCGGCCAGACCCACGGCCCGGATCTGGCAATCAAGGTCTCCGAGCAATTCGTGCTCGGCCGCATCCGCCAGCGCAAAGATCACCAGCGTATGCAGATCGCCACGCGCTACGGCATTAACAACAAGAAACTGGTGCAGGTGATCGGCGTGATGGAGCAACACACCGAGCCGCCCTTGAGCACACTCGAACTGGCAGAAGGAATTCAAGTGACGCGCCGCCAGCTGGAGCGCCTGTTTCGTTTGCACCTGAACGACACGCCAAGCAACTTTTACCTTGGTCTGCGACTTGAGAAAGCCAGGCAACTGCTGCGCCAGAGCGACATGAGCGTCATGGAAGTGAGCATCGCCTGCGGGTTCGAATCGCCATCGTATTTCACCCGCAGTTACAAGGCGCGGCATGGGATGTGCCCGCGGGAGGATAGGGGGCGGGTGGCGCGGGAGCCGAAGGTGGTGCTGTCAGACGCTAAATAGTGTGAAACATGCAGTCTTCTGTGGGAGCGAATTTATTCGTGAAAATGGTTCAGGCGACACATGTATGTCTACTTCACATATGCCTCGCGAATGAATCGCTCTCACAAGCTTGTGCGATTGCCCGGAGTATTATTTACCGCCCTTCATCAATGCCGAGCACGCCGCCTTGTACGCCTCATGCTGATACTTGTTCAGCGCCGCAGGCAGTTCGAAATCGTGCTTTTTCATCTGGGCGTTGATGGTCTGGGGCGAGAGCAGCATGACTTCGCAATCTTCCAGTAACTGAAAAACCGTTTCGATCTTGAAAGTGGTGGGGCCGCCGGCGAATTCGCCTTTTTTGCTGCGCTTCTTGATGGCGATGTGGGCGATGCCGTTTTCGCGGACGAATGTGGCGATCTGTTGGGCGAAGGCTTTGACGTTGCTTGCTTCGTCATCGTCCTCCAGCGCGATCTTCTTGACCGACAGCGGCAGGTGTTCGAGGGCGCCGGACGCGCGAGTGGCGACAGCGAATATGGCTTCGCTGCCTTTGATTTCTACGCCGCAGATGTTCATGTGCATACCTTGAGCTGGTAAAGGCGGTCAGGGTAGCGCATTCGGCGGCTATTCAGATTGCGCGATGCTGTCCAGATACTCCGAGCGCTCATCGCTCATGCGCGCAAGGCAGTCGTTCTGGCCGATGTTGAACTCTTTGGTGCCGGGCCTGGCTGGGAAAACTTCCACGGCGCAGTCGGCGTCGCGCAGTTTTTTCCAGGCATCCTGGGCGGTTTTCAGCTTGGCGATGAACTCGTTGGCCTGGACCTTGTTGGCGCCGAACTGGGTATTGACGCGCTCCTGCAGGTTGTCGAAGTTCTCATCCAGCAGCTTCAACGCTGTGTCGCGGCTGTACACGGAGCATTCCAGGGTCTGCTTGTCTTCGTCCACGCCGTCGCACGGGGTGGCGTCGGGGTTTGCCGCTGCGTGTGCGCCTGTCGCGAATAGAGCCAGAGCCAGAAAAATCGTCTTCATTGGGGTTTTCCGATTCAGTGATGCGGGGAATTCTCGCCCAAGCGCGCGGCAAAGAACAGTTATCAAATGCAGGCAGCAGACGCTTGCGGTCGCCCTTTGTCGTTTCTTGACGCTTTCGGCAATTCCCCTGTCGTTTTTGCACCCGGCTCACTCGACCCTCCGGCATATGCTGGCCCCAAAGCGCCGGCAGACGTTCCGGCGCGGGATTAACCTAAAGGGGACAGCCTGATGAGCCCAGCCGAATTGCACGCCGACAGCATCGTTATTGACGGGCTGATCATCGCCAAATGGAACCGTGAGCTGTTCGAGGACATGCGCAAGGGTGGCCTGACCATGGCCAACTGCACTGTTTCGGTGTGGGAAGGTTTTCAGCAGACCGTCAATAGCATCGCCTCCAGCCAGAAACTGATTCGCGAAAACAGCGATCTGGTGATTCAGGTACGCAACACCGCCGACATCCGCAAAGCCAAGGAGCTGGGCAAGACCGGCATCCTGTTCGGCTTCCAGAATGCGCACGCTTTCGAAGACCAGATCGGCTACGTCGAGATCTTCAAGCAGCTGGGCGTCGGCATCGTGCAGATGTGCTACAACACCCAGAACCTGGTCGGCACCGGTTGCTACGAGCGCGACGGTGGCCTGTCTGGCTTCGGTCGTGAAATCGTCGCGGAAATGAACCGCGTTGGCGTCATGTGCGACTTGTCCCACGTAGGCTCCAAAACGTCCGAAGAGGTCATCCTCGAATCGAAGAAGCCAGTGACCTATTCCCACTGCCTGCCTTCAGGTTTGAAAGAACATCCACGCAACAAATCCGACGCGGAACTGAAGTTCATTGCCGATCATGGCGGCTTCGTCGGCGTGACCATGTTCGCGCCGTTTCTGGCCAAGGGCATCGATTCGACCATCGACGACTACGCCGAAGCCATTGAGTACGTGATGAACATCGTCGGCGAAGACGCCATCGGTATCGGCACCGACTTCACCCAGGGTCATGGCCAGGAGTTCTTCGAATACCTGACCCACGACAAGGGCTACGCCCGCCGTCTGACCAGCTTCGGCAAGATCATCAACCCGCTGGGCATCCGCACCGTCGGCGAGTTTCCGAACTTGACCGAAACCCTTCTCAAGCGCGGCCACCCCGAGCGCGTCGTGCGCAAGATCATGGGCGAGAACTGGGTTCGCATCCTTGGCGACGTCTGGGGCGAATGAGTTGGTTGGCTCCAGAGCTTACTGCGCAGGCCAATAGCCGCGTCAGGTCCTCGCGAAAGGATCGCTGTACATGAAGTACTAGCTCACCTTTCGCTCCGGTCCTTGCTTGCGCTTGGCCTTGCTCGCTACGGCTCTGAAACCACCGGCAAACATCTTAAAAAAGCAAAGCCCAGGGCTTTGTTCTCAATGAAACGAATTTTCTGGAGTTAAGTTTCCATGGCCAAGATCGCCCCGCAATTGCCAATCGAAGTCGACAGCGAGACCGGTGTCTGGACCTCCGACGCCCTGCCAATGCTGTACGTACCTCGTCATTTCTTCGTCAACAACCACATGGGTATCGAAGAAGTGCTGGGCGCCGAAGCCTATGCCGAGATTCTCTACAAGGCTGGCTACAAATCCGCCTGGCACTGGTGCGAGAAAGAGGCCGAATGCCACGGTATCGAAGGCGTTGCGGTATTCGAGCACTACATGAATCGCCTGTCGCAGCGCGGTTGGGGTCTGTTCAAGATCCAGGAAATCGACCTGGATAAAGGCACCGCCAGCGTCAAGCTCGAGCATTCGGCCTTTGTGTACGTGTACGGCAAGGTCGGCCGCAAGGTCGATTACATGTTCACCGGCTGGTTCGCTGGTGCAATGGACCAGATTCTCGCGGCCAAAGGCAGTGCCGTTCGCACCGTGGCCGAGCAGGTTTATGGCGGATCGGAAGAAGGCCACGACGACGGCCTGTTCGTTGTGAAGCCGTTGTAAGTCGGAGATATCGTCATGGCTTTCGAAGCAATGTTCCAGCCGATTCAGATTGGCAAACTCACTATTCGCAACCGCGTCCTCAGTACCGCGCACGCCGAGGTCTACGCTACCGACGGTGGCATGACCACCGACCGTTACGTGAAGTACTACGAGGAGAAAGCCAAGGGCGGCATCGGTCTGGCCATTTGTGGTGGCTCTTCAAGCGTGGCGATTGACAGCCCGCAAGGCTGGTGGAAGTCGGTGAACCTTGCGACCGACAAGATCATCCCGCATTTCCAGAATCTCGCTGACGCCATGCACAAGCACGGCGCCAAAATCATGATTCAGATTACCCATATGGGCCGTCGCTCCCGCTGGGACGGCGATCATTGGCCGACGCTGATGTCGCCATCGGGTATCCGCGAGCCAGTACACCGCGCGACCTGCAAGACCATCGAGCCAGAAGAGATCTGGCGCGTGATCGGCAACTACGCCAGCGCCGCGGCACGTGCAAAAGCGGGCGGCCTGGACGGCGTCGAGTTGTCGGCGGTGCATCAGCACATGATCGACCAGTTCTGGAGCCCGCGGGTCAACAAGCGTACTGACGAGTGGGGCGGCAGTTTCGAGAACCGCATGCGTTTCGGTCTGGAAGTGATCAAGGCCGTGCGCAAGGAAGTGGGGCCTGACTTCTGTGTGGGCCTGCGTATCTGTGGCGACGAGTTTCACCCGGACGGTCTCAGCCATGAAGACATGAAGGAGATCGCCAAGTATTACGACCAGACCGGCATGATCGACTTTATCGGTGTCGTGGGTTCGGGTTGCGACACCCACAACACCCTGGCCAACGTTATCCCCAACATGAGTTATCCACCGGAGCCGTTCCTGCACCTGGCCGCCGGTATCAAGGAAGTGGTCAAGGCGCCGGTGCTGCACGCGCAGAACATCAAGGACCCGAACCAGGCGACCCGTATTCTGGAAGGCGGTTACGTCGACATGGTCGGGATGACTCGCGCGCACATTGCCGATCCGCATTTGATCGCCAAGATCAAGATGGGGCAGGTCGACCAGATCCGTCAGTGCGTCGGTGCCAACTACTGCATCGACCGCCAGTATCAGGGCCTGGACGTGCTGTGCATCCAGAACGCCGCGACCTCCCGTGAATACATGGGCGTGCCGCACATTATCGAGAAAACCACCGGCGTGAAGCGCAAGGTGGTGATCGTTGGTGCCGGCCCTGCGGGGATGGAAGCCGCGCGGGTGTCTGCCGAACGTGGCCACGACGTGACCCTGTTCGAGAAAAAGGAATTCATCGGCGGGCAGATCGTTACAGCGTCCAAGGCACCGCAACGCGACCAGATCGCCGGTATCACTCGCTGGTATCAGTTGGAGCTGGCGCGGTTGAAGGTCGATCTGCGCCTGGGCACTGCAGCGGACATCCCGACCATCATGGACCTGCGTCCCGATGTGGTTGTCCTGGCCGTCGGCGGTCACCCGTTCCTGGAGCAGAACGAGCACTGGGGCGCGGCCGAAGGTCTGGTGGTCAGCAGCTGGGATGTGCTTGACGGCAAGGTAGCGCCGGGCAAAAACGTGTTGGTCTATGACACCATCTGCGAATTCACCGGGATGTCGGTTGCCGACTTTATTGCCGACAAGGGCAGCCAGGTCGAGATCGTTACCGACGACATCAAGCCGGGCGTGGCCATTGGTGGTACGTCGTTCCCGACTTACTACCGCAGCATGTACCCGAAAGAAGTGATCATGACCGGCGACATGATGCTGGAGAAGGTCTACCGCGAAGGCGACAAACTGGTGGCGGTGCTGGAAAACGAATACACCGGCGCCAAAGAGGAGCGGGTGGTCGACCAAGTAGTGATCGAGAACGGCGTGCGACCTGACGAAGCGCTGTACTACGGCCTGAAGGCAGATTCGCGCAACAAGGGTCAGATCGACATCGACGCCCTGTTCGCCATCCAGCCCCAGCCGTCGTTGAGCCAACCGGGTGATGGATACCTGCTGTTCCGCATAGGTGACTGCGTGGCGCAACGTAATACGCACGCCGCCATCTATGACGCACTGCGGCTCTGCAAAGATTTTTGACCTGACTCTCTTGTAGGGCCGGCTTGCTGGCGAACAACGATAACCCGCAGTCACGGAT
>NZ_JBOICF010000063.1:0-6150 GCF_050739935.1 Pseudomonas sp. | reverse complement strand
GCTCCTACAAGATCGCGCCAGGTCAGCCATAGATGTCGACTGACCCGCCGCATCTGCCCGAACACCGCCGGCTTGCTGTCGACCTGCTGGTCTGATTTCTGCGACGAATCTAAATGTTGATGTTTTTTTCGGTGAATTGAGAACGCAGCCGTGTAGGAGCCGGCTTGCTGGCGAACCCGGGAATGTATGTCACATCGTCGGTGGCTGAAGTACCGCGATTCGCCAGCGAGCCGGCTCCTCCGGGTGAGGCGTCGCCCGCAGTTCGGTACTCAACTGAGCAATATCCCCCGCGCCATACCCGTGGCGGCGATCACAATGATCACCATCAACGCCGCTTCCATATGGCTGATCCGGGCGAAGCGGCGTGAGCGGGAGGTGTCGATGGGCTGTTGCTTCTTGAATGCGATGCGCCATTTGATCAGGGCGAACATCGGTACCACTTCCAGCGCGAGAATGGCGACGAAAGCGGTCATCTTCAGGTGAAACAGGGGTTGATGCAGGTAGTAGTACGAGCCTTTCTCCAGCCCGCCGAAGGCCCTGAACGCGCCGGTGATCAGCAGAATGCCCGCCGAGATGCCCCAGATGTTGTCGACCACGAACACATCGCGAAAGGAGCGGGGATCGGCAGTGCGCAACCTGCGCAACGCCCGTCCCCGAGCCAGAACCGCCGCCAGCGCAAAGCCGAAAGCCAACAAATGCAAAGCAGCCAGTAGCCATTTGACGAGCATGATGCAACTCCCCCGAGCGGCCCGGAAACAGGCCGATATCCCTCCAGCGTAGCGGGTAACGGGCGGTCTGCCTTGCTGACAACGACAGACCGGTCTAAAAGCGACGCAGGTGCCTGAACGGCGGTTGTACCGATTTCAATTGGCTTCTTTCACTGCGCTCAGGAATGCACAGGTCCGCTCCTGCTGCGGGTTCTCGAAGATCTGCGATGGCGTTCCCTGTTCGTGGATCTGGCCTTTATAAAAGAAGCACACGCGGTCGGCGAACTCCCTGGCAAAGCCCATCTGGTGGGTCACCATCAGCATCGTCAGTTTGTGCTCGGCGCCGAGCTTGCGGATCACGTTAAGCACCTCCCCGCACAACTCAGGGTCCAGCGCCGAGGTCACTTCGTCGAACAGCATCACCTTTGGACGCATCGCCAAAGCCCGGGCGATGGCAACACGCTGTTGCTGGCCACCGGAAAGCTGCGAAGGGTAGTGGTCCAGCTTGCTCCCAAGACCGACCAGCTCCAGCAAATCGGCGGCGCGCTCACGGGCTTCCTTCGCACTTACCCCCAACACATGCACGGGAGCCTCGATCACGTTCTGCAACGCGGTCATGTGCGGGAACAGATTGAAGCTCTGAAACACCATGCCGATCTTGCCGCGCACCTTGCGAATATGCCGATCGTTGGCCGGCACCAGCAGCCCGCCGCGACCGGGCATGTGGGTCAGGGATTCACCATCTACCTGAATCAGGCCTTCGTCGATCCCCTCCAGCGTCATCAATACCCGCAACAAGGTCGATTTTCCCGAGCCGCTTGGGCCGATGATCGCGACCTTTTCTCCGGGCGCGACGTTGAGGTTGAGCTTGTCCAGTACCGTGAAGTTGCCGTAGCGCTTGGTCACGTCCTTAAAGCTCACCAGTGGCTGGGCCGTGTCGGACAGGGGCATGGCGTTGGCCTCATGTGGGTGCGTGGTCGGCGATCGTTGCTGCAGTTGCGAGAAGGCGGCCGACGAGGTCGAAACGGTAGAAGTCATTAGCGTAGCTCCAGGCGCAATTCGAAGCGCCGTACCAGATAGGCAAGAACGATACTCAAAGCCAGGAAGAACAGGCCGACCATGGTGATCGGCTCCAGATAACGGAAAGTTTCCGAACCGATGTTCTTGGCCTGCTGCATGATCTCTACCACCGTGATGGCCGAGAGCACCGGCGTGTCCTTGAGCATGGCGATCAGGTAGTTACCCAGTGGCGGCAGAATCGGCCGCAGCGCCTGGGGCAGGATGATGTTGCGGTAGGCGATATAGGGCGTCATGTTCAGCGCGGTGACCGCTTCCCACTGCGCGCGGGGCACTGCGTCCAGGCCGCTGCGATAGACCTCGGCAATGTAGCAGGCGTAATGCAGCCCGATGCCGATGATGCCCACCTGCATTGCCGTCATGCTGACGCCGTAGTTGGGCAGCACGTAATAAAGGAAGTACACCTGAATCAACAACGGCGTGCTGCGAATGAACTCGATCACCAGCGTCGTCGGCCAGGACAGCCAGTAACGTTTGCTACGCCGACCGATGGCCAGAAACAGTCCGAGCACGACAGCGATGATAAAGCCCACCAGCGTGATGCCCAGGGTGTTGAGCGAGGCGCGCAGCAGCTCGGGAAGGATCTGCCAGGCGTAGTGCCAGTCGAACAGGTTCATGACAGACCTCCGCGCATGCGGCCGCGACTCAGGCGTTGTTCGAGGCGGCGCATGGCGAAGTTGATCGCCTGCGCCAGGACGAAGTACATCAACAGCGCCAGGCTGAAGATCTGCAGGGTTTCAAAGGTCGCCTGGTCCAGCTGACGAGCGCGAAAGCTCAGGTCCGACAGCGTAATCAGCGAGACCAGCGAAGTGTTTTTCAACAGCTCGATGAGCAAATTGGTGCCCGGCGGGATGGCGGCCAGCAACGCCTGGGGCAGGATGATTCGGCGAAAGCGGGTAACGGCAGTGAAGTTCAGCGCCACCGAGGCTTCGTATTGCCCCTTGCCCACCGAGCTGATGGCGCCGCGCATGACCTCTGCGCCGTAGGCGCCGATGTGCAGACCCAGCCCGACGATAGCCACCGCGAACGGACTCATCTCGACGTTGAATGGCGGCAGCGGCAGGACGAAGAACAGCCAGAACAACTGCACCAGCAACGATGTGCCACGGAACAGTTCGATGTAAGCGATGGAGAACCAGCGCAAGGGCAGCCACGCCGACATCCGGCCCAGCGCGGCGAGGATTGCGGCGACGATCGCCAGCAGCGACCCATAGAAGGTGACCTGAAGCGTGACCCAGGCCCCCTGAAACAACAGCGGAAGTAACTCACCCATGGTTCGCCCCGATTCCGGTTTACGCAGGGAATGGGCGCAGTCTGTACCGAACCGCGCCCCGCTTGATGTGCTTCGCCCCGGTCAGGACTGGCCGCAGAGCTCTGCAGCGGTCTTGGTGGTCAGGTTGTCCTTGTCGAAACCAAAGGGCGCGACGGCCTTGAGGTGTTCTTCGCTGCCCAGCCACTTCTTGAGTTCCGCGTTGACCGCATCGCGCAGGTCCTTGTCTTCGGGACGGAACGCCAGAGCGCCGTAGCCGATGTGCGATGGATCGTCCTTGAAGTCGGTCTCGGCGGCCACTTTTTCCCCGCCCTTGCTCGCCAGCCCTTTCATGGTCAGCTGAGTGCCGACCGCGGCATCGGCACGACCGGCGCGCACCGCTTGCAGCTGCGCAGTGGTGTCTGGCACCTGAAGGATCTGCGAGTCCTTCACGCCGCTGTCGCGAGCGTATTGCAGGTTAACGGTACCGGCCATGATCGCCAGTTTGACGTCCGGGTTTTTAGCGACGTCTTCGTAGCTGTGGAGTTTTTTCGGGTTGCCGGCCTGCACCAGCAGGGCGTCGGGCAACTGGTATTGCGGGTCGGTAAAGATCACCTGTTTGCAGCGCGCCGGGGTGATGTACATGCCAGCCGCGATCGCGTCGAAGCGGCCGGCACGCAGGCCGGGAATCAGCGAGCCCCATTCGGTGAGCACGCCATCGACCTTGTTGATGCCCATCTTGGCGAAGATGATCTTGGCGATTTCCGGGGATTCGCCGGTGACGTTGCCGTTGGTTTCGGTGTAAGCGAACGGCGCTTCGTTGGCGTAGCCGATGCGAATCGCACCGTTAGCCTTGACCGTTTCCAGCGTGCTGGCCGCCTGGGCGCCAGCCGCGATGCCAAACAGCGCACAAGCCACGAACAGGTGACGCAAGGGTACGGTGATGCTGTGTGCAAAATTGCTCATCGATAAAATCTCCTGTTTCTTGTGGACCCGTTGCAAACGGCTCTGTGTTAGGAGGCAGTGACGCTAAGAGCAAACGTACTGGAGCCGGCGATTGTCTGCCGTTCGCACGGCAAATGCCGTACCAGTACAAGTCGATATGAAAGTTTTGGCTGCCTCAATGGCAGTTTCGCTTCGACCTGTGGCCGAGCATACAAAAGGACGATAGATGATTGCATTGCACTAGGACAATTGATCAAAGTGTCTTCTCGGGGGATGCTGTGCGCATTGAGTCGCAGCGCCTGTAGCAGCGCGCTTACCCGTATTGCGATCGCCGTGTGATGTCTGTTTTTTGGCCCCCGCAATTGCGGCAAGCGCGTTCCTACAGTCTGGTGTCGATCCCGCGATCTGAGGGTAGCTGACAATGATGGAAAAATGGCGAGCAGCGGTGGATCAGGCCCGGGGTGGCGAATCCAAGTACAAGATTCTGGTACAGGTCATTGCCAGTGACATCGAAAAGGCCGTGTTGGTGGACGATCAGCGTCTGCCGCCCCAGCGCCAGGTAGCCGATGCCGTGGGCATCAGCGTGCAGACAGTGACCAATGCCTATAAAGAGCTGGAGCGTCAGGGGCTGGTGCGGTGTGAGGTCGGGCGTGGAAGCTTCGTATCGCGGCGCATGAGCGACACGGTCGCGACCTACATTCTCGACAGTCCCGAACGGGCGCTGGTCGACTTCTCTACAGCGCGCATCATGCATACGCGTGAGCATGATCGGTTCTGGCGCGACACCTGCGCCGAACTGAGCACCGAAGAGGATCAGCCGTGGATTCGCGCGTGCCGTCCCATCGCCGGTTTCGAATCCCATCGCGAGGCCGCCGCCCATTGGATCGGTCGGCAGGGTCTGAAGGTCGAACGCGAAGACATCCTGATTACCAATGGTGCCGCCCATGGAATCTTTCTGGCCCTGGCATCCCTGGCCGGTCCTGACGATGTGGTGCTGTGCGAGGGCCTGACCGACCATGGGGTCATCGGTGATTCCCAAGTGCTCGGCTTTACCCTCAAGGGTCTGGAAATGGATCGGCATGGCATCGACCCCGAGCATTTCGAGGACATGTGCAGCAATGAACGGATCACGGCGCTGGTTTGCACGCCGAACCTGAACAATCCCACTACCAGCCTGATGCCCGACAACAGACGGCGCGAGATCGCCGACATTGCCCGGCGTTTTGGCGTGCACATCATCGAAGACGACGTGTACGGGCCGTTGCTGGATGAGCGCCGCGCGCCGCCGATCAGCCACTATCTGCCGGAGCTGTCGTTTTACTGCACCAGCATGACCAAATCGATCCTGACCGGCATGCGTGTCGGTTTCCTGACCATGCCAAAGCGCCTGGCCCTGCGTACCGAAAGTATTCTGCGAGTCAACAGTTGGATGGCCACGCCGATGATGGCGGAAGTGGCCACGCGCTGGATCCGCGATGGTCGAGCCGACACCCTGCTGCGCTTGCAGCGACGCTTGCTGAACGGGCGTCAGGCGATGGTCACCGAGCATCTGGGCGAGTACATCCAGGGCCAGCATCCCAACTCGCTCAACACCTGGATCGGCATTCCCAAACACTGGGAACTGGACAGCCTGGTCCGTAACCTGCGCCAGCGGCATATCGCCGTGGCGTCTCCGGACCCCTTCACCGTGCGCGGTGTGCCGCGGGCGCGTGGCGTACGCCTGTGCGTCGGCGCCGAGTGTACGGACGATGAAATGCGCGACGCACTCATCAGCATGCGCGAGATCTTCGGGCAGTACCCGAGCATTCATGATTTCTAGTCGGACGCGCTTCCCGTTGTGGGAGTTGGGTGTGAACGTAATGTCGGCGTCGTGCGCGAAAAACTGTAGGAGCCGGCTTGCTGGCGAACGCGGTGGGTCAATTGACGAATCTATGTCTGGACTGACGCATTCGCCAGCAAGCCGGCTCCTACAAAGATTCGCGGCGTTGGGCAATGTAGGCGTCATGCGTCAAGAACGCGGCGTTAGGCGATGTAGGCGTCGTGCGTAAAGATCGCGGCGTTGGGCACGTAGGCGTCATGCGTAAGGACCGCGGCGTTACGCAATGTCGGCGTCGCGCGCGAAAACTGTAGGAGCCGGCTTGCTGGCGAACGCGGTGGGTCAATTGACGGATC
>NZ_JBOICF010000062.1:0-5511 GCF_050739935.1 Pseudomonas sp. | reverse complement strand
GTAAGTGGCGGTGTCCAGGGTGATGCGCAGATCCCCGTAGTACTCGCTGTAGGGGCTGCGGCCGACCAGTTGCGTGGTGAAACTGCGTTCCTGGCCAAGAATCAGATCAGTCAGCCAGCGAGTGGGCGATGCCTTGAGGTCGCGGGTTTTTTCCGCGAGCAGGGTTTCGTTAGGGTGCCCGATGGAGGCCATGCGCACGGCCTTGTCCTGAAACAGACCCTCGATGACCTGCATGCCCATTTCCCGGTCCAGGCTATAGACGGCCTGGGTCGAGGGGTCGCGGAACATGTCGAGAATCCGCTCGGCGTCAGTGGCGACGGCCTGCCGAGTTTTATAGGCGTCGTAGACAATCTGCGCACAGCTGAGCACAACGCCCACGACCAGCGCCGATAACAACACCACACGCAGCAGCTTCACCGACAAGCTGTTTTTGAGTTCCAGCTTCAAATGGGCATTCCTTCATCCATGCTGCTTGCAAGCATCGGCAATGCAGACCTGTGCAGTCAAGAACGTGAACATCCCTGACTCGGTTCATTCTGATGACGATTGACATGCAGGCAAGTAAAGCGATCGATACTGTGTCGGTTAACAGGCGGCGGAACTTGAGCCTCGTTTCGTCGATTCACGCTGAAACTGATATTAGTCCGCTATCGTTTTCTGACAATACATAAAGGACGAACAGAAGGCGAAAAAAAACCCGGCCAGGCCGGGCTTTTTTTTGAAGCAGCTATCTGACGCCGTATCAGGCGGTGAAAGCCTTACCTTCGAACTGTTCAGCGACGAACTTCCAGTTCACCAGGTTCCAGAACGCCTCGACGTATTTTGGACGCAGGTTGCGGTAGTCGATGTAGTAGGCGTGTTCCCAGACATCGCAGGTCAGCAGCGGAGTGTCACCGCTGGTCAGCGGGTTGCCGGCGCCGATGGTGCTGGCCAGGCCCAAAGAGCCGTCAGCCTTCTTCACCAGCCAGCCCCAGCCAGAGCCGAAGGTGCCGATGGACGTCTTGCTGAACTCTTCCTTGAACTTGTCGAACGAACCGAATGCAGCGTTGATGGCATCAGCCAGCGCGCCAGTTGGTTGACCGCCGGCGTTTGGCGCCAGGCAGTTCCAGTAGAAGGTGTGGTTCCAGACCTGGGCTGCGTTGTTGAAGATACCGCCCGAGGAAGATTTGACGATTTCTTCCAGAGTCTTGCCTTCGAACTCAGTGCCAGGCACCAGGTTGTTCAGGTTCACGACATAGGTGTTGTGGTGCTTGTCGTGGTGGTATTCCAGTGTTTCCTTGGAGATGTGCGGTGCCAGAGCATCGTGTGCGTACGGCAGCGGAGGCAATTCGAAAGCCATGGTAATTCTCCTAATCAGGTCAGTTGCGGTTAGCGCAAGGCCGATCACGGGCGGCCAGACATAACATACGCCGGCGAGTTTTTACTCTTTGCGACGCAGGGGCTGGATCATAGCACCGGGTCCGGCCCATAACCACGCAACAACTGTGTGGGATAGAGGTTCCAGAGCTGTGCCGGAGAATCGATGGGAAGCGTCGATGGAAGTAGAGGCCGCCGGTTGTCGCGCCGTGAAGGGGCTGCGCGCGATACCTGTGGGAGCGAATTCATTCGCGAAAGGCCGGTGCATCCAATACACACTCATCGCCTGGCGCGGCGTCATCGTGAATGAACTCGCTCCCACAGGAGATCGCCGAAGAGGCAGATCAGGCGCTTCTGACCAGTTGCACCGCCACACTGAACATCATCACCGCTACCATCAAATCCAACAGGCGCCAGGTAGCGGGACGCGCTAGCCAAGGGGCGAGCCAGGCGGCGCCGATAGCCAGGGTCGAGAACCACAGCAATGACGCACTGGCGGCGCCGGCCACGTAAGCGCCCGGTTCTGTCTGCTGGGCGCCGAGCGAGCCGATCAGCAGCACGGTATCCAGATAGACGTGGGGGTTGAGCAGCGTCACCGCCAGCGCCGTCAGCAACACGGCGCGTCGCGAACGCTGACCATTGGCGTCGCCCTCCTGCAAACTCTGCGGCGACAGCGCGCGGCGTAAGGCCTTGGCGCCATACCACAGCAGAAACACCACCCCGCCCCAACGTGCGACCGCGAGCAGCGTCGGATTATGCGCCAGCACATTAGCCAGGCCGAACACCCCGGCAGCGACCAGCACCACGTCGCAGAGAATGCACAGCACCGCAACCGACAAGTGATGTTCGCGACGCAGACTCTGCGCCAATACATAGGCGTTTTGCGTGCCGATGGCCATGATCAGGCCAAACGCGACCAACAGGCCGTTGAGGTAGCTTTGCCACATGGGTGCCTTGCTCCAAAAATAACGCTGACGCGAGAAAATCGATGTGGCGATTGTCAGGGGATCGCGGGTATAAGGAAAACCAATAATACTGATCGCTCATTAGGAAAAATGATGTTCGATTACAAATTGCTCTCCGCGCTGGCTGCGGTGGTCGAGCAGGCAGGTTTCGAGCGTGCGGCGCAGGTGCTGGGTCTTTCGCAATCAGCGGTCTCGCAGCGGATCAAACTGCTCGAAGCGCGCATCGGCCAACCGGTACTGGTACGCGCCACGCCGCCGAGCCCGACCGACATTGGCCGCCGTTTACTCAACCATGTGCAGCAGGTGCGCCTGCTGGAGCGCGACCTGCAAAGCGTGGTGCCGGCGCTTGACGAAGGCGGGGTGCCGGAACGCCTGCGGATTGCTCTGAACGCCGACAGCCTGGCGACGTGGTGGGCGCCGGCGGTGGGTGATTTCTGCACCGAGCACCATTTGTTGATCGACCTGGTGGTGGAGGATCAGGACGTCGGCCTCAAGCGCATGCGTGCCGGAGAGGTCGCGGCGTGCTTGTGTGGCAGCGAGCGTCCGGTTGCCGGAGCGCGGAGTCTGTTGCTCGGCGCCATGCGCTATCGTGCGTTGGCCAGCCCCGACTACATTGCCCGACATTTCCCGGACGGTTTCACCCCGCAGGCGTTGGCCCGGGCGCCGGCGCTGGTGTTCGGCCCGGACGATTTCCTCCAGCATCGCTATCTCGAAGCGCTGGGGATCGAGGGCAGTTTTCAGCATCATCTGTGTCCTTCGTCCGAAGGTTTTATCCGCATGACCGAAGCCGGAATGGGTTGGGGGCTGGTTCCCGAATTGCAGGTTCGCGAGCAGTTGGCGAGTGGCAAACTGGTGGAATTGTTGAGCGATCGCTGCATCGATGTGCCCTTGTACTGGCATCATTGGCGCAATGGCGGGCAGTTGCTGACACGCTTGACCGATCATCTGGCAAAAAAAGCCGGGCGATGGCTGGTGCCGCTGACGGCGCAGTGAGCGTCAATGCTCGCAATAGCCAAGATGACAGCGACAGAGGCACTGCGGTGTCTGATTTCGATTCAGTTCTCCTGTTTGGCCGAGGTGTTTTCCCGACGGTCATGTGAGAACAAAGCAAGTAAAACGGAGCGGTAAATGAAGATTCTGGTCACCGGCGCAAGCGGCTTCATTGGCGGACGCTTTGCGCGGTTTGCCCTGGAGCAGGGGTTGAGCGTTCGGGTCAACGGCCGTCGCGCGCAAGGCGTCGAGCATCTGGTGCGACGCGGCGCCGAGTTCATCCAGGGCGATCTGAACGACCCGGAACTGGTGCAGGCCCTGTGCGAAGACGTCGAAGCCGTGGTGCATTGCGCCGGCGCGGTCGGCACCTGGGGGCGGCGCCAGGACTTCCATCTAGGCAACGTTCAGGTCACCGAAAACGTGGTCGAGGCCTGTCTCAAACAACAGGTGCGCCGTCTGGTGCACCTGTCATCGCCTTCTATTTATTTCGACGGGCATTCGCACTTGGACATCCGCGAGGAACAGGTGCCCAAGCGCTTTCACAATCACTACGCCGCGACCAAATACCTGGCCGAGCAAAAGGTGTTCGGCGCTGAGGAATTCGGGCTGGAAGTCATTGCCCTTCGCCCGCGTTTCGTCACCGGGGCGGGCGACACCAGTATCTTCCCGCGATTGATGCAGATGCAGCGCAAAAATCGCCTATCGATCATCGGTAACGGTCTGAACAAGGTCGATTTCACTAGCATCCAGAATCTCAACGAAGCGTTGCTCAGCAGTCTGCTCGCCACAGGTTCGGCGTTGGGCAAGGCGTATAACATCAGCAATGGCACGCCGATCCCGATCTGGGATGTGGTCAATTACGTGATGCGCCAGATGCAGTTGCCGCCCGTCACGCGTTACCGCTCCTACGGGCTGGCCTATAGCGCAGCGGCAATTAACGAGGCGGCGTGCATGCTCTGGCCCGGTCGACCTGAACCTACGCTGTCGAGAATCGGGATGCAGGTCATGAGCCGAGATTTCACCCTTGATATCAGCCGCGCTCAGTATTATCTGGAGTATCAGCCCAAGGTCAGCGTCTGGACTGCGCTGGACGAGTTCTGCAATTGGTGGAAAGCGCAGCACGGCGCCGCGTTGTAAAACAGCCGGCGATTGGGATGTTCCTAACGTCTGGCGGGTATACTGCCGCCATCAAGATTCAACGGCTTTCAAAGGGAACCGCATGCGCAAAGATCCGTATGACGACGTCGATGACGTCCCGAGCCTCAGCGCCAAAGATGATGACGATGACTTCATCCCGACCGCCGGTGCCCGCGAGCGCACCACGGTGTATTCGCGCACGACCCCGGTGGTCAAGGTCAAAGCCCCCGGAACCGGCGCGTTGTGGACGTTGATCGGTGCGTTGTTCATCGCGTTCTGTGGTCTGGGCTGGTGGAGTTTTCAGCAGGTTTCGTTGATGGAGCAGCAACTGGTCGCGACCCAGGAGAGCTTCGCGCGTATCAGTGAGGAAGCGGCCGGGCGGCTGCAGGACATTTCCGGCAAGGTCGTGGCGACGGAATCTGTGGCCAACAGCGGCGGTGAGGCGTTGAAAGCGCAGATCAAGGCGCTGCAGGATCAATTGGCCGATCAGAGCAAACAGCAGCAGGGCGTGGCCGGGGCGCAGGGCGGTCTGGACAAGCGGCTGGAGCAGATCGCCACGCAAGTGACGCAACAGCAGGGGACCAATCAGCAGTTGCAGGATCAGATCAAGGGTTTGGCGACGGAGTTGGCGGCTGTGAAGGCTGCCATGCCAGATGGCAAGTCGGCGCAGTCTGAACAGGAGCGTCTGGATTCGCAGATCAAGGGTTTGAGCGCGGATGTGGCGAATCTGAAGAAGAGCAATAACAGTCAGGCGATCGAGCGTCTGGAGCAGGACATGATCGTGCTCAAGAGCGAGCAGGATAATCGTCCAGCTGCTGCATCTTCTGGGGCGAGCACGCAGGAGTTCGATGCGTTTCGTGGGCAGATGACTCGGAGTTTGAACACGTTGCAGAGTCAGATTCAGACATTGTCGCAGCAGATCAATTCGCGTCCGAAGTGACGACGGTTTTGAGTGTGATTGGCGCGGGTTTCTGCGAGAGCTAACGCTTTGCCCGTTCATGTCGACATCAACTCAACAACGGCACCCTCAAGCCATCCCCTGTAGCAGCACGGCTTGCCGGCG
>NZ_JBOICF010000061.1:0-270455 GCF_050739935.1 Pseudomonas sp. | reverse complement strand
CAGCTAGACATGCATTGTCTGACACGCCGGTTCGCCAGCAAGCCGGCTCCTACAGTGGATCGGGGGGCAGCGACGAGTTGTGTTCGATAGGGGCTACGCGAAGAGCCTTAGCTCCAGCCAGCGCGCTTCGCTTTTGCTTTTCCTACGTGATAGCCCAGACACGAATCGCGCCTTGGGTGCCCCGACAAAGCAGGAGCAGGGCCTTTTTGGTTACTTTTTCGACGCTTGAAAAAGTGACCCGCCATAAGGCTGAATCGATATCAGCGCCGCCTGAAATAACGGATCCAAACACAAAATCCGGCGCCCACCCCCCAGCAAAAACCAAAAAAGCCAGACGCCCTACACGGCCCGCCTGGCTTTTCCTACAACACAACCATCACGAATCAGAACACGTTGATCGGGTAATCGGCGATCAGACGCAATTCATTGTTATCCCCTTCCGCCTGATCGGCATTGGCGCGGTGGAACGACTGCCGCATGCGCAGCGCCAGATCCTTCGCAGGCCCCGACTGCACCACATACTTGGCCTCGATATCCGTTTCATGATGCTTGCCATTATCACCATACCCATAGTTCACATAGGTACTGTTCGAAGGCATATGCGACCCGTCGATATTGTCACCGGTGATATAACGCGCCATGAAACTTAGCCCTGGCACACCATAGCTCGCCATATTCAGGTCATACCGTGCCTGCCACGATTTCTCGCCCGGTCCGTTGAAGTCGGAATATTGCACCGAGTTCGCCAGGAAGATCGAGTCCGCCGTATCGCCTGGGCCGTTAATACCAAAGGCCACATAGTCGAACGGCGTATCGCCATGAACTTTCTGATAAGCCAGGGTCACGGTATGTGCCGTCAGGAAGGAATAAGCAGCCGCCAGCGACCATGTGGTGTTACTGATATCACCGGCCTTGGCGGAACCGGCGTCATTGGTGCGATAGATATTGAAGTCGAAGTTGACCGACTGATCGTCAGTGATCGCCTGGGTGTAATTCAGATTGCCGTAGTACTGATCCCAGACGTCCTTGAGGTTGGAACCGTACAGGCTCGCCGTCAGATTATCGTTGAACGTGTATTTGCCGCCCGCATAGTCAACGCTCGTGGCTGTGACGTTGGCGTAGGAGGCAAAGATATCGTGATCGTGGTTGGTGGTGACCGGGCCATTACCGCCGGTGAAATGACCGCCATCGAGTTCCAGGCCGGCAATATCGCTGCTCAGCAAGTTGAAGCCGGTAGCTGTCTGCGGGAACAGGCGCGAACCACCTGCGGCAAAGACTGGCGCGGCCGGCATCAGATCGCCGTAACGCAGCTCAGTCTTGGAAATACGCATTTTGATGGCGCCGCCAGCAGTGCCGTATTCATCTTCAGGATCGCCGTGACGGTCGATCGGCAGGTTACCGGTACCCGCTGTGCCCGCGCCGCCATCGAGCTTGATACCCCAGTATCCGTAGGCATCGACGCCAAAGCCGACAGTACCTTGGGTGAATCCGGAGCTGAAATTACCCAGCACGCCCTGGCTCCAGTCCTTATGGTCAGCACCGTCGTTCTTGCCATCGCGATTGAAGTAATAGTTCTTGAGATGAACCGTCAGGCTGCTGTCCTCGACAAAGCCCTTGGTTTCGGACTGATCACTGACAACCCCTGCTGCTGCCAGTTGGCTCACGCCCAGCGAAACCGCGAGCGTTACGAGGTTCCATTTCACAAACGTCATTATTATCCCCTGTCTCAATTAAGGCCCAACGTTCCGCAGACCCTGATATACAGGGCATCCTCCTGAGTTCAGGCGAGATATGAAACGGTGGAATTTGCGCTATGGCAGATGCAAAAAAACATCAACACCGTAATTGATCTTCACGGTAAATCTACAGGCTTCAGGCCTGTTTCCTTATTGTTTCCGCGAGGCCGATCAGACCTCAATTTGTACCGGATGTGCCGGCCGGACCGAAAAACTTTTAGCATTTTTCCGCCGAACGGTTGATGAAACAGTCGTGATAGTCACTATCGATCTTCGTAATAGTTCTAATCTTCATTGCAATGTTACCGTTGTCGGCGATGAAGCTCACGAATCAATGATCTGATGAATCCGCAGCATCAGATGATCGAATCTTGCTCCACTTCATCATTCCTTTGGTAAGACTTTTCAGCCACCTCACGTCAGTGCGGTGGCTTTTTTTATTAAATAATTATTCATGTTGTTTTCATTATCCAGCTAATTCACCGATAACGACTCCTGCCCGATATTTGAACTTGGCGATTGCGCAGAATCAGGGAAGCCTGCACCAGCTCACGGCCTGCCAACGTGACGCACCGATTGGCTTATTAGCTGGAGTCCGTGGACACTTTCTGGTCTAGTAGCGCACGCATACTGGAATCGACAGGTATCGATTCCTGACATGAACGTTGCTGCGAACGCTGCCGCAAAACCAAAGGTGCCCTTGATGTCTGCCCAACGTGTAAAGCTCACCCTCTCCTGCCTCTCCCTGATGGCATGCCTGACCACCCCTTATGCCTTCGCCCACGCCCACCTGGAAAGTCAGTTGCCGGCCGCCAATAGCGAAGTGACTACACCCAAGGAACTGCGCCTGAATTTCTCGGAAGGCGTTGAAGAGAAGTTCACCAAAGTCGCCATCAGCCTGGACGGCCCGGCTGAGAGCACTGAAATCATCCAGACCCAGAGCGTCACCACCGATCCTGCGGACAAAAAGGTTTTGATCGTCACCCCGTCAGTGCCGCTGGCGCCGGGCAACTACAAGGTCGAATGGCACGCGGTCTCGGTGGACACTCATAAAAGTGAAGGCGTCTATCGCTTCAAGGTGACGCCATAACACCATGCAAGAAGGATTGATTCTGTGCCGATTCGTGCATTTCGGCGCAGTCCTGCTGCTGTTCGGCACCGGCGTTTTTCGCCACATACTGTTCACCTCTGCCCTGCAGGCGTTTGAAGGCAGTCCAACACGCCTTCGACTCGACCGCGTACTGGTCTGGCTCAATGGTGTAGCGTTGTGCAGCGCGCTGGGCTGGCTGCTGCTGACCGCAGCGAATATGGCCGGCGACTGGCAGGACGCTGTCGATCCTCCGACCATTGCGTTGGTGCTGGGCCATACCTTTTTCGGTCATGTCTGGATTGTCCATCTCGTCCTCAATGCGCTGGCCCTGCTGGGGGCGCTGTGTGGATGGCGTACTGCACCGCGTCGGTTGCTGTTGCTCAACACCTTGCTGCTGCTGACCCTGGCGCCGGTGGGCCATGGCGCTATGTTCGACGGGATTCGCGGCCAGTTGCTGATCTTCAATCAGATGCTGCACTTGATCGGCGTCAGCACCTGGCTCGGCGGGCTGCTGATGCTCGCCATATTGCTGGTCGATGCCGCAAGCGTCGACCTGCGTGGGGTGCTGTCGCGATTCAGCGGCATCGGTTATGGGCTGGTGGCGTTGATCATAGTGACCGGCATGATCAACGTGCGCGCCTTGAGTGGCGCAATCTGGCCGCAGCCTGCCCTCTCGGGATTCGGCTTGGTGCTGGCCGTCAAAGTGGCGTTGGTGCTGTGCATGCTGGTGCTGGCGGGTGTAAACCGGGGGTTGGCTCGCGCACAGGTTCTGCAAGTGATCGTCTTGCGCCTGAGTGTGTTGTTGGAATGCCTCTTCGGTGCCGCTGCGCTGGCGGCTGTGGCGCTGTTGGGCACGCTGCCGCCGCTGCTGGGTTGAATTTGATCGCAAGACTCGGAGTTTCGGTCCCCAGCACAAGCATTAGTCTGTTGTGAAAGAGCCATTGCCGAGGTGACGGACCATGACCCAGCGTAAATCTTCCCCGACAGCCCAACACACTGAAACCGACCCACGCTGGGCGGCGGTCCTGGCCCGTGATCCTGGGGCCGACGAACAGTTCGTCTACGCCGTTCGCACCACCGGTGTGTACTGTCGCCCCAGCAGCGTTTCGCGTCTGCCACGCCCGGAAAACGTTCTGTTCTTCGACAGCCCGGCGCAAGCCGAGGCCGCCGGTTATCGCCCCAGCAAACGCGCGGCCGCTGACCAGACACGCCTGGCCGAGCAACATGCGCTGCTGGTGGCCCGGGCCTGTCGCCAGATCGTCGAAGCCGAACAGCCGCCCAGCCTCAACGAGCTGGCAGAGCCCTCAGGCCTGAGTCCCTGGCATTTCCATCGGGTGTTCAAGACCGTTACGGGCGTCACCCCTAAAGCCTGGGCCAATGCCCACAGGGCCGATCGGGTGCGCAGTCGTCTCGGCGACACCTCGACCATTACCGAGGCCATGTACGATGCCGGCTTCAACTCCAACAGCCGGTTTTACGAAGCCAGCGACAGGCTGCTGGGCATGAAACCTTCGGACTACCGCAAGGGCGGCGCCAACGCCGATATTCGCTTTGCCGTCGGCGAATGCTTTCTCGGCTCGATTCTGGTTGCGCAGAGCCAGCGCGGTGTCTGCGCAATTCTGCTGGGCGAAGATCCGGATCAACTGGTGCGCGACCTGCAGGATCAGTTCCACAACGCCACGCTCATCGGTGGCGATCAGCAATTCGAGCAACTGATCGCCCAGGTCGTTGGCTTTATCGAAGCTCCCGGGCTGGGCTTGGGCCTGCCTCTGGACTTGCAGGGCACGGCGTTCCAACAGCGGGTCTGGCAGGCATTGATCCAGATTCCGCCGGGCACCACGGTCAGCTATGCAGAGATCGCCGAACGTGTCGGCGCACCGAAATCATTTCGCGCCGTGGCTCAGGCCTGTGGCGCCAACAGTCTGGCCGTGGCAATTCCCTGTCATCGTGTGGTGCGCAGTGACGGCGGCCTGTCGGGTTACCGCTGGGGTGCCGAACGCAAGCGCCAATTGCTCGACCGCGAAGCGCAGGCAAACCCGTGTAACAGCTTGGGACTTGAGAAACGGTGACAGGGGCGTAACGTCCAGCCCCGGACATCTGATCAAGGAGCATGGACGTGCCTGCCATTTTTCAAGCGTCGACCCCCGCGGCCTCACCGGCCTTCTGGCTGATCGCCGATCAGCTCAATACCCGCAACGAGACTGAACGCCTGGCTTACATCCGCACCGGTTTTCCGCCGGGATGGGTCAAGGCGGTGCGTCATGCCTTTCAATTGAACAACAGTCAGCTGGAGGCGTTGCTCAACGCCTCGATTTCCACCCTGGAACGTCGTCAGCGGCAACGGCGCCCGCTGGATCTGGTGGGTTCCGAGCGGCTGGACCGTGTCGCCTCGCTGGCGATCCGCGCCGCCGAAGTCTTCGAGGATCAGGACACGGCGCGGCGCTGGATGATGACACCCAATCGCGCACTCAACGACCAGACCCCCATCGCCCTGTGCGAAACCGAAATAGGCTCAAGCCAGGTGCGCCGCGCACTCGCGGCGTTGCAGCACGGGGGGGTGGTCTGATGCAGGCCTGGAGGATCGGCAAGGCCGAGGACATCACGGACCTGTCTGGCGCCGGCGCGGCGCTGTTCGGCGGACGCTGGAATCATCCGGATCAGCCAGCGGTGTACCTCGGATTGAGCCCGTCGGGTTGCGCGCTGGATCCGGTGATTCTGGCTGGGCATGTGCCGCACCTGTCATTCAAGCTCATGCACCTGCAATTGCCCCGCGACCCGGAGCTGTATGAGGAGCCGCGGCTTGCCGAGTTGCCGCCAGGCTGGGACAACTTGCCGCCGGACAGACCCAGCATGGATTTCGGTGGCCTCTGGCTTGAACGCAACGAACAGTTGGGGCTCATCCTGCCCTCGGCGGCCATGGATGGAGCCCGCTGTCTGCTGGTCAATCCCAGGCACCCGGCCTGCAGCCAGATCGCCGTGGTGCAGATCACCGACTTCATCTACGGCAAACCTGGCACCCGGCGCGCGGCCTAACGCAGGGTATCGACCACCACTCTGCCACGCACCTGCCCATCCATCAGCCGATGGGCAGTGTCGATTACCTCAGTCAGGCCAATTTCATGAGTAATCAAGGCCAGGGCCGCCGGGTCCAGATCAGTGGCCAGGCGCGCCCAGGCATCGATGCGGTCCTGACGCGGGCGCATCACACTGTCGATGCCGGCCAGGGTGATGCCGCGCAGGATAAACGGCGCCACCGACGCCGGAAACTCCATCCCTTGAGCTAGCCCGCAGGCAGCGACCGTACCCCAGTAACGGGTGCTCGCGCAGATATTGGCCAATGTATGGCTGCCCACCGAATCGATGGCCCCGGCCCAGCGCTCCTTGGCCAATGGGCGTCCCGGCTCGGACAATATGGCGCGATCGATAATTTCAGCGGCGCCCAGCTGTTTCAGGTATTCGCTTTCGGCGACTCGCCCGGTGGACGCAACAACGCGATAACCCAGCTTGGCCAGCAACGCGATCGAGAAGCTGCCGACACCGCCATTGGCGCCGGTCACCAGCACTTCACCCTTGTCGGGGGTTACGCCGTTTTTCTCCAGTGCGATGACCGCCAGCATCGCGGTGTACCCCGCAGTGCCAATGGCCATGGCCTGAGCGGGGGTAAATGCCGGATTCAGTGGAATCAGCCATTTGCCTTCAAGTCGCGCCAACTGCGCCAACCCACCCCAATGCCCTTCGCCGACGCCCCAGCCGTTGAGCACAACCTGATCGCCCGGCTTGAAATCAGGATCGCTGCTTTCTTGCACAGTGCCAGCCAGATCAACCCCCGGCACCATCGGAAACTTGCGCACGATCGGCCCTTTGCCGGTGATCGCCAATGCGTCCTTGTAATTGAGGGTGCTATGGGACACACGCACCTTCACATCGCCAGCGGGCAACTGGGCCTCATCGATGGATGCCAGCCTGACGTGATAGCCGCTGTCGTCCTTGTCGATCAAAATGCCGTCGAACATTGCCTTGCCTCCAATATGGACCGGTCGTCTATAAATAGCGCCAAAGAGTCAGCGTGGCAGGCCACGGAGAAACCCGGCAATGAAAGTATTCAGCGGAGCATCGCTTTGAACCAGGCGGGCGCGCAGAACAGCGCCCTCCCAACCGATCCAGAAATACGCTGCCAGCTCGCTGCAATCGACGTGTGCCGGCAACTCGCCCGCCTGCTTGGCGGCATCGAAACATGCACACAGACGTGTTTGCCAATCGAGAAAGATTTTTTCCAGCGCGTCGCGAAATCCTTCAGGGAGCACGCTGACCTCCTGCCCCATGTTGCCGACCAAACAACCTCGGCGATATTCGTAACGCGCCATATTGGCTTTGGAATGCTGAACGAAACTGGCCAGACGCTCCAGGGGCGACAGCGCCTCATCCAGCAGCCAGCGATCCAGACGTCTGGCGAAGTACTCGGCGTAGCTGGCCAGCACCTCAAGGCCGAACGCTTCTTTGCTGGCGAAATAGTGATAGAACGAACCTTTAGGCACGCCGACGCGCTTGAGAATGCCGTCGATCCCGGTGGCCATGAAGCCTTGCTCGGTCAACACTTCTACGCCACAGCGGATCAGCGCCTGCCGAGTATCGAAGTCGTCGGCGCGAGCGATCTTGGGAGGACGGCCTGGACGCCTGGGTTTCGCGATCATGTCAGTCATGGGATTGCATATTAGACCGATCGTCTATTAAATCAACCCAACATTCGGAAACAGCAAAAACGATAAGCCTTCAACCGACGCCGACGGTGTGATAAATCATCCTGCACCGTCGAGTCGAACGTTAATTTGCCTTTGGAGACACTGCCCATGATCGCCTGGCCAGACACCCGCATTCTCAAGCTATTCGGTATCGAAGTGCCCATTTTGCTCGCGCCGATGGCGGGTGCCGCCGGTTCGGGCCTGGCGATAGCCGTTGGCAGGGCTGGCGGCCTCGCATCCCTGCCGTGCGCCATGCTCAGCCACGAGCAGATCCGCGAGGAAGTAGCGCTGATCCGCGCTGGCACCCACGCACCGCTGAACCTGAACTTCTTCAGTCATCAGACACCGCACGCTAACCCCGAGGCCGACAAGACCTGGAAAGACCTGCTTCGGCCCTACTATCAGGAGCTGGGCGCGGACTTCGAAGCCCCTACGCCGACTTCCAACCGCGCGCCGTTCGACGAAGCCAGTTGCGCGCTTGTGGAAGAGCTGAAACCGCAAGTGGTCAGTTTTCATTTCGGCCTGCCCTCGGCGGAGTTCGTGGCACGGGTGAAAACCACAGGCGCCAAGGTGATTTCATCGGCCACCACAGTGGAAGAAGCGCTATGGCTTGAACAGCGTGGCTGTGACGCAATCATCGCCATGGGCTATGAAGCAGGCGGACATCGCGGCATGTTCCTCAGCGAGGAGCTGTACACGCAAGTCGGGACGATGGCTCTGGTACCGCAGATCGTCGACGCGGTGAGCGTGCCCGTCATCGCCGCCGGGGGCATTGCCGACAGCCGCGGTATCGCAGCCGCCTTCATGCTGGGTGCATCGGCGGTGCAACTGGGCACCGCGTATTTGTTCAGTGCAGAAGCCAAGGTGTCGAAACTGCATCAGGCCGCGCTTGCCGCTGCGAAAGACAGTCACACGGCTCTCACCAACATTTTCACCGGCCGCCCCGCCCGCGGGATCGTCAACCGCATCATGCGCGAGATCGGCCCTATCAGTGCCCATGCTCCTGTGTTCCCTACCGCGGGCGGTGCGCTGATCCCGCTACGCGGTAAAGCGGAGCCTTTGGGCAACGACGGTTTCATGAACCTGTGGGCCGGGCAGGCCGTCGGCATCAAACACTCGCTGGCTGGCGAAGAGCTGACTCGTCAACTGGCCATCCAGACCCTGGAAAGACTGGCCGGATCCGGCCACTGAAACGTCACGTAGACGAGCCGGGCGAAGAACAGGCTTCCTTGAGGTGATCTCACGCTATATATTCCGGTGCATAGCGTTTGGCCGGTATCGGTTGACGTCCGTCATCACTTCAGAAAAAACAACATGGAGCTGTTTCATGCGCGCAACTTCCCTTCGGGTCACGCTTAAATCCCTGGTCATCGCCATTGCTGCTTTCTCGGCCAGCAGCGTATTCGCCGACGAAGTCCAGGTAGCCGTGGCTGCCAACTTCACCGCTCCGATTCAGGCCATCGCCAAGGATTTCGAGAAGGACACCGGCCACAAGTTGGTGGCTTCGTTCGGCGCCACAGGCCAGTTCTACACCCAGATCAAGAACGGCGCGCCTTTCGAAGTGTTCCTTGCCGCCGATGACACTACGCCAGCCAAACTCGAAAGCGAGAACGAAATCGTCAAGGGTTCGCGCTTCACCTACGCCGTCGGCACCCTGGCCCTGTGGTCGGCCAAGGATGGTTACGTCGATGGCAAAGGCGAAGTGTTGAAGAAAAACGAGTACCAGCATCTGTCGATCGCCAACCCGAAAGCCGCCCCATACGGCCTGGCCGCGACGCAAGTGCTGGACAAACTTGGCCTGACCGACGCCACCAAGGCGAAGATTGTCGAAGGCCAGAGCATCGCTCAGGCGTATCAATTCGTGCAGACCGGCAATGCCGAACTGGGCTTCGTCGCGCTGTCTCAGGTGTACAAGGATGGCAAGCTGACCAGCGGCTCGGCATGGATCGTTCCAGCCAACCTGCACGAACCGATCAAGCAAGACGCGGTGATCCTCAACAAGGGCAAGGACAACGCTGCTGCCAAGGCGCTGATGGAATACCTCAAGGGCCCTAAAGCCGCTGCCGTGATCAAGTCCTACGGGTACCAGCTGTAAATGCCGCTGGGCAGTGCCGACCTGGCGGCGATCTGGCTGACGCTGAAACTGGCGTCGTTGACTACAGTGATTCTGCTGATCGTCGGCACCCCCATCGCATTGTGGCTGGCCCACACTCGCTCGTGGCTCAAAGGCCCGGTCGGCGCGGTGGTGGCCTTGCCGCTGGTGTTGCCACCCACCGTGATCGGCTTCTATCTATTGCTGTTCCTCGGTCCGAATGGCGCCCTCGGGCAACTCACTCAAAGTATTGGCCTGGGCACGCTGACCTTCAGCTTCAGCGGCCTGGTCATTGGTTCGGTGCTGTATTCGATGCCGTTCGTGGTACAGCCGCTGCAGAACGCCTTCGTCGCCATCGGCCCGCGCCCGCTAGAAGTGGCCGCGACCCTGCGCGCCAATCCCTGGGATACATTCTTTTCCGTGGTGCTGCCGTTGGCACGCCCTGGCTTCATCACCGGGGCGATTCTGGGCTTCGCGCACACGGTGGGCGAATTTGGCGTGGTGCTGATGATCGGCGGCAATATCCCCGAAAAGACCCGAGTGGTGTCGACGCAAATCTACAACCATGTCGAGTCCATGGAATACGTGCAGGCGCACTGGCTGGCCGGCTCCATGCTGGTGTTCTCATTCCTGGTTCTATTGGCGCTTTACTCCAGCGGCAAGACCAAAGCGGCCTGGAGCTGACGCGCAATGACCTCAACCATCGAAGTTCGCCTGAACGTGGACTTCCCCGATTTTTCAGTGAATGTCGACTTGTCCCTCCCCGGACGCGGCGTGACGGCACTGTACGGCCACTCCGGCTCTGGCAAGACCACCTGCCTGCGCTGCATTGCCGGCCTGGAAAGGGCCGCGAGCGGATTCATTGCCATCAATGGCGAGATCTGGCAGGACAGTGTCAACGGCATCTTCGTCGCCCCGCATAAACGCTCCTTGGGCTACGTGTTTCAGGAGGCCAGCCTGTTCCCGCACCTGACGGTCAGGGGCAATCTGGAGTTCGGCCTCAAGCGCATTGCTGTCCGCGAGCGCCGGGTGAATCTTGAGCAGGCCACCACTTTGCTGGGGATCGATCATTTACTGTCTCGCCGGCCCGACAAACTGTCAGGTGGTGAACGCCAGCGCGTGGGCATCGCTCGCGCTCTGCTGACCAGCCCTCGCCTGTTACTGCTCGACGAGCCGCTGGCGGCGCTGGACGCTCATCGCAAGAGTGAAATCCTGCCGTATCTGGAACGGCTGCACGACGAACTCGACATTCCCATGCTGTATGTCAGCCACTCGCAGGATGAAGTGGCGCGGCTTGCCGATCATCTGGTGCTGCTCAGCGGCGGCAAGGCGCTGGCCAGTGGACCGATCGGGGAAACGCTGGCCCGGCTCGACCTGCCGCTAGCGATGGGCGACGACGCCGGGGTGGTGATCCAGGGTTCGGTCAGCGCCTACGACGAGGCTTATCATCTGGTCACCGTGCGCCTGCCACAAAGCGACCTGGCGATACGGGTCGCTCACGCTCCGCTGGGAACGAACACGCCGCTGCGCTTCAAGGTGCAGGCTCGGGATGTCAGCCTCAGCCTGCAACCGGACGATCAAAGCAGCATCCTCAATCGCCTGCCGGTCACCGTTGTCAATGAGGTGCCTGCCGATAATGCCGCGCATGTGCTGGTACGTCTGGACGCGGCCGGGACGCCGCTGCTGGCGCGCATTACGCGGTATTCGCGCGACCAGTTGCAATTGCATACAGGGCAATCGCTCTGGGCGCAGATCAAATCGGTGGCATTGCTGGCCTGAGCCGGCCCGTTCAAATAATCGGCACGACTGCGTACTCGAACGGTCAATGCAAAGACCAGTTCTCAGGATTGCCATTCATGTCGGACGTTCTATCAAGGGAAGACCTGCCCAAGGACCTGCACTATGTCGATGACAGCCAACCGGGCTTCACGCGCAAGATCCTGCGCGGCAAATTCGCCTACTTCGATATCGATGGTGAGCGCATTCGTGATGAAACCGAGATCAAACGCATCAACGCGCTGGTAATCCCGCCGGCGTACACCGATGTGTGGATCTGCGCTGATCCGATGGGGCACCTGCAAGCGACCGGCCGCGATGCGCGGGGGCGCAAGCAATACCGTTATCACCCGCGCTGGCGTGAGATTCGCGACGAGAACAAATACTCACGCATGATCGCCTTCGGCATGGTGCTGCCCAAAGTGCGCAAGCAACTGGAAGCGCAACTGGCTGCTCCCGGCATGGGTCGCGAAAAAGTCATGGCTGCCGTGGTGTCGCTGCTCGATCAGACGCTGATCCGCATCGGCAACAGCCAGTATGCCCGCGACAATCGCTCCTACGGCCTGACCACCCTGCGCAACAAGCATGTCGATGTTCACGGCAGCAAGATCCTCTTCCAGTTTCGCGGCAAGAGCGGTGTCGAGCATGAGGTCAGTGTCACCGACCGACGTCTGGCCAACATCATCAAACGCTGCATGGAGCTGCCGGGACAGAACCTGTTCCAGTACCTGGACGACGAAGGCCACCGCCATACCGTCAGCTCCTCGGACATCAACCAGTACCTGCACGAACTGACCGGAGCGGACTTCACCGCCAAGGACTATCGCACCTGGGCCGGCAGCGCGATGGCTCTCACTACCTTGCGCAAGCTCGACTGGGAGCCCGAGGCCGATGCGAAGAAACACATCGTGGCCATGGTCAAGGAAGTGGCCCGATTGCTCGGCAACACCCCGGCGGTTTGCCGCAAATGCTATATCCATCCGGCGGTTCTGGAAGCCTTCCTCATCGGCGAACTGGCCAAGCTGCCACGCTCGCGTCAACGCAAAGGCCTGCGACTCGAAGAAGTGGCGCTGGCCGGATTTCTACAAGGCTTGCAGGCTGCCGAAGCCCTGCATGAAGCAACAGGAGAAAAACCATGACCTCGCCCAAAGCGCACACCCCCGGTGAAAAAATCAACGATCCGGACGCCAAGCCCGCCGATGTCGCAGACGACCGTGATCGCACGAAGGAGACGCGCAAGGAACAACCGTTAACTGGCGGCAAACACGACGACGCCGGGCACACCCCCAAAGTTCCCGGCGCCCAATAAGCTTCCCACCCAGACTTTCTAGACCCAAGGCCCGCTCATGACCACAGCGCCTCACCCGCCTGAAAATGCCGATACTCGATCCGACGTCTCCTTTACCGTTGCCCCGGATCTGCCCGGCTTCGTCAGGGTGCGCGGCGCTCGCGAGCACAACCTCAAGGACGTGGATGTCGACATTCCCCGTGACGCGCTGGTGGTCTTCACGGGTGTTTCTGGATCAGGCAAATCCTCACTAGCGTTTTCAACCCTGTATGCCGAGGCCCAGCGTCGCTATTTCGAATCGGTGGCGCCCTATGCCAGGCGTCTGATCGACCAAGTGGGCGTTCCCAATGTCGATTCGATCGAAGGCTTGCCGCCCGCCGTAGCGCTGCAGCAACAGCGCGGTACGCCGAGCACCCGTTCATCCGTGGGCAGCGTCACCACGCTGTCGAGTCTGATCCGCATGCTGTACTCCCGCGCGGGCAATTACCCTGCCGGGCAACCGATGCTGTACGCCGAAGACTTCTCGCCCAACCTGCCCCAAGGCGCCTGTCCCGAATGCCACGGCCTGGGCCGGGTGTACGACGTGCCGGAAGAATTGATGGTGCCGGATGACTCTTTGAGCATTCGCCAGCGCGCGGTCGCTTCCTGGCCGCTGGCCTGGCAGGGACAAAACCAGCGCGACATCCTGGTCACGCTCGGCTACGACGTCGACATCCCTTGGCGCGATTTACCCAAGAAACAGCGTGACTGGATTCTGTTCACCGAAGAACAACCTACGGTGCCGGTTTACGCGGGTTTGACACCTGAAGAAACCCGCGTGGCGCTCAAGCGCAAGCTTGAACCCAGCTATCAGGGCACCTTTACAGGCGCTCGACGTTATGTGCTGCACACCTTCACCCACTCGCAGAGCGCGCTGATGAAAAAGCGCGTATCCCAGTTCATGCGCGGCAGCCCATGCCCGCTGTGCGATGGCAAGCGGTTGAAGCGCGAAGCCCTGTCGGTGACCTTCGCCGGGCTGGATATCGGCGAGCTGTCGCAAATGCCGTTACTACGCTTGGCCGAGGTGCTGCGGCCAGTGGCTCAGGGGACGTTCGAGGAGAAGGTTGACGACAATGTTCTCGACCGCCAACAGATCACCAAAGCGCGCAACCAGCGGGTTCAGTCCGGTGGCTCGGCCCATGACGCCGCGCCGGATGTGCGCGCAACACCCAACCTCTCAATCGAGAAGCGTCTGGCGGCTCAGCGTATCGCCCAGGATTTGCTGGCCCGCGTCAGCACACTCACCGAGCTTGGATTGGGCTACCTGGCATTGGAGCGCAGCACCCCGACCCTCTCGTCGGGCGAGCTGCAACGCCTACGCCTGGCCACGCAATTGGGTTCGCAGTTGTTCGGCGTGATTTACGTGCTCGATGAGCCTTCCGCCGGGTTACATCCCGCCGACAGCGAGGCGCTGTTCACTGCCCTGCAGCAACTCAAGGCCTCCGGCAACTCGCTGTTCGTGGTCGAGCACGATTTGGAAACCATGCGTCGCGCAGACTGGCTAATCGATGTCGGTCCCGCCGCTGGCGAGCACGGCGGACGTGTGCTGTATAGCGGTCCGCCAGCGGGACTGGCGCAGATCGAAGCATCACGTACCCGCCTGCATCTATTTGCCGAGCACAGCGAACTGCGCACCGACAGACGCGATCCGACCGGTTGGCTGCGCCTGGAGGGCATCACCCGCAACAACCTCGATAACCTGGCGGCCGGATTCCCGCTGGGATGTTTTACCTCGGTCACCGGGATCTCCGGCTCCGGCAAATCAAGCCTGGTCAGCCAGGCGCTGCTGGAACTGGTGAGTGCAGCGTTGGGGCGCCCTTGCGCTGCTGCCGGCGATCAGGAGGAACCGAGTCTCGAGGACGACGCCCCACAGTTCACCGGCGGCCGCATTGCCGGTGGTCTTGAGGCGATTAAACGCCTGGTGCAGGTCGATCAGAAGCCGATTGGCCGTACTCCGCGCTCGAACCTTGCGACCTACACCGGGCTGTTCGACAACGTGCGCAAACTGTTCGCCGCAACCGATCAATCAAGGGCCGCAGGCTACGATGCCGGGCAATTCTCCTTCAATGTCGCCAAAGGTCGTTGCCAAGTGTGCGAAGGCGAAGGCTTCGTCAGCGTAGAATTGTTATTCATGCCCAGCGTCTACGCGCCCTGTCCAACCTGCCATGGCGCCCGCTACAACCCACAAACCCTGGCGATTCAGTGGCAAGACCTCAATATCGCCCAAGTGCTGCAACTGACCGTCGACCAGGCGGTTGAAGTTTTCGCCGAACAGCCCCCGATACTCCGATCACTGACTGTCCTGAGAGATATAGGCTTGGGTTACCTGCGCCTTGGCCAACCGGCGACCGAACTCTCCGGTGGCGAAGCCCAGCGCATCAAACTCGCCACCGAACTGCAACGCAGCCAGCGCGGCGCCACGCTGTACGTGTTGGACGAACCCACGACCGGCCTGCACCCCAGCGACGTCGACCGCCTGCTGGTGCAACTCAATGCGTTAGTGGACAACGGCCACACTGTGATCGTCGTCGAACACGAAATGCGCGTCGTGGCGCAAAGCGACTGGGTGATCGACATCGGGCCTGGTGCGGGCGACCAGGGAGGGAGCATCGTCGCCAGTGGCGCACCTGAAACAGTCGCGAAGGCCAAAGCGAGCAGGACAGCACCGTTTTTGCAGAAGGTGTTGGCGGGAATCTGAGATCTCTCAGGCTGCGTCGTGGTCCCCCCGCCAGTTGCCGCCGAATGAATCCTGCTGCTCGTCAGTCAAATTGGCGCGAATCTGCATTTCTCGATTACTGTATATGCAAACAGTATTCGAGTTTCCCCACATGCACGCCCTACCAGAGGCCGAATGGCCCGATGAGTTCACCCGCGAGGAAATGCTCGAGCAACACGCTCGTCTCCTTGAAGAAGAATGCCGCATGTTTCAGGATGAGTTGAGTCGCTACCGGAAAAACATGGCCAAGCTTATCGACATGCACACCGACGTCACCGTCGAGCGAGACAGGCTGCGTGCAGAATTGAAGGAGACGGCGGCTCGGCTTTCTGACACTCTCCGGGACAATGCCGCCCTTGCCAATCGCATCGGCGGGCTCGAAAGTTGCCGCGAGCAACTTGAGGCGCTTCATGAAGCCCAACGTGCTGTTGCGCAATACCGACCACTGACTAGCGACGTTTAGCCCGGAGATGTAATGACCAGACCTTCGAGCCTGATGCATCCAGCCGCCACCCACCTGCCCCTTCAATCCGCCAGGAATCAGCAATGCCACAAGAAAGAATAGACTCGCTCAGACTTCCCAAGGCGGTTCAAGGGCCGGTCAACGACCTGGTACGGGCGCTCAGTGCCGCCAGCACCCGCGAAGACGTCGAGCGCGAGGGAGAAATGGAAATCGCCTTCATCCTCGGACTGGAAACCACGAAGCGCCTTCGCGCCGCGGATATCGAAACGCTGTACATGATCTTTGACGACGCGGTGCAAGCACGGCTCAGTCATCTGGCAGAGCAGTCCTGATCGAGTGAATGACTATCTTCCGATAGTTCACCCACGCTGAATGGGTACTTAGAGCAACAGTGCGGCGACCGGACCTGCGTCGCTGTTCGATGCAGCAAAAATTGAAGTAATCCAATGAAAAGCCCAGATCAATGTCTGGGCTGGTGTGAAGCATTTTGTAGAAATCAGTCAAGCGCCACCGTTACCACGATTCGTCTGGGCGTCCTGATCGGAACCTGGATTCCCTGCAGGTGGGTTCCAGTCCTCTGGCTTTTCCTCTGTGCCCTGTTTGGGCTCGGACTGCGCTCGCTCAAGACCGGAATCATGGCCCTCTCCGGTGTCAGGCGTTTCCGTATCCGGGCCAGGATATGCGGCTTCTGGTCCGTTGTTTTCGATAGCCATCATGCTTCCCCTGTCTGGTGCGCAGGACATCTGCACATATAGATCGGATGGAGGCTGCGCAGAGTAAGTGCCGTGGCGCCGACAGGCGGATCAAACTTATGGAAAGATCTGGAGGTTGCGGAGGGGAACAGAAACAACTCAGGCGCTTCGGAATGCTCCGTAAGCGCCTGATCTATGTGGTGCCCCGAGCCGGAGTCGAACCGGCACATCCTTTCGGACGACGGATTTTAAGTCCGTCGCATATATAATCTAAATCAATGGCTTGAAGCACGTTTTCGGTCCGCAAACGGTCAAATTTTGAACTGATTTTTGCCAATGTTTTCAAAGGTCAAAATATAATTGCGGACCGGATTTTCTTGCCTTTATCGCCACGTCGCTCACCGGCTGACAAAGACAGCCTATGCCCAAATTGCATACCACCGCCCCTCCTCCGGCGTCCTGCCGACCGCTCCACCATCCCCAACTGCAACTCGTCAGCCCAGCTGGCATTTCTCTCTACACCTCGATTACTGTACATCCAAACAGTGTTTGAGATTTGCAAAATGGTCGCCTCAACCGAAGCCGAATGGCCCGACGAATTCACCCGCGAGGAAATGCTCGAGCAGCAGTCTCGCCTGCTTACTCAGGAATGCCACATGCTCCAGAAGGAACTGAGCCGGTATCGGAAGAACATGGCCAAGCTGATCGACATGCATAACGACATGACGGTTGAGCGCGACATGCTGCGGGCTCAGCTGAGAGAGAGGAACAGCCATGTCCTACCTCAGCTATAAAGGCCCCGCTGACGTTGTGCTGTTCCAAGGCGAGACCGCCATAGAGCTACCGGGGCTGGTTATTCTGTTTTCTTTCATCCACACCTTCACTTGCTCGCTGTCATTTATACCCGACCGCCCCGAGCGAGAAAGGACCACGCGGGTACGAGTAACGCTGGCCGACGGAACCTGCTCAGAGGGGTCGGTAACCTACACCAAGCAATGCGTGCTGATATTCCGGGTACCCGACCCGTATTTTGCTGAACGTGGTTTGAGCGAGCCCTATTTTGAATGAATGGCAGCGATGGCAGTCAACCGATCGAGACATCTGAATGATCAGGAGACATGGCATGTGCGGCGGCGTGGAAGCAAGGGACAAAAACAGAGCGTACGAGGCGGTCAAGGTCTACTTTCCGAACCCGAAGGCCGCCTTCCCCGTCGTGTTGGAAGACGGCACCGATCTGGGCTGGGTGCCTTGGGGGCGCAGACGAGAGCAGCCCGGCAAAGGGCCGCAAGGTGGATGGGCCAAGCTGGAAACTGTGGAGCGCGGGGGATGGGAAAAGTACCACCCGCAGCGGGCGCTGGGGCTGATCAGCCGGTACATGGAAAAAGACGCGGAGCGCGTGTCGCACTGGTTCGATATGAACGAAGGCTACGCGCTGGAGTGCTTGGTGATTGGGGAAGGCGAAGATCGGCGGGTCTATGTGGTGACCACTTCCCCGCCAGAGGAATACGCGTGGATTCATGACCGGTGGCCGATGGCGACACCGTTGCCAAGCGTACCCATCCCGCGTGACGTGTAAGTCGGCTAATGTATTAGGGAAGGGGATCTTAAAGGGTTTGCGAGCCGGGTCTGCCCTCTTGTGAGGGCAGACCTATGGGACTCAGCTTGGTTGCCCAAGTTAATCGAGCTTAGGCTGGGAGGTCGTGCACATTTACGCTGCTCAACGTGTCTTGCCCGGTTAGCTGGATAAGAACGTCGCCCGTAGTTAGTCCTGCATCGGCGAGATCGCCGTACACATACGTATTGCCATCAAGAGTGAACTTAGCAAAGTTCGTATGGCCGACCACGTCCGAGCCCAATAAAGCTGCAACGCTGCTCACCGCATCGTAAATGGTGCTTCTTGCATTCACTACAGCATCAACCGCGGTTTGCTCAGTGAAACCATCGAAGCCTCTGATCGACAGGGTGTCGCCCGACGCGAAATCCTGAATTGTGATCAATGACTCTACGATATTTTCGGACGTAAAGCCTGCCTGGATGTTCCCGTTTGTCAACGCGAAGGTATCATTGCCGTCGCCCAACTTAACGGTCACTGCGACGGGAGTTCCGCCGCTACCGTAGATTAGCGAGAGAGTGTCGTTGCCTGCCCCCCCATCCAAGGTCAGCGTTGGAGAGGTCAAGAAATCGGCATAAATGGTTGTATTGTCGTTACCGCTACCACCAATAGAAGTCTCCAGCTTCAAATCGATGCCACCGAGAATTGTAGTCAGGTCACCGGTAGATTTGCTCGCGTCAGAGGTAACGATGTTGCCAGCAGCTTGATCGTTGAAATCGATATACGTGTTGCTTGTGAGTGCCAGATCAAGTCTGTCGACTTTCTCAGTCCCCTCAGTCAGCCGCAGGCTCAGCACGCCGTCCGTGTCTTCGTCAAAAGCTTTCACTGATCCGCTGACACTGATAGTAGTCACATCATCACCGCCGATACGAAATTCCGTACCTACTCCACTGTCTGCGCCAACTCCCGCAGGCGTGTCGCCTGACGCGACATCCACCAGATTCATGTGTGCCGTGGTTCCGGTGAAGGTTGCGGATGCGTGGCCGCCACTGTCAACGTCGCGGAATTCGGCCACTTGGTCGTTAGTCAGGCCTTCAATTTTGCCTGCACCATTCAGTCGTAGCGTGGTGAAATCATTGCCGAGCAACGAAGCAACATACGTCGTGTCCTCGCTCGCGTCAGTGATCTCCAGTGTCTGGAAATTACTTACAGTGTTTGCGCCGAGGCTCTTCGTTTCAGCGTCATGCCAATTTTTATAGGTGAAGTCGTTCAATTCAAGCGTATTGTGTCCTCCTCCGCCGTCTATGGAGGCTGCACCCGCCCACGGGTAATTGCCTGTGCCGTCGCTATTGTGCAACTTTAATGTATCGTTGCCGCTGCCAAACTCGATAGACCACTTATAGCGATTTTCAGCAGGGGTTCCGCTTCCGGTATAAACCAACGCATCCAGATGCACATCACCTATCAAATCGACGGAACTAAATTGAGTAGCTGGGCTACCAAAATACAAGGTGCCTAGGTCTAGATCTCCCTTGCCCTCCACAGTGACGTTCGCCAAGGCGTAACCAATAGGAGCTAAGCCTATACCGTTACCCAGATCAAGTTCATTCTCACCTGTAACCTTGATTGTCAGGTTTTTATAAGTCGTGTCGTCCGCTCCTGCCGCATGGACCAGCACATTAGTGGCCTTGTCGTTGGGTAGCGATACATTCGAATTGTTTAGTGTGAAATGCGCGTCCGTTACGGTTTTGTCTGTTGACGTTAATACGTAATTCTTATTGGCGACGTTAAGATCGAGCTTCCCGTTCCCATCAATGGTGAACGCAGGAGGTGTAGGTACATCGCCGCCTGTCGATGGCGTGGCGGCTATGACAGCTTCGTTTGCAAGAGTCTCGGGGTTGTCTAGTGCAGCGCTATTGGTTGCGGCATTGGTCACGGTAGTCGTGATGTTGGTCAGTAGGACGCTGAGATCGGTCGTGCCGGTGGTCTGGTTCGCCACAGCGGTCAGATAGCTGGCCAGGTCGCCCACTTCACCAGGAGCTTTGGCATTCAGATTGATAATACTGTCGAACGTTTTTGATAGCAGATTAATCAAGCCTGGGGTCAAGTCAGCATCGGTGTTCGGTGCCAACTTGATTACCGCCTGAACAGCTGTCAGCGTATCCGGGTTGCTATTGACGGAAGCGACGACTTTAGTGGCCAAAGTGAGGTCGTTAAGCCCCCTGTCCGCAAAGGCTACACCGGCGGCAGCTTTATTGTTCAGAGTAGCTGCGTCCAGTACGCCTTGGGGAGATGAGTTCGCCTTGGCGCCATTGATGAGGGCAGCCAGGAACACACCACGATCTACACTGTTGTTGGCCAACTGATCTTGCCAATAAGCGAGACCGTCGACATCTGGGCCGCGGCCGAGAGTGTCCTGATAGATTTGCGCAATAAAATCGGCGTCAGTCAGTGTGGAGGGATATTTGGCGAGACCTTCAGCCTGCTCCGAAATCCAGTTCTTGGAGATTTCTTCCACGGTCAGTGGTCCGTTATCGAGTTGGTCTACCCAATAAGTCAAACCGCTTGAATCGGGGGCGCGGTTGAAGAAAGAGACATACAACTCGGCCAGTTTAGTCTGAGAAATGGTCATGCTTATTCCTTGATTAATACCATCCTAAGAATGGTAACGGGTAAATCCATATGACCGGCGCTGGAGACGTAGCCCCGTAGCCAGCAAGCATTGATGCAGAACAGAGCAAAAACTGTACAAAGCTTAGGCCATCACAGTCGAAAAAGCTGTACAAGCGATCCCACATGCTGATTGTTTCTTGCAGGATTTTTGACTACTGCAACGAGCCGAAGTAAACCCGTGAGTCATTTTTTATGCTGCATCGGTTCACATTTTTAATGAGATAAATGGCAAATAGCTATAAAAATTTTATTCACCGCAACGGGTGCCGCCTGGCTTCGACGCCGTTCCCCTTGGGCGATACAACATCACGCCGACGAAATCAGTAGGGATTTTTCGAAGTGACTACACGGGCCTGCACATCGACAAGATCCGCTGGGGACGGGCGCCCTTTTGGGCGAGGGGGAAAAGAGCCGATCCAATAAACGCTCAGGTGGAGACAGTGACCACGGGCAAGTTCTTCAAACAGGTCTGGCCGAAGGGCTGCGTGATCATCGCGGTTGACGGGTGGTACGAGTGGGTGAAGGACGGCAACGCGACGCAGAGATTCGTTCTTCAAGATCATCAGCTTTCTGCTACGCGTATTTGGCATCGCTGGCAGCGGCGCGAGATTCGGCTTCCTGCTGCTTGGCAAGCTCATCGCGAGCCTGCGCGGACGAGGCATTGGCGATCAGCGTCCGGTCAGCTTGGGAACTCGCTTCGTTGGTGGCGATTACCTTTCTGTAAGCGTTGGCCTGCCAGAACCAGGCGGCGGCGAATGAGCCAGCGCACAGGACGATGATCAGCATCACCACACTCCATGCCCATACCGGGATAAGCTTCAGGGCGGCGATCACACCAGCACCTTCAACGCGCGGTCATAAATCGCTGCGCGATCGGCATAACCGATCAGCCCGCCGTTAATCTTGCGGGTAATCCCCTGCAGGTCGCCGGTATCCGCCAGCGAGTTCAGGCCATTGGCGGACCAGAACCACGCGGCGGACATGGCGGCATGCTGAGGCTGCTCAAGCAGTTCGGGCGATGCGATCAGATCCAGTCCCAGCGCGTCGCCGCATATGCGGTAGTTGTCCTTGCCGGTGATCTGAATCAGTCCCCGGCCTCGGTACTTCCAGCCGTCACCGCTGGCGGGAGCGGCATTGCCCATCCGAGAGGCGTAAGCGATGTTGGCGATCTGATCGGGCTTGCGGGCGCACTCGGCGGCCAGGGATTCGCTAAATCGACTCGGCCATGTCTTGCGCAGTGCATCGGCGCTGTAGTTCAGGTTCTCTACCAGCACCGTCAGCTGGGCAGACTCATGCCCGACCTGGGCAATGAAGGCCGCGATACGCGCCGGTGTAACGATCTGGTACTTGCCCATGGCGGTATTCAGCACAGGCACAAAAACGCCCGCGACTTGGCGGGCGTTCGGAAGGATCAGCAGCAGCTGCTGCGCGTTGATCGGCATTTGTCAGTCTCCAGACGAAGAAAACCCCGAACTGGTCGGGGTCTGTGTGTATTGCTTGGCGCCGCCTATTCGGATACCGGCCCACATGAGCCACGCTCTCCAACGAGCAACGCCCTCGGCACGTAACGCCCGGTACAACACTGCGTCCGCCTCCTTGCGCGTGACCTGCCCATAGCTATAAAGGAAGTCGTGCACGGTCGCGGCATAGTTACCGTACCCGGACACCAGAGCGAATAAAACGAACAAAAAGGCGTTGTGAAGCATCTTTATGCTCGCAAAATCGGTCTTAAAGCCCTGTGGCACAGTTATCGCGCCGAGCCCCTCGTCGGCCAGCACCAGTTCGGCGAGCAGGATGTGCGTCCACTTGCCGACCTGCTCTGTTTTAAGAGTTGTGATGAAGCGACTCATGAGCATTCCTCAATGTACGAAAATGTATCCGTTGTGATATCAAACTGGTATAACGCCAATTTTCGGGCGTCATAGACACGCCCTCGCATCGATCAAGGAGGTTGAAGTGGCTACGGGAGATATACGGATTGACGCACTGGTGGAAGCCAATTATCGGACGTTGGCGACCTACCATCCGCTGGGAACCTCAGCAAATATCACCTACAGTTTTAGCGGATATAGTCCCCAGCAGATGCAGACCGTGACGGAAATGCTCGCTGAAGTATCCGCGCAAATTGGCGTGAACTTTCACCAGGTCGACCAAGGCGGGCTCCTAACCTACAAGTTTTACACAGATGGTCCGAAACTAGCTGATGGCTCGCCTAGCACCGGCTACATGCAGATAAATTCAGATGGCTCGGGCGCGACGGTCTATTTAAATTCAACCGTTACCGCGATACAGAATCTCGGGAGTGGATACGGCCGTCAGGTTGCGTTGCATGAGACTGGCCATGCCCTAGGCTTGAAGCATCCCGGAAACTACAGTTCTGACGATGTGGGACCTTATCTGCCTATAGAGCAGGCCTCAGCAAGCCATACCATAATGGCCTACAACGGAGGCAACACCGAGCACTTCGGTGATTATGACTTGCTGGCTCTTAATTACCTATGGGGAGCACCTGGGGCACCCTTGGGCCAAGGAAGCACGATACCTGTGGGACCTGCTTTCACTTCGGGAAGCTATTTCAATGACGTTTTCACATTGGATGCAAGCACGCTTTCCGGCTCTATAAGAGTGGACGGGTTGGCCGGGATCGACACGCTAAAGATAAACGCCAACTCAACACAGGCATACATTCAGCCCGGGCTCAAAGAAATTGGCTACGCCAAACAAGACGGCACGTTCGCTGGCATATTTTTGGACGGTGTCGAGCGTATCCAATTCAACGATAAGTCTGTCGCTCTGGACGTTGATGGAAACGCAGGCTTGGCCTATCGCTTGTACAAGGCTGCTTTTGATCGGACGCCAGACAAAGCTGGATTGGGCTACTGGATAGATGAGCTGGATCACGGCGTATTGCTGCAAGACGTCGCCCAAAGCTTTGTTTCGAGCAACGAATTTCAAGCTCTAAATGGTACCAACCCGACTAACCTTCAGCTCGCATCCAGTCTTTACGAGCACGTCCTTGGCCGAGCTCCGGATCAGGCTGGGCTGAACTACTGGGTTGAGCAACTGGACAGCCATGTTCTAAAGCCAAATGAGCTACTGGCTAGTTTCTCCGAATCAGCAGAGAACAAGATTGCTCTGACCGGGCAAATCCAAGATGGCATAGAATACACGCCGGTCTAAGCCTGCGTAGAGATGGGCTGGGTCGTCATGTTGGCCAGCCCTCTTCCAACATCTCGGCGGTGATCGTTCCGTCGGCCACAGCATCGAGCAGCGCTGACTCGCGGTCGAAACATGCCTGAACGAACGCACGGATGGCCGACGCCACGGCAATGATCTGCGAACCAGTCAGCTCCACGAATCCCGACAGGGTCTTCCAGCGCAGCACGTAGTCAGCGTCGAGCATTGCGGCCAATGCAGCGCCTGTGATCAGGCCCTGACTGTCGCGTCCAGTGTCGATCGGCATGCCCTCGATGGTGGTGCCCGATACTTCAGCCTGATACCGCCGATCAGCGATGCGTTGCGCCCAGTCGGCTTTGATCTGCGCATCGCGATCCGCCTTTTCCTTGGCAGTCATGTTGACCTGCTTGTGGGTAACGATCACCACCTTGCGATCAGCGTCCAGGGTCAGGACCTCAGCGCCCCACTTCTTGTTCGTGCCCAGTTCGCCGTCAGCGTTTTCTTCGGGCCACCATGCGGAGTCCTGCACTCCCAGTGATGGATCAGTCCAGGACAGATCTGCGAGAGCAGCAAGCGCCTCGGGGGTTCCGGATTTGTCGAGGAAATCAGGTACTGGCTCTCGAAAGGCCTTACCGTTTTCGATCTTAACCATTATGAAACCCTCACGAATACTGTTTTATCAGGGTCCAGTGCTTGGACGTTGGGAAGGTTGAAGTTGGTAGGAGGTAGAAGATTTACGCGAGCAGCCAGATTAGACGAAAAAGTTGACAGTAATACCATGAAACCTCCGCCTGTTGCCGCCGACCGGATGTATCCTTCTGCCGGTAAATTGAATGTTCCCCCTGTACCGTTAGCATGATCGATATTAGTTATTGCTGTTCCACTAGCCCTGAAGATAAAGAATCTGCCGTTAGCAAACGTCGCTAACCAAAAAGGAACAGAAAAATAACTTCCGCTGGGGACCCAATTTATGCCATCCCATGAATAGTTAACTACGGGGGATGTAGTGCTTGCTACAGCTATAAAAAACCCATTACCGTAGGTGACTGATTTCCATCCTTGCGATGCGGTAAATGGAGATAGTGACCATGTAACGCCATCAACGGTTCCGGCACTAACGGCAGTGATGCTTGTCCTATCTAAAACTACAAACCTACCCGAACCGTATGCGATAGCTGCGTCGCCGCTAGACAAGCCTGTTAAGTTGCTGCTACCCGTCCAAGTAAGACCGTCCAGTGAATATGCAGCCCAATTCGTACCATTCCCTCCGAATGCTACGAATCTTCCCCCTCCGTAAGCTACGCATGACCAATTGGCGGCAGAAGGCATTGTCCGCTTTGTCCACGCCATGCCGTCTATGGATGAAACGCCGAAGGCCACACCGGTCGCGATAGCGACAAAGATTCCCCCGCCATAGGTGATACAGGTGTATGTAGCAGCCGGTAACGCGCCTCCTGCTTGCCAAGTAGCGCCGAAATCTGAAGATACGGAAGTTAAGCCCGTATCGCTGATAGCGATAAACAACCCATTGCCATAAGCGACACTGACCCAGTTTGACATACTCGGCAGTGAAACTGTCGTGAACAAGTTGGTTGTAACCGCCTGCGTATACGCATCACCGATTGCGTTATACAGGGCTGAGTAGTTCGCCTTTAGCAGACTGCGGCCGTCCGCGGGAAGCTCATTTGCCGCGGCCGCACCAACATGCGCAACAATAGACCCAATGGCCGAAGAGGGTCCTGACGCATGGCGCGGGATGCCCAACGGATTCCCAAGCGGGTTGCCTAAAGGATTACCGTAAGCCATTAGTAGTCCTTCCATGTGGCGGAGAAAGTGACGCCAGCCGCTTGAGCCACGAGCAGCGTGACGTCGAGCGTTTCGTTGGGCCCCAGTTCAAGAGGTGTGGCTGGCGTGATATCGAACGCGACCTGAGGCAGCTTCGCGGTCAGCGCCGATGTGTACGCAGGCAGGGTTTCAGATCGAATAACCCTTCCGGCCTTGTTCACATTGATGCCGCTTGCGGTAACAGTGCCCTTTGGCGTTGCCCGAATGCTGGTCACGACGCAACCGCTGGCCCCGGCAGTAACCAGAACCGTGCCTGCCGTGCCCACCGCCGTCGCAGCTGTCAGGTCTACAGCGTTCGTCTTGGGTGTCTGAGCAAATGGTGCAGTGAAAGTATTAGCCATGATGGTTCCTTAAAATGAGAGCGCGACGGCGTGCAGAAGCGCGAGGTTTCCGATTGATCCTGAAGCAGATTCGGCGGCGAGCGCGGAAGCGGCAGCGTTCTCTGCCTGAACTTTTGCCTTTGAGACTTCCGCGGCGGCCTTTGTGACCTCCGCCGCAGCATCTTCCACGTAGTGGCCGAGAGTGGTATCAACGGCTTCGGCTCGATCTGCTGCTTGGCCCGCGTAGAGGGCGTCCTCGTGCACTTGTTGAACCGCCGCATTAATGCCGGGGATGACTTCCTCATTCATCTCGTTTGTGAAAGTGACCTGGGCGGTCAGGGATGTCCCGGCATGTTCGTCGAACACATCTTCCGAATCGGTCGGCAACGGCGGAGACGGCATAGGGGTAAGCGGCTGGATAGCCATTAGCTGAGGCTCCTTACTTTGAGTGTGTATTTGCCGAAGTTGTAAGTCGGAAGAGCAGTATCAAAGTCGTCAAATATCCCAACTATGATCGTGTAACTCAGTTCGCTAGATCCCACGAAAAGAGCCGGAGTGTCGTCCACGTCATCGAGAACGCGCTGTGTACTAGATATCTCGTCGTCGTCGAGAAGCACCACCTGAAAATCAATTGACCGGCGACGACCGCGCTTGGTCATGGTTACGCTTCCGTCGAATTCTTCCTTGATGGTCGAGTACTTCTTGCGTCCGAAGGATGTGTCATAGACTGCAGTGCCGAGGTTTTTCGCCCATCCAATAACCATCATTCCCACCTGAGCGGTCCCACCGGGAGCGCTAATGATCACGCGGATGTCGGCATTATTGATGGGCGGCAAATTGAACTCGGCCAGGTTATCCTTGGTAGTAAATGGACCGAAGTAATACTGGTACCAGCTACCACCGGCTTTCCTAGACATGGCAAACGTTTTGTCATAAACAGCGTCTGCGACACCTGGAACCGTCATCACAATCCGCACCGACGAGGCCCTGACACCAACTAACCCAATAGCGTTGATCCGCTTACCGGGACGAATCGTCAAATCGATACTTTCCGGACTGGAAGTAAAGGTGCCGATCTGCCAGGTGTTACCAATGTTCTTATTGAACATCCGGTATTTGTTCACCCAGCCTATCGCCTGCCATGCCGCCGGTGTCGCTGTATCAGTCACCGGATGCCTATTCGTATTGGCGACCAGCGCTTGATAATTGATGAGATCAATCGTCACATAGTCCCCGATGTTATACGCCGCGGTACTTGAGTACGCCGGATAATCCATATCCGGCAACGCATTAGCGATCATGATGGCCGGGGTTATTTTGATCCCGGGTACCACTTTCATTTGACTCATGCCGACACCGCCTTAGTCGAAACTGTGCCGTGGATTTGAACGCCGTTTGCGATATCGTCTGTATTGTCGGCGGTCTCTTTGATGTATTTGCTGATGTACTCGAAGTTGGCTTTCATCTCGCTGCGCAATCCTCGCAACTCGGAAACCGTTGCCGCGTCGCCACCAGAGCTACTTCCAGACGGCGAGCCTCTGCCAGCAAAGACCTGGCTCGGCCCGGTAACGTCCAGCACCGGCCCGCCGACCGCGAACGCTGGAATCTGCAACCCATTCATTTGGCTGAGCAGATCTGGACCGAACATACGGACCGCATCGGCATTCATGACGAACTCGCCGTTTGAAAGACGAGCCAGAATGCTGTCACTGGTGCCGGTGCCAGGACCGGAGATCAGGCCGCCAGTGGCATAGCCTGGTGCAACGACAGCCTGTCCTTTCTCTCGTGCCGCATTGGCAACAGCTTGAGCGAGTTGGTCGTAAGCGATGTGTCCATTGGCCAACTCGCCCAGCCAGTAATTTCTGCCCGCTGCGTCTGCGTCCCGGCCGAGGATCGACTGGTAAACCGAATCGATGATCGTGCCGTTGTTCTGTGCGGTATTGGCAGCCGCACTTCCTGCGCCGGTCCGTGGCAGCGCCGATAACGCTGCAACTACGGCGGCATTCATCGCATTGACGGCCGCCGTTACGCCCAGAATGGAGTTATCGACGCCGTTCAATGCGTCCAACTGTGACTGGGCGTACGCCAACTGGGCATCGAATTGCGCCATCTGGGCGTCATATGCCTTTTTGGCCTGATCCAATTGGTCCTGCAGCGTCTTGACCGTTTGCTGGGCGCTGGTGAGCTGCTTGCCGTTCAGCGCGTTGAGCTCGGCCACGACGTTGGCTGTACGGCCTTGGTCGCGGTTGAAGTCTTCGAGCGAGGCATACAGATCGGTGCTGTTATTGCTCACTGTATCCAGCGCGTCGCTGAGACCAGCAAACCCCGCCAGCGAACCGCCAGCCTTGGCAGTCGCGAGCGCGCTTTGCAGGGTTGCCGTAGCTTGGGCGCGCAGCATCTTCACCGCATCGTCCGAATCCCCTCGCAGCGCCTTGAGCGCCGAACTCAGATCATTGCTCACACCGGTTAGGTCGCTGACATTGGTGTTCGCCGTGCTGAGCATGTCGTTCAGCGAGGTGGTCAGTGCGTTATAGGCGTCCGAGGCCATTTTCTGCTGCGCCGTGATAGACCGTTGCACGGCGCTGAAAGCGCTGGATGCATTGCCCATCAGTCCATCAATGATTTTCTGCGCTGCGTCCGCTGCCGCCTGCTCCGCGTCCTTCGCCTTCTGCTCGAGTGTCGAGTAGTAGGACTTGGCATTGGTGGCCAGGCCCATCATCGTGGCAAACATCGCCTGACCGGCAGCGGTCGTCACATCAATGTCTTCGACCATGTCGCGGTAGGCAGGACGGTTGTCAGGAAGCTCAAGCCCAAACCCTGCGAATGCATCCTGCAGGCTTTTGGTCAGGTCAGCGAACTGCTCATCAGCGGTGAAGAACGCCTGATAGTAGGTGCCGACGGCAGTGTTGAGCGCATCGACCTTTTCCTTGGCCGTAGCCGTGGCGGTGTCGAGATCCGACATCGCACCGACCATGTTCAGGATCGAGTCGGACGCCTGAAGCCCGGTGTCATCGAGCTTGAGGTTGTTGACGTTGATCAGCGACAGCGCATCGTTCACCCCATTGAAGCGAGTGAATACGCCCTCGATCGCCTTGATCACCTCGTCGGCCGTCGTGTCCCAGCTGTTCGCGAAGTCAGTGAACTGAGCCTTGAAGTAGTCAGGCAACGACTTCGAACTGACGATCGCCTTCGCGAGGAAGGTGCCCATGATGTCGTCATAGTCAGCAGTGAGCGCCGCGGCAATGTCATCGGCCTTGAACTGCTGTTTGCCGGTGATGACCGAGCCATCGTCCAGCTGTGCGCCGAAGGTGGTCGAGTACTTGCCGGAGGTCTTGCGCTGCTGCAGCGTGTTGTACGCCACCACATCGGCACCATTGCCGAGAGTGTCGTACAGCATCCCCAGGGTCGTACTGAACTTGTTCAGCGTTGAAGACATTTGCGCATCAGCGGCAGAGCCGTACTTTGGCGCGTTGGTCTGCCAGTTGGGAGCGATGCCGGTATCGGTGTACTGACCGTTGATATAGCGGCCGGTAGCCGATGTACTGAGGTCCGGGTATTTCTCGCCGCTGCCGAACAGCTTGCCAGCGCCCAATGAACCAAGGGTGGCGCCGATAGCAAAACCTGCTGCCGTGCCCAGAGGGCCGACGAACGAGCCAATGTAGGCACCCGCCGCCGCCATACCACCGGACACCGCACCACCTTTAAGCCCGTAATCTTGAAAAGATTGAAATATTGATACCGCGCCTTGGACATAACCCAACACACTTCCTAAAGTCGCTAAGCTACTGCTTAACGTGGAAGACGCCGCCGCACCGGTAAGCGAACCCCCTTGGGAAATACCCGTACCGAACTGTGCCGCAAAGTTTTCTGTACCGGTGGCCAAGGCTGAGGTAAGGCTTTGAGATACGCTTTCGGTAGTAATTTGCGCGACAGTCGCCGAACCTGTGCTAAAGGCACTGGTAATCGCAGATTGAACGTAATCCGCCCCACTGCTGAAAGCGTTCTGTAGCCCGCCGAGCACGCCATCGCCACTGTTCCAGCCCGACATGATCGATTCGCTGAACTTGCTGCCAGCTACCGACATGACATTCTTGGCAGTGTTCAGGTACGACATGATGCCGGTACCGCCGCCAGTCAGCCCGGACAGAATGCTGCCACCATCGCTCGCAGCCAAGCCGCCCACGCCCAGTGCCGACCCGATCTGCACAATGATCGGTTTGGTGATCGCCATATGCAGCATCTCGGCGAGGAACTGCCGGAAGCTGTTCTTGAGCGTGTCCATGAAATCGCCGGACTTGCTCAGCACCGACTCCCACATGTTCGCGAACGCTTCGTCGATGCGATCGACCGCGCCCTCGGTGAACTTGCCCCATTCAGTGGCCGCGTTTTTGTTTTGCTCGTACTCGACACCCAGGCGTTGTAGCGCAGCCTGATACTCGGCCGCGTGCTCCGGATAGAGCACCATCGCAGCATTCAACGATTTCTGATCTTCGGTGTAGTCCCTGAGTAACTTGGACTGCGGGTACAGGCGATCCATGATGGAACCCGCATCGCCGGCCTGCTTCGCAACTTTCACAGCATCCTGCTGCGCTTTTGTCGCATCGAGCAGTTGCTGATATTCCTTACTCCCGACCTCGATGTTCTTGCCGGCCAGCGCGACCTGCATCGCTTTCTCAACGTTGTACGCTTCCAGCGCGTCCGTACCCATCAGAGTGGCTTTGGCCTGGGCGATCAGGTCGGTGGTTTCTTGCTGCAGGTCGTAGGCTTGCTTGCTGACGGCGAGCCGATCCTGCGCATCCTGCATGTCGTTGATAGCTTTGGTGACTTTATCGCGCGCACCAGCACCGGTTTTGAGCAGCGCCTCCTCGACTTTCTGCTGCAGCGCGAAGTCGCGGGACTTGTCGGTGCCAGCCAAATAGGCAGCCGCCAGGCCTGTCGCGGACGCGATGGCGATATCGGATTGAGCCTTGAGATCGGCGAGGGCCTTGGCTTGGCTTTTCGCAAGGGCTGCTGCAGCATCAGCCGCAGCTTTCTGCGCTTTCTTTTCCTCGTCGGTCAGCGTTTTTACAGCGGCCGTGCGCTCGGTGCTGATGGTGCCCAGCGCCTTGTGTTGCTCCCGATAGGCATCACCAGCGGCCTTGCCTGTAGCAAGCAGCGCGTCACGCTCGGCAAAAATCCCATCAATCGTGTCGCTGCGCGCTTGGTCGTTGGCGGCCATCTGGGCGCGAGTCGAGTCATACGCGGCCGATGCCGCTTCCAGCCCTTGAGGCAGGGCCTTGAGATACGCGGTTGCAGCCTGCGCTTGGTTTAGGACGTTATCGATGAAATGAGCGACTTCAACCACCGCGATCTGGACAGCCGCGCGTAGGTTGATGGGCATCTGCGAGAACGCCTCGCCTATCGAAAATGAAGAATCTGTAGCATCGCCAACAAAGTCGTTAATCTGGTCCGCAAGCGAGGATATTTCTCCGGCGACGGTTTTGATCGCCGTCATCCAGTTTGTGAATCCCTCAATGGCGCCCGCCGTTACTTCCCCGTCAGCCAATACCGCAGATAAATCATCAATCACACCGGAAAACACACCCGTTGCGCCGGTGGCTCCGTTAATTTCGCCAACCACTGCCGAGAAATGATTCGACAGTTTCGTCAGTGAATCTCCTACGGTAGTAGGCATATCTTCGGCAAGCTTCGCGTTTTGAGCTTGCGCGGCAATCAGGGCGTCGACATAAACCTTAGTCTGAAGCTTGCCCTCGGCAGCCATTTGCTTGACCGCGGTTTCCGACTTGCCCATGCTTTTAGCGAGGTCGCCAACGGTGGTCGGAATGATTTCAAGAACAGCATTCCATTCGTCACCACCGAGCTTCCCTGTGATCATGGCCTTCGATAAGGCATCAATGGCCTGAGAGCCTTTTTCGGACGTAGCGGCATTGATTGTCAGAGCGCTGGATGCGCTGTCGATGAAATCAATGGTGTCTTTGGTTGAGTAGCCCAACTCCTTCATGGACTTGGAGCTGCGGATAAACAGCTCCTGCTGTTCCTCCAAAGGCTTGTAAGTCCGGTCGCTGATTTCCATCAACTGCTTCTGGACAGCGTTGTATTCAGCGGTGCTGCCAGTGACCATTTTCAAGCGGCTGGCCATCTGTCCATAGGCATCAGCCTGCTTGATAAATGATCCTACCATCCCCGCGCCAGCGGCTATCGCAAGGGCAGACTTGATAAGGTTTGCAGCTGACTGAGCGCTCTTCCCAGCTCGATCAAAGGCGCCATCCACCCCGGACAGGCTTTTATCGATCTTCTTACTAGTCCCAGCAACAGCATTGTCAGCAGTAGCAAGTTCACGACGAAGCTGCGCCGTTGTCGCTTCAATGCGAATCAACATGCCTTGAACGTCGGCATCAGCCATGTACTTTTCTCCGGGCGAAAAAAAACCGCACGAGGCGGTTCTGATAATCTGTGAGTCAGTCCTGCTTTCTACTCATTGCCGCAACCCGGAAGCCCATCCGGACCTCCTTCGCCACGATCTTTTTCGAGGGCTTGTCCTTGTCGCCACCCCCGCTGAAAGGATTGGTATCCATCAGGAACTGACGCTTCGAATCCCAGGCCATCACGATCTCGATGACGCAGGCGTTCCATGCCTCGCTTGGCGACCATCCGAGCCAGCCGGTGGCAATGTTGAACAGCTCATCAACGACCGTGAGATTTGGGTCGCGCTTTACTCGTTTCCCGACTCGGCCTGAGCCTCAAGTTCGGCCTCGGTTTTGCCGGCGGGATTCAGGAAACCGGTCAGGTACGGAATTACCTGGCTACCCACTTCGCCGAGGCCCGCCTCAAATACAGCTTCTTCGATAGGATCGACAGCGCCTTTCTTAGCCAGATTTACACCGGTGCCGATGGCGATGATGAAGCTGATGGCCGAAAGGTTGGCTGAGCCGACCGATTGCATCGCAGGCAGAATGCCGCCGAAACGACCCTCGATTGCCTTCATGGCCTTCAGGGTTGGTTTCAGAGTGAAGGTCTCTTCGCCGACGGTTACTTCAACGGTGCCGTGGTTGGTCTTGGACATGGATAATTCTCTTTATCGAAACGGAAGGGTGAGCCAGCGCTCCAGATTGGGAGCGCCGGGATGAAGCAGACCAATCAGTCGCCGGCGTCTTCTTCGGCATCGTCCTCGATGATGTCCGAGTTGATGCCCAGAGTGACGACGCGCTTCAGAACGTCACCAGTGGTGATGCCGGTCTTCTTGTTACCCATAACCTTGGCGGCGAAGTAGTCGACGTAGCCGTCTACATACTCAACCTTGATCGGGTAATCGAAGCGGCTTCGATCGTCATAGGCGGCGACCAGCGCCAGCTGACCAGCATCGCCGGCATCGAAGCCGATGGTAACGTCAGTCGTTCCGCCATCTTTCAGGCCTTTGAGGTGTTCGGCTCGGCCGGCGGCCAACGCGGCAAAAGACACGTCGGTGGTGGTGTCGCCGTAATCGCCAATGCTTTCGACTTCGCCAACTTCAACGTAGGTGATGGCTTTGAGCAGAGTAAGCGCGGCTGCGTGGTCGGTTGTCAGCTTCGCCGTTAGACGCGGGCCAATAGAAATCCGCGTTCCGGCGCCAGTATTTACAGGCATGGGTAGTCCTCCTGGGACAGGTGAAAAGCCGCAGCGCGGCGTGGATAAATCGAATTAGTGCTGGGTGATGATTCGGAGGGTGACGCTGCCCTGATACGTGATGCCGTCGGGCTCGCGATTGGTCTGCTTGCGCTCGACGCGTATCGACACAACCCGCCCGGTGGTGAGCGGCAACGGTCGTTCGTGGGTCGCTGCATCGATCTCGGCCATGAGGCGCTTTACTTCCTCCTGCCCTTTGAAGTCAGACCAAACCGACAGGTAGAACATCCGGACGTCGCGGCGGCTGGCCAGAAAGTCATCATTGCTGGAGATCTCGTAATCGAGCGAGACATACGGAAAATCGGCGTTCATCGGCACACTGTCGTAGATCGGACACGACACTTCAGCCTCAAGCCGGTCGAACAGCGCGACCTGCAGTGCGAAGGATGGATCAGCCATTGCCCAGTTCCTCGACTGCTCGTTTCAGCGTGTTGCTGACCGCATGGTTGATGCTGGCCAGGATGAACTCCTTGTTCACGTCATAGGCCGGGCGCAGCCAGGGATGTGCTGGGCGAGCCGGTATATCTGGGTACTTGCCGAAGAAGTGCGAGCCGTCCGATTTGTTCGTCACTCGCTTGTTGCGCCCGCCGGACCTTTTGCCTTCGGTGTACCCCTTGGTGCCGTACTCAATGAAGCGCAGATAGAAGAAACGCTGGTTGGCCTTCTTCCCGCGAAGCCCGATTTGCGCGTCCAAGCCGCTTTTCGATACGAATGCCGTCAACGCAGCAGCGCCCTCCCCCGTATCCTTCGGAACAAGTTCCTTCATTGTCGCCAAGAGCTTATCAGCCGCTACCTGCATGGCAGGTTTAAGCTCGTTGTCGAGCTGGGTATGGATGTTGCGAAGCGTCTTCCTCAGCTTGAAGTCGCCATCCAGACGCGAGCGGCGGGCGGCCATGATCAGGACTTCGCTTTGCGTGTTTTCGGAGTCTTCGGCGGCTCGGGTTCAGGATCAGCAGCTGGAGCGATGTCCTCGACTGGAGCCACCAACTTGCGGTCGATCAGATCTTTTCCTTCTGTTGCGTTCACCACGAACTCTTCGCCCGCAGCTTTGCGACCCATGGGGCCAGAAATACTGGCCAAGGCACGTACTTTCATAGGGATGACCTCTAAGGGTTGGTGACGCTCGAGCACAGCAGCCGGAGCATCGTTTGATCGTTGTCAGCTAGCGGGGCTTCGACTTTGAAAGTCTTGCCGCCATGGATGATTCGCATGCCTGCCACGATATCAGTCCGGTACCGAACACGAATTTCAGCAGTGATTTCGGCCGTGAGCTGATCCGCTGCCACAGCAACACGGCCAGTCGGAATGGTGATCTCGGCCCACAGCCTGGCAAGCTCGACCCATGATTCGGTAAAGCCTCCGCCTGGGCGCTTAACCTGCTGGGCCTGCATGAGCGCGCAGCGGTGACGCAAAGGGCCAGCGCGCATTCACACCCCCCAGCCGATGCGATAAGGCGTAAGCAGTGAGCGAGACCCCATAGGAATCTCGCTGGAGATGGTCCCCACCACAACGTCCTCTCGGTTCGCGTACAGGTTGCCGAGAATAAGCAGGCAGGCCGCCCGGACAGAGGGATTGATGAGGATTGGATCGGAACCAGCCGTACCATCCAACACCGCCGCCGCCAGACTTTCCGCATCACCATAGAAGCGTCGATTCATGAACTGAGCAGCGCTATCTTCGGCAGCTGCCAGCAGCAGCTCCACGTGCCCACGGTCATCATCATCGGCGCGCACGTGCTGCATCGCTTCGTCGGTCGAGATGGCGTTCATGCTTAGGCCTTCGGTTTTTTGTCGGTGGCCAGGCCGGCCGCGATAAGTCGCTCCGCATGGCGTTTCGGGGCGTTGTAGCCCGGACCGCCCCTGCGCTTGATCTCTCCCGCGTCCTGATAGGAGCGCAGCGGGTAAATCTCAATGGTCTGCGCCGTCTGAGTTGCTGGCTTTTCCTCTTTGGGATCATCGTCGGCTTTCACTGCGGTGCGCCGCTGAGTTTTTGGTTTGTCGTCACTTTCGGAAGTAGACATTGTTTATCTCTCCTGCGAAAAGGCGCCCGACCTGGGCGCCTTCATGAGTGGGTTAGCCGCCGGCCGCTTCGGTCAGTGAGCCGGTGACGAACGCTTCATCGCGATAAACAGCGAAAGCCAAACGCTCTTCTGCGCGGATGGTGACCATGTTTTTCTCAAAGTCATCGGCGTTCTCGGTCGACACCAAAATCTCGATCTCCATCCGATCAAAGATCTGTGCACCGAGGCGGAATGCGCCGGTCAAGAACTCGTCTTGCTGCATGGCCTGGGTCGAAACCACCGGACGGTTCCACAGGCGAGCGGCGGTGCCTTCCTGAGGTTGTCCGACGATGTACCGGCCTTCGCTGTCCTTAGTCAGTTCGATTGCTGCCCAGTCAATCGGGTTGAGCACGATGCCATCCGCTGGGAACTCGGAAAGCTCAGCCTGCAACAACGCTAAGCGCAGGCGGTCGATGCGCTGCTCGCCGGTCACGACGATACCGCCTGGTGCCGCATAGGCCTGAGCCAAGGTCATCAAGCCCTGAAGGTTGGCACCTGTGCCGTTGCCGTACAGCAATTGAGCTTCTTCTACCATCAGCAGACCGTAACGAGCGCGGGCATCGATGTAGCTTTGGAGCGCGGCAGCGTCGTCAAGGATCTGACGACTGGCTTTGAACAGATGCGCGATGGTGCGAACCGGCGCGTTCACCAGTTCGAACACCAGATCCGAATACGGTTTAGCGGTATTTTCGGCCACGGTTGCAGCATTGTTCGTGAAGCCTGTCTCGCGAACGTATTCAAGCGAATTGCTGGTGGTAGTACCTGGTGCAATCAGGTCGCGGATTGTCAGGCGACGCTCCGGTGGCAAGATGATTTCCTGGCGACGATCCGGCGCGACGAGCGAACCACCAGACGCAGGCACCGACGTGATAGCAGCGCGAGGCACGGAGATGCGACGGGAACCACGGAACGAGGCATTTACGCCTTCCATCTGCTGACTGGCGACCACCAGTTCGCCTGCGGATTGCTGGCGCTCGTCTTTGTACCCACCACCATTGGCGTTGACCAGCTTTTGCTCAGCCTCCAGCATGCGCGCCTGCAGCTCGCCCTGCTTGGTCAACAGTTCGTCGACTTTGGAGCGGGTTTCGGTCTGCATCTCACCGGAGGCTTTGATTTCCTTCTCGGTACGCTCGGCGTAGGTTTTGATCTGATCGCCGACGGCTTTCAGGTCGGCCTGGGTTTGCTTCTGGGAAGCTTCGATTGCGGAAAGATCTTGGGGCATGGTTTTGTCCTTTCAGAAATGAAAAAACCGCCAAGCAGGCGGTTGATAGTCGGTTGCGGTTTCAGCTATTCAGCAGCCGGGGATAAGGCTCCGGAGTGCCGACGCCTGGTTTGCGGTTTCTTCAAACGCGGATACATCAAGGGCAGCGCTAGGCATGCCCGGCACGACAGCGCGAAGCGTGTCGCCGCCAGCAGCGCTAGACGTGCTGGTCTTGATTTCAGAAATAAGTTTGCGGCGCTTACTGCGGGCCATGCCGGACTTCGCCAGAGCGGCATCCAGCTTGCGGGCTGAGTGAGCCTGCGCGCCCTCTTCGCTCGGTGCCCGTTCAACCTCGGCAGCGGAGATCAATCCGGTAGCGAAACCCTTCTCGACGGCATTCGAGCCGTTCATGTAAGTCTCGGCATCGAGCATCTTCTCCACCGCTGCTTCGTTCTGTCCGCTGGTGTCCGCGTAGAGGCTGATCATCGCGCGGTCGAACTCTTCCATCGTGTCGGCAAGCTCGCGGATGGCGTGACGGTTGCCAGCGAAGTAGGTCCAGCAGTTGTGGATCATCAGGAAGGCTGTCTTGGCGACTTCGCGCTTGGCGCCGGCCATGGCGATGACGGATGCCGCCGAGGCGGCCAGGCCGAGCACCTTGATGGTGACCTCTTGAGAGTGCTCGATCAGACGGTTGTAAATTGCGATGCCTTCGAACATATCGCCACCTGGCGAGTTGATGTAGACGGTTACCGGTTTGTCGCCGATAGCTCTCAGTGCGGCATCGACGCGCTTGAGCGTAACACCCTCGCCGAACCAGTCCTCGCCGATAATGCCGTACATGGTGATGGTGTCAGTGCCGGCTTCCAGCGCCGCCCGCAGGTCCGGGTTCCACAGATCGAGCGCACGCGGGCTCAGCTCACAGTTGAAGCTGCGAGCTTTGATATTCAGAGGCATGGTTACTCCTGCTGCTGGCCAAGCCAGTTTTTAAGGGCTGCTTGGGCGGCCTGCCCATCGGTTGACTGGCCGAGTTGATCAATAGGCGCCAGATTGGTCTGAACCGTAAGGACGGAAGCATTGCCGCCGTGGCGCGGCAGGTTCTCTTTCACCCTGCACTCATCACGGGTCATGATTCCGTTCTGCGTCATCTTGCTGTACCACTCCGCCCGCCCGGCGCTATCGGCCTTGAGGAAAGCTTCCAGCGAAAACTCCGCGTAATACGTCCGGCGATCCACCGGAGTGAGCAGCCGTTTGTTGACGCACTGCTGGATCTGGCTGGTAATCGAGCTGATGCAAAAGGTGAGGAAAGCAATCATCTGTTGCTCCAACCCGGTTCCCCAGTTACTGCCCGCGTCGGTTTTACCCACCATCCATGGCGGTACGCCGAACCATCGGCAAATTTCCTCGATGCTGTGCCCGCGAGACTCCAGCAGCTGCGCATCTACAGGGTTGATACCGATGGTTTCAGCCTTCACCCCCTGCTCAAGTACCGGCGATTTCCCTGCGTTCATCGCGCCGGAAACGGTCTTTACGTACTCCCTGAATTCGTCACGCTGGTCGGGCTTGAGAATGCGATCAACGCTGAAAGCAACTGTCGGAAGAAGCCCATTCTTGAACGTGCCATTCGCCGCATCATCCGCGGACATCGCCGAACCGAAAACATCAGCGCCGAAACGGATAGCCGACATTCCGACTCGACCATCGATGCTAAACGCCGGAATGTGCAGCATGTCCACGCGGGCTATCTGCCGACGAGGGCCTTTTTTTGGACGAAACCAATATTCCAGACGTCCATCATCGCCGACCTCAAGATCGACTCGCGACGGCATCAGAAAGTCCAGCGCGATGACACGGCTCCCGGACCGATGAATCTCACAATAGGCATTGCCCCACAGCAACATCGACGCCACAACAGCTTGCCAGAACTGGAAAGCGGTCATGTCCTCGTTGGGGCTGTTGTGGATCACGTCATACAGGGAAAAGTCTCGCGCATCCTCACGATCGCCGTCCACTTTGCGTCGGTATATCCCGAGCGGCAGGCCAGCAACCGATGTTGAGATGATGCGCACGCAAGCCCACACGGTGGACAGCCGCATCACGTTGTCGACATTCACCGTTTTGCCAGAGCTGGACTGCCCACCAAGCCATGATCCCCAGAACCCCCCGTCGCTCAGGCGTATGGCCTTTCCGGTCCAATCGCTGAGCGACTTCATCGGCTTGGCCGCAGCCCTGCCGAGAACCAGCGAAAGAGATTTATTCACCTGCTAGTCCTTTCTTGATGAAGCCTGAAATCATGAACATCGAGACGGCGGCAGCGATCAGTGCCCAGCCACTGCCGAAAAGCATGAATACGCCGCCGACAAGCAGGCCGAATCCACCCAGCGCTGTGAGTATGAAAAACACCAGTGGCAAGCTCATGCGATGATTGGGTTCCGGATTGAGTCCATGAAAGAATCGGTCGTGTTTTGCGCTGCATCTATGAGCACTCGACCAATCGCCATAATCAGCGCCACTGCGCCGTCTATCTTGTTGTCATCGCCCTGTTTTATGGGGCGGACCACGTCGTTGTTACCAGGCAGGTTCTTGCCGATCACGTTCGCCACGCACCAGGTCATGATCGGGTTTCCGTCATGATGAAATCGACCTGACTCAATCGCCGCTTCGAGTTCCTTCATAGGGTCCGACATGTTGGTGTAGTTCTGGGTGATGGTGATCGGGCTGAATCCCTCGTCATCGAGTTCATGGCTCAGGCCTGTCGCGCCGAACGGATCGATGGGTGACTCGCGGAGCGGCGCATGGTGGTTAGCTTCCTTGGTGTCCTCGAGGATTTCCCTGTAATCGACTTCCGCGCCTTCGGTAATGTCGAGGTGCTGAGAGTTGATCCAGGCTTGGAACCGCTCGCTCATGCGTTTGTTGTCGCTGTTGAACGCAGTGTCTTCTGGCACCCAGAATTTGGGAGCAACGCTGTAGTAGTGGATCCGGCCGTCGATGATTCGCCAGAACAGCCGAGCCCTTGAATTCATGTCCAGCTTGCGCGCCAAGTCGAAGCCCGCGATCCACTCTTGCCCCTCGAACTGATCCAGGGTCAGCGTCGTGTCCTCGCAAGCCTTCCAGCTTTCCATGTTGAAAAAGCCGGATTTTGCGCTCACCCACAGGTTCAAATGCTTGGTTTTGAATGTGTTGGTGAACCGCGCCGAGCGGATCGCCCGGGCCTGCTGACTTTCGAGGTATTCTTGGAAGACCGAAATCCCGTGATTTGGGTTCGCCTTCGCCAACATCTTCGGATCGGTCCAGTCATCGCCCTCGTCGAGCGTCCATATGTAGCCGAACAGCTCGTCATCGGGAACCGTGCCCTCCAGCATCTCAATGACCTGGCGGCGTTTGTCGTAACAAGGCCCTTCGATATCGGCGCCTGCCGTGGTGATGATAAACATCAGCGGCTGACGGCGGGCACCCATACCGGTCAGCATGGTGTCGTACTGAGCCGAGGTGCGATGCTCGTGGTATTCATCGACGATGGCGCAGCTGGGCGACGCACCGTCACCCGGATCACCAATGAGCGGTTCGAAACGACTGAAGTCCGAAGGGATGTTCATGTTCGAGGCGTTTACCTCGATACCTGCCGCCTGGATCAGTAAGGGCGACTTGCTGACCATCAGCTTCGCCGGACGGAACACTTCCCATGCTTGCTTCTCGGTGGTCGCGCCCGAATAGACCTCAGCACCGAACTCGCCATCGGCTACGAACATGCTGATGCCGACGCCGGCGGCAATTACAGACTTGCCGTTCTTGCGGGGCACTTCCCAATAGCTTTCTCGAAATCGGCGGTGTCCACCCTTCTTCTTGAGCCACCCGAAGGTGACGGCCATGCCGAATAGCTGCCACGGCTCCAAGGTGATCAACTGACGCTTGAACGCCCATTCACCCTTGGTATGCGGAAGGAGCTGAATCAGCTTCAGCTTCTTCTCAGCCTTAGCGGCGTCGAACTTGTACTTGAATCCGCGCTTGCGACTGGCAGCCAGGTCATCGAAATGCCGCTGCACCGCCTGATGGATGTACCGACACGCCGGCACCTTACCGCGCAAGACAGACCTCGCCCACGCCATCGCCCTGTCGACGTTGGGGTGCTGGGCCTTTGGCATCTATGAACTCAATAGTTGGGCAAATTCGTTGGTGGCTTTTTCCTTGTTTCCGCCAATCAGGCGGCTTCGGCTTGCAGGATCCAGCCCAAGCATTGAGCCGAATGTCACCATCTGGCGCATCGACTCGTTAGCTGCCGTAAGCGCCGGGTTCTTCATCGGGCTGCCCTGCGCTGACTCGACGACGATACCGAACTGCTGCACGGACTCTTCGGCCATCCGCCATTTGTCATAGGCGGTGCAGAAAGCCTCGACGTTGTGAAGATCGGTGAGCGCGATTACGTGTTCGCGGAGCAATTCGGGGACCAGCATCTTCCACATCGTGGCCGCGCGCGGGCTCAACCACTCGGGCGGATCAATATCTTTCGTCACCTCTGAAAATTTCGGCTCGGCGGTATTTAACGCCCGCTTGCCAGGGTTACCAGCCAGTGCTTTTTTGGCCGTCGGCTTGGGTTTGCGACCACGGCCGGCGACCGTGGCGGTGCCTCCCATCGCGCAACTCCTAAACTTTTAATTTCGCGGGTGTGAAAATCCAGTTCGGGGGACGGTGTCCGGTGCAAAGGCTCCAGACTTTCGACCCGCCCCGCCCCAAATTGGTGCAACTCATTGATTTTTCGAATGTTTCATGCGTTTTGCACGAATCGCGGCGCCATTCCCGCGCGGGCCTCACGCTTGGTCTTCAATTCGTGGCAATCGTGGTTGATGGCGCGGAGATTTGACGGTTCATCGTCGCCGCCTTGCGATAAAGGAACGATATGGTCCACTTCGTGAGCTGGGCGTATCCGGTCTTGAGCCTTGCAGTCATCGCACTGGCAGATGTAGTGATCACGGGCGAGTACTTTGTCTCTGAGACGGCGCCATGGCCGGCCGCCACGACCTGAGCCCTTACGATTCGACCATGCCTTATCTAGGTGGGCGTGATCGTCGCAGTATCTGGAATTCCGGGTCAGCGCATTGCAGCCAAGAGCATTACACGGCTTTTGCGGACGGAGAGGCATCAGGACTCGGAACCGCGCTTCAGCTGAGCAGCGAGCAAGGCATCAAGGTGGTCGCCCATGCGCTTATAGAGAGTAGTGGTCGGACAGTCCCTGCCCACTGCCTTGCTGATTGCCGACATATGTTCCCACTCGTCACGCAGCACACGTGCTGTCGACTCAATAGCCTGCTCAAGTGGGTCGAGCATGAAGCTCATCGCCTCACCCTGAATCGCCTCAATCTTGTCGGCCGATGTCGGTTCGGACGCGTCGATGTTCGCCTTCATCTCGCCGATCTTGCTGGAACCGCTCGAACCCTGCTCACGCAGATTGAAGATGGTATCAGCCACCTTCGGCTTGCTGCCCGGCGAACCCATGAAACGTTCGCGCGACAGCTCATGCGATGTCACCTGTACATGCTGGCCGTATTCGCTGCGGAGCGCGCGGTCAATCAGTTCGAGAACATGCGACTTTCCAGAGCCTGCCGCGCCAATGACAACGATCTCGATTACTTGGGTCATGGTACTCACTCTACTGTGCAGGTCGGCCAAATGCACCGAGCCACAGCCAGCGCATCCGCGTGGTCGTGGTCTTCCTGCATGATCATGGGGAATGGTGGGTAGCCGGGCACTGACACGTACCAGGACTTCTTCACTTGATCGCAACCTTGAAGCCCCGAAGGGCCACGGTCGCAACCTTGTTGAGATCCGGCTCCATGCCTGTCAGTCGGCAGAACAGATCAACAGATTGCAGGTACGGCATTACCCACCAAGCGCGCGTGACGCTTAGCGTTATGTTGATGTCTGCCATGGATATCACCGTGCGCGCCAGGAACGGGCGCATCTCAATTTGTGGTGCGGGCTACCGGGCCTTCATCGCTGCCGAGTACATCGACTCACACAGCTGTCCAGCTATTCGGCTTCGGTCAAGCGCTGCTGCCAGGCTTCCCGCTTCTTCGTCAGCGCTTCGACGCAGGTCGGCGAGCACATCGGTAAGGTCGTCTCTTGTCTTGCCTGTGCTGGCAAGATCGGCAGCACAACGCTTTCGTTTGGCGAGCAGGTCGGTAACTTGTTGCTGCAGGCTGCGAGCGCGGTCGTCAGCAACAGCAACAGCAGTCGTGACGTGCCGGGTCTGTTCTGTCGCATGGTCGGTCGCCTTGTTCGAGTCGTCTGTAAGCTGGCGTTGCAGGGTGAGCGTATGACTGATCGAGGCGGCGCGAGCCACGGCCACGTCCCGTTCCCCCGCCGCGTTAGCCAGATCAGACTTAGTGTGATCGAGGCGTAGGTACAGGTAGCCGGTCGACAGCAGCAGGCCGAGCACAACCCACGCCCAGATCGGAATCAGTTTGAGAGCCGCCATTACGGGCCTGCCCGTTCTACTGCCTCGACAGCCTTGTCTGCTGCCTTGTTGGCGGAGTCAGCTGCTTGAGTCGCGGTGCTGGCAGCGTGATTGACCGTCTCGGTAGAGCGATCAATCTTCGTAGCGATCGTGTCCATCCGCGCATCACGCTGCTTTAGCGCTTCGTCATATGCCTGGCGGACCGCGGTAACCTGCTGCAGATATGAACTGGCAAGCGACCATTGGCTGATCTGGAAGCCGACGATTCCGCCTCCGATGATCAACAGCGAGGCGATGACCCATATCTCAGCCCGGCGCCACCAGCGGCGAGCGATGAATTCCATTGCGCATCTGTCCATCAGTTGGCGCCTCCGAGCTGGGACCGCAAGCGCGCAATCTCGGCGCTCTGGCTGGTCACCTTGTCTGTGAGTTGCGCGACCTGGCTGGTCAGAGCTTCGATCTTCCCTTCCATACGGCCAACTGCGGCGGCGAGTTCGTTGCGTTCTTTTGCAAACTGATCGGCTCGCGACTCGGCTTCTTTGCGGGCTGTGCGCTCGGAGTCGAGCAGTTCGTTCAGGCGCCGGACGGTGCCGATGTCGGCGTTGTCCATCGCGCGATCAGCAGCGTCCTTGGAGAGGAACTTCCTCAGCCACAAGAAACCACCGAGCAGCGTAAGGCCCGTTCCGCCCAGCCAGGTGGCTGTGCCTGGGCCAAGGTCGGTTGGATCCATCACTACTCCGAAATGCAAAAGCCCCGACATATGCAGAGGCTCGTAATAGGTGCAGGTGGCGACCCTTTCAGGTCGCTGTCGCGGCGCTTCCCTCCAGTCCCCACGCTGACTGTTACCCCTGCGCGTTTCCGCCGGGCTTTGATCACCTACATAACGTGCGCGTCTTCCCACGCTGCAGTTGACGTTGACGTGGCGCAGCCGCTACGTCTCGCCAGGTCAAGCGCACTCGTTTTGGTGAAGCTTCGTATCTTTTTCGGGAATTTTTTCTATGCCGAACAATCTTTGATCTGCAGTCAACCAGTCAACTACCATGCTTAAGGAGTAACAAGGATGGCCCGGCTACATTACAGGGAGCGGTCTATGCGAGAAGAATCCGACGGTCCTTTTAAATGGCAGTCCTTGATTGAACTAAACCAGTACGAAATCCACTACGTTCTACACGGGCTAAAAAAGGTCGTGCTGAAGAGCGCCAAGGGAATGACCGAGCGTGATGCCTGGTTTATCGCAGCGATAGATGGTGGCGCTCCACTCAGCGAGATACCATCAGAACAATCCCGCACTGCCCTCATAACCGCCGCTGAAGCTCAAGGCGTCTCCATGGTGCGCTGGAACCTTTGCCCGCGCGCTCCGCGACAGAGATCGTTTTCGTAAAAGTGCGTGTCTTCCCACGCCTCCCACCAGCGCCGTTCATATAGCAACTGGAGTCAAACGCGTTGGCTACCGGTGTTCTTTCGTAACACGTGACTAACCGGCTATACCGTGTCCAGGCCCTCCCTTGCGGGCCACCCTGGCTGTGGACAACAACATCAATAGAGCCCTCGCTGAACGTGGTGATCAGAGGTTCCGAGGGGTTTGAGGAATTGGTAGCAAGACTCGGAATCGAACCGAACTGAATGGGCTTATAAGACCCATGACCTAACCAGACAGTCGACCTCGCCAGAATAAAAAAGCCCGGAACAATGTCCGGGCTCGAGTACCGCGTAATAAACAGAAATGGTCGTTCCGAGAACTGCCATCCAATCGGCAGCGGATAAGCCCGACGCAACGGCCGGGCTTGTCATGCAGGTCAACGAGGATTTGGCTGGTTATCCATCTCGGCATTGTCTACATCGGTATCAGGGAGATCCTCCTCAATCGGCGCATCGTCATCTGTATCGAGCGGGATTTGCCCCTCGTTATCAGGTAACTCATCAACACCAGGCTGATCGCTTGGGTTCAGATCCGTTCGACTTGGACTTAGCGGGTCCGGCGCGGTAGGCATCGGATCATCGCCGCCCATTCCACCTTGAAGTTGTGTGTCAGTACCCATCGTTACCTCCTATGCCCAACACTGTGTGGGCGTATTCATAGGAAGTAGACGGGGTCTGCTCGTTCTAAAAGAAGTAACTGAACGGTATTACCCTTCATCCGGTTGGTAGCGGAAAACAAAAAGCCCGACACAATGGCCGGGCTTAAGAAGAGAGGTGTCGCGCTGAATCAGCTGAACACCGTGCCATGAAAACAGAGCTATTCCATATGGACAACTATTTTTATGCCGCTTCCTTCAGGCTGTCCAATGCGCAATCGATCCATGCCACACCGGCTTTGATCAGCTCGCGGGCCTTCATCTCGCTGACGCCGTAGTGGCGGCCAACGCGGATCGCCGGCCACTTCGCGCCGAAGTACAGCCATACCATGTCGCCCATCTGAGCATCGCGGCGGCAGAGTCTAGCAACAGCAGCGTCAACAACACCGGCCAGCTCGTCAGTGATGACGTAAGACTTGGTGGTTGAAGGCATCACATCCCGCATGATCGCCAGTGACGGCGAGGTGTAATGCGGCACGCCCATCCCATCCATCCGCCAGTAACCCCACTGCTCGAGCATGTGCTCGGTGTCACCCAATGGGCGGTGCAACGGCTTACGAGTCATCATGATCAATCCCCTGTGAAATTAGATCCGCCGGCACCGCGGCGGTTGTTCTGTTCGTATTGTTCGTGGGCGCCGCCGATAGACTGGCGAGCCCTGGAAAGCTCAGCGGTGACATTGCGCAGCTTCAGGCTCAGTTGCTGAACCAGCACCTCGACCGGCAAGGCAAGGCCCGTTTCGGCACACAGCCAGCCCGAGGCGTTGCAGGCGGCGCAATCCAGCTGATGGAAAACACCGCTGACAACCGTGGCGCCGCGACAGGTGCCGCACACCATCAGCGGCTTCAGCTCACGCCGAAACGATGGGCCGTGGCTCTTCTTCATCGTGCACGCCGTCCTTTTTTCGGCCGGAGCCAAGGCCGTGACCGCCGACTGTATGCATCCGCCTGACAATTGATTCGGGCAAGCACCGCTGAGAACTCGTCCCAAGAACGAACGGCGTTCACCGCGGCGTCAGCAAGGGCACGAAATCCTGATCCAGATCGAGCCGTTTTCATGCTTTTGAAACCTCGCCTATGGTTGATTCTTGAATAGGGTTGCAGGCCATATGGGACGCGGCTTCCAGAGGTTTCCCCGAATTTCCGTTTCTACCTCCCTCCAGACCGTGAATAGCTGCAAAACCCTTGGTGTCTAAATGGCCGTGCCACAGTTCCAGAGCGGCGCGTTTGCGTTCTTCCACCGTGGTGTGGATGTACGCCTGCACGTTGTGGCCCATGGCGTGATTGATCAGCATCTCGCCAATAAGGAAGTCGACCCCAAGGTCTGCCCAGCCGGTGCGGGCCAGTTTTCGCAGGTCATGGCTGCTCCACTCACCCTTCCCCAACTCGGTGAACACGGCGCTTGCTTGGGTCTTGCTCATGCCCTTCCCATTGCGCGCTGGGAATAGGTACTGGCCTTCGTACCCTGCGGCGTTCTGATGGCTTCGATACGCGATCAACAGCATGCACACCTGATCGGTGAGAGGCAGGGAGTGCTCGACACGGGTCTTGGTGTTGCCGACAGGCAGATACCAGGTGCGGTCTGGCAGGCTGACGTGTGACCACTGGGCCTTGCGAGTCTCACCGATACGCGTTCCGTGGCAGAGCATCATCAGAGCGAGCATCGCGGATTGCTGGTCACGCTGATGCAGAACTTCCAGCTGCGCGATCAGGCTTTCGATCTGAACCCCGCGCAGCCGTGCTGGCTTGGCCTTGATCTTGATCTTCGAGAAGTCGCTGAACTTGATGCCCGCCATGGGGTTGCTCGGGATAAGGCTCAGAGTGAAGGCTTGGCGGCATGCCACGACAAGAATGCCGAAGATCAGCCGCACGAACTCCAGTGACAGGGTTTCCTGCAGCGGCCACATCAGCTGGGTGTCGAGGGTGCCGTGTCGGATGTCGGTCAGCAGCATCCCACCAACGCGCGGTACCAAGTGCCGAGCGATGGCCGACTTACAGGTCGCCTTTCGCTCATCCGACAAGTTGCGGTCCCGGCTCATGCGGTCCGAGTAGCAGTTCAGCAGGTCGCCCAGCTTGGCCCATGGCGAGACCGCAGCGCCCGCATCTGGATCAGCACCCAATCGCATGCGCAGGTCTGGCAGCGCAGCCAGCACGACCTTGGCCGACAGATCGGGATACGCGCCGACCCGGTGCCACTTCTTGCGCACCACCAGCGACCAGGTTCCGCGCGGCCGAGCCTCGGTGAAACGAAAGTACAGGCCTGGGTGACGCGGATCGCGCATCAACACTGCTGATGGATCATCGGCGCGGCGCTTAAGCTCAGCGTCGGAAAACGAAATAGCAAGGGTCATGCAGCCACCTCGGTTTGAGGAAGTCGGAGGTATGCCCGGATCTGTTCCATGGCGTCGAAATGTCCGCGGCAGACGATCGCCAAATAGCCCTGCTCATTGAGCTGGCGAATCCAGGCGTGCTGGCTGGCAGAGACCGCAGCGTCGTTCGGCGTTGCGGCTTTGAACTCCATGTACAGCCCGAAATACCCGCCACGTGCCATCGGCAGCACCAGGTCGGGAACGCCTGCCCTGACGCCCTGCTCTTTCAGCTTGATCGCCACCGACTTGTGCCGGTGTCCGCCGTTCGGGACGTGGTAGATCAGCGCGGCAACCTTCGGCAGGCGAAGCTCCAGCTCTTTGATCAGCGCGGCCTGTTCCTGCCCTTCGCGGTCAATGGCTTTCGCCCGGACGCGCTTTGGCTTGAACAGTGATAGTTTTGCGGGAATCACGCTGCCACCTTTCCTTCACCGACCAAGATGTCGATGGTCCGCACCATTCCTTCCATGTGCATGACGCGCAGATCGTCCCGGCTGAATTCCGTCCTGATGCGAGCATCAACGGCGTCATGGCACGCAGAACACGCCCAAGCCGCCTGCAAGTCGTGTGGCTTCAAGCCAGCGCCGCAACGGGTGCCCGTCAGGCGGAAATGGGCCAGCACAGTGGTCTCCGGGTTGCCATTGCAAACACCCGGCCCGCGCACCTGACAGTCGCGGCCGCGCGCGGCCTTGGTCAGTTTCGTCTGCCTCACAGGCAACCCTCAAATTGGTACTCGGCCGGGGCCACCTCGTGGGAATAGCCGCACTCCATCAGCGCGATGAGGCTGGCCAGCACTGCGAATGCAGCCTTCATTTGCAAAGCGCCAAAGCTTGGTCTTCGGTAAATCCCTGAGCCACCAGCGCGGTGTATTTGGCACGGGTGAGCTGCGCCAACAACTTCATGAACTCGATATTCGTGTCCAAATCGCGCTTCGCCGATTCGAGAGCGGCGCGCTGTTTATCGATCGGACCGGTCAGCAGCGTGAGATTATCTTTCATGGGGTCACCTTCTTCGTTTCAAGCTCGATCAGTAATTCGAGGAAGTGCTTAGCCTTCTCCAGGTCAGCTACGCCGCCTTTGTCGCGCCAGCGCGTCACGTACTTGATGACACTGCCCTCAGCGAACGGAATGCCGTTGGCATGGATGTATTCGATGGGCTGGATCTTCAACGACTTGTAATGGCCGCCGGCTATTTGTGTGTCGAGTGCACTCATTACGCTGCACCTCCGATTTCCTTGAGCAGGCTCTGCAGCTGTTTCAGCTTGGCCGTAGCCTGCGCGCTGCCTTCGCGTTCAGCCTCGACCGAGAGAGCCACTTCCTCGATGCGATTCGCCATGGCCTTCATCCGAGCGCTGAAATCATTGGCTAACACCACGACTTCGGCGGACAGGCCCGCAAGCGCGTCAAGCGCAGCGACTTCCGGCTTTTTGAGAGCGACGACGGTTTCAGCAGAGAGCTTCGGCATGGGCTTTTCGATCCTGAGTTTTATGGTGACGGCATCGCGCTGGTATTTGCTGCCTACCGGTTCGCGGATGATCCCGGCGTCTTTCAATTCGCCGAGCGCGCGGCGCACCGCGTGAACGGACACAGATGTGGCGTTTACCTTGAGGGCAGCGCAATGGATGTCATGTGCGCTCCATGGCTCCTGGATTGGCACGTGCTCGAAGACTTTCCGCGCCGTAGAGGACTGGCCGTTGAGAAGTTGCTGGATGCGTGATTCGGTAAAGGCCATCAGAAACAACCCTTTTCTTGGTTGCAGGCAGAGGTTTTGGTTTTCGATCCGAACTTGGCCAGCAGCGCAGCGCGTGCTGTCTGTCCGTCACCCGGGATTCCCTGACGGCGGATTGTTGCGTGAATGAAGCGCTCACCCTCTTCCACGGCCAGTTCGAGTTCAGTCTTCTGGCTGTCGTGACCGATACCGACCGCGATGTCTTCCAGCGGCTGCCCCTGCACCAACATCCGAATGGTGATGTCGTAGGCCCGGTCGAAGATCAAGCTGGCCTTCTCCGAGTCTTGGTCGGCTAGGTTGTGCAACTCACATTGCAGTGCGGCGTGACGAACAGCTGGGTGTGACCAGACGCGCGAACCTGCGCGGCTTGGGTGCGAGTTTTCCAGCGCCTCACGAAATGCCTTGTCGTGCGAGGGGATGCCTAGCATCTCGGGCGTGGGTTGGCACCACTTGATGAACTTGCCGACGCTAGGCGCGAAGTCGCCGCCCAACTTGCGGCAGTTCTGGATGCCATACCGGATCTGGTCGATCTGATTGATACCCTCTGCCACGAATGCCTTGATCCAGCTGCGCTTCGCGGCTGCGAGCGTCTCCGCGTCCGGCCAAGCCTGCTTCCAGGCCGGGAAGATCGCCTGTAACTCCCTGAACAGGGCGTTCACGACTTCTGCGGTTCCTGGCGGGAGCTGCGTTGGTGCGAATGGAATCACCGGCGGCAGATTGCCCATGGTTTTCAGGATCGTGTTTGCGCTTTTGATCGCGGGCTTCGCAGGCTTTGTCATCACATACCCCCCAAATCGTCAGCCCAGCTGGTGTCGTTGAAATCGGGCGCTTGGCCCTGCCCTGCCGCCTTCACTCGCTCTCGCTTCACCCACTGCACAAGCCGGTAGCACCAGCCTGAGCTGGAATCGACGGTGGCGGGTCTGGCGACGAAGAAACCCTTGAACGCTCGGACGGCCGCATCCGGAATCGCATCGGCAGGTAACCCGGCGATGGAGACCTGGTCGGCCAAGGCTTTGGGTGTCGGCTCCCAGGTGGCGAACATGGCGAACCGTTGATTCGGTGCTGGGCACTCGGCGGCGGCGCGCTCCTGCTCGTCAATCTCGGCTTCCAAATCGCGCTGCAGCTGCTGCTCTTCGGTTACTTGATGGTTAAGTGATGTATTGGGTGCAGCTGCTGCACCCCGTTCTGCGTTTTCCTGCACCCCGTTCTGCTGTGAGCTGCACCCCGTGCGGTTATCTGCACCCCGTTCTTTACGGGGTGCAGCATTTGCACCCCGCTTGATCTGAAGGTCATACACCACAGGACGGCGGTCACGGCGATCGATGTACGCGGCGGCAATCGCCTGATTGCCCTCAACGATGAAGCCAGCCTTCTCAAGCTCATCCAACTTCAAGCGCACAGTGCGCTCGGACAGGCCTGTGTCTTCTGACAGGGTGGCAGCCGAGGGGAATGCACCGCGGCCATCGCTGCCTGCGTAGTTGGCCAGGCATAGCAAGACGTGACGGGCAGATGGGTTTTCCAGGGAAGCCTTCGGCAGTGCGAGAGCCCATGACATTGCTTGAACGCTCACTGCGCGACTCCAATGTTCTTCTCGGCCAAGCAAGCGAGGCCTTTGGGGGTTACGAGGGGTTGGAACGCAGCGCGGTCGATGCCGGTTTCGGTGTCGGGCTTGAGTGCGGTCACTTTGTGTTTGAGGTAGCCGGACCGGATGCGCGGCTGCATTGCGATCCAGCGGGTTGAGCCGCCACGGCGGTAGATCCAGCGGTTAGCCTGCAGCCAATCGAAAAGCTTTGATGGCGCGATGCCCAGCTGCTTTGCAGCATCGGTGATGCAGATCGAGCCTTCGGCAGCAGCAAGGCGCTTGATCGCGGCGACCTTCGGGGCTTGCAGCTCAATGACGCCAAGAAGGCGAATGTTCTCTTCAGCCTGGTCAGCAGCAAGGCGAAGCGCTTCAGGTAGCGTCGTCGGTATTAGGCCTTGGCAGGCGGCCTGTTCCAGTTCGCGCCAACGGCGCACCACCGCCATACGGAGTGGCGCGCTGTAGCCGGTTAGCAAACAGTCGGTGTGCTCGCGATCAAGCAGGTACTCGGTCTGATTCCGCTTCATGCTGTCCTGATAGATGTGAGCAAAACTGCTCACATCTTCACGAAGGTCCCGAACCATCGATTGGATGTCACGTTTCACGTCCGGATGGCGCTTGCCGGTCAGTTCGGCGATCTCGCGTGACGACATCACCTGACGCGTCATGCTCTGCGTAGCGCCGATAACTGACGAATCAGGCGGGCTCTTGCTCTGGGTGGTCGTGGTGTGCATAATCGGCCTCACAAGTGTTGTTGAAGAAGCCGGTCTAGCCACCGGCTTTTTTGTGTCTGCGATTTAGGCGTCCGGCTCATCCGTGGTAGCTTTTTGTTTCCACACGAAAAGGCCACGGAGGCCGGACATATGCGTTACAAGATGAGTGCTAAGTTTCTTTGGCAGGCCTGCATCGCTGATGCCGACGGAAAGGCCATATCGATAAGCACCGACCCGTTCGTGGGTAGGAACCATGATTCGATCTACCACGCGTACCCGCGCTTTCTTTTGCGCTGGCTTAACGAACAGTTGCGCGAAACTTTGTACCTGCCATGGGAGCAGGCCCAGCGCTTCGAGCCCTTGTACGTTCACATCGCCAATACTCATCATTGGAGGCTCAACGACGTTCGTCAGATGGAACTGGAAGAAGAAGAGCTTCTGGATTTTCTTCGCCCGGAACTTCGCCATCTGACGCTTGAGCAGGCGGTGATTGATGCTGTTTTGCAAGAGAGCGGCGATGCGCTTCCACAAGAGGTGAAGGCCGACCTTCTTCGACGGCTTGGAAATGCTCTTTCCACCCCCGAGAAGTCTTTGCAATAGCCGACCAGCTATCTGCCTGAGCAGAAACCCAGGCAGATTTTTCATCGGGGGTCATGTCGATGGGAAAGATCAGCTCGGGGACAGTGGAGGGATTGAAGGCCTTCATCATCTTCACGCACGCAACTGCATGCAGCTCTGCAACGGCTTCAATTTCCTCTGCACGACACTCAGGGGTGGACGAAAGAAAGTGCCCGATACTGCCTACCAGCGAATCCGCGCAAGCTTTGGCAAAAATCAGCTTCACTTGGTTGTCGAATGCTTCTTTACCAGTCATCTCAGGCCACCTTCACTGACGCTTCGTACTGCGCGATCGCTGCCTTGACGTGGGCAATCTCTTTCATGATCCGGGCGCGCTCTACCTGGTCGACCCGGCCGTCACTCATCGCCGAATGCGTCTCCACCGTGAGCTCGGCGAACTCCAGGGCAACTCGCCCCAGCGCTTGATGGACATCAATTGCGGCTGGCGCAATGGTTTTCACGATCGCGTAGCCGAATTCGCCTGCCAGCGCTTCAAGCGGGCGCATGTCTTCCGTGTGCAACAGCAGCGCATACAGATGCTTGACGTTGAACCAGACGCCGTCGTAATCCGCATTGCCGCGCTGCAGCAGACTGACTGGAGGCATGCCCATCAGGGTCGCCAGATTCTTGGTATCGGCGTCTTGAACCACGGTGTGGCAAGCCTTCAGAAAGTCCTGCATACGTAAAACCTCGGATTTGTTTATGTGGCCGCGTGCCATCACGCGTTGCAAAATGTTTCTATCGGATCAGCTGGCAACAGCCGATACAGGCGGCTCGTCGTCGGGATACAGATCAGGACGCAGCTCGTGTCGGGTTACCTGACCAGCTACGGCTCGCTCGAAGGGGATCACGAGATCCGCTGGAACGCGCTGATTGCGATGAACGCATTGCCAGATACGTGGCTGACTCGTGTTACAGCGGCGAGCTAGCTCTGCTTGGCCACCGGCCAAACGAACCACCTTTTCGACGGGTCTTTCTTTCTTTGGCATGTTCGTGCCCCTATGAGTCATACACGGAATGATAACTCAAGTTATGGACAAGGCAAACATATGTTATTTGAGCGCTAATAACCTGTGTTTTACCCTTCGAGGTATGAATACACAGTTTGAAAATCTCAAAGATCGAATCTTGGGCAGGCGGACCGAACTGCGGCTGAGTCAGGCGCAGCTGGCCGAGCGCGCGGGCGTCAGTCAGGTCACGATCCAGCACCTCGAAAGCGGCAGGAACGCCACTTCAAAGAAGATGGTCGATATAGGGCGCGCCCTTGGCGTAACGGCGGAGTGGCTAATGACAGGCGAGAACGGCCGGGGGCGCCACTCACAACCTGCCATCAACCAATCCAACGTTGAGCCGGGCCCTCCTATAACCACCGCCGCTCGAAGGATCGACATCATGGGCACCGCACAAATGGGCCCGGACGGACATTGGGTGGGGCTGGAGGATGCGGGAGGATCGGTTGAGACTTGGTCGCGCGACACCGACGCTTACGCCCTGCTGCTCCGCGGCGACTCAATGGCCCCAGCGATCCGCAACGGCTGGGTGGCTGTCTGCGAGCCGAACCATAGGCTTGTGCCTGGCGAGTACGTGATGGTCACGACCACCGACGATCAGAGCATGGTCAAGGAGCTGCTGTTTCAGAACGATGAAGGCGTGAGCCTAATGTCGATCAACTCAGCCTACGAGCGCGTGACGATTCCGTGGACGCAGATACAGACCATTCACTATGTTGGCGCCATACTTGGTCCTAGCAAGGTGTTGGGAAGAATATAACCAGGAGGCGTAACCAAATGGCCGTGCGGGATCAAGAAAAGAAACGTGCGCGCTTAAAACTTGGGCGTCTATCGAATGCCGATGCGCCGTTAAAAAATGATGAAGGGCACAAGGAGGCGCTCCTAGAGGCCCTCAAGCAGGCGAGAGATCTGCGGGAGGCCTTGGCTGCTACCAGAAGAGCAGAGACTTGGGTGCCGGAAGAAGCACCGCTGAGCGTTGAAGAGTCCAAGCGGCGGCTTGAGGAAGAAATCGCGAAAGCGAGAGAAAGACAGGTGGCCTGGATTGAAGCCCTTGGACCACCGCAGGGCTGGGTGAAGCTTGACGATCTTGCCGAGCTAGGATGGGTCAAATCTGGCGATATCGGCATGGACAGCCCATCAGATCGGGACAATACTGAAGAGATGACAGAAATCACCGATTACCGAAAGGAGCTTGAGCTCCGTGACGAGCTCCTGAGAAAAGAGCTCCACATTCGCCATGAGGCGTTCCAGCGGGAGCTAGATACGCGGGACAAAGTGCACGCTGAAAGAAGCGCTGCTGTACTACTTAGAATTGATGACCGAGACAAAGTGATCGATTCAAAACTGGACGGGATCTCCACCAAGATATCGGGCATTGTTACAAAGGTTGATGGCTTCGATACTAAGATCAATGACAGCGTCCGGCTCGTGCGGAATTCAAATTGGGCAACCCTAGGCGGGATGCTTACCATTGGTATTGCAATAGTGCTGGGTGTCTGGGGAGTCAACTCAACGATCATCAGCAGTGCGTCAGGCATATTCGCTTCAGGTCAAGAAGCCCAGAAGACACAAACCGCCAACGAACAAGTGCTGAAAGACACACAGGAGCTGCTGAGGCAGCTTAAAAGCAATCCTCCCCCAGCCCCACCTCCTTCCCCCGTAAAGGGAGGCTAAGCCAACCAAGGCGCCCGCATTCAGCGGGCTTTTTTTCGTCTGTTCGCCAAAGGAGAACATTTGTACTCCTAACTTATTGCGAATTTTCCTACGATAAAATAGTGTATATCCATACAGTAAACGGAGGTACACATGGCTAAGGCAAACTCGATTCCCCCATCAGCTCAGACCACCTACGGCATGCTTGGCATGCGTGTGCAGGCAATCATCAACTCCCCCAAGGCGCAAAAAGATAAAGCAGCGCTCCTGGAGCGATTTCCCACAGACAGACCCGAGGATTGGGACCAGCTACTGGACGAGATTGCCGAGAATGACAACGTGACAATCGCCCATCGCGACGATGGCAACGTGCAAGTTTTCTGGACCGTTCCGAAAGAAGACTGAGAAAGAAGCCCTGCTTGCCCGCCGAGTGCGGGCTTTTTTACGCCCATCCAAAAATAAATAACCTTGGTTATTGACACAAAACAAACCTAGGTTATGATCATTTCCATAACTTGAGTTATCAGCCCTCAAGCACGCTACACCGCTCTTTAAAAACCAGACGTGACCACCGCGACGTACCCAATGGGTCGGAAAAAGCTAAACCGTCGCCCACGCAGCCTCTGGATAGCTGCCGGTCTCGCCATATCGCGAGGACGCCAAACCATGAAGCCACCCAGGAAGAACACCGTGTTCGAAATGTGTGACCTGGGCAGAGATATGAATCCGGCAAAGCGCATGGCAAGGAACAAACACCACAGGAGGAACCAGGCAATGAAGTAGTCAGACCAGCCGGAACACGGACCGGCAACCCACGACGAACTGCCCACACCAGCCTGGCCATCGAGCTGCAGGTAAGTCGTGTTGCGAACACTGATCCCCATGACCACGAAGCGGAAGCCGATCTACGCGACGTGAACAGGGAAGCTCAAGGCCGAACAAAACGCAGCGCGGAGCCATCGGCGGCAATGCGCGGATTTCACTGGCTGGCCTTCGAGGTTGAGGGCCAGACGGGAAATCAAACGGGAGAAATGGTATGGCCCAGTTCAACATCGATTCGCATCTCAGCAACGGAAAGCGCCTGAGCTGGCTCGCAATCGCGGAGGACGGCGAAAGCCTGAAAGCGGTAACGGAACAGGTAAAGCAGTCAGCGAAAAAGAAGTTCGGCCCAGCCGTTTTATTGAAGCGATGGAATGTGATTCGCGCCAGCAATGGCTGCATAACCGTGAGCATGCATGGATGAAGACTTCACTAATGCAGCTTGCCAACAGGCTGCATTGGGAAATCCCCCACCCCGAGGAACGACCATGCCGAACGCCCAAGAATCACGCCTTCCGAAATTCGTTGTTCGCCTTCCAGACGGCCTGCGCGAGGAAATCGATGCTGCGGCCGCCGCAGCCGATACGTCCATGAACACCATCTTCGTCCGGGCCATCCGCCAGTATCTGGACAAGCAGAATCGCCAAGATCTGCTGCTTGATGCCCTGGCTAAAGCCGCCGAGAACACCGCCAACGAGTGAAACCAGTTTCGACTGCAGCTCTTCGGATTCCGGAATCGGCAGCAGCGACTATCCAACCTGAGGAACACCCATGAAATCGAAAGCGTTACTGCTGGCCGTACTGCTGAGTGTTTCAGCCGTCGCCAGCGCGGCACCGCCTACCCTCCGTTTCTGCACCGGCGGCGAAGGTGGCTTCTATGAAAGCCTCGGCACCAGCATCGGCAACACGATCGCCAAGCAGGACGGCGGCGAGGTGAAGATCATCAACACCGGCGGCAGCGTGGAGAACGCCGAGAAGCTGAAAGACGGCGCATGCGACATTGCGGTCATTCAGAACGATGCAGTGATAAGCCTGCCGATGCCCGCCGACCTCAAGGTCAGCGACGCGCATCAGGAGGTCATCTACTGGCTGCACGGCAAGGCCGGTGTCGACGACTTCGGCAAGATGGAAAAGGACAGCGTGGCAGCGAAATACGCCTTTGCGGCGGTGTCCGGCTCCGGCGCGCTGGTTACGGTCCGCAACTGGATCAAGACCGACAAGGACTACGAAGGCGCTCGGATCGTTGAGTTTGACGACTGGTACAGCGCCGCCGAAGCGGTCGCTCAGGGCTATGTGACGAAGGCCGGCGTGCGGATCGAGATTGCCGGGATGCTGTACATCGGGCGGGCCGGCAAGATCCCGAGCGACATCACCGCGGACTTCAGCAAGCAGGTCATGATCGGTGAGGTGAACGACAACTCGTTCGAGGATGCCAAGGACGCCAATAACAACCCGCTGTACACGCATTGCGACGTCGACAAGGAAGGCCAGAGCGGTCTGGAAACATCGACCATCGGCAAGCCTGATACCTACTGCCTGCGTGCTCAGATCGTGTTCAACAACGACTATCTGAAGAGCATGCAGCCGGATGAAGCCAAGAAGGTACGCCGGGCTGTAGACAGGGGCATCAACAATGTCGTGAAGGTGGTGCGGTGATCAGCCGCATCCTCATCCTGCTGCCGGTCGCCGCCATCCTTCTGCTCGCCGCCAGCTTTGTGCACGTCATCTCCATCGCTTACCTGATCGGCGTACTCAGCGGGCTGTGCCTGGGCATGGTGATGTGGTTTCGATTCAACCGCTAAGGATCTTGGATGGACGCAACGGCCAAACACATCACGCTTGAACTGGAGCACTCTGCGGGATCCATGAAGTTTGAAGGTGATCTTGCTGAGGGCCTGTTCCTTGCGGCGCGACACCTCAGCGGACAAGAGCGGTTGGACCTGATTGAGCGGCTGAAGGCCGCCCACAACGAGCTCGATTCCGTCGGGCGATAGAACAACCAGCGCCAGCGTCAGCCTGACGAAAACTGCCCGATCGTCTCGGAAGAGGCTGCATCGGAATGTCGGCGCCCCATGAAAAAAGCTGATCCAGGCCAACTGTTTGTATGCGAACGGGCGGACGTAGTTAGGCATCTTGGTCAGGACCGACATTCCAATGCAGCTTCAACAGGTAGCCACTGCCTTCCCAGTGAGCGAACAACGGAGGATATGCAGCCATGTAAACGACAGATGCCGGCCTTGCCTCACGCAACGCCGAGCGAAGAGGTTCACGTACGGAGGCGTTGTGAGCCAGCAATACAAAAAGCCCTGCGTCGACAGGGCTTTTCTTTATCCCGCGTTTACCCGCCAGCACTCTCCCCTGCGCCCGCCGGCAATAGACAGGCCGGCAGAGTGCTGACGAGTACACGCAACCATCGAGGAAAGGACATGCAGCCACAACTCCAACAACGCGTGGATGGCCTGACCGCCATGCTCACCCGTACTCATCTCGCCACTGCGGAGTTCTACGCCATGATCGGTAAAGAGCCACCAGCACAGAAGATTCGCTATCAGGTGAAGAGCGTGGGCGCCAGCGCTTACCACATCGTTGAGATCGCCACCGGCAAGGTGCGCGGCTTTCGCTTCAGTTGGAAAGAAGCGGTCAACTTCGCCCAGTCCCTTGAGGCTCGCGCCGACGGCGTAAAGGTCACGCTGTCACAGGCGGTGCTGCAATGATCGGGGAGAGCGTGCCTGACCAGCACAAGCAGGCCATCGCGCAGCTGGCGGCCCAGATCGATCACTACCTTGCGACCGGCCACCGCATCGAATTGGTGCCCGCAGGTAAAAGCGGCGAGATCCCGTTTACTGCGATCGGCAACCACCCGAAGAACCTTAAGGCGAAGCGCGACAAGCATGTGCCTCGAGTTAGCGAACTGGCTGCTAACGGCATGACGGCATCGGCAATAGCCACCGCCATCGGCTTGGACAGTCGCACCGTCCGGCGCATCGCCAAAGAGAACGACATCTGCCTGGCCGAACCGTCCTGATGCGGCGCGTCTTCAAATCACCTCAACGCCGTAAGCGCGACCCACAACACCACCTCCCACCCAGCGGGCTCAAGGCCCCATCGGAGAAGCACGCATGTCCACACCCACAGATACCGCCGAATTCCTCGAAGAGTTGAATGGCGGTGCTTTCGCCAGCCAGATCGGCCACGCCCTTTCCGAAGTTGCCGCCGGCGTTGTTGACCACGGCAAGGCCGGGAAGCTGGTCATCACCCTGGACTTTAGCCAGATCGGCGAAGGCCAGATGGTGAAGATCAAGCACAAGCTCGACTACAAGGTGCCGACCAAGCGCGGCACTCGTAGCGAGAACACCAGCCTCGACACGCCCATGCACGTTGGCACGGGCGGCAAGATTTCGCTGTTCCAAGAAAAGCACGACCAGCTGTTCACCCGTGACGAGGCGCCGATCAAGCCTCGCACCTGATTCACCGCTGTAATCTCCCTTCCCCATAGAGACCTGACAAATGTCACTGACGAAAGAAGCAATTCAGCACATCACCGACACCGCACTCGAAGCCGCCGGCAAAACGCTGGCAACCCTAGTACCTACGGTGGTGCTGCCCGAAAGCTCCAAGGTGGTCGACCTGGAGAAATATCAGGCGCTGCGCAGTCGCTTTCGCGGCACCTTCTCCACCCACTCGCTGGCCGACTTCAGCACGTATGTGGCGGACCGTGCCAGCGATGGTTCACGCGGGTTTATCAATCAGGACGAGATGAGCTGTATGTTGCTGTTCAACCTGGGCGATACCGCAACGCCAGGCCACGCAGATGACCGCGCGGTGTTGAAGCTGAAGGCCTCAGCCGGTTACAGCGCAGCGCAAACAATCGGCGGACGCGCCCTCAGCCAGAAAGACCTGAGCGACTGGATCGAGGACTGGCATCAGTACCTGACACCGGTTGACGACGCGGGTGCCGCCATCCCAATCGCCAAGGCGATCGCAGCAGTTCGCACCATCACCATCAAGGCCAGCAGCGAATCGGAAACGACGGTGGGTGACACGAGCGCCAGCCGCAGTGCAATGGATCAGATCGAGGCGCGCAGCAAGGAAACTTTGCCTGCGGCTTTGCAGTTCCATGTAATTCCGTTCGAAGGGCTGACCGAGCGGCAAATCACCTTGCGAATTTCGGTGATCACCAGCGGCTCGGTACCGGTGCTGAAACTTCGTTGGGTTGGTGAAGAAGTGCAGCGCGAAGCGATCGCTCAAGAGTTCAAAGCAGTGTTGGAGGCCAAGATTGGCGGGACTGCGAAGCTATCGCTTGGCGCTTTCGACCTGAAATAATAAATCGAAACCCCGTCATCGGGGTTTCCACAATTACTGGTCCACTTCAGACACCGGTATCATCAGGGTCTCCCAAGCGGAATTCTTTTTATATTCAAGCTTGGAAGCCCCTACAGACTCCATGTTGAAATACAAATCTGCCGCTGCAATCAAAAACTTGACTCGGCCGTCATTAGCGCTCTTGGGGAAGGTCGGACCGACTTTAATGTGACGTGTGAAATTTTTTATAAGGTCGTTTGTAAAGCGCAGGTTAGAAAGTGCTTTATGCGCAAACTCGTTTCTGATTTTAATAAGCAAAGAAAAATTTTTAAGCTCGTCAGCCGTCAATATACCTAGCAAATATGCGTTTACCGTACTCTTGGATAATGCCCCTTTGGGGGCAAAATTATAAAGCTGCGCAGCATCCTTTTTAGCAATATCAGGGAGCCTCTTTTTCATGCTACGCACAAGCTGTTCTTCTAATACGCAAAGGGTTAGAACTGCGCACCCACGATCAGACTCGGTTTCAAACTCTATCTGAAAACGGTTAAAGATCTCGAACGCTGATTGTGGAATCATGCCACCTCCTTCAGCCGGCCCCATGCCGGTCACCACGTATAGCCCACCCCTAGTCGATTTGCCACCATCCCCATGGAGGGCGGCGCTTACCCTGAGGAAAACCCGTGAAATCTGAAATGGTGAAGCTGGAACACAAAGGCCTCAAGTTCAAGATGTCCCGCCCTCGCCTGGCAGAGCTCGCTATCGCCAGCGTGTTCGTCAGTCAGACACTTCCCGCGAACGCGCCAGCGACTGCCACTGTCCCGCCCCTTGCCGAGGCCTGGCCCGGCCAAGGCGGCTACAACGGCGGATGGGTCCCAGCACGCGGCGAAGTACCAGCGCACTACCTGATCATCGCCAAGGAAGATATCGGCGAGCACGAATGGGGCGGTCGCGCGAAGGAATCGGGCGCCACCAGTAAGATTGACGGTCTGGCAAACAGCGAAACGCTACTTGAAGAAGGGAAGCACCCAGCGGCCGAGGCAGCTATTGCCTATGCCGCCGAAGGTCATCAGGACTTCTATCTGCCCGCCTGCGCCGAGCTCTACCACTGCTGGGTGAATGTCCCGGAGTTGTTCGCTAAAGACACTTGGTATTGGTCCAGTACGCAGCGCTCCGCCGACAACGCATTCGGTCAGGGCTTCGGTGTTGGCGGTCAGGACATCCTCGGCAAGGTCTACGAGCTCCGCGTCCGCCCTGTCCGCAGATTGTTTATTTAATACTTCATTCATTCGTTCTTGATCGGCACCGGGCGCAGCAGCGCCTTTTTTGTTGCCATAAAAAAGAGGAAGCATCATGTCAGTAGCAGCGAAGTCAGCACCGTCCGCGGCACTCCCTGAGATCGGCGCGCCTTACGGCGGCGGTTTCTTCTCGGGCATCACCGAGGAAGGTGGGCAGTACTACCTGAACATCACCGCCGGCGCCGAGCATGAACTTGTCGGTGCTTGGGGCAAGTATGGCGAGAAGATCGAAGGCGCGAGCAGCTTCACCGACAGCCGCTCCAACACTGAAGCCATGGCAGCGGCAGGCAGCGAACTCGCTCAGAAAGTGCTGAGCTTGCAGATCGGCGGACACAACGACTGGGCAATCCCTGCGCGCGACGTCCAGGAGCCGCAGCACCGTCATTTCAAACCGACCACAGAAACGAACTATTGCTGGAACCGTGATGGCGACAACCCGAACAGCTATCCGGTGGGTGAGCTGTACACCGAAGAGTCACCATCGCAGACCATTCACGAAGCCTTCCGCGAGGGCGGTCCTGAGGCCTTCCAGGCTCGCGCCTATTGGTCGAGCTCGCAGCGCTCCGCCAACTACGCATTCGGTCAGTTCTTCGATGATGGCATTCAGGGCATCCTCGGCAAGGACCTCGAGCTCCGCGTCCGCCCTGTCCGCAGAGAATTATTGATTCAGTAATTCATTCATTTAATCCGGCCGCTCGCGGCCGGTCGCTCTTGGAGAAGCCGTCGCATGGGAATGCACACCGACCTGCCGATTCACAAAGTCGCTTTCGATCTTCTCAGCTTGGCTACGGACATCACTCGGAACATTCCCCGTGATCTGAAGGCAGGGCTTGGGGCCAAGGTCAGAGACGAGTGCATCGAGGTGATGGTGCTCATTGCCAGGGCGAACTCGGCCCGGGAGAAACACCTGCATCTTGGAACGCTCGTCGAGCGCGTCCAGGTCATAGAGTTTCTGCTCAGGCTCTTTAAGGAAAAGCGCTTCATCAGCATTCCTCAATACGCATCTGCCATTCAGCTAACGGCCTCTATCGGCAAGCAGGCAAACGCCTGGAAACGTTCCGCAACCGCGCCCGCTACCTGAGAGCCAAGGCTTTCATGTCTGTGCGATTTGAATCTGGTCGTGCCGCTGACCTGATAGGTCACCGCCATGCGCAGCAGGGATACCGCCGGTCTAAAGCGTCCGTGTAGGTCTCGCGCAGTTTCCTCGATGAGCAATCGCCGAGGCGACGTAGATAGCACGATAGGTCGCAGCGCTCCGCCAACAACGCATTCAATCAGAACTTCGATGATGGCAATCAGAACAACAACGACAAGAACAACGAGCTCCGCGTCCGCCCTGTCCGCAGATTCGACTGTTGCGCCCTACCCGTTTCAGGATCTGGTCCAGGCCTATTACGACTGCCGGCGTTCGAAGCGCAACAGCGCCAGCGCGTTGGCATTCGAACAGGACCTGGAACGCAACCTGATCCGGCTGCACGACGACCTGGTCACCGGCAATTACCGTCCAGGCCGATCCATCTGTTTCGTGGTGACACGGCCAAAGGCCCGCGAAGTGTGGGCCGCCGATTTTCGGGACCGGATCGTTCACCACCTGCTGTACAACCATATTGGCCCAGGCATCGAGCGTACTTTCATTGCGGACAGCTGCGCTTGTATCCCCGGACGCGGCACCCTCTACGCCGCAAAGCGCCTTGAAGCGAAGATCCGCAGCGCCAGCCAGAACTGGTCGAAGCCAGTCTTTTACCTGAAGTGTGATCTGGCGAACTTCTTCGTGGCCATCAACAAGCAGGTGCTGCGCCAGCAGCTGGCCGAACGGATCACCGGGCCGTGGTGGTTCGCACTGGCTGAGCAGATCCTGATGCACGATCCGCGCTGGGATAACGAGGTGCGGAGTCCCAAGCATCTGTTCAACCGGGTACCGCAGCACAAACGGCTAGACGCCCAGCCGGCGGATCGCGGATTGCCGATCGGCAACCTGTCATCGCAGTTCTTCGCGAACGTGTATCTGGATGCTCTCGATCAGTTCGCCAAGCACACGCTGAAGGCCAAGCATTACATCCGCTACGTCGACGACTTCGTATTTCTGCATGAGTCGCCACAGCAACTGAATGAATGGTTGGCCCAGGTGGAAGCGTTTCTGCCAAGCCTGGGCGCGAATCTGAACCCGACAAAGACCATCCTGCAGCCGGTGGATCGCGGTGTCGATTTTGTCGGGCATGTGATCAAGCCATGGCGGCGCACGACCCGAAAGAAAACCGTCGCTGTTGCAATCAAGCGAACTGCTGCGGTGGCGTCCGAGGATCTGCGCGAAACCGCCAACAGCTACTTCGGATTGCTCAGCCAGGCCAGCGCCAGCGAGAAAGACCGCGCCAAGCTGGCCCGACTGGTGATGAGGCGCGGGCACGTCGTCAACGGCACGCTGACCAAAACCTACCCGAAACGTTAACCAAACTATTCGCCACCGAACTTTCGGAGGCTTTCGCATGGAGTATTGCCATGTTCAAAAGGATCTTCAGCGAGAAAGGCGCGTTCAAGGCCTTAAACGCTGCCCAAGATTGGCTGACTGACAACGGCTACAGCTATGGACCTACATGCGTCATGCACCCCGCTCCAGTGCTCAAAGGCGATTTCATCATCGCCAAATGGCGCAACCTGACCAAAAAGGAGATTAAGGCTCTAGACGGCTGGTTTGACGGCGATCTGCGTGAAGGTCCGGTGACAGTGATGCTGAAGGTCGCGCCTGATCACTTCACCACCAGCGCATCAACCGCTACCTCAATCTCAGAGATGGCCATCGGTACGTGCAGTGCGTCATAAATCCTGTACTGCAATAGCTCCTCCGCCGCCGCCTCTGACAGATCATCCATATTCAACCCCTGCCTATGCGCTGCGCTCAGTACCGCTTTCAGTGCTATCGCCAGCGCAACGACTCGGTCTTCGCTCATGACCTTCTCCCTTGCTATGGAGGGGTAAGCGTAGGCATTAACTCCGAAGTCGTCTTGCAATTTCCCGCATCGGCACATTCACGCACGGCTGGCCTTTAGTGGCGGCCATGATCAAGGGATTTGCAGAACCGGCATCAAGCTCGCTGTGGAGGATCGCGGGATACATTCTCCCGAGGCATTGGGCGTCCACATTCTTGCCATTCTTGAATCGGATGTATCGATCATCAACGCTTGGGATGTGATGCGCTCACTGCTCCTGCTTGCTCATCTCTGCCGCAACGGCAAATGCACGTTTAACAAACTCTTCCTTGGTGAGCATGTGTCGTCCTCATTCCGAATGAGCTACGAGCATGCTTGAGCCCAAATATTTTGTCACGCCACTGGCGAGGATCCCGCATGAATCCAATTGCGATGCGCGCGCTTGAGCAAGCCAGGGCGCGGCCAGCGAAGCCGCGCAGGCAATGGACCTGCGTTGAGGAAGCGAGGCTGCGCGAGCTGTACCCAAATACGCCGATGCCGGAAATGGCGAAGGAGTTCAATCGGCCGTACTGGTCGATTTACAACAAGGCACATGCCCTGGGACTGAAGCGCAGCGATGACTATCTCGCCGGCGAACACGCGTGCCGACTTCGCCGCGAGAATAACCCTGGCGTCGGTTCAAGATTCCAGAAAGGTCACGCCTCTTGGAACAAGGGCATCAGCTTTATCTCCGGCGGACGGTCCGCAGAAACGCGGTTCAAAGCCGGCACCTTAAACGGGCGAGCTGCTCAGCTGCATATGCCGATCGGAACAGAGCGAGTGACCAAGGACGGAATACGTCAGCGCAAAGTCCGCGACGACGGTCCGCCTCAGAAACGTTGGAAGTCGGTGCACATGATCATGTGGGAAGAAACGAATGGTGCGGTACCTGACGGCCACATCGTTGTCTTCCGTGATCGCGATACGGCGAACATCCAGATCAGCAACCTGGAACTGATCACGCGGGGCGAGAACATGCGCCGCAACACCATCCACCGGTACCCGCCGGAACTGAAAGACACCATTCGCCAACTTGGCAAGCTCAAACGAGCTATTAGCGAGGTTTCCCGTGAAAAACAAGATGACTGATCTGCGCAACCACCTCTTTGCCACCTTGGAAGCGCTGCAGGATCCAGAAAAGCCGATGGAGATTGACCGGGCTAAAGCGATCGCCGACGTAGCGAAGGTTCTGGTGGATTCGGCGAAGGTTGAGGTGATGTTCATCAGCGCCATGGATGGGGACGTGAAGACGACCGGGTTCATCGAGTCTGACAACACGCTCCCCGCCCGCACGGCCATTCAGTAACCAACCCAAAAGTAACCTCTATCGGTTACATCTCGAAAAGTAACCTGATTGGGTTACAGGGATATCGCCATGCCTAATGAAACTCAAATCGATCTTCCAAGGCCGATGGCCTACGTCACCCGTGAAGACGCTCGAAACCTCGAAGCCGGGATCGCCGACTGCATACTGATGATGCGCGAGCAAACTGGGCGCTTCGAGCGGCCAGTTTACGCCAGTCCTGAGCAATCCAATGCAGCACCTACTAGGGGGAAGGTGGAAGCTTTGGGAGAGGTTGCGATCATCCAGTGCGGGGCCTGTCGAAGCGAATTCGCTCTGGAGGGATTGGAGGCAAACGACGGATGCTGTCCGGCTTGCGATTCCGATATCGATCTCGGTGGTTACGTCACCCGGCTACAAGCCGAGAACGCCGCACTCCAGCAGCGCTTGAACGTCGCGGATCAGCGAGTTGATGATCTGGAAACGATGCTTAACACGCCGCACACCGCTGAATGGTTCGAGGGCGTGAGGCTTGAAGCTGGTCACCAGATCGGGCGCTGGGGCACAGGACACGACTCTGGCAAGGCGCCGGCGGACTGGTTTTGGCTGATCGGCTATCTCGCGCAGAAGGCCATGACGGCTCAGATGTACGGCGACGATGAAAAAGCACGTCACCATACGATCAGTACCGGGGCCGTCATGCTCAACTGGTTTCGAGCAATCGTCGGCGACAGCGCCGCCATGCGCCCCGGAATCGAAAAACCGGCTGCATAACCCCGCCGCCCGTTCGGCCCCCACCCTATCCCTATTGCCTGCCGCGTATGCGGCGAGGACGAAGTCATGCCTGAAGAAAAGCTCGTCGATGTGAAAGCCGATGACGCGAACAACTACTGCCGCATCCTGACCCTTCTAGAAATGGAGGAAGAAGGCGATCCGGTGGCGATGGTCGAACATCTCGTTCGAATAGCTGACGGCTTGTTCAATGCGCTGCAGCCCGTAGGCTCCAATTACCGCCGCTGCCCCAGCACGCTGCTGACCAACGTCGTCAACATGAAGCACAACGCTGAAAAAGAACGGGGGCTGGCCGACCGTTACCGCTTCCTTCGTGAACCGAAAGCCAGTGCGCCGGAAACGTTGCCCGAAGAAAAGTGGATCGTGGTCGGCTACGCAGGCCACGAAGACATCCTATCGGGCGAAGCACTCGACAAAGCGATCGACGAAGCCATAAGAGCCAAGGCGTACGAATACGACCCCGAAGGCGGCCCCCTGCTGTGCTATCAGGTTGGCGAACAGGATTGGGTTGCTGCCCAAAACCCTGAGCAGGCGCTCGCTGTTTTGGCCGAATACATCGGGGACTGGCTTCATCAGGACACCGCCGACTATGAGGTCGAACTTGCCAGCGACCAAATGCTGGACCTCCAGTGGACCGATGAAGATCCGCCACACGCCGCAGCAGGCAGTCTTCGCCAGTGGCTGGCAGATGCCACCGAGCCAACCTACCTCAACGGGACGGAGTGATGCCATGAAAGCCCTTTCAATTCGCCAGCCCTGGGCATGGCTGATCATCAATGGTGGCAAAGACATTGAAAACCGAAGCTGGCACACGAAGTTTCGTGGGCGGTTCCTGGTACATGCAGCCAAAGGCATGACCCGCGATGAATACTGCGATGCACTTGAACTCGTTATGCGTGCTGCACACATCGACGTCCTGCGTGGCTTCCCTATGTTCGAGGATCTGGAGCGCGGCGGCATCGTCGGCTCTGTCGAATTGGTCGATAGCGTCGATACCAGCGATTCGCCTTGGTATATGGGCCAGAAAGGCTTCGTGCTGCGCGATCCTACTCCACTGTCGTTTCTGCCACACAAGGGGCGGCTTCAGTTCTTCGACGTTCCTGACGGCTTGGTGACACCATGACCAAAGTCATCAACGGCCCCTACCGCCTATTCGGTTTCTGGTTCGTGGACGTGCGCCGCAAGGGTTTCGTGTCCCACGAAATGTTCAACACAGAGCAACAAGCGCGCGAGGCTATTCGGCGCTGGGATAAGGAAGGGGCATGAGCGCACCAATTGAGCCGCAGAACTATATCTACGGCGTGAATGTCGTTCAGATCGAGGATCTGCGTGTTTCCCGCGGGCTGACCCGCCGCCCCGCCTCTTCATGCCAACACCGGAAGCTAGTCTACGACCACAACGAGCGCCGCATCTGGTGCAGTGATTGCGAGACCGAGGTTGAGGCCTTCGATGCATTTGAGGGACTGGTCAGCATGTTCAGCGCTGCGGCTGGACGGATCAAGCGCCGTGAGGCTGAGTTAACTGAAGCCGAACAATTCCAAGCGCGTAGCCGGGCAGCAAAGGTCATGGACGAAGCTTGGCGAAGCACCAAGACATCGCCGCTTTGCCCGCACTGCAATACCGCGATCCTACCCGACGACGTTGTCGGTGGCGTGGCCAAGGCTTCGAAAGCCCTAGTGCTTGCCGCGCGAAAACGCACACCTGACAAGTAACCCCTTTTCCATCTATCCACATGCCTGCCGGAGTACGGCGGGCGGGAGATCGTATGCAAACGAAACACACACCTGGTCCGTGGTGCGCATGGCAATCGTCTGGCGGTGCGCGCGGCGTCGGAAAAGCATACACAGACGAAGACGATCTGTTTTACGTGGCCAATCCAGAAAATCGACCTGATATAGAGAATGAAGCGAACATGCAACTTGCCGCAACGGCGCCGGAACTGCTGGAGGTTACGCGACGCCTCGTCCAGTGGGATCTGGACTACCCAGTCAATTGCCACAACGGCTACGCCGGGCTCGAGGCGCTGAACAAGATCATTGCCGACGCCAAGGCTGCCATCGCCAAAGCCACCCTACCACTCAACCCCGCATAACCCCCGGACGGAGGCAGCCATGAGCGCCATCGAATTTCTGAGCCATGAGGAAGTGTGCCAACTCACAGGCGCGCGCTCCAAGGCTGCCCAAATCACAAACCTGAAGCGCAATGGTATCCGTCACACTATCAAAGTTAACGGCTGGCCAAGTGTCACTACCATGGCTGTAACTGCGGCAGGACCTGTTCCTGATCAAAAAACGTGGCAACCGAGGAAGGCGGGATAGCATGGGAAGACGCCCCAGCAAACCGGGGTCTATAGCTCGCCTTCGGGAGCGAAAGAAGCCGAGCGGGACAACATACTACTATTACGATGCAGGAGGACACCCAAGAAAGGAAATACCGCTTGGTAGCGATTACGGCTTGGCGATCATGAAATATGCCGAGTTCGAGCGTGACCGCACATCGACCGCGCTGGTAGCGGCCACCATCACTTTCAGGTACGTGGCAGACAAATACTTTGTAGATGTCGTGCCCACTAAGGCTCCACGCACCAGGAAGGACAATGAGGGGGAGCGGAAAAAGCTGTTGGAATTCTTTGACGATCCACCCGCCCCTCTCGACTCGATCTTGCCGCAACATGTCCGGCAGTACCTCAATTGGCGAAAGTCAGCTCCGATCAGGGCGAATCGCGAGAAGGCTCTTCTGAGCGCGATCTGGAACTATGCCAGGGATACGGGCTATACATCGCTGGCGAATCCATGCTCAGGGATCAAAGGCAACAAGGAGGCTGGCCGCAGCGTGTACGTTGAGGATTCGATGTATTCCGCCGTCTATGACAAGGCTGAGATCGGCCTGAAAGATGCAATGGATCTCGCATATCTGACAGGCCAGCGAGTCAGCGACACCTTGAAAATGGATGAGAGGGATGTTCGAGACAGCCAGATATGGATCGTTCAGGGCAAGACGAATACCAAACGACGCATCGAGGTCATTGGAGAACTCAAGGCTCTGATAGATCGGATCATGGCTCGTAAGGCTGGATACAAGGTTCGGTCGACCAAGCTGGTTTTGGCGGAGGATGGAACCGCCATGACCTACAGCATGTTAAGGAAGCGTTTCGACGACGCCCGAGAGCTGGCAAAGGTCAGCAAACCATCGTTCCAATTCCGCGACCTTCGTGCCAAAGCAGGCACGGACAAAGCTGAATCCAGTGGAGACATTGTTCAGGCGAGAGATCAACTTGGGCATAGCACCGTCGTCATGACGGAAAAGTATGTGCGAGACAGGAAGGGGAAAAAGGTAACCCCTACCAGATGATTGCGGACCGGAAGTGTTTTTGCGGACCAGTGACAGGGAGAAAATCCAAGGGTGGCATCTCTGCAACCCTTGTTCTAGTTGGTGCCCCGAGCCGGAGTCGAACCGGCACATCCTTTCGGACGACGGATTTTAAGTCCGGTGTGTCTACCAATTTCACCATCAGGGCGATGTTGAGCATGTCTGCAAGTGGTAAAGCAGAATCACTGTGGCGACAAGAGCTGGGAATATATACATCCCCACCCCATGAAGCAAGCGCGAAAAGCTTCAAAATGGGTCGGAAATGTAACTTGCAGGAAAATAGGAAAGTCTCGCGAAATCAGCGACCTACAGCATGGACGTTGAGATGGATAGAAGGCAGGCTTGAACCGTTCGCAACCAACCTGAGAACAGCCACAAAAAAGCTCTTCTCGGCCGCCTAGTAAAAATCGTAACGAGAAAGGGCGACAGCATAAGGTTGCGGAAGCGACTCCCAAAGTTGCGGAACGGTTTGCTTAATCCACGCCCACAAAAAAACCCGTAAGACGTTGATCTTACGGGTTTTATATGTGGAGGCCGAGGTCGGAATCGAACCGGCGTAAGCGGATTTGCAATCCGCGGCATAACCATTTTGCTACTCGGCCCCAAACGTTCAGCACCTCTAAAGCCAGCACTGAACGCGTACAAACTAGAGCGGGAAACGAGACTCTAACTTAGCCTCTAACCAATTGATTAACAAAGGTTTTCTCGCTTTCCTGCCTCAGGAGTGGACGAAATTGTGGACTTATTCCGCATAGCTGTCAACAGCTATGGATAAATTATTCCATGCGGAACTCGAAAGACCACGTACCGTACCTCAAGGCAGATTTCAGCGCGTCCAAAAAGCCGCCGATCCGAGGAACAGTCCCGGAGAAACGCGCTATTTCGGTCATCACCGATAGCAAGAGCTAGGTGACCTGTACAGCGACCTATGAAATCCGTTTAGGTGCATACAATGCCACTAACTTCCTCGGTCAGACCGAAAGTACGCTATAGAGCTCATGCTGCCCCCGCCTCCTCCCAGACCTGTTCAGCCAGATGGAAAGTCGCATTGGCAGCTGGGATGCCGCAATAGATCGCGCTTTGCATCAATACTTCCTTGATCTCGTCGCGAGTCACGCCATTGTGCTTTGCGGCACGCAGGTGCAAACGCAGTTCACCTTCGCGATTCATGCCGATCAGCATGGCAATGGTGATTAGGCTGCGAGTGTGTCTCGGCAAACCGGGGCGGGTCCAGATGTCGCCCCAGGCGTGCCGGGTGATCATTTCCTGGAACTCACTGTTAAATGGCGTCAGCCCTTCGAGGCTGCGATCCACATGAGCATCACCCAGCACTTCGCGGCGCACTTTCATCCCGGCTTCGTAACGTTGTTTTTCGTCCATCTCAGGATCCTTTTTCAAGATTCATGGTGCGGTGTTCAGCCACTGTACGATCGACCCATCGCCGCGCTTGCCCGAGATAATGTACAGGGTCCAGCAATCGATCCAGCTCGTCGGCAGACAGCTGCGCGGTCACTTGCGGCTCGGCACCGAGCACTTCTCGCAAATGAACGTCCTGCCCCACTGCCTTGCGGCAAGATTGTTCAATCAAATGATGGGCGGCGTCACGGCCAATACGCTGAGCCAGGGAAATACTCACCGCTTCCGCCAACACCAGCCCCTTGGTCAGCTCCAGATTGCCGCGCATGCGCGCGGCGTCGATTTCCAGCCCCGGCACCACCTGCAAGGCCTGCTTTAGTGAGCCTGACACCAGACAGCACAGCTGCGGCAAGGTCTCCCATTCGGCATGCCACAGCCCAAGACTGCGCTCGTGCTCTTGCGGCATGGCCGCGAACATAGTCGCGACCAGCCCCGGCGCTCTGGTTGCCGCGCTAATCATGACTGCCGCGCCGACCGGGTTGCGCTTATGCGGCATGGTCGACGAGCCGCCCTTGCCCGGCGCTGCAGGTTCGAATAGCTCTCCCGCCTCGGTCTGCATCGACAGGCTAAGGTCCCGCCCCAACTTGCCCAGACTGCCCGCGATCATGCCCAACAAACTGGCGAACTCCACCAGGCGATCGCGCTGGGTGTGCCACGGTTGCTCGGGAAGGTTCAGACTCAATTCGCGCGCCAAGGCCTCGCACACCGGAAAAGCATGATCACCCAAGGCTGCCAGGCTGCCGGACGCTCCGCCGAATTGTAGGCAGAGCAAACGCGGTTTGAGTTCAATGAGGCGCTGGCGATGGCGAGTAATCGCCCCCAGCCAGCCAGCAATTTTCATGCCTAGCGTCACCGGCGTCGCTTGTTGCAGCCAGGTCCGCCCAGCCATCGGCGTGGCCGCATGGCGCCGAGCTTGTGAGGCCAGCGTGTCGGCCAGTTGCTTTAAATCGCTTTCCAGCAATTCGATGGCGGCACGCAATTGCAGCACCAGACCACTGTCCATTACGTCTTGGCTGGTAGCCCCCATATGCACATAGCGTTCGGCGGTCTGATTATGCGCGGCGATCTGCTTGCCCAGCGCCTTGACCAGCGGAATCGCCGAGTTACCAGCGCTGCCAATGGCCGTTGCCAACGCATCAAAATCATAGAGTTCGGCACAACAGGCAGCCTCGATATCCGCTACAACCTCATAGGGAATCAGCCCCGCGTGGGCCTCGGCACGAGCCAGTGCCGCTTCGAAATCGAGCATGCCTTGCAGACGACCGTGATCGGAAAAGATCGCACGCATCGCCGGCGCGGTGAAATAGACATCGAAGAGTTGATTGGTGGGTGTGCTCAAGACATTCCCTTCCGAAACGTTAAAAGTCGAAGAACACCGTTTCGTGATCTCCCTGGACCCTGATATCAAAACGATAGGCCAGCTTGCCGTCCACAGTGCAACGCTTGGCAATCAAGGTTTCCCGGCGTTGCGGCTGCTCGATCAGATTCAGCACCGGATCGACGGCATTGGCCTCGGCTTCGTCGTCGAAGTACAGGCGTGTCTGTAAATGAATATTGATGCCGCGAGCGAACAACGAAACGTTGATGTGCGCAGCCATCGGCACGCCAGCGGCATTGTTCACGCTACCGGGCTTGACGGTTTTAAGCGTCCATTCGCCCACATCGGTGGTGGCGGTGCGGCCAAAGCTGTTGAAGGGCTTCTCCAGATCGTAATCGCTGTCGTAAGTCCCTTCGTGGTTGGCCTGCCAGAACTCAAGAAATGAGTCGCGTATCAGGTGACCGTTGCCGTCATAGACATGGCCCACCAGCAGAATATGCTCACCCGGCGCACCGGATTTGGCCATTTCGTTCCAGATTTCCTGCTCACGCGGTGGATTACCGGCGGCCTCCAGGGCCAAGCCAATGTGGACGTAAGGACCAGCCGTTTGCGAAGGCGTTTCTGGCAAAAGTTGAACGGGCATCCGCGTGCCTCCTCAGCAGTTTTCGAAATGAGTCTTGCGCTGGCCGCGCAAGACAATATCAAAGCGATAAGCCAGGCAATCCATAGGATTGGCCATGCTCATGTCGAGCTTGGCGATCAAGCTCTGCACCGCGTCCTGGCTGGTGATCGATTTGACAATCGGGCACATCGGAATAAGCGGGTCGCCTTCGAAATACAACTGAGTGACCAAGCGAGTGGCAATCGATGGACCGCTAACCGACACATGGATGTGCGCCGGACGCCAATCGTTGGGGCCATTGCGCCACGGGTACGGACCGGGTTTTACGGTGCGAAAGCGGTACTGGCCGTCGCGGTCTGTCAAGGTCCGGCCAACGCCACCGAAATTCGGGTCGATGGGTGCCAGATAGCTGTCTTTCTTGTGCCGATAGCGGCCGCCAGCGTTGGCCTGCCATATCTCGACCAAGGTGTGCGGAATGGGCTTGCCGTTCTGATCACAGACCCGGCCGGCAAGGATGAGGCGTTCACCAATGGGCAAACCGCCGTGGTTGAAGTTCAGCAGCAGGTCGTTGTCGTGCTGACTCATCTTCAGATGGGAAAAATCGGGGCCACCGGTTTCCGACAGGGATTGGGGAATACTCACCAGCGCTTGGCGGGGCGAGCGGAGAATGGATGTCTTGTAATCAGGTGTCAGGGCTTTTGGGTGCCAATTGCGATCGCGAATGGCGAAGCGACTATTGTCCGCATCAGACATGCCGGTCTCCTTATATTTTTGTCGTAGGGCTATGGATGCGATGAGTCTCCCCTGATTAAGTCTCTCCCTGAAATTGAAAAAACAGCTTCTATCTATAACCAAATGGTTATGGATAGCAGTTCTCTCGATATTCCTGCCCCACCTCACGCAGCACCTCGACGCACCATTGAGCCGCCAATGGCATGGGCAGTACCGGATTGCTGCACAGCCCCACCGAGCCGCCCGGTTCGCGGACATCCAGGTCCAGCTCCATCAACTCTCCGCTGCTCAAGTCTTGTCGGACGGCGTCGAATGGCGCTACCCAGATTGCGTCGCTGCATTGCACGTAACGTCGGCTCAGGGTCAACGATAAGGTTTCCAGGCGTTGACGTGGCGGACTGATGCCATGCTGGACGAACAGGCTGTCGGCGAACTTGCGGATCGTGGTTCCGGCCAGCGGCAGCACCAACGGATAATCTTCAAGACGCTTATCTGACCATAGATGGGTGAGCAGCGGATGGCCACGTCGCACCACCAGCGTCATGGATTCGCTGTACAGATGTTCGAATGACAATCCAAGGATTTCCGGACTTTCGGTCATGCGTCCGACCACAAGATCCAACTCACCCAACCGCAGTCGAGAAAGCAGATACGCGCTCGGTCCGGTCACCACACTCACGACCAACGTCGAATGCCGCGCATGCAAACGGCAGATGACTTCAGGCACCAGCAGGCTTTCCACCGTCGATAGCACACCCAAGCGTACTTCAATCGGATCATGTACCCCGGAACGCAAATTGCTCACACCTTCGCGCAACGCCTGAACGCTAGGGCCTGCATAGCGCAGGAAGGCTATACCGGCTTCGGTGAGCGCTGCCCCGCTCTTGCTCCTGACGAACAAGGGGGTCGCCAGCAGATTCTCCAGCTCTTTGAGAGTCTTGGACAGTGCTGGCTGACTCACCGACAGTTTGTCCGCGGCTCGCGCCAGGCTGCCCTGACGCGCCACCTCGAGAAAACAGACCAGATGGCGGAATTTGATCCGGGTATCGATATTCACCGCCGCCTTTCCGTGTGCTGAGTCGTACGTCGAGTCAAGAGCCGCCGCGTCACAGCATGCATCCGAGCAAGGCAGCGTGGTGCTGGAGCACAGGAAGGCACTGTTCACGTAGTTCTTCAAGGGATAAACGCGCCGTGAAGGTGCTGATGCTCATGGCGGCGACCACCTTACCCTGAGCGTTTCTCACTGGCACCGCCATGGAGCGCATACCCAGCTCCAACTCTTCGTCGGTGAACGCAACACCGTCGGCGCGGGCCCGCTGGACCCGTTCCATGATCACCGACGGGTCGACGATCATGTGTGCGGTTGTCGGCGGCGGACGGTCCGCCAGATAGCGCTGAATGGCTTCATCGCTCAAGCCCGCCAATAACACTTGACCGGTTGCTGAACCATAGGCCGGCAATCGCGCACCCAGACGCACGCCGGTGGTCACGACTTTGGCCGTCTCGGCACGCGCCACAAAGACCGACCATCCATCCTCCAGCACCGCCAGGGAAATTGATTCTCCAAGGGCTTCGCGCGCGGACACCAGATGGGGCTGGGCCAGTTGCGGCAATGGGGCGGCATCAAGATAAGCGGCGCCAAGACGCAAGAACCTCGGGGTGGGCCAGAAATGCTTGCCGTCATGGCTCAGATAGCCCAATTCAACCAGCGTCAGCAGGCATCGTCGAGCGGCTGCGCGAGTGGTATCAGTCAGCCGCGCGGCATCCGACACCGTCAATTGCGAGTGCTCCATGCTGAACACTTCAATGATCGCCAAGCCTTTCGCAAGACCCGACATACCTTCCGGTGCGCGCACGGGCGCACCACCTGCTGACGCATTTTTCTTGACAACCATTATTTGCGATGTCTCTAATTGTTCGTGAAATGAAACATTGTTCGCTATTCGAACAAAAATAAAACCTCACGTCAATATGTAACTGCAGAAGAAGACATTTTTCTTCTGCAGTCATGAAGACCTGATCGGGAGAAAAGATGAATATTATTACCGACCGTGAACCCGAAAACCTGGCTTGGCCGGATGGCTTCACCCGCGTCCCTTATTGGGCTTTCCAGAGCGACACCGTTTACAGGAATGAGCAAACCAGGCTCTTCCAGGGTCCCCACTGGAGTTACCTGTGCCTGGAAGCTGAAGTCCCCGAGATTGGTGATTACAAGACCAGCTTCATCGGTGAAACCTCGGTCATCGTCACCCGTGACAACGACGGTGAACTCTATGCATTCGAGAACCGTTGCGCGCATCGCGGCGCGTTGCTCGCTCTGGATGACAGCGGCAGGGCCAAGGACTTCACTTGTGTTTACCACGCCTGGAGCTACAACCTGCAAGGCGATTTGACTGGCATTGCATTCAAGGACGGCATCAAGGGACGCGGCGGCATGGCGTCTTCCTTCTGCATGGAAGAACATGGTCCGCGCAAACTGCGTGTGGCTAACGTTCACGGCCTGGTGTTCGGCAGTTTCTCAGACGATGTGCCCGATATCGAAGAATACCTGGGTGATGAAATCCTAAGTCGCGTCGAGCGCGTGCTAGGTGGGCGCAAGCCAGTCGTACTCGCCCGCTTCACGCAAATGCTACCCAACAACTGGAAGCTGTACATCGAGAACGTCAAGGACTCGTACCACGCCAGCATCCTGCACCTGTTCTTCACCACCTTTGAGATCAACCGCCTGTCCCAGCGCGGCGCGATCATTGTCGACGAGAGCGGTGGTCATCACGTCAGTTATTCAGCCATTGACCGCGAGGCCGAGCGCCAGGCCGAACGCGATGCATCCTATGCCCAACAGAGCATCCGCTCCGACAGCGCCTATCAATTACAGGACCCCTCATTGCTCGAAGGCTTCAGCGAAGTCGGTGATGACGTCACTCTGCAAATTCTCTCGATCTTCCCCTGCTTCGTACTGCAGCAAATTCAGAACTCGGTCGCGGTCCGCCAAGTGCTTCCCCGCGGAGTGGAAAGCACTCAACTCAACTGGACCTACTTGGGCTTCGAAGACGATACCCCCGAACAGCGTCTGACCCGCCTGAAGCAAGCCAACCTCATCGGGCCAGCTGGTTACATCTCCATGGAAGATGGGTGTGTCGGCGGTTTCGTCCAGCGCGGTATTGCCGGAGCCTCCAACCACACCGCAGTGCTGGAAATGGGTGGAATTGACGCCGAATCGAGTGATAGCCGGATTACCGAGGCCTCTATTCGCGGCTTCTGGAAGGCATATCGCGCGGCCATGGATCTATGAGAGGGGAACTGTTTGTGACACCGACTATTTTTACGCTGATCAGCCAGACCCAGGCCTTATATGCCCGCTGTATTGACGAAGGTCCGCTTGAAGCGTGGCCGGAATTTTTCCTGGAGAAGTGCCTGTATACCGTGACCACTGCCGACAACTATCGGCAGGGCCTGCCAGCGGGCATGATCTGGGCCAACAACCGCGGCATGTTGGTCGACCGGATATCCGCCCTGCGCGAGGCCAACATCTACGAGCGTCACAGCTATCGTCATATGCTCAATCAGCCGGTAATTCTGGAGCAAAACGAAAATCTGGTACGTAGCGAGACCGCCTTTTTAGTGCTGCGCATAATGCGCGACGGCACCACTGATAATTTCGTTTCCGGCCGCTATATCGACTGCTACCGAATCGAAGGCGACACCGCCATGCTGGCTGAACGAACCGTGGTGTGCGACAGCTCTCGGATCGACACCCTGTTGGCGCTGCCATTATGAGTAGCCCGACACCTCGAATTTTCCTGAGCATCGGCGACCCCAACGGCATTGGGCCGGAAATCGCCGTCAAAGCTGTCGCCGCGCTGCAGCATGATCCCGAACTCAACCCGGTCATCGTCGGCGATCGGTTTGTTGTCGAGCACTATGCGCAGGCCACTGGCCTGCGTATCGAGGAAACCGACGGTACCGTATCGGCGAAAGCAGGTGTCATTCACCTGCTGCCCGTGCAAAAGCTGTCGCCAGCGGCCTTCACGCCCGGACAGATCAGCTCAGATGCCGGGGCGGCTACGGTGGGCTATTTGTCCGCCGCCGTGGCTTGCCTCGGCCAGGGTCGGGCACGCGGCATTGTCGCTTGCCCGCATTCCGAGACAGCGATAAACGCCGCCGGCATCACATTCTCCGGCTATCCAAACCTGCTGGCGAGGCTGGTCGGAGTCGAATCCGACCGCGTGTTTCTGATGCTGATCGGCGCAGGGATGCGCATCGTCCATGCCACCTTGCATGAACGACTGGCCGACTCACTTGCCAGACTGACGCCGGATTTAGTGGTCGCGGCAGGTCAAGCAGCGGTGACGGCGCTACACGCGCTCGGCATCGCTAATCCAAAAATCGGTGTGTTCGGCATCAACCCTCACGCTGGGGAAAACGGTTTGTTCGGCCAGGACGATGAAAATATCAACGTCCCGGCGATCGCACGCCTGCGCCAGGCGGGGATCGACGCGCATGGACCGGTGGGTGCCGATTTGCTGCTTGGTCAGGAAGGCTACGACGCCTTTATTGCCATGTATCACGATCAGGGCCATATCCCGATCAAGCTGCTGGCCGGGCGCACCTCGTCAGCCTTATCCATCGGTGCCGGTCTGATTTTCTCCAGCGTAGGTCACGGCTCGGCGTTCGACATCGCCGGAAAAAACATCGCTGACCCGGAAGCCGTGATCCGCGCGCTGCGCCTCGTCGGCGGTACAGCATTCTCCAGTCAGGAGGCCTCGGTATGACGTTTGATGTAACCGTCTCCGGAACCGATATTGTCTTCCCCTGCGAGCCCGACGAAACGGTGCTGGATGCCGCCGAGCGTGCAGGCTATGCAATCCCCTATTCGTGCCGCAAAGGCGTGTGTTCAACCTGCGAAGGTGGTCTTGTCGCCGGTGAATTGCAAGTGCGCGGTCAAGGCCTCGCACGCGGACCGGCCATGGGCGTGCTGTTGTGCCAGGCAAGACCGTGTTCGTCGGTGGAAATAAGCCCCAAACGTATCGTTCAACGCGCAGCGCCGGTACGTAAGGTCCTTACCGCCAAGGTTCATCGCATCACTCGACCCAATGCCGATGTGGTCATGTTGCAGTTGCGCTTCCCTTTGGGCGTTCGGGCCAAGTTCCAGGCAGGCCAATACCTGAAAGTGCTAATGGAGGATGGCGACAGCCGTAACTATTCCATGGCCAATCCGCCCCACGAAAGTGATGGCGTGCAATTGCATATCCGCCATGTGCCTGGGGGACGCTTTTCCGAGGACGTTCTGGCAGGCCTGGAGAAAGGCGACATGCTCAAGGTGGAACTGCCCTACGGCGAGTTTTCGCTAAATGAAGAAGTCGATCATCCGGTCATCCTGCTGGGCACCGGCACCGGCATGGCACCGCTCAAATCCATTATTGAAGACCAGATCAAGCGCGGCAGCTCAAGGCCCATGCATCTGTATTGGGGCGCCCGCAATAGCCAGGACCTGTACCTTGCCAACCTGCCCGCGCTGTGGGGCAAGCGCCTGCCCGGGTTCGTCTTCACGCCGGTGCTTTCGGAGCCAGAACCAGGCTGGTCCGGTAGAACCGGCTGGGTGCATCGGGCGGTGCTTGAGGACTACCCCGACCTGAGCGCCCATCAGGTCTACGCCTGTGGCAACCCGATTATGACCACCGCGGCGCTCAACGACCTGACCGCCGAAGGCCGGTTGCCGCCCGATGCCTTCTACTGCGACGCCTTTGTACCTTCCGGAGAACTACAACCAACGCCCTAGGCGATCTCTCACCAAAGCCTGCGTGACATAAAAACAACAAGGCCAAAATGGCCGTGAGGATAAAAACAATGTTGCCCGAATCAAAGCCCTTGCAGTTGCCGCAATTCGTGGATGAGCGCCGAGTGAGCCCGTTTCAGTACGGGGTCATCATTTTGTGCGGACTCGTCATGTTTCTCGATGGATTCGATACCCAGGCCATCAGCTACATGGCCCCCTATATCGCGCAGGAATGGAATCTGTCCAAGCAGATGCTGGGTCCAATATTTTCATCGTCCCTTGCCGGCCTGATGGTCGGCTATCTGGTGTTGACGCCGCTATCCGAACGTTTCGGGCATAAAAAAGCCATCATTGTCAGCACCATTGTCTTCAGCTTGTGCACTTTGGCTTCGGTCTGGGCCAACAATGTGACTGAACTGATGATCTTGCGCTTCATCACCGGGGTCGGCCTGGGTACGGCAGCGCCCAGCGCCATTGCGATGACCGGCGAATACAGCCCGAAACGTTTGCGGGCGACCTTTGTACTAGCGATTTATTGCGGCTTCTCACTCGGATTCATCGCTGCCGGGCTGGCCGCTGGCTGGTTCATTCCTCACTACGGCTGGCGCTCGATGTTCTGGGTAGGTGCCCTGGCGCCCTTGATGCTGGTTCCCGCGTTGTTTCACTTCTTGCCTGAATCCATGGTTTTCATGATCAAGAGCAAGGTGGCGCCGCAACAGGTCCTGGATGTATTTCGCAAGATAGATGCGCAGGTGGATCAGCAGGACAAGCCGGTATTCGTGGTCGAGGCTCTCGAACAGGGGCAATGCGGCGCCCTCGCCAGCCTCTTTACGCCTGACCGTATCATCGGCACGGTGCTTTTATGGTTGGTGTTCGCAATCAATCTGGGCGAGTTCTACGCGTTGCAAAGTTGGCTGCCCTCGATCATGACCGGGCTCAACTACCCCATGAGTACTGTGGTCATGGCCACCACGCTGACGACTGTCGGTGGCATCGCGGCCGCGTTCATTACTGGGCCTTCGATGGACCGACTGGGCGCCTACAAAACCGTGGGCGTCCTTTATCTGGTCGGCTTCGTGTTCGTGGCGTTGACCGGAATAGCCTTCCACAGCTCACTCTGGATGCTGTTGAGCGCCAACTTCCTCGCTGGTTGCTGCATCAGCGGCGGACAAAAAAGCCTCATAGCCCTGGCGGCGGTCTTCTATCCTGCGCCGATACGATCGACCGGTGTCGGTTGGGCGTTGGGAATCGGTCGAATCGGCGGAATCGCGGGTCCCATCGTGGTCGGTGCGGCCCTGGCCGTCGGCTGGTCTCCTTCGGCGGTCTTTTACGCCATGGCCGTACCTATGTTGATTGCCGGATTACTCGTGCTGTTTCTCGGTCGCCGCTATGGTGGCAGCACGATCTAAGCACGCCAACCACACTCACCCAACCGAAATCCACTCAAGGATGAGTACGCACTTACCTAACTAAAAGCAATACGACCTGATGCAAAGCAAAGGCTGACATTCTTCAGGGCAATACGCCCTGTCCGGAATTACACCGTCGCAAGTTCAACAGCGTGTTGAGGCATCCCTGCGCGTGTCTGCCTGCCTTACGAATAATAAAAATAGGAGCCAACCCGATGTCTCGTTCCGAACTAAATCGTTACTCACTACCACTATCGATCGTTATAGCGCTCGGCCAGATGTATATATTGAGCGCACAGGCCGAAGAGCCCCAAGCCAGACCGGCCTCGCCACTGGAGACATTACGTCCGCCCCGCTCCGGGCCGACCCGGTCACTGGAGGATTATCGCTTTCTCGATGACCCGGCCAAACGTACGGACCCGTTCGACGGTTTGCGTTATCAGCGGCTATCGAATTCCGCATGGCTGCAGACCGGCGCGGAACTGCGCTATCGAGCCGACGCAGCAGACCAACCCGTTTTTGGCCTGCGCGGAGTAAAGGACGACTCTTATTTAATGCAGCGCGCCGAAGTCCATGCCGATTTGCATTTATTCGATGACAGCGTGCGCACTTTTATTCAATTGGAAAATACTCGTGTTTTTGGCAAGGACTTGCCGAGCCCGTCCGATCAAAGTCGCAACGAAGTGCAGCAAGCCTTTATCGATGGCAATCTTAATTTTCAAAGTGGCAAGTTGACGACACGCGTCGGTCGCCAGGAGATGGCCTACGGTAATCAGGTACTAGTCACCTATCGCGAAATCCCCAACATCCGCCAAGCATTCGATGGGGTGCGCATGAGTTGGGTCGCAAAGAATGGTTACAAGCTGGATGCCTTTTCGATGAAACCGGTGCTTACGCGAGACGTTGGCTCGTTTGACGACTCAAGCAACCACCAACAGAAATTTTACGGCCTTTACGGCACCCTGCCCTTATCCAGTGTCTTCAAGGCCGACCTTTACGCGTTTGGCCTGGAAACGGATCAACGCACGCTCGATGGTTTTACCGGAAAAGACAACCGCTACACCTTCGGTACACGGTTGTTTGGTGCATGGAATTCATTCGACTGGACCTGGGACCTGATGAAGCAGACAGGTCACATCGGCGACGCAGACATTGACGCCTGGGCAGTGTCCAGCGACAGCGGTTATACCTTTGCCGGTCCATGGAAAACGCGATTGGGTTTGCGCGTCGATGCCGCAAGCGGTGACAAGGATGGTGATCATAAGGCCGGCACGTTCGACCCGCTGTTTCCCAAGAACGCCTTCTATGGCCAGGCCAGCCTGACGACTCTATCCAACATCGTACTGGCGGGCCCTACGCTGAGGTTTGCACCTTTCGACAAAATTCGTTTCGAGCCGGGGGTATTTGTCGCGTGGCGCCAGAACAGCGATGACGGCGTCTATCTGCCTGGTATGGTGACCGTTCCCGGAACCACCACCAGCAGCGGCAAACGCTTGGGCACCTTGTATCAAGCCAACGCCAACTGGACACCTACCTCAAACATCACAGTCGATCTCGATTACCTGTTCTATGACATCGGTTCGGCGATCAAGAGCGCAGGCGGTGCAGACTCGCAAATTTTCGTATTACGAACCACCTTCCGCTATTAAACAGGGATTGCCACCCCAAGCCTGACCGATGAAGCAAAAGCCGCCAACAACGGCTTTTGCTTTATCCCAACTTCTTGCAATCCATATTTATACTTGGAAGATCAGCAATCCCAATAAAACTCCAATCTTCCATTTATTGCATGGCAAAAAGGCGTCAGAGACAGATAACGCTGATAACAGACTATCCATTACTGATGACCCACATATGTAGAAAGAGCAATCATCGGTAAAAAACAGACTTGGCCTCTGTCAAAATTGCACCATTAATAGCAGCTTTGCGACTGCTAAATCACCTTAATTTATGCCGTCCTGTCTAAAATTCATATCTAAATAGTTTTTATTGGCAAATTGGGTAGCGCCGATAAATACAGATGTCGACACAACTATTACGACGTCCAGTTTATTCCAAGTCTGTACGACAGAGTAGTGTTTAAGCTGAACGCATTTTTGAATATCCGCGACATTTAGCGTCCAGATTTCATTGTGTCAAGTACGAAGATATTTATTCGCTCATGTTCGAATTCCACATTGCTGAGGAGCAGGCCGACGATGAACTCGGCCTTCAATCCGGCGCGACTATTGCCGTCGCTATTACCTAACAGCCCTTCCGCCCCCAAACCATAATCACGCACGGCTCAATAACGCTTCACGCAACAGGCGCGCGGCCGGGCTGTCTGGTACGCCTTTGCGCGACACCAGTTCATAAGGCTCGCTGCGCGAGGTAATCGGCAGCGGCAATGTGGTGGTAAAGCCATAACCGGAACAGAAGTTGGCAACGTCGGTAGACACCAGGGCAACTAGGGTCGGGTTCTCCTGCAGCAGCGACAACGTGGCGAACGCCGAGGTGGTCTCCAGCAGGTGCACTGGAAAGCGCAGGTCGGCCTGGTGAAACTCGCGCTCCAGCAACACCCTCATGGGCATGTTGGCGCGGTACACCACCCAACGGTAATCCAGCAGGTCTTTGAGTGACAGTTGCCGTGCATACGCGAATGGATGCTGGATGCTGGCAATCACCGCGAGGGTTTCTTCAACGAACGCCGAGCTTTCGTACAGGTACGGCGTGGTGCTGATGGTGGTGCGGCAAATGGCGAGGTCCAGGCGCCCGGCGTCAAGTTGGCTGAGCAACGCAGCGCTGGTGTCTTCGACGATCTCGACTGACATGGTCGGGTTGTCGGCAATCACCCGGCTGATGGCCGTGGTTAGCAGCGGTACGGCGCCCATGATGGTGCCCACGGAGATGCGACCGCCCTGCCCGCTCATGATGCCGATGATGTCCTCGCGCAGATGCGCCAGGTCGGTCTGGATCAACCGCGCATAGCGAATCACCGAGCGGCCCACGTCGTTTGGCTCCAACCCGCGGTTAGTGCGGATGAACAGCGCGGTGCCAAAGGTAGTTTCAATTTCCTGCAGGGCTTTGCTCGCTCCCGGCTGAGTCAGCGCCACCTGTCGGGCCGCACCCAGCAAGGAGCCGTGTTCGTCCAGGGCAATCAGCAAACGCAGTTGTTTGATGTGCAGCCGGGACATGATGGAGTTGAGTGAAGGGATCATCAGGACTAACTAAAAGTTATAGAGGTATTGAAAGTTGTCAGTATCGGGGCTCGCCACGACGCCCCTATAGTCCGCCTCACAGCCAGGCAATGCAATGGGTTTGCCCCAGGGCGCACAAGCGCTTTGGTCCTGAACCCGGCGCGACAATAACAATCCTGTATAACTTGTGGTGAATCATGTCCTTGATCAATTACGTCACCAAGATTCAATTCGGCTATGACAGCCTGCAACACCTGGCCGCTGAAGCCGAGCGCGCCGGCATCACCCGGCCCCTGATCGTCACCGATTTGGGAGTGCGCCGCGCCGGCATCGTCGACAAGGTGATTGCGGCCCTCGGCGCATACCACGCACCGAGCATTTTCGATGCCACGCCCCCCAATCCCAACGAACACGCCGTGCGTGAAGCGGTGGCCCAGTACCGCAGCGACGAGTGCGACGGCATCATCGCCGTGGGCGGTGGTTCGTCCATCGACCTGGCCAAGGGCGTCGCAGTGTGCGCCACCCACGAAGGCCCCTTGCAAAGTTTCGCGGTCATCGAAGGGGGGCTCGAACGCATCACCTCGGCCACCGCGCCGTTGATTGCTGTCCCGACCACGGCAGGCACTGGCAGCGAAGTTGGGCGCGGTGCGATCCTGATTCTCGATGACGGCCGAAAAGTCGGCGTTATCTCACCTTATGTCGTGCCACGCGTGGCCATCTGCGACCCGGAACTGACCCTCGGCCTGCCTTCGATGCTGACCGCAGCCACCGGCATGGATGCGATTGCCCATTGCATCGAAACCTTCATGTCGCCAGCCTTTAATCCCGCCGCCGATGGCATCGCCCTCGACGGCCTGTGGCGAGCCTGGGCGCACATCGAGCGGGCCACTGCCGAACCGAGCGACCGTGATGCGCGACTGAACATGATGAGCGCCTCCATGCAAGGCGCCCTCGCCTTCCAGAAAGGCCTGGGCTGCGTGCACAGCCTGTCGCATGCGCTGGGCGGGATCAATCCAAAGCTGCATCACGGCACCTTGAACGCAATCTTTTTGCCAGCGGTGATGCAGTTCAACGCCGACGCACCCACCGTGCGTAATGAACACAAACTGCAGCGCCTGCGCCACGCCATGGGCCTTGAGGCCGACGCCGATATCGGTGCCGCCATCGAAGACATGACCCGCCGCCTGGGTTTGCCCACCCGCCTGAGCCAGGTGGGCGTGGATGCCAGCCTGTTCACCAGCATCATCGAAGGCGCGCTGCACGATCACAGCCACAAGACCAACCCGCGCGAGGCCTCCAACGCCGACTACCTGTCGATGCTCCAGCAAGCGCTGTAACACCGTGCCGCGCCCACCGTGGAGCGGTTCAACAACAATAAAACAGGAGGCCCAGCCCATGACACCCAATGTCTTAATCGAACGGCAGGACGCCGTTGCCATCGTAACCCTCAGCAACCCGGGAAAAATGAACGCGCTGAACCTGTCCATGTGGCAGGAGTTGCGCGACGCCATGCAGGAACTGTCCGCCGACGCCGACGTACGCTGTGTGGTGTTACGCGGTGCCGGCGAACAGGCATTTGCCGCCGGTGCCGATGTCGGCGAGTTCCCCGCCGTGCGCGCCAATGGTGAGCAAGCCCGCGCCTACGCCGCTGTCACCAATGCCGCGCTGGCCTCCATCGCGCAGTGCCCGCACCCGGTCATCGCAATGATCCACGGCGTGTGTGTCGGTGCAGGGTTGGAGATTGCTGCACTGTGCGACCTGCGTATTTGTGGCAGTTCCAGCCGTTTTGGCGCGCCGGTGGGCAAGCTCGGGCTGGTCATGTCTTACGACGAAATGGCCGGTCTGGTCGCGCTGGCGGGTCGTTCAACGACCCTGGAAATTCTACTTGAGGGGCGGATTCTGGATGCCCAGGACGCCTACGTAAAAAACCTCGTGACCCGTGTGGTTGCCGATGATCAGGTCGAAGCCGAAACGCTCGCCAGCGCCAAGCGCATTTGCGCCGGTGCGCCGCTGGTTGCGCGCTGGCACCGTCAGGCCGCCCTGCAACTCGAAGCGAATGTTGCCCCCAGCCATGAACAGATCGAGGCGAGCTACAGCTGTTACGACACCAATGATTTTCAGATTGGCCTGAACGCTTTCATCGCCAAAGCCAAGCCACAGTTCGAGGGGAAATAAAATGGGACCGCTGACAGGAATGCGCGTGATAGAACTGGCTCACATCATGTCCGGACCGGTGTGCGGGATGATGTTGGCCGATATGGGCGCCGACGTGGTCAAGGTCGAAAAAGTCCCGGACGGCGATGACTCGCGGCGCTTCTCGCCGATCATGGACAGCGGCGAATCGGCAGCATTCATGGTGGTCAACCGCAACAAGCGCGGAATCGGCCTTAACCTCAAGACCGACGGTGGCCGCGACGTATTGCGCCGGCTGCTGCTGGACGCCGACGTAGTCACCGAAAACTACCGGGCCGGCACCATGGAAAAATTCGGCCTGGGCTACGACACCCTGAAAGTCCTCAACCCCGGGTTGATCTACTGCGCGATCTCCGGTTACGGCCGCAGCGGGCCGTTTGGCGAAAAAGGCGGTTTCGACCTGATTGCCCAAGGCATGAGCGGCATGATGAGCATGACCGGTGAAGCCGGACGTGAACCGGTCAAGGCCGGCTCGCCGGTGGCCGACATCAATTCCGGGATTCTCGCCGCGCTCGGCATCGCCGCCGCCTACGCCGCCAAGCAAAAAACCGGGCTGGGGCAAATGGTCGACACCTCGTTATTCGAGGCCGGGCTGCAACAGATGTATTGGCCCGCCGCGGCCTACTTCGCCGACGGCACCATCCTGCCAAAAATGGGCTCGGCCAACTCCACCAGCGCGCCGTACCAAGTATTTCGCACCGCCGACGGCTGGATCAACATCGGCGCCGCCAACCAGGCCAACTACGAGCGCCTGGTTGAAGCCCTGGCTGTGCCGCAACTCAAGGCCGATCCACGCTTTGCCAGCAACAGCCTACGTATGGAACATCGCCTGGCCCTGGTAGAAATCCTCAACGAAGTGCTGGTGGCGCGCACCACCGATGAATGGATGGTGTTGTTTGACGACCTCGGTCTGCCCGCCGGTCCGGTGCTGGACATCGCCGCAGCACTGGCCCATCCGCAAACCCAGGCGCGCGGCATGGTGGTAGAAACTCAACACCCGACCGAAGGCCGGGTCCGCGGCATGGGCCTGCCGATTCACTTCTCGGACATGGACAACGCCGAACGCCCGGTGAGCCGCCCCGCGCCGTTACTGGGCGAACACACCCGTGAAGTGCTCAAGGAAAGCGGTTACGCAGAGGACGAAATCGACGAATTGATCCGCAGCCGGGCGGTGTTGGCCAACGCCAGCTGAACCGCCTGAACCCATTACTAAAACAAGAACAACAAGGTGAGCACCATGAGCCGTATCCTGACCGAGGCTGTAAGCCGGCGATCCTTTTTAGTGTCCGCTGGCGTGACCGTGGGCGGGGCATTTGCCGCCAACCTGCTGCCGTCCCACGTTTTCGCCGCCACCAAACCGATTGTGCTGCGCTACACCAGCAGCCTGCCCGACACCCACCCGCTTAACCGCCAGATGAAGGCCGCCAGCGACGCCATTCGCGCAGAAACCAACGGCGCAGTGGATCTGCAGGTGTACGCCAACGGCGCCATGGGCGGCGACACCGACATGCTGTCCCAGGTGCGTGCCGGCGCGGTGGACTTCATTCCATTGCCCGGCGCGATCCTGTCGACCCTGGTGCCGGCAATGTCTATCGAAAGCATGCCGTTCGCTTTCCAGGACTACGACAGTGTCTGGGCCGCGCTGGACGGCAAGCTGGGCGAACACGTACGCGCCCAAACCGCCAAGGTCGGGTTGATTCCGATGGAAAAAGTCTGGAACAACGGCTTCCGCCAGATCACCAGCTCGACCCGTCCGATCAACAGCCCGCAAGACCTCGAAGGCTTCAAGCTGCGGGTGTTGGTTAGCCCGCTCTGGACCTCGATGTTCAGCGCCCTGGGCGCCGCCCCTACCGGCATCAGCATCAACGAAACCTACTCGGCGTTGCAGACCAAAGTTGTCGACGGCCAGGAAAACCCGTTGGTGGTGGTTGAGTCGGCGCGGTTCTACGAAGTGCAGAAGTACTGCTCGATGACCGACCACATTTGGGGCGGTTTCTGGATACTCGCCTCGGGCAAAACGTTTCCCAAGCTGCCCCAGGACGTCCAGGAAATCGTTTCCCGGCAGATCAACGCCGCCGCCTTGGTGCAACGCCAGCAAGTGATCGACCTCAACGCAAGCCTGGAACCGTCGCTGACGGCCCACGGCGTGACTTTCAATAAGGTCGATCGCTCGCTGTTTCGCGCCGAACTGCAAAGGAAAGGTTTCTACAGCCAATGGAAGCAAAAGTACGGCGACGACTCCTGGAAGCTGCTGGAGCAGTACGCAGGCCAACTGTCCTAAGCCGGAGACACTGTCATGAAAAACCAGATACCAATGACCGACGTTCCCCCCGCTGAAGGACTCAGCCCGCGCCACGCCGCCTTCCGCCTCGGACGCGCACTCGACACAGCCCTGCGCTGGCTGACCGAGGGCAGCGCAGCGTTGCTGGTGATGATCGAGGTCACACTGCTGTTCTGTAACGTGTTCTCACGCTATGTGCTGAACCAACCCATCGTGTGGGGCGACGAAATGGCTTCGCTGCTGTTTCTGTGGCTGGCCATGCTCGGCTCGGTGGTCGCCATGCGCCGGGGCGAACACATGCGCCTGACGTCTTTTATCTCCCGGCTACCGGAGAAGAAACGCGCGTTCGTCGACACCTTGGGTGCCGTCATCGTGATTACGTTCATAGGGATGTTGTTTTCACCGGCCTGGGAATACGTCAGCGACGAGTGGATCATCACCACGGCCGCCCTGGAGATCCCCAACGCGTTTCGCGTGTCGGCAATTGCCGTCGGTTTGTCGTTGATGCTGATGACCTGTGTCGCACGCCTGCTGACCAGCGCGCGGTTGATCGATTTCTCGATCTCGGTGGCGATACTCGCCTCGATTGGCGCGTTGTTGTGGGTGGCCGAAGGCCCGCTGCTGTTGATGGGTAACTGGAACCTGATCCTGTTCTTCATGATCGGGGTAATGGCGATGATCATCATCGGCGTGCCGATCATGGTCGCCTTCGGCCTGGCCACCGTGACCTACCTGTCGAGCATGACCGCCACTCCCGTTAGCCTGGTGGTTGGGCGCATGGATGAAGGCATGGCCAGCCTGATCCTGCTGGCGATTCCGCTGTTTGTGTTCCTCGGCGCGCTGATCGAGGCGATGGGTATGGCACGGGCGATGATTCGCTTTCTATGCTCGCTGATCGGCCACGTGCGTGGCGGCTTGTCCTATGTGCTGATCGGGGCGATTTACCTGGTTTCGGGTATCTCCGGTTCGAAAGCGGCCGACATGGCCGCCATCGCCCCGGCGCTGTTCCCCGAAATGAAAAAGCGCGGTGAAGACGAAAACGAGCTGGTGGCGATGCTCAATGCCAGCGGCGCGATGTCGGAAACCATCCCGCCGAGTCTGGTGTTGATCACCATTGGCTCGGTAACCGGGGTGTCGATTTCCGCGTTGTTCACCGGGGGCTTCATGCCCGCGGTGGTCGGGGCAATCGCGATGGCTCTGGTGATCTGGTGGAAAAACCGCAAGCGCGATGCCTCCACCGGCCAACGGGCCAGCGTCCGGGAAATCGGTCATTCACTGCTGGTGGCCTTGCCCGCGCTGGCGCTGCCATTTGTGATCCGCACCGCCGTGGTCGAAGGCGTAGCTACGGCCACCGAAGTCGCCGCCATTGGCGTGGCCTATACCTTTGTGGTCGGGCTGCTGTTCTATCGCTGCTTTGACTGGAAGCGTCTGTACCCGATCCTTGTCAGCACCGCGTCGCTGTCCGGCGCGATCCTGATCATCATCGGCAGTGCCACCGCCATGGCCTGGGCCTTGACCCAGTCGGGCTTCTCTCACCAATTGGCGCAGCTGATGTCCACGGTACCGGGGGGTGCCCTGGGTTTCCTGATCATCTCCGCCGTGGCCTTTATGTTGTTGGGCAGTTTCCTCGAAGGCATTCCGGCGATCGTGCTGTTCGGCCCGCTGCTGTTTCCGATTGCCCGGACCCTGGGGATCCACGATGTGCATTACGCCATGGTCGCGATCTTCGCCATGGGCCTGGGGCTGTTTGCGCCGCCATTCGGCGTGGGTTTCTATGCGGCGTGCGCCATCGCCAAGGTCGACCCCAGTGGCGCCATGCGTCGGGTCTGGCCATACCTCGGCGCGCTGGTGATTGCCCTGGGCGTGCTGATTACCGTGCCTTGGGTCTCCATTGGCTTCCTGTCCTGATCCGTCTCTTTGCTTATGAGGTTGCTTATGAATTTTTCCAATCTGCACAACGGCACGTCCACTGAACGCCATCTGCTGGTCGACCGCGAACGCACCATCTCGTTTCTCGGCGAAGACTTACGCATCTACGCCACGCCACGGCTGGTGGACGACATTGAACAGACCTGCCTGGACTACCTGTTGAGCTTTCTCGACGCGGGCGAAAACACCGTCGGCGCGGCGGTGGACATCCGCCATGTCGGCGCCACTTTATTGGGCATGTCAGTGAGCATCAGCGCCACGATCACACGGATCGAGGGGCGCAGCGTTACCTTCAATGTCGAGGTGCGCGACGACGTCGAGCTGGTCGCCACGGCGTCGCATACGCGGGTGGTGGTCAACGTCGCCAAGCTGCGCAGCCGGGTCCAGGCCAAGGCTGAAGCGGCGGCTGCCGGCGAAAACGAAGACGGTGTGCTCAGTGCGTCGCGGCTCAGCGCACAGCGTTAAACAGGAGCTGCGAGGATGATCACCCTGCATGAGCGCAATGGCATGGCCAATCTTGCCGCCGAGGATGCATTGCCGGTTGTCGATGCGCACCATCACCTATGGGACCTCGCCAGCGGCCACTATCCGTGGTTGCAGGAGGACTATCACCAGGAGTTTTTCCTCGGCGATTACCGTGAACTGTGCAGCGATTTTCTGCCGGAGCAGTTCCTCGCCCTCACCCGCCGACAGCGGCTGGTGGGCACGGTGCACGTCGAGGCTGAGCGGGCGCGGGACGAGCAATTGGCCGAGACCCTGTGGCTGGAGCAGGTGCATGCACGCTTCGGTTTTCCCAATGCGATCGTCGCCCACGCCTGGTTTGATCGCGACGACAGCGCCGAGCGCCTGGCGGAGCAGGCGGCGCGGCCACTGGTGCGGGGCATTCGCTCCAAACCAGTGACCTCGGCGACGCCGGACGTAGCTATCGCTGGCGCTCCCGGAACCATGCAAGACCCGAAGTGGCTGGAGGGTTTCTCGCAATTGGCCAGGCACGGTTTGTCGTGGGACCTGCGGGTGCCGCCCTGGCATTTGGCGGAGGCCGCCGAGGTGGCGGCGATGTTCCCGCAGGTAAAGATCGCCCTCAACCACACCGGCTTCGCCTGGGACCGCAGCCCCGAGGGCATGAGTCGCTGGCGCCACGGCCTGGAAGCCCTGGCCGCGCAGCCCAACGTGCATATCAAGCTGTCGGAGTTTGGCCTCAAGGATTCACCCTGGCGCTACGAAGAAAACCGCCTGGTAGTACTGGCCGCCCTGGAGATTTTCGGCGCCGGGCGCTGCATGTTTGCCAGCAACTTTCCGGTCGCGAGTTTGCGCGCCTCCTACGACACCCTCGCCAACGGAGTGGCGAAGATGCTCGCCCCACTGGACCGCAGCGTGCAGGAAGCCATATTTGCCGGTAACGCCACACGTTTTTATCGCCTGGACACTCAGCATGAATGACGATTTGTACATCGACTGGCGTGCGCGTTTCCTGGCCAGCGGCGACGACGCCGACCTGCCGATCATCGACGCCCACCAGCACTACTTCGACGTCGAGGCGTATTACTACCCCTGGCTCAACGACCGGCCCTTGCGGTCCTTCCGCTACGGCGATTACACGTCGATCTGCCAGACCTTCCTGCCAGCCGATTACCAGCGCCAGGCCAAGGCCCATCGCATCGTGCAAACCGTGGTGATCGAAGGCGAATGGGACCCGCAAACGCCGGCCGCTGAAGTCGCGTTTGTCGAATCCCTCGCCCGTCAGGAACCGACGTTGGCCGCGATGGTGGCCCAGGCCTGGCTGGACCGCGATGACATCACTGAGCTGCTGCACCACTACGCCGGTCGGCCGCTGGTGCGCGGTATCCGCCACAAGCCGACGGTCACCAAGCGTGAAGACTGGCACGAGGATTTCATCGCGCCCGGCTCGATGCGCGACCCACGTTGGCGCGACGGCTACAGGCAACTGGCCGACCACGGCTTGCATTTCGAGTTGCAGGCACCCTGGTGGCATCTGGCGGAAGCCGCTGAACTGGCACGGGACTTCCCCCAGGTGCGCATCGTGCTCAACCACACCGGCCTGCCGGCTGACCGCAGCGCCGAAGGCCTGGCCGGCTGGCGTGGCGCGCTGGCGTTACTGGCCCGCGAGCCCAACGTGGCGTTGAAGATTTCCGGTATCTGCCTGCCGGGCCAGCCGTGGCCGGTGGAGGCGAACCGCCGCATCGTCAACGACGCGATTTCGATCTTCGATGTCAGCCGTTGCGCCTTCGCCACCAACTACCCGGTGGACGGCGTGGTCAACGGCATGAGCGAGATCCTCGATGGCTTCAAGGCCATCGTCCGGCAACGCCCGCTGGCCGAGCGTCTTGCCCTGTTCCATGACAACGCCCGGCGTCTCTACCGCCTCGCCGCACCTTCCCTTCCAAGGAGTTCACATGTTTGAAGTCTCAGGCCACAACTACATCGCCGGCCGCCGCTCGGCGCTCGGTTCGACCACTTTGCACAGTCACAACGCCACCAGCGGCGAAGCCTTGCCGTACCGCTTTCACCAGGCAACGCCTGAAGAAGTCGACGCCGCCGCCCAGGCTGCCAGTGCTGCCTATGGGACCTTGCGTGGCTTCTCTGCTGAGCGTCGCGCAGATTTCCTCGACGCGATAGCCGCCGAACTGGACGCTCTGGACCAAACCTTCATCGAGCTGGTATGCCGCGAAACCGCCCTGCCCGCCGGGCGTATCCAGGGCGAACGGGCGCGTACCAGCGGCCAGATGCGCCTGTTCGCCCAAGTGCTACGCCGTGGTGATTTCCACGGCGCGCGTATCGACCGTGCCCTGCCAGAGCGCCAGCCGCTGCCCCGACCGGACCTGCGCCAATACCGCATTGGCCTGGGCCCGGTAGCGGTGTTTGGCGCGAGCAACTTCCCCCTGGCCTTCTCCACCGCTGGCGGCGACACCGCCGCTGCCCTCGCCGCCGGTTGCCCCGTGGTGTTCAAGGCCCACAGTGGACACATGGCGACAGCTGATTACGTGGCCAATGCGATCCAGCGCGCCGCACACAAAACCGGGATGCCCGACGGCGTGTTTAACCTGCTCTACGGCAGTGTCGGCGAAGCGCTGGTCAAGCATCCGTTGATCCAGGCCGTGGGCTTCACCGGATCGTTGCGCGGCGGCCGGGCATTGTGTGACATGGCTGCCGCCCGTCCGCAGCCGATCCCGGTATTTGCCGAGATGAGCAGCATCAACCCGGTGCTGCTGATGCCGGAGGCACTCAAGGTGCGCGGCGACAAAATAGCTGCTGAACTGACTGCCTCGGTGGTGCTGGGTGCCGGCCAATTCTGCACCAATCCAGGCCTGGTGCTAGGTATTCGCTCGCCGGAGTTCTCAGCCTTCGTCGAACGTTTCAGCGCGTTGATGGCCGAGCAACCGGCGCAAACCATGCTCAATGTCGGCGCCCTGAAAAGCTATTGCCAGGGCCTCGACAACCTGCGTGCGCACCCAGGCATAACGCACCTGGCCGGAGCCGAACAGCAGGACAATCAAGCACGGCCCCAGGTGTTCAAGGCTGACGTCGGCCTGCTGCTGAATACCGATGAACTGCTGCAGGAAGAGGTCTTCGGGCCGACCACGATCATTGTCGAGGCTGCCGACAAGGCGGAGTTGCTGCATGCATTGCGAGGCCTGCGAGGGCAACTGACTGCCACCTTGCTGGTGGAAGATACCGAGATCGGCGGCCTGGACGATGTGCTGGGGCTGCTGGAACAGAAAGTCGGCCGAGTGCTGTTCAACGGCTACCCCACCGGCGTGGAAGTGTGTGACGCCATGGTCCACGGCGGCCCGTACCCGGCCACCTCCGATGCCCGCGGCACCTCGGTCGGCACGTTGGCCATCGACCGTTTCCTGCGGCCGGTGTGCTATCAGAATTGCCCGGATGCGCTGCTGCCCGAACCGCTGAAAAACGCCAACCCGCTGGGTATTGCCCGTTTGCTTGACGGCACCAGTAGCCGCGCCGCGCTGTAGACCTGCTGATTTATACCCGCTGATTTAACCGCCCGCCACAGCGCCTGTTGACCAACAGGCGTCGGGCGCCCTTGCGCCAAAAAAACGTTTCACCCCTCACTACAACAACAAGGAGAACGTGACATGACCGTTAAACCTCAAGTGCAAAAGCTGCTGCTGACCACATCACTGGCGCTGCTGTTCAACGCCTCGGTGTCGATGCCAGCGCTCGCGCAAACCTCTACCACAACGACGACCGCCCCCATGCAATGTGCGACTGAAACCACGCCCCGCTACATCAAGACCGCGACCGGCTACCTGATGGTGCTGCGCATGGGTGACAACGCATTCAAGGAGCTGACCAAAATGGCCATCGCCGAAAACATCCCCAGCGCCTCCATCAGCGGGATTGGCTTTGGCAATGTGAAGTTCGGCTTCTGGAACAAGGATAAGAAGGACTTCGACGCCAAGACCTTCAGCAACATGGAAATGGCCAGCATAACCGGCTCGGTTGCCTGGAAAGATGGCCAGCCGTCGATCCATATGCACGGCATAGCCGGTGACGCGACCTTCCAGGCGTACGGCGGGCATATGCTCGACTTTGAGGTGACGACGGGCTCCATGGAGATCACTGTGATCGTGCACCCAAAACGTCTGGAGCGCGGGATTGACCCCTGCATCGGCGCCAACGTGCTGGGCATTTAAAGCACCGCGAACTACGGGCCTGCGGCTTCTTTGGCAGATCGCCGCCAGCTGCAAGCCCGCTCCATTTCCAATAACCAATCGCAGGCTTATCCATCAGTAGGAACATACGGCCGGCGCGGTTGCACTGGGCGTCTAGGCGCTGTCTATCCACGCCTACGCCGACTTCATCAGCGAGACCAGATCGAAGAGTGCCATGCTCCAGCGCCTGAACTTCGGTCAGGACCAGCTTGTTGTCTTGTCGACCTCGCTCCCTCCACGACTATCCGGAAACACCACGCTGCTATTGAGGGAATTAAAAATGGACTTAAAAGCCGTGGCTGCAGGCGGTTTTCAATGGATATCGCTGAAACGAGAAAGGACCCGAAGGTCCTTTTTTCAACGCCAAGCTCTGAAGATGCGTCTGGTGACCGAAGTGGTGGAAACAGGTCAGACCCTGTCACGAGCCATAGAGTACGCCGAACGCGTCGCGAAAGCGGCGCCATTGGCGATCAAGGCCACCCTCCAATCGGCTTTTCATGCTCAGGACGAAGGGGACGATGCGGCTCTGTCGAAACTCAATGAACAGTTGCTCACGCTGATCCAATCCGAAGACATTCGTGAGGGTGTAATGGCCATGATGCAGAAGCGCGAGCCGGTGTTCAAAGGCCGCTGAAGCAACGGGCTTCCGGCCTTCATATTGATCGGGATTGAATCATGAACACAATCACGTTGCCCACCGCAGCTTTGATCCAGGTAGACCCCGTCGACCTGGTCGCCCGCGATGGCTATCAGTTATCCGCCCTGCACTACAAGGCTTCGGGTGTCATTAAAGGCAACCTGATCATGGCTGGCGCCACAGGCGTGCAGCAACGGTTCTATCGACGTTTCGCTGAGCATGCGGCGCGGCAAGGATTCAACGTTCTGACTCTGGATTACAGAGGAATCGGCGCGTCAAAACCGGCTTCGCTCAAAGGTTTTCGCATGTCATACCTGGATTGGGCCTATCAGGATCTGGCCGCCGCAGTGGATCTGCTCAGCCAGGAGGCATTGCCGCTGTACTGGGTCGGGCATTCATTCGGTGGCCACGCGATCGGTTTGTTACCTAACCATCACGAGCTCACCGCCTGCTACACCCTTGGTAGTGGAGCGGGCTGGAGCGGCTGGATGTCTAAATCTGAAGCCTTGAAGATCCGCCTGCTCTGGACCTTCTTACTGCCAGTGATTGTCGCCTGGAAAGGCTACATGGCCTGGAGCGTGTTAGGCATGGGCGATGACCTGCCGCTGGGTGTGTACAACGACTGGAAGCGCTGGTGCGCCTTCCCGCACTATTACTTCGATGATCCCAAGATGAGTTATGTTCGGGATCTCTACGCCAGCGTGCAAATACCATGTGTCTTTGCCACCTCAGTGGATGACCCTTGGGCTCCTCCCCGCTCCCGCGACGCTTTCGTCAAGGGATACCGCAGCGCGCCCCTGACAACCCTAGACCTGCAACCGACACCGGGAGGCAAACCGATCGGCCACATGGGATATTTTCGCGAAGATTCACAGCCACTTTGGGATGACATTTTAAGATGGTTGCAAACTCACTCCCCGAACATAAAAGCTGCTGCCGCCAGGCTTTGAAAGTCAGCTTCTCAGCACCGCCTTGAGAGTGGATTATTCAAATACGTAACGTTAAGCCTCGTCCAAGGGTTAATGCAGGATTGCTCGGGTGGAAAAATATGCCCTGGCGCAATCATAAATCCCTTGGGGCGCAATTATCGCGTCAGCTCTCTGGCATCTTCGATATGTCCAAATCTGGACCATAGGTAGAGGCTTTGCTCAGGACAACAGGAAACCTCAGCGCCGATCTCATTGCGCTTTGCTGGGAGAAATGTCCGATTCAGTGGGGTCGGCCTACCGACTGGAATGAAGAACAACTTCGGTTTGCGCAAGCGCAAATGTTGTTCCAGGATCACCCTGTCCGGCCCATCCGGCGTGCGAGGTCCAGATAACACGATAGTCGGTATTCTGTGTACGATTTTCCGAATATTCAGGGTTGGGATACCCATCTTCGGTTATCCATGGATAATTCAAATGACACATTTATTGGCTCATAGAACATGGATCTCCCAGGTTGCACATCAGATCATCCATCTCAAGAAGCGCTCTCAAAGGACTTGGCAGCGATTATAGGGCGCTTTACCCCTATTGACGGTGACCATCGCACAGCCATCCCGTCCCTGACTTTCCACCGGTACTCCAGCCCGGCGAAAGAAGAATCAGTCTTCACCAAGGTCGCGCTAATCTTCGCGGCACAAGGCGCAAAGACAGTCACCGTGGGCGACGCGTCCTACAGCTACGACACGAAACACTGCCTGGTTACATCGCTCGACATGCCGGTTATCGGCCGAGTCACACAGGCGAGTTCAGACGCGCCCTACCTTTGCTTCGCTTTGGAATTAGACATGCAGAAGGTCGCCGATATTGTCGCCTCGCATGAGCTGCCGCCTCCTGACGAGCCGCCGACCGGCCTCGGTATCAGTTTGAGCAAACTACCTGCCGAGCTGTTGGAGGCCGCCTATCGCTTGGCGCGTCTGCTCAATACGCCCAAGCATATCCCGACCCTGGCACCCCTGATCGAACAGGAGATCCTTTATCGCCTGCTCATGAGTAGCCAAGGCATGAGACTGCGCCATACGCTGGTTGCCGATAGCCGTGCTTTCAAGGTCAGCAAAGCGGTCGAATGGATCAAGGATCACTACGACGCGCAGCTAAGCATCGACGAGTTGGCAAGCCATGTGAATATGAGCGTCTCCTCGTTACATCAGCACTTTAAAGATGCTACCGCGATGAGCCCGCTGCAATATCAGAAGCGCCTTCGGCTGCTCGAGGCGCGCCGCCTCCTGATAAAGCGGCCGAGCGACGTGGGTGTTGTTGCATCGATGGTGGGCTACGAGAATCTGTCGCAGTTCCATCGCGAATACAAACGCCTGTTCGGGGCGCCCCCGATTCAAGATGCCGTACGGCTGCGGGCAGACTCGATCTAGTCGCGCCGGCCACTTCTGTATTCAAAGACTTGTAGCCAATCAGGTGCTCGCTTTGTCAGCCCACAGATCTACGGGGCCGAGTCGATCAGCCCCTTGGGTTTCCAGCATCCACCCCGGATATTCGCGGGGCAAAGTGCTAACCTGATCAAACAGTCTGATTTGCTCTTCGCCTAAGGCGATATCGATCGCAGCGAGATTGTCGTCCAGTTGTTGAAGTCGCTCCGCACCGACGATGACGGACGTCACCAAAGCTATGTCATAGCTCGATCGAGACTGCGAGGGTGCTCGAACTGGCGTCCATATGCCGGATCACATCCTTGATGAAGCAATTCATATCCGCCTGCCCAAGTGGCTCGATCCACAAGGTCACGGCTGGCTGTATGCCAGCCAGCCGCTTGTACTCTGAACTCAATCAGGAAAGTCGGTCGCGTCCGAGACTTCCTGCCATGCCACCAGATCTCGCTTTACCGCCTCCAACTTATCAGCGGCAAGGTTGTTCGCTATCTTCCCGCAGAATAGATGCAGAGGAGGTTCGGCAGCACCTGCGGCTTGAATGATCATCAAGGCCAGCTTGTCCGGATCCCCGGCCTGCTTACCGGCCATCTCATTGAGATGTAAGTCCAGCAAAGCTTGTGCCGCGGTGTATTCCGCAATGTTGCGCTGCGCAACGACCAGCGAGCCCGACGACAGGAATTCGGTGCGAACAGGCCCCGGATAGACCAGGGTTGCCTTAATGCCGAATTCCGCGACTTCCGCCGCAAGCGCTTCCGTCAGCCCCGCAAGGGCGAACTTGGTGGCGGCGTAGATGCCCCACCCTGCATAACCTCCCTGGAAGCCGGCGATCGAACCCACATTGAAGATATGCCCACCCCGTTGCTGACGCAGATGAGGCAGTATGTGACGCAGCACATTGGACGGCGCGAAGACGTTGACTTCAAAGTTACGACGCAATTCGTCGTTGGATGCCCCCTCTACCGTGCCCTGCAGGCCATAACCTGCGTTATTGACGACCGCATCAATCCGCCCGAATTTGGCGATGGCTTGCTCAATGCCAACTTGCACACTGCGCTCATCCACGAGATCCACCTGCACGGGCAAAAACCGTTCGGAAGCAGGTCCAATTAGCTCGACGAGCGAAGCCAACGTGCGCGAAGTGGCGACCACGTTGGCCCCATCTTCCAGAAGCTTGCGCACAAGCGAAAGGCCGATGCCTTTTGAGGCGCCGGTGACAAACCAAGTTTTAGCATTCTGGCTCATAATGATCCTGGTAAATAAATTGATGATATAGGAGTAACTGCCATGTAATCAGTGGGAAAGGTAATGTCACTGCTGGCCCCTCTCGCAATCACTTCTTAAGAAGCGTCAATAGAGTGATCCCCTCCCCAGCTAACGGATTATCTGCCGCCAACCAGATGCCAAGCTGTACGATTAACGATTAATAATGCACAAAAATCCGAACGTGCTCTGAGTGATAACACCGCTGAGGCCTCCCTTTTTAAGCACGACAGTTGCTCACTACCTCCTCGCGTTTCACGAGGTATTAATTCACAGTTCGCATGTTATCCCGCCGAATCAAATACCCGAAAACACTCAGCTGCTCAGGCCCAGGCAGGAAAGGCGACGCGCTGATTCGGAGTTTTATGCACTAACTTCGGCAAAACGGACAGCTTGGCACGACCCTTTTCACGAATACTCGGCATCACCCTTGGAACCGGACTAACTCCTGATCGCCCCATCTATTTACATGGTCGATGTGTCCTTGGTTCCAACCACAAACGCCATGTGTGGGCAATGCGAGTGCCCCAGAGGATTGTTATGAAGAGAGCTTTGATTATAAACGCGTTCCAACTTTACGAAGACTTCTCCAAGGGAGAGCTCAATGAGACGATGGCCAATGTGATTCAGGAAGAAATGGAGCGCAGAGGCTACGACGTCAGAACGACGAATATCGAAAAGGGCTATATTGTCGATGAGGAGGTCGAAAAGCATGTCTGGGCAGACATAATCTTTCTGCAGACTCCTATCCATTGGTTCGGTGCTCCATGGATATACAAGAAGTATGCCGACGAAGTATTCACGGCAGGTCTACTTCAGAAACGCTTGATCGTGGACGATGGACGCACTCGGATCGATCCGGCCAAACAGTACGGAACGGGCGGCTTGATGCAGGGCAAGAAGTACATGCTGTCCCTGACCTGGAATGCCCCTAGGGCAGCTTTCGATGACGAGGACCAGTATCTGTTTGCCGGGAAGTCCGTTGACGAGGTCATGATCGGCAATACTGCCAACTACCGGTTCTGCGGTGCACAGCCTCTTCCCTCCTTCTCGTGTTTCAACGTCGTCAAGGATCCGAAGATTGCCCAGGATATCCCAAGCCTTCGAGAACATTTGGCGCAATTTCTCCCACTGCCAATGCTCGAAGGCGTCGATGCACCGGAGTCGCAACTTACACAAGCAGCAGTCTGAAAGACAGAGGGTGTGATGCGTAAGATCAATGCTTCAATGGCGTACCGGATACTTGAATCCGGCCCCATCGTCATGGTGTGCACCCAGGATGAAGGGCGTCGAAACGTCATGACAATGGGCTTTCATATGATGGTCCAACACGCACCGCCCTTGATCGGTTGCGTCATCGGCCCCTGGGACCATAGCTTCGCCGCTCTGCGCAGGACACGCCAATGCGTTATCGCAGTGCCAGGTTTCGACCTGGCGCAAACGGTCGTTGACATCGGTAACTGCAGCGGCGCGGAAACGGACAAGTTCGCGCGCTTCAACCTGGCCACTGCCAAGGCAGCCAAGGTCGACGCGCCGTTGCTGAGCGATTGCCTCTACAACATTGAATGCGTCATTCATGACGACGGGATGGTTGAAAAGTACCAGCTCTTCATCCTTGAAGCCGTGGCCATCTGGGTCAACGACGAACGACAGGAGCGTCGCTGCCTGCATCACCATGGCGATGGCACCTTCACCGCCGATGGCGAACGTATCGACCTGCGTCAACGCATGACGCGCTGGAAGCAATTCCAGGTCGAGCTATAAATCGGAAGATAGAAAGCCGAAGACCGTGAACCAAACCCAACACGAGCGTCGCCCGTCATTGAGGAGTGTCATGGGTATCCGTCGCCCGTATCGGCGTGGGTCGTGAGTAAGCCCTTCGTGACTTCCGTCGCGTGACAACAATCCATTAATTGATAGGAGTGCCAATGGAGCACTACATTTTATTTCTCGAGTTCGGTGATTCATACCTGGAGAAGCGCGACGGGGTTCGAAACGCACACTTGTCCAAGGCATGGGAAGCGGCTGAACGAGGAGAGCTGATCCTTGCGGGGGCGCTGACTGACCCAATTGATAGCGCGCTCATCTTGTTTTCGGCCAAAGGCCCAGAGGCCGCAGAGCAATTTGCTCTGAATGATCCATATGTTCAAAACGGGCTGGTCAAAAAATGGTATGTGAGGAAATGGCATACTACGGTTGGTTTGGATGCATCTTCCCCAGTGCGACCTTCGACTCCTTCATAAATTACAGTTCCTGAACCCGCCGGGATGACACTCCACGCAGTGGCTGACCGCAGGCAGCCACTTATACCTAATCTGATTCCGGGTGATCACCGAATCGTATTTATCAGCGCCATACGTCAAGCAGATTAAGTTGAACGACATAAGTAAAAATAAGAGAGCGCATCAGAAGAGTCCTATCATATGTTGTGTCGAGCCAACTTTATGTCACTTCGGCGAGAATAATAGAGAGACAGGCTCGGTTTTTCCTGATAACCATTTAAGTAGTCGTAAACAATAGCCTACTCTTTCATCGCCTCAATCAGTGCTCTAAGCCCTGCCGACTGATGTCTACGACTAGGAAAATAAAGAAACAGGCTTTCGTCAACATTACACCAGTCGGCGAGACATTGCCGGAGCCGGCCATCATGGAGGTACGGCGCGGCTCGGTCTTCCCATACATACGCCAGACCCACACCTCTTGATGCAGCGACTACCATGAGCTCCTGGCTATCGACTGTTAATGGCCCTGTCACGTCGACCTTCACAGTCTCTCCATCCTTGACGAATTCCCATCCCAGGAGTTTACCGCTGGGGAATGCATATCGAACGCACGTGTGACGCCGGAGATCGTGAGGCGTTCCTGGCGGTTCATTCCTTTCAAAATAGTTGGGGGATCCGACGACGATAAACCGAAACTTCGATTTAAGCCGAACCGCGACCATGTCTTGGGAAAGCACCTCACCGAATCGGATCCCTGCGTCGAACCCTTCCTCCACAATATCGACAAGGGTATCAGTAGCAACGATCTCCAACTTCAGTCCTGGATTGGCAGCCAACAGCCCCATTGCTTCAGTGAACAAATAGGGCGCGATTGAGTTCGGAACATTGATTCTGACAGTGCCAAAAGGCGTAGCGCGAAACCAGTTCAATTCATCCACTGCTGCTCGCATGTCTGAAAGTGCCGGTTCCAGCCGGGCGTACAACATCTCCCCAGCTTCCGTCAGTGAAACACTGCGGGTTGTACGATGAAAAAGGCGTACTCCTACCCGTGCTTCAAGGCTGCGTATCGAATGGCTTGTCGCCGAGGAAGATGTCCCTCGTTCAGTGGCTGCGTGCCGGAAGCTGAGGTGTCTCGCAACCGATGCAAATACGGCAAGCTCGGCCAATTCAGCGTTTTCCATTAGTGAGCCTCATTCATCATCGTAAGCAATATTCTCTACTTTATCATATCAATCATGGACCGCAGAATCGCTGGCAGGAAATGGAATAGGGGAAACCCTCCTCTTCCATTCGTTTTCCCATTCGCTGAATCAAGAGAAATTTATGAGCACTCTCGTAGCCCCCCAAACACTTACTGGCAAAGTCGCCCTGGTGACCGGTGCAAGTTCCGGTATCGGCCGTGCCACGGCCCTCGAACTCGCCCGTCGCGGCGCCAAAGTCGTCGCCAGCGCACGCCGTCAATCCGAACTTGAAGCTCTCGTAGCTGACATTAAAGAGGCTGGTTACGAAGCCACCGCTGTAGTCGCTGACATCAACGTCGAACAGGATGTGATCGATCTGGTTGCCAAAACGATCTCGACCTACGGCCGCATCGACATCGCCTTCAACAATGCCGGCACCGAGGGCGCGTTCTCGCCCTTCATCGAGCAGACTAACGAGACCTACGACACGATCTTCAATGCGAACGTGCGCGGCGTCTTCTGGTCGATGAAGCACGAGGCCAAGGCCATGCTCGCGCAAGGCGGCGGTACGATTATCAACAACGCATCGATGGGCGGCGTCATCGGCTTCGCAAATGCGGGTCTCTACATCGCCAGCAAGCATGCAGTCCTGGGACTGACCAAGACAGCGTCAATCGAACTGTTCAAGCAGGGCGTGCGCGTCAACGCGGTCAATCCCGGCATCATCGATACACCGTTCCAAGACCGCATCTGGCCGAGCACCGAAGCGAAGGACGCGTTCGCCGCCTCGACCGTTCCCGGCCGGGCAGGTTCGGCGGCAGAGATCGCCACCGTCGTCGCCTTCCTCGCCTCGGATGACGCTTCATTCGTCTCCGGCCACGGCCTGCTCATCGACGGCGGTTATTCGATCGCCTAACCACCGCGAACATAACCCGAATTATCAGAATTTCCATCGCAGCGGAACGCCGTCCACTGCGATGGCCCACCCTGTCTATTCAGCCGTCTATTGGAAAAACATCATGAACGGTCTCAAAAAATATTCACTCGGTGCATTGATTGCCGCGACCGCGTTTATCTCGTCGCAAGCAGCGATGGCGGAAATCGTGCTTGAGCCGAGCCCGAACGGTGAAGTTGCGCTCATCGTCAATTTCGAGGTGAAGCCCGGCACCGAAGCGGAATTCGAGAAGGTATTTCGCCGTTCGGTAACCTGCTCGCGACTGGAGCCGGGGAACATCACCTTTAACGTCCACAAAATCCTTGGCACCGAGCGGAACTACGTTCTCTACGAGGTCTGGCGCAACGAGGCGGCGGTGAACAGCCATTTCGCCCGCCCATACACCGTTGCCTTGTTTTCGATGTTCGACCGCAATCTGGCCCGTCCGCTCTCCGAAGGCGGCCTGCGCTTCGTGCAGGACCTCCAGCCTGAGGTTCGCAAGGCCCCGGCGAAGACGGAGCCCGCATCGGTCGCAGAGTGCCGTTGAGCCGAGCTGCCTGGCTGCGGGTGTCGCAGCACAAGAGCGCTTGTAACCTAAAACCTCAAAGGTTGAGAGAAACAACATGACTACACAAACTTCTCCCGTAACGCCGATTCCAGTGAGCGACACGCAACTAACTCTCATTGCCTTTATCCGCGCCAAACCCGGTTTGGGCGACGAGTTGGGCCGCCGCCTCGCTAAGCTTGTCGAGCCCGCTCGTGCTGAGCCCGGCAACATCAATTACGACTTGCACCGCTCGAACGACGATGCCGACGTTTGGGTACTCTACGAGAATTGGAAGGCTGCCTCTGATCTCGCGGCGCATTTCGAGTTGCCCTACATGAAAGCATTCGTCGCCGCGCTTCCCGACGTACTCGAAGGCGAAATGGATCTGCGCCGTTGCTCGATGGTTTCAAAAGTTGCTCGCAAGTATTAACAAGTTTCAGTTACCGCTATCAACGTGGCCGAGCAGAGGGCGAAAGACCTCCAGGCTCAGGATTGACAGCGGCGAAATGTAGGCCGGGATATCGCGACCCCTCTGCCCTCCTTGCGCAGTTCGCTGGAGGGCTGGTCTCTACGATGTAGGGTTCAAGCTACCTATAACCCACCCATTACCTCTCCCGTAATCCCAAGCACCTCATCCATCAACTTCTCACCAATGGCGGTGGAGACAAACCAGTTATGTCGCGGGTGCACATATAAGCCACGCTGGGCGCAGCCATGGGCAAGCCATGGTCGCCGAACCCAGTCCGACGGTACATCGGCCCCAGCATGTACCGCCGTGATTATCGCCATGAGCAGAGTGCAGTTCTTGGCAGCAGCGAACAGATTGTTGTTAGGGGAATACAGAAAACCGGCGCGGTCATGGTGTGTGCTTTGAGGGGTGTCACGGCGCATTTATGTCTTGCACCAAGCGGTCAGGCACAAGCCTTGCAGACATCCAGCCAGAAGTACCGATCACCGCTCCACGGATCGAGTACCCCCTATGACCCAAATGCTTTCCCCTAGCCCCCCGCCGCAGCGCCGGGCCCACGGTAATGGCCACTGCGATCAGCGGCTTCGCCCAGTTCATAGAGCACCCGGGTGCTGACGCCCAAGGCATATTGCACCGCTCCGGGCTTGGCACAGACCCATTGGAGCCCAGTGCGCCCATTGCGCTGTTCAGCTTGTGCCGCGCCATGGATGACGCTGCCCGGTGCACTCAAAATGACAATTTCGGCCTGTGGTTTGGTCACCAGTTTGCACCTCAGTCGCTGGGGTTGCTGGGCTACCTGGCAACCTCCTCGCCCAATTTGGGCCAGGCCCTGCGCAACATGGTCGAGTACTTTCCGGTGTACCAGCAAAGCAGCCTGTTGCGTCTATGCGAAGCGCAAGGAATCTGCCGCCTGGAATACCGCCTGCAGGACGCTGCCATCGCCAGCCGCCGGCAGGATGCCGAGCTATCGCTGACGCAGTTCTGCAACGTCATGCGCTTGGCGCTGGGCCCAGCGTCCCTCCAACGGCGACTCAAGGAAGAAAAGGAGTGTTTTAAGCAACTGATTGAATCAATCCGTCGCGAGCTCGCCCACACCTACCTGCAAGAAGAACGTCTGTCGATCTCCGAGCTGTCGGTTCGCCTGGGTTACACCGAGGTCAGCACATTTTCCCGGGCCTTCATGCGGTGGCACGGGATGTCGCCCAGACAATGGCGTGAATTGCAACGCGGGCTGGCCTAGGTTGCGCGAGGGCAGTGGCGAGCGGCGGAAAGCACTTTGTGGTCAGTTGACATGAAGACTTTTTCGCTGCAATCATATTGTGGACTATACATCCACAATATGGACATACAATAAAAATGCCTGATTCCAATACCGAACGCACGGTCTACACGGCCGACGAACTCAAACGCATGCCTTTCCAGCATCCGCAGCCGCAAGGAATATTGCCTGACCTGGTGGTACCGAATGCGGTCCCAGTGGACGAACGAGTCTGGGTGCCCCAAGCGGAAAATGTCTGGTTTCGCCCGCTGTGCCTCAATCGCTCGGCGGGTTACTGGATAAACCTGCTTCGTGTGCGTCAGTCCGGCGTACTCAGTCGCCATCGCCACCCTGGGCCAGTTCACGCCTACGTGATCAAGGGTCGCTGGCACTATCTGGAACATGACTGGGAGGCCACCGAAGGCAGCTATGCATTCGAGCCACCGGGAGAGACCCACACTCTGGTTGTGGATGAGGGGGTTGAAGAAATGATCACCCTTTTCAACGTCCAGGGATGCATGTACTACGTGGACCCATGGGGCGCGAATGTCGGTTACGAGGACGTATTCACCAAAATAGACATGTGCAGAAAGTATTACGAAGAGGTTGGCCTGGGAGCCGATTACGTAGACCAATTCATCCGCTAGGCCTGTGGAGCGGCTGATCGCGCCCAGCGCCCCCCCAGCCGCGTCCTGTCAGCTTGCATCTCAAAATAACGATAAAGAGATTAAGCCAAATGAATACCTCACATGCCAAATCGGCGAAGCTCAAGCGTATCCAGATTATTGCTATCAGCTTTCTGACCGTGGCCGGCTTCGTCAATTACATTGACCGCAGCGCCCTTTCCATTGCCAATTCGTCCATTCGCGAGGAGATGGCACTCAGTCCGACAGAGATGGGCTTGCTGCTTTCGGCCTTCTCTCTGGCTTACGCATTTTCCCAACTTCCGGTTGGTGCGTTGATCGACCGCTTGGGTAATCGACTGATTCTGGGGGCTGGTATCTGCTTCTGGTCGGTCGCTCAGCTTTGCTGCGGTCTGGTCAACTCCTTCTCACAGTTCATGATCGCCAGAACAATTCTGGGAATCGGTGAGTCCCCTCTTTTTCCGGCAGGCGCCAAGGTTGTGAGTGAATGGTTCACTGTACGCGAGCGCGGGGGCCCCACCGGCATATTCATTGCCTCAAGCTGCATCGCGCCTTGTCTTGCGCCACCTTTGCTCACGGCAATCATGCTGGCGTTCGGCTGGCGCTGGATGTTTGTGTTCACCGGTGTCGCCGGTCTGCTCGTAGGGATCGGCTGGTATGCCTGTTATCGCAATCGTAGCGAATCCGTCCTTGACGACAGCGATCTGGGCCACTTGGCACAACATGAAGAAGTCGAACACAGTTCTCGGAAAATGAACTGGAAAGAATGGCGCGCACTCTTCGGCCATCGCACCACCTGGGGCATGCTGCTTGGTTTTGCCGGCGTCATCTATATGGTCTGGTTGTACCTTACCTGGTTGCCCAGTTATCTGGAGCATGATCGTGGATTGTCAGTGGCCCACGCTGGCTGGGTAGTTGCCATTCCGTATGTGTTCGGCGCTTTAGGCATGATCTCGGCCGGCCAGATCGCTGACTTTCTAGTGCGCCGCGACCTCCCGGTGATCGCAACCCGCAAGTGGACAGTGTGCATCGGACTTCTGGGCGGCGCGCTGGCTACCATTCCTGCGGCCTATACCCCCGACATCGTCTGGGCAATGGTGCTGATCTCCATCGCGATGTTCTTCATCAATATGGCCAGCGCGGCTTGCTGGACCATGGTCAGCGTGATCGCGCCCAAGCGAAAAGTGGCGTCGATCGGCAGCATTCAGAACTTCGGCGGTTACCTGGGCGGATCCTTTGCTCCGGTGATTACAGGTTGGGTCGTACAAACCACGGGGACTTACGAAGGCGCCCTGGTGGCGAGCGGCGTGGTCGCAGTGCTGGGCGCCATCGCGTACTTCTTTCTGGTCAAGGAGCCAATCCCAGCGAGCGAACTCCCTGACACTCTTTCGTCGCCTTCTTCATCCCCTCTTTCGGAGCGTCACTCATGACATTCAACAGCGATCTATTCAAAGGTAAAACTGCCGTAGTCACCGGTGGCACGACTGGGATCGGGGCTGGCGTGGCGTTGAAGCTCGCAGAGCTTGGGGCTAGCGTTGTGGCGATTGGTTTTAACAGCCAAGCGCTGGTTGTTCCATCAGACCTGGACGTCAGGGCGGTCGAGATTGATGTCACTGACACGCCGGCGTTGCAGAACCTGTTCGAAGAACTGCCTCGCCTGGATATTCTGATCAATTGCGCCGGGGTTATTCGCCGCGGTGAGGAGCATGAGATCGATGTCTTCGAGAAAGTGATCGATATCAACCTCAATGGCACCATGCGCTGTTGCCGACTGGCGCGTGACAAACTGGCGGCCAGCGGCGGCACGATCGTTAACACAGCGTCGATGTTGAGCTTTTTTGGTGGCGGCCTGGTTCCCGCCTACAGCGCCAGCAAGGGTGCTGTGATGCAATTGACTAAATCGCTTGCCATTGCGTACGCTGCCGACGGCATTCGGGTGAATGCCGTGGCGCCTGGCTGGATCGCAACGCCATTAACCGAAGCGTTGCAAAAAGATCCTCAACGCTCGCAGCCCATTCTTCAACGCACCCCCTTGGGTCGTTGGGGCAAGCCAGAAGACATCGCACAAGCGGTGGTCTTTCTGTGCAGCCCGGCGGCCACATTCATCACAGGAACCATCCTGCCGGTGGACGGGGGGTATCTGGTGGCGTAGACCCTCTTTATGGCTTCAAAAAACGATGTTCCCGGAACAGCCGCGTTCACTAAGTTCATGACTGTGCTTCAGGCCGTTTCGGATGCTTCGCATCCTCCCTCTGTAGGTGATCTATCCAAAGCGCTGGGTTATCCACGCCCCACCACCCATCGCATCGTCGCTGCGTTGTTGGCGGAAGGCATGTTGGTGGAAAAAGGCACCGATGGACGGGTCGGCCTCGGGGCCCGGCTGATCAGCCTCGCTTACAAAGCCTGGGAGGGATCGGACCTGCGTGCTATCGCTGAGCCCCATCTGATTCACCTCCGTGACGCGCTGGATGAAACTGTTCATCTGGCAATGCGAAGCGGCTTGGAGATGGCCTACATCAGCAAGCTGGAGTCTCGGCGCACGGTACGGATGGCGTCGAGAATCGGCACCCGTGTCACGCTGTATTCGAGTTCAGTCGGCAAAGCATGGCTTTCCCAGCAAAGCCCGGAAGAAGTCAAAAAACTGATTGCTGCGATTACTCTGCGCCCACTCACCGATAAAACCATTACCCAAGTCGACGAATTGCTTGCGCAGATTGAACTGAGCGCAGCACGCGGCTACACCACCGATCTGGAAGAAAATGAAGAAGATATCTGCTGCTACGGGAGCGCCATCGTGGTCCCTGGCCAAGGTGTCGTCGGATGCGTAAGTGTCAGCATGCCCAGTTATCGCTTCCAGGCTCTGGATGAGGGAAAAGCCGTCGAGGCGATTCAGGCCTGTACTCGCGCCATTGCCACCGAGGCTCAGACCAGGTTGACGACGCGATAACGCTCTTTTAGTTGGCCACTGTTCGCTCAGAAAGAGCCGGCGAAAATCGCGAGAGGCTTGAAGTACCTTACCGTCACGAATTACACCGCATTTCTCGCTTTACAGTCGAGGCCATCCATGGCTACAGAAATTCCTCAGCTGTCGATACCGTGCGCTGATTGGCTAGCTATCGCTCGGCCAATGCCTGAAGCAACGCCTCCAGCATCCTCGGCCTGTCTGTGTGCGCCAATGTGACCAGGACGATTTCACGATCATAGCCCTCGCCCACTGGCGTGATATTGAAATCCTGGGCCAGACGCTCCAACCCGGACCACAGCGGTACCAGACTCGCTCCCACACCATCGGCGACCAGCATCGCAATGGCTTCAAGACCATCCAGGCTGAACAGCGGCGTCAATGCGAGGCCGTTATCGCTCAGGTAGCGCTCGGCGTGCAGTCCGCCCCATGAGCTGGGTTCGTAGCAAATATAAGGATGGGAACGCAGCACGTCGGCAATCCCGTTTGTCGGCAACGCTTTGGAGGCCAGCACCAATTTTTCCAGATGCAACGGCGCAACCCGGAACATTTTCGGCAGCTCAAACGGAGGTGCAACAATCACCGCCGCATCGAGTTCACCACTCTGCAGCGCCAGGTACAACGAGCGGGAAGTCCCAGGCAGGATCGAAGTTTTTATACCGGGCGCCAAACGACTCAGTTCCAGCAAAGCACTGGGTAGAAGTCCGGTCAGCATGGTAGAAATCGCGCCAATGCGCAGCGAACCGGTCAATCCACTCAAGTCGGCGTCGCCAGCCAGTAACGAGACCTCCCTGACGATATGGCGTGCCCGCGGAAGCAGGGCCAGACAGGCTTCAGTGGCTTTGGCCGAATGCCCCACACGCGACAGCAGCGCAAACCCCAGCAAACGCTCCAGCACTTGAATGCGCTGACTGACAGCTGCCGCGGTTATGCCTTCGACTCGGGCAGCATCCGCAATGGAGCCGCAATCGATCACCGCCAGAAGGCTTTTCAGGTATCGGGTATCCATAAGAAATACTTTCGATTGAAACAAAAAAAACATGCTATCTCTATCGGTAGGAAAGAGACAGTCTTAGTCCACTGCAACGCCGCGATTACGCGTTATCAGATGGACCCCTTGATGACACTCACGCTGGTCAGCCATTCACATTGTTCTCCTGCCCTGTTCGGTGCATTGGCCGCATCTGTTGCGCAGGCAGAAGATGCCCTGTTGATGCATTTGCCTGCCGAATTTTATCCCGCGCAGGGTGCGGACAGCGTGCAGATGGTTGCCGCCAAGGGGGCATTGGTAGCCAGTGGGCTGGTCTGGTACGAAAGGATCACCGGGCGTGAAATCCTGCCGGCCAGCGACATCGATATGATCATTGATGCGGCCAGGCAGCATGCCGTCGTCGTGCCGTGGCATAGCGCGTTTCAACCCGCTCCGTTGCGTGACGCGTTGCTCATGCGAGCGCACGCCGCAGGGCTGTCTGTGCGTCATCTGGCGGGCCGACATCAGAACGGATGCTGGCATTTGGAAGACCAGGACGGCATCACCACCGCACATGGTCGCTGGCGCCGTGACGAATTCGGGCGTTGGACCAACGCCGCGTCCATCACACCGCCGCGCACATTCGTAGAGACCTTGCGTATTGCGCTGCTGGGGACCGAGGAGGATCACAGGGATGTGTATCCCGCGACCCTGGCCGCCCTTGGCGATGCTGCCGAAGCCGCGAACATTGACCTGCACGTTCGTTTTGTTGCGCCTGCGCGGCTCGATGTCTCACAGCTCAACTCAGTCGACGGAATCGTTCTACCGGGTGGGTCGGACATGGCCAATGTGCCGGGGCAGATACGGGCAGCGCAACAGGGGCTGGCTTCAGGTATTCCTACTTTGGGCCTTTGTCTAGGCATGCAGTCGATGGCCACTGCCCTGGCGCAAAGCGTGCCGGGGCTTGAGCAGGCGAACATGGCTGAAGCGGCGCCGGACGCTGCGATTCAAAGCTTTTTACCCATGGCCGGTATACCTGGGCTGGCAATCCACCGCCTGGGCGAGCAACGCCTGCATTTCAGGCACGCGGCACTTGAACACAGGCTTCAGAACCACCCAACGATACGCTGCAACCACCGCTTTATGCTAAACCCCGACCTCACTCAGTCGCTGGAGACCGCCGGGATGATGATCACTGCCACCGATTCCAGCGGGCAGATCGTCGATGCCATCGATTGGCCGCAACACCCCTTCTACCAAGGCATGCAAGGCCACCCGGAACTCAGTTCCAGAGCGGGAAAACCTCACCCACTGATTGAGGACTTTTTACTCGCCGCGCGGGCGTCAGCAAAGCCCACGCCAGGTAGACAGATCGCTGTTGCAACATTGCATACAATAAATCACTAAAAACATGGAACGCATATTGCTCCATAACCTTGGGGCCCAATTGGGCTTCACCCCTCCTGCTTAATACGCCGAAAGTCAAATCCGCTGCATCATTTCAGAGCGGCTCGCCCTCTAAAGGCTCACTACAGCTTCTGGCTTGTTTGCACTAATTGATACAACTAGTGCAATAAATTTACAGTTTTGGAGATTCACATGACGACATTGCCCCGCCTGAGCCTGCGCTCCATTCCCTTGATATCCGCCTTGTTGGCTGCGCAGTTTGTCAACGCCGCGACAGACGTTGCACCGCCGGTGATCACCGCCGGCCAGCTCACCTATGGCACTGCGGCAACCTTCGCGCCCTTTGAATTTCAGGCTGGCGGCAAGCTGACCGGCTTCGATATCGACCTGATCGAAGCCATTGGCAAAAAGCTGGCGCTTAAGCCCATTGCCATGAATATGGAGTTCCAGGGGCTGATTCCGGCTCTCCAGGGGCAACGCATAGACCTGATCAACTCGGCGATGTACATGAATGAAGCCCGGGCCGCACAGGTCGATTTTGTTCCCTACCTGCGAATTGGCAATCAGGTCGTCGTCACCCTGGACAATCCGGAAAAAGTCACGGGCCGGGATAACTCACTGTGTGGCAAGACCGTTGCGGTCACGCTGGGTGGCATCGAAGAAACCTACGCGCGCCAGGATGACCAGCGCTGTCGCAGCGCAGGTCTGCAACCGGTGAAAGTGCAAACCCTGCCGACCGCGCAGGCCACAGCATTGAGCCTGCGCCAAGGCCGCGCCGACGCCATTTTCGATTCGACGCCCGGCGTTGTGCAGTTGCTGCGCGAGGTGCCGGACGTCTACAAAACCGCAGGTCCCGAGTTCGAATCGGACACACGCATCGGTATAGCCGTGACCAAGGGCAATACGGCCATGAGTGCCGCCTTGCAAGGCGCGCTCAAGGAGATGGTCGCGGACGGCACTTACAAACAGATCATCGAAAAATGGAAATTTCCTGAGACCGTCTCGCTGTTCGATTGATGCCAAATCCACCAAGAAAGCCAGCGCGCCGAGTGTATTCGGCGCCAGGCCGCGCTCACTGAGGAGGCATCATGTCATTCGAACTGGTCCTGCAATACCTGATATCCCCCGCGTTCTTTCACGGGGCCCTGACCACCTTGCTCATCACACTCTATTCGCTGGTATTCGGCGTCGGCGTCGGCGTGATCATCGCGTTACTGCAGGACAGCAACACGCGGTTGGGCCGTGCATTGGCACTGGTTTATCTGTGGCTGTTCAGAGGCACTCCGGTGCTGTTTCAAATCATCTTTATCTACAACGTTCTGCCCACCTTCGGCATACGTCTTTCGGCGATGGTCAGTGCCATATTGGCGTTGTCGCTGAACGAAGGCGCCTACATGGCGGAGATCATTCGCTCCGGCCTGCAAGCCGTGAAAAAAGGACAGCGCACCGCTGCCCTTGCGCTGGGCATGAAACCCTTCGCCGTCATGCGCCACGTGGTAATCCCGCAGGCAACCCGAATGATCCTGCCGCCCATTGGCAACCAGATGGTCGGTATGCTCAAGCTCAGCGCACTGGTCTCGGTCGTGGCTGTCGAGGAACTGATGTTGGTCGCCAACCAGACCGCCAGTTCGAATTTCCGTTACTTCGAAGCACTCACCGCGGCGGGCATCTATTACCTGGCCCTGACCACCCTGTTCATGGGCATACAGGCCCTGATCGAGCGTCGGCTCGACCCGAAACAGCGACGTAAAGGCCCACGTACCAGCCTGACCGAACGCATGCTTGGCACATCGCGCGGCGCAACCGTTCGCTAGGAGAAACCGATCATGCAAAAAACTCTCTCGTCCTCTGGCAATGGCAAACCGCTGCTGGAACTCATTGGTATCGATAAGAGCTACGGCCCTTTCAAAGTCCTCAAAAACTGCTCGTTGAACGTGCGCGGTGGCGAGACGGTAGTGATTATCGGCCCTTCGGGATCAGGCAAGTCCACCCTGCTGCGCTGCGTCAATCAATTGGAGCCGGCCGACGGTGGCGACCTGTTCTTTGAAGGTCGGCGCATCGATTACGACCGACGCAACGTGCATCTGCTGCGGCGCGATATCGGCATGGTGTTTCAGAACTTCGAGCTGTTCTCGCACCTCTCCGTGGTGGAAAACATCATGCTCGCGCCCATGAAAGTGCTCGGCATGAGTCGCACCGATGCGCATGACATTGCCCTTGAACTCCTTGGCAAGGTGCGCATCCCGGAAAAGGCTGACGCCTACCCTGACGAGATTTCCGGCGGCCAGCAACAGCGCGTCGCCATCGCCCGCTCGCTGGCCATGAAACCCAAAGTGATGCTTTACGACGAACCGACCTCGGCGCTGGACCCGGAGATGATTCGCGAAGTGGTCGATGTCATGGCCGAGCTATCCAGCGAAGGCATGACCAGTCTGGTCGTGACCCATGAAATGGGTTTCGCCCGCCGAGCGGCAGACCGCATCGTTTTCATGGAAAGCGGCGAGATCATCGAAAACGCCAGCAGCGCCGACTTTTTCGGCGGCGCGGTCAACCCGCGTACCCGTCACTTCCTCGATCAGATCCTGCACTGAGATCCCAGCAATGAATCAGCAACCCGACTTTGCCCGCATGAAATGCGACCTCGCCGCACTGGTGGCGATCAACACTGAAAATCCACCGGGTCACGAGCTCGAAGCCGCCCGCTATTTACAGGTGCTGCTGGAAACAGAAGGCTTCGACCTGTCTTTGTCGGAATACAAACCCGGGCGCGTCAATGTCATCGCCACGTATGCCAATGGCCCTGGCCCGACCTTCGCCTTCAACACCCACATCGACACGGTGCCGGCCGGTGAAGGCTGGGGCAGTGACCCGTTTGTGCTGCATGAAGCCGACGGCAAGTTATATGGTCGCGGCAGTTGTGACGCCAAAGGGCCGATGGTCGCCATGATCGAAGCCACTCGCATGCTGATTGCCCGCCGCGAGCAGTGGTCCGGCACGCTGATGGCGGTGTTCACCGCAGACGAAGAAATCGCCAGCGAAGGCGCCAAGCATTACGTTGCCCATCAACCTCCGCATATCGACTTTGCAGTGATTGGAGAGCCAACCTCCAACACCGCTTTCACCGCGCACAAAGGCAGTCTTCGCCCACTCGTTCGGGTTCACGGCGTAACAGCCCACTCCGGCACCCCGCATCTGGGTGAGAACGCCATTTACCGAGCCGGCCAGTTGTTAGGGCTGATCGAGCAACATCATGAACATTCAGTGAAATGCCACTGTCACGCGCTGGTGGGTGAAGCCAGTCTGACCGTCACGCGAATTAATGGCGGCCATGCCGATAACGTGCTTCCCGGCGCCTGCGATCTGTTGCTGGACCGGCGCATGGTGCCCGGCGAAAACGAAGATGAGGTCAAGGCCGAAATCAAGCAACTGCTGGCCTTGGCAGAGGAGCGTTTCGGCGTCCGTGCCGAGGTGCTCAAATACATCCCCACCACGGGCGGTGCAACAGAAACTGCGTTGGCCGAGCCTATCGTTCAAGCCAGTCTGGCCGCCTGCCAAGAGCACAACCATGGCAACGCCGGGCCGTTCGGTTTCCAGGGGGGCTGCGACCTGGTGCATTTTCGCAGCCTGGGCACGACCGGTACCGTTATCGGTCCAGGCACCCTTGCCGTCGCTCACAAACCCGATGAGTTCGTGCCCATCGATGAATTCATCGCCGCCAGTTTGATCTACCGGGATATCGCCCTGCAGATGCTGGCGCTGGAATCGATATGAGACTCAAGGCCTCCCTGCGTCGCGCCGACCTTCACTACAGCAACGGCGTGCAGCTACATACGGCGGCATCCGGCAGTGTCGGCGAACTCCAGGCCTTGTATCTGTGCCTGGACGACGGCCAGCATCAGGCCGTAGGGGAAGTGCGGATCAACATCACCTATCTCAATGGATACGTCCCTGAGCAGGTGGTTGCCCAAGCGTTGCAGGCTCTCTGCGCGCTGCCTTGGGACAGCGACCCGGCAGTGCTGCTGGCGAAGATGCCGGAGTGGGCGGCGGACCTGAGCATGCCGGTGCGCACCTTGGTCGATTGCGCCCTGCACGACCTGCTTGCGCGCCGTGCGGGCCTGCCGCTGGCGCAATGGTTGGGTGCCCCTGCCTCAGATATTCGCTACGCCAGCAACCAGACACTGTTCTGGTCGCCGTTCGAGGTCTTCATCGCCCAAGCCGATGCTTATGTAAAACGAGGCTTTCGCGACCTGAAGGTGCGAATCGCGGTAGGCACCTTCGAGGAGGACCTTGTTCGCCTGCAAGCGTTGCGAGACCGTTTCAGCGACACCCTCAAAATAGCCGTCGACGTCAATGGTCAGTGGCCGCGGCAGCAAGCGCTGAAAAACCTCGAAGCACTGTCCCGGTTCAACCTTGCGTACGTCGAACAACCGATCGCCGCAGGTGACTGGGTTGCGCTGGAACACCTCGCACAGCGCAGTCCGCTGCCGCTAATGGTCGACGAAGGGCTGGCGGGCAGCGCAGACGTGGACCGGCTGTGCGCATTGGGTGGCAAACTTTGGGCACACCTGAAACTGGTGAAAATGGGCGGCATCGCGCCCTGTCTCTCGGCAGCCCGGCAACTGGCGGATGCCGCAGTCCCATGCATGATCGGACAAATGAACGAAGGCGCTGCAGCCACTGCTGCGGCGCTGCATGTCGCCTGCGCAAGCACTCCGCGCTTCGCCGAACTGTACGGCGCCGATGGCCTGTGTGATGACCCCGCAGGGCCCCTGCTCTATTTCGACGGCGACGCTCAATTGCCCATGACTCCCGGATTGGGCATCACCCTCAACCTCGAAAAAACTGAACTGATTCGGAGTTTCTGATGAACCAAGCGCCTCCAACCAACGGACGTCAAGGCAGCGAATCGGCTTTCGCTGCCGCCGAATACACCGAGCGGGTTCGCCGCGCCAGAGCCAATCTGGTTCAAGCGGGTATCGACGTGATGATCGTCACCGGACCGGAGAACATCTTCTATCTCACGGGCCAACAGACACCGGGTTACTACACCTTTCAAGCGTTGGTTCTGCCGGTAGACGGCGAACCGATGTTCGTGATTCGACAACTGGAATATTTCAACTTCATCGCAAACACCTTTATCAGCGATGCATCGGTGTACCTGGACGGCGACGATCCGGTGAGTTTTCTGGTGGCGACCATCGAGAAAAAAGGCTGGAGCCGTCGACGTATTGCCATCGACAAACGGGGTTGGTTCTTGCCTATCTCGGTCTACGAGGCACTGCAAGGCAAGCTGGGTACTATTCACGACGCCGCCGGGCTTATTGAAAAACTGCGTGCAGTGAAATCGCCGGCCGAAGTCGAGAAACTCGAGTTCGCAGCGCGTTATGTCGATGCTGGCATGCGCGCAGGCATGAGCGCGGTGCGAGAAGGCGCCAGCGAAAACGATCTGGTGGCAGCGATGCTGCACGCCTCGATTGGCGCTGGCTCCGAGTACATGGGCATGGAACCGCTGGTCTCGAGTGGACCGCGCACCGGCATTCCTCATGGCACATGGCGTCGACGGAAACTGCAAGCCGGGGAACCGGCGTTTCTCGAAATGGCGGCCAGCCATGACCGCTATCACGCCGCGTTGATGCGCTGTGCCTGGCTCGGCAAACCGCCGGCCATCGCAGAAGAAATGGAAAAGGTCTGCCAGGAAGCATTGCAGGCCGCATTGGACGCCTTGCGTCCGGGCGAGCCTTGTGAGGCCTCGCACAATGCGTGTCAGGCGGTTATTGATCGCGCCGGCTTCACCGACGCTTTCAAGAAACGTACGGGTTACTCGGTTGGTATTTCATTCGCGCCCGATTGGGGCGAAGGGGCGATTCTGAGCCTGTACAGCGGCGTGAAAACCGAACTGCAGTCGGGCATGAGTTTTCACATCCCGCCGGCCTTGCGCATATACGGCGAATTCACCGTTGGTGTCAGCGAAACCGTGGTCATCACCGAAACGGGTTACCGCGTATTGGGCACCCTTGAACGCCCGTTGCTGCAAATCTGACTGGCACAAATAAACAGTCCGGTGGCTACCGCGCCACCGGGCTGTCATATGCTCATTTCAACTGCGCACAGGCCTGTTCGAGCCGCTGACAGGCATCATCCAGAGCTTTGTCATCCACCGCATAGGCAATGCGCAAATAACCCGGCGCGCCAAATGCCGAGCCATGCACAGTGCCGACCTTCGCGGCCTCCAGCAAATAGCTGGCGAAGTCGAAGTCATCGGCGATGAGTTTGCCATCCGTGCTCTGCTTGCCATACATGCCCTGACAATTCACAAACAGATAGAACGCGCCTTGCGGCATCGCACATTCCAGCCCTGCAATTCGTCGAATGCTGGCCAGCACCCGATCACGCCGCTCAGCCAGCCGACCAATCCAGTCGTTGATAAACGCTGTTCCACCGTCGAGCGCAGCAATGGCAGCGGCCTGCGAGATAGAACTGGGGTTCGATGTACTTTGCGACTGCAGGACCTGCAGGGCATCGATCAACCACTTCGGGCCGCCGGCATAACCGATGCGCCAGCCAGTCATCGAGAAAGCTTTTGAAAGCCCGTTGACGGTCAGCGTGCGCGGCAGCAGAAGCGGCTCGACCTGCGCGGGTGTGAAGAATGGTTGACCGAAACGAGTGTGCTCGTAGATGTCATCAGCCAAGACAAGAACGTGCTCATGGCGCAACAACACATCGGTCAGCGCTCTGATTTCATCTTCGCTGTACACCGCACCGGTCGGGTTGTTCGGCGAGTTGAGCAGCACCCAACGGGTTCGTGGCGTGATGGCCGCTTCCAACGCTTGAGGCTGCAGCTTCCAATCATCGGCCTCATGGCACTGGACGATTCTGGTCTCGCCTTCGGCCAGTGACACCATGTCGGGGTACGAGACCCAATAAGGCGCGGGGACAATTACTTCGTCACCCACATTCAGCGTCGCCATCAGGGCATTGAAAATCAGTTGTTTGGCCCCTGCCCCAGCAATCACCTCGCCAGCGCTATAGGCCAGGCCGTTCTCCCGACTGAACTTGTCGATGATCGCCTGTTTCAGACGTGCGCTGCCAGGGACTGCCGTGTACTTGGTTTCGCCGGCGTTGATCGCGTCGATACCCGCCTGAGCGATGTGTGCTGGCGTGGGGAAGTCCAACTCACCTTCACCCAGATTGATAACCGAATGACCCGCTGCCATTAACGTACGAACCTTGTCGGAGATCTCTGCTGTTGGTGAAGGACGTACACGGCGCATTCGCTGAGCCAGGATCGGCTTTAACATTTCAGTCACTCTCAATAATTGCACCTGTTGATACAACTTAATCAACAGGTGACATGGGTAAAACCGCCTGCACAATCAGCTCAGGACGAATCAGGTCGGTATGGGTATTTAAATGCTGCGGATCAGGCCACCATCGACCCGCAAGCTGGTGCCGGTGATATAGCCTGCGCGGACGCTGGCAAGAAAGGTCACCGCGTCTGCGAATTCAGCGGGTTCGCCGTAACGGCCAACCGGGATGGTGTTGCGCGAGGCATGAGCGATAGCCTCGATGGTCGACCCGGTGCGTTTGGCGGCTGCCTCGTCCAGCTCACCGACACGGGCAGTCGCGATACGTCCTGGAATGACCGAATTGACCGTTACGCCTTCGGCGCCGACTTCGCCGGCCAGGGTCTTTGCCCAGCCAATGATGCTGGCGCGCAGCGTATTGGAAATCCCCAGGTTTGGAATCGGCTGCACTACCCCTGAAGACACTATGTTGATGATGCGCCCCCAGCGTCGTTCGCGCATGCCGGGCAGGATCCTGGCGGTCACTTCAAACAGCGCGCTGACCATGCTGTCGAACGCTTCTTGCCACTGCCTGGTTCCAACCGCACAAACAGAACCCGACGCAGGACCGCCACCGTTATTGATCAAAATGTCGTAACCGCGTCCATCGGCCAACAGTTTATCCAGAGCAAAACGGCGCTGGTGGGGGTCAGCCAGATCGAGCACCAGATAGTCGGCTTCGGCACCCGTATCGCACAATTTGCCTGCAACATCGGCGAGCACTTCAGGACTGCGGCCGCAGACCGTAACGGCAGCGCCTTCGGCAGCCAGCCCCTGGGCAATCGCCAGCCCCAGACCACGGCTGGAACCAAGCACCAGCGCACGTTTACCTCGCAAACCTAAATCCATGAAGACCTCTCTGAACATAAGGGTCAGCCCCCTCAAGGGGAGCTAACCAGAAATGGGGATATCCGCCACCTTGTGCGGCTTGCGACCTTTAACCGGTGCTTTTCGCGCCAGTTTTTTACCCGGCTGCGTGGCAGTGTCGGCTTGAGTCAGGTGTTTGCGCATCAGCTCGCTGGCATCCGTGTATCGACCGCTTGCCACTGCGTCGATGATCGCCAAATGCTCGGCGCACCAGTCGCGCACGCGCCGCCGATTGGCATAGCCAGCAAATTCGAGCAACTTGCGTAATCGGTTCTGTTGCTGGATGGCCTGGATCACAAAGGTATTGCCACCGAACTCGGCGAACATCTCGTGAAACTGGGCATCGGTTTCAAACAGCTGGGCATTGCTAACAGCCGCGGAATCCGAATGGCTGGCCAGATACAAATGCTGCAATCGCGAACGCTCCAGTGCTGCGGTGTTGGGCCTGAACTGCGGCTGTAGAAAATTGGCCGGTTCCACCATCAGGCGAAACTGATAGCCGCTGCGCAATGCCTCGTCGTTGTCCAGCGTCGGCAAAAAGCTCCAGCCATGCCCTTTGTTACGGGTCAGCAGGCCGTCTTCCGCCATGCGCGTCAGGGTTTTCATCAACGTGACCCGATCGACATCGTAGCGTTTGGCGATTTCCGTTTGAGTCATTGAGTTGGCAATCGCACCGCTGAGCCGATCATTGACCAAGCGTTCATAAAGCGATTCTTCAACGCTGGAAGACACGCTCAGTTCCACTCGCTGCAGCGCATCAAACGCCTTGAGCAGAAAGAATCCCTGGTTACGACGGGTTTCGACAATGCCTTCCTCGACCAGCAATTTAAGGGCGTTACGGGTAGGCGTGCGTGAAACGCCGAGCAGATCGGCGATCTGTTGCTCACGCAGGTGATGACCAGGCTCGAAGCGCGCCTTACGCACAAAATCAAGAATCTGGTTAGCCAGACGACGGCTGTTCTGACCCGGTAACGACGCCATGGAAAGTGAACCTCGACAAATAAAAAGTGCGCACATCCTAACAAGGACGCCCACCTGTCCGCTCACGAGTACTCGAAAGGTGTGATATCGACGCTCAATGAAATTTATTGTACATGTGAATACAAATAATACAATATCAGTGCGCTTGATAAACAGCCTCCCCAAGGAACTACGCATGCAAACCATCCAAGAGTGTCGCGAACGCCTTCACGGTATCTTCAACATCACCGTCACCCCCTTCACCCAGGACGGCGACTTCGACTATGCGGCGATGGCCGAGAACATCGAGCGCGTTATCGAACTGGGTTACGACGGTTTGCTGATCGGCGGGACCTACGGCGAGTTTCCCGTCATGACCTGTGATGAGCGCGCCGACATGTTCCGCAAGGTGATGAAGATCGTCGGCGACCGTGTACCCGTCATGCTCTGCACTGCCGGCTCGGACAGCCGAGTGGTTCGCGAGCTGACGCAACTGGCAGGCGACCTGGGTGGCCTGCCAATGGTCACTCCACCCTTTGTGTCGGAGATTACCGACGAACAGATCGTCAGCTTTTTCAAACAAATGGCACCGCTGTCGAAAACCGGAATCCTGATTTACAACGCGCCCGGCATCGGTATCACCCTCTCCGTTCCGGTCATTGAGCAACTGGCCGAGATCGAAGGTGTGGTGGGCTTGAAACAAGGAGACCTGACGCCAACGGTGATCGACCGCATCGCCAATAAGCTGAGCGAAAAAATCCGTCTTTTCTGCGCGTCCGATCTGGTCTTCAGCGGCCCGATGATGGCCGGCTTCGACGGCATCAGCTCGACCAACAGCGGCGCCTTGCCAGAACTCATTCTGGCGACGTTCCGCGCCTTGCAAAAAGGCGATGCAAAGATGGCCATCGAATTGCATCGTCTCTGGTTCCCGCTGCGCGAATTGGCACGCAAATACGGTCAGCCGCAGACCACCAAGGCAATCATGAATTTGCGCGGATTCAAAGGCGGTTCGGTTCGCCAGCCGTTACTGGACCTGCAAGGCCCGGCGCTTGAGGAGGTGGCGGTCGCGTTGCGTGCATTGGCCAGCGACACGCGTTCGGCAATCGTATTGCCGAAATAAGGCATCACCAGCAGCTGCCGAGAGTGACCTGGCTCATCATCGGCGGCTGATTCGGGCTCACTCAGCGTAATTGAAAGGGCGCCGGGTCTATCGGAGGAGCCTCGTTCATCACTTGCGCTGCCAGCAGCCTGGCGCTGCCCAATGCCAGGGTGAATCCCAAAGCCCCCTGCCCGACGTTCAACCACAAATTGCTGAAGTTGCCAGCGCGTCCGACGATAGGTTTGCTGTGTGCAGTGCTCGGTCGCAAACCTGCCCAGGCCTTGGCGTTCGTCAGCTCCAGATGTGGAAAGGTCTCGAGTACCTGCTGCTTGAGTAAGGTGATTCGCGCAGGATCGATATCGGCGCGAGCCACTCCCATGTCGACCATCGCCGCGATGCGCAGGTGCTGATTCAACGGCGCGTAGACGACCTTGCGCGCAGCGTCGGTCACGCTCAAACGAGGTGCCTGCATTGCCGCGTCCAGAGGCACACTCAGGCTGTACCCGCGTAGGCCGTACAATGGTAGCGAAATTCCCAGCGGTTTGAGCAACGGCACACTGAACATGCCAGCTGCCATCACCACCGCATCGGCGGGCAAATCACCGTGATCGGTGCGCACTGCCACCACACGATTGCGCTCGTGCACAAGCGCCTTGACTTCGCGCCCTAAAACCAAGTGCACGTTAGGCAATTGCGCGAGTAATGCCTTAAGGCCCTGACAGAACCGCAGACAGTCGCCGGTTGCCTCACCCGGCGTAAAGATGCCACCGGCCAATTGCCCGCCAATGGCCTGCAACGCCGGCTCCAACGCAACACAACCCGCGCCGTCGAGAATACGTTGATCAGCCCCCAGCGAGCGCTGCCAGTCGACCATCGGCGCTGCCGCAGCCAGCGCCCCCGGATCACGATAGACCACCAGTTTGCCGGTGCGAATCAGATCGAAATCCAGCGCATGCTCGCCGAGCAGCTCATCCAGCGCGTCGCGACTGAGAAACGACAGGCTGAGCATCTCACCGATGGTACGGCGCACCTGTGCGTCGTTGCACGACCGCAGAAATGCCATGCACCAGCGCCATTGCGCCGGGTCCAGACGCGGCCGGAAACGCAACGGCGAGTCTGCCCGCAACAACCACTGCGGCAGCTTGCTGATCACACCAGGATCGGCGAGCGGCGCCACATAGCTGTAGCTGAGCTGTCCACCATTGGCGAAACTGGTTTCCTGCGCGACATCGGCATGCCTGTCGACCAAGGTCACTTGCAGCCCTTGCCGCGCGAGATACCAAGCGCTGGCGAGGCCAACGACACCCGCCCCTATCACCACTACCTGCACAGCATTACCCCTTCGATTGATAACTGTGATTGCCAGCCTTAGCACCAGGTTATGGCTGACGTCCAAATTGGTCATGGCGCCGGACCACAAGGTTGGTTAGCGTTGCCGGTCCACCATCCCATCAGGAGTTGCCATGAGCATCCAGAGAATTTCCGTGAATCCACGCCTTGCCGGAGCTGTCGTGCATGCTGGCGTCGCCTGGTTGTCCGGCCAGGTGCCTGATGACCGCAGCCAGGATTGCGCCAGCCAGACCCGCCAGGTGCTGGCAAAGATCGACGCCTTGCTGGCCCAGGCTGGCAGCGACAAATCGCGATTGCTGAGCGCACAGATCTGGCTCAAGAACATCAGCGCCGACTTCGCCGCGATGAATGAAGTGTGGAGCGCATGGTTGCCCGAAGGTGCTGCGCCAGCACGCGCCACAGTCCAGGCAGATCTGGCGTCGCCAGACGTGTTGGTCGAGATCATGCTGACCGCAGCCACAGGCGCTTAACTGGCCACGCTGGCAAGTTGGCGCCTGAGCAGGCGCCCCTGCCGTCCTTGCACTTGACCGTCCTCGTAACTGACGACTCCATTGACCACCACCAGATCGATTCCCGGCGCCTGCCGGCACGGGTCGCTATAGGTCGCAACATCCTCGATGCGCACCATGTCCACCAGCGTCAGGTCGGCAAACGCGCCCTCGCGCAGTACACCGCGGTCGTGCAGACGAAAACGCGTTGCCGACAGGTTGGTCATCTTGCGCACCGCCTCGGCCAGATCGAACAGCTTCAGGTCGCGGCAGTAATGCGCGAGCACACGAGGAAACGTCCCCCACAGACGGGGATGCGGATTGGGATCGTTGGGCAGGCCATCCGAACCTATCATCGACAATGGGTGGGCCAGAATCTGGCGCACGTCATCTTCGCTCATCATGTGGTAAATCGCGCCGGCCGGACGCAGTCGCTCCGTGGCCTCCAGTTGCGAAACGCCCCATTGCGCGGCGATGTCCTTGAGCGTCTGTTTTGCCATTTCCGGGTGCGGATCGGACCAGGTGATGTAGATCTTCATCTGTCCATCGACGCGCCAGGCATCCAACGTGGTGGAGCTGGCCGAATACGGATAGCAGTCACAGTTGCAGGATTGTTCGCTGGCGGCCTTTTCGAGGGCTGCGAGGGCCAGCGGCGCACGCCCCCAGTTATCGGCGCCGGCACATTTGAGGTGCGAAATCACCAGGTCCGCGCCCGCATTGCGTGCGGTGCTGAAGGATTCCTGCAGCGAGTCCAGCAAACCGGCATGCTCGTTACGCATGTGCGTGGTGTACAACGCGCCACGAGCGCCGACGATATCTACCAGACGCTGCATTTCTGCCATCGGCGCGTTTTTGGCGTTGGTATATGCGAGGCCCGAACTGAGACCAATGGCGCCTGCATCCAGAGCGCTTTCCAGCGCTTCACACATGCTATCCAGTTCGCTGTCCAGCGCCGGGCGGTCGAACTCGTCCATGACGTTGGCGCGCAATGCGGTGTGACCGATCAGCGCTGCGACATTCACGCTCGGCACCGCGCGTTCGACTGCATCGGCGTAGGCCTTGAACGTCGGGTATACAAACGCTTCCCGTGGACCCAACAGGTTCATCGGGTCCGGTGGTACGCCAGGCAGCGTGACCGGCGAGGCGCTGATGCCGCAGTTGCCGACAATCACCGTGGTCACGCCCTGAGAGAGCTTGGCCAGCATCTCGGGGGTGCGAATGACATTGGTATCGTCGTGGGTATGCACATCGATGAACCCTGGCATCAGACAACGGCCATTGCCTTCGATGACCCGCAGCGCGTCGTGACCTGCGAGCCTGCCGATGGCGACGATCCGGTCACCCTGGGTCGCCAGGTCAGCAACGTACGGCTCGGCGCCTGTGCCGTCGACCAGGGTAACGTCGCGAAACAGTAAATCAAACGTCATGCTCAAATCCTCTGGCCCGCAGCAAAATCCCAACGTTTGCCGGGGACCGCGTCCATCAATTGCTGGGTGTAGGGTTGCTGCGGTCGGGCCAGCACATCGGCTGCCGGTCCGTATTCGATGACCTGACCACGCTGCATCACCAGCACGTCATCGCACAGTTGCGCGGCGACCCGCAGGTCGTGGGTGATGAACAGAATCGCCACGCCCATACGCTGCTGGATGTCTTCGAGCAGTTGCAGCACTTGCGCCTGCACCGACACATCAAGGGCCGAGACCGCTTCGTCGGCAACAATCACGTCAGGCTCCATGGCCAATGCACGGGCGATAGCGATGCGTTGTCGCTGACCGCCGGAAAGCTGGTGCGGATAGCGGTCGATGGCGTCGGCTGGCAGCCCTACCAGTTCCAGCAATTGCTGACCACGAGTCCAGGCCTGGGCGAACGGAACACCATGGTTCACAGGACCTTCCACCAGGCTCTTGCCAATGCTCACCCTGGGGTTGAGCGACCGGTTGGGGTCCTGAAAGATCATCTGGATACGCTTGCGGTGTGGCTTGAGCCCAGCCGCCGACAATTCGGAAATATCCTTGCCGGTGACACGCACGGCGCCATGGCTTGGCGTCAGCAGACGCATCACGCAACGGGCTACGGTGGATTTGCCAGACCCGCTTTCACCGACGATGCCCAACGTCCGGCCACGCTTGAGGGTAAAAGACACATCGTGCACGGCGCGGGTGCCTTCGCGCGGCTTGCCAAACCAGCGCCATCGGCCGCCAGCGGGCGGATAGACCTTGCCCAACTCGCTGACATCCAGCACCACCTGCGCGCTGAGCGCTTCTCGGCGCGCGGCACGCGGCTTGAGCCCCGGCACCGCCGCCAACAGGGCTTTGGTGTAGTCTTCGCGCGGTTGCGACAGGACATCCTGCACAGTGCCGGACTCGACGATATGGCCGTGGCGCATCACGCAAACACGATCGGCGATGTCCACCACTACACCCATGTCGTGGGTGATGAACAACACGGCGGTGCCGTGCTTGTGTTGCAGTTCGCGGATCAACTTGAGGATTTGTTGCTGGGTCGTCACGTCCAGCGCGGTGGTCGGCTCGTCGGCGATCAGCAGACGAGGTTCCAGAACCAGCGCCATGGCAATCATGATGCGCTGACGCTGCCCGCCGCTGAGTTGATGCGGGTAAGCATCATGAATATGTTCGATGTCCGGCAGGTGCACCTGGGCCAGCGCGTTCATCACCTGTGCGCGGCGTTGTGCAGCGCCAAGGTCGGTGTGGGTCTGCAGCACTTCGTCGATTTGCCGCCCCACGCTCAACACTGGATTCAGCGCTGTCATCGGCTCCTGAAAAATCATCGCCATACGGCTGCCGCGGAGCGCCTTGAGCCGGCCATTGCTGACCTGCAGCACGTCTTCGCCATCCAACAGAATGCGTCCGCTGACGACATCAAGTGCGTCCTTGGGCAACAGTCCGAGAGTGGCCAGCGAAGTCACCGACTTGCCTGACCCGCTCTCGCCCACCAGACACAACGTCTCGCCCGGAAGGATCTCGAACGAGATGTCCTGCAGAATCGGTTTGCCCTCTGCGGTGTTGACGCACAAGTGTTCGACCCGCAGCGTATCGCTCTGCTGCTCGCTCATGCCGCCCCCCTTTTCTTCATGCGTGGGTCCAACGCATCGCGCGCTGCGTCACCCAACAGGTTGATCGACAGAATGCACAGTGACAGGGCCAGTCCGGCCCAAAGCACCAGCGAAGGCTTGAGCTGAAAATACACCCGGCCCTCGGAAATGATGTTCCCCCAAGTCGGGATTTCAGTGCCGATGCCCGCGCCCAGAAATGACAGGATCGCCTCAGTGAGAATCGCCGAGGCGCAGATGTAAGTGCCTTGTACGATCAAGGGGGCCAGGGTGTTGGGCATCAGGTGTCGAGTAAGGATCCTGAAGGTCGGGGTGCCCATCAGCACCGCCGCTTCAACGTAAGGCTCCTCGCGGGTCGACAACACTCGGGCGCGAACCAGGCGCACCACCTGCGGGATCTCCGGCACCATGATCGCGATCATGACGGTCCAGATACCGGCACTGCTCAGAGAAACGATGGCGATGGCCAGCAGAATCCCCGGGATCGCCATCAGACCGTCCATCACCCGCATCAACAGCGCGTCGAGGCCCCGGAAATAACCAGCGATCAGCCCCAACGGCAAACCAATGATGAGGCTCAGCACTGTCACTCCCACCCCGACCGTCAGTGAAATCCGGGCGCCATAGACGATGCGCGAAAACAGGTCGCGGCCATAAGCATCGGTGCCCAACCAAAACTCAGCGCTGGCCGGCTTCAGGCGCAATGCGGGGGTCAACGCCACCGGGTCATGGTTGGCCACCCATGGCGCGAAGATGGCCATGCCGATGATCAGCGTAAGGCAGATCAAGGCCAGAGCCGAGGTCAACGGCAGTTGCGGCAACCTGATCAGGCGGCGTCGGGACGCTGGCAACATCAGCGAAACAGGTTTACTCATGACCTTGCCCTCAATAACGAATGCGTGGATCGCTGATCGCGTACGACAGATCGATCAGCAGATTGATGACGACATACACACCGCTGGTGAGCAGGATCATGCCCTGGATTACCGGGTAGTCACGGGCCAGCACGGCGTCCACGATCAGCCGGCCCAGGCCTGGAATGTTGAACACGCTTTCGGTGACCACCACCCCTGAAATCATCAGCGCGAAACCCGTGCCGATGACCGTCAGGATCGGGATCATGGCGTTGCGCAATGCATGCCGGAACAGCACGTGAATTTCAGCCAGCCCCTTGGCCCTGGCGGTGCGGATGTAGTCTTCACCCAGCACTTCAAGCATGCTGGCCCGAGTCATACGTGCCACCAGCGCGATGTACACGGACGACAACGTCAACGCCGGAAGCACGATACGTTGGGCAAACGGACCCAGGCCGTCGCTGATGCTGCGAAACCCCTGGACAGGCAACCATTTCAGCTCAAGGGCAAAGACGGTGATCAGCACGTAACCGATCACGAACACCGGCACGGAAAAACCCAGTACCGACGTCGACATCACCAGCTTGTCGATCCAGCTCCTGTGTTTCCACGCTGCCAGTACACCCAGCGGCACCGAGATCAGGATCGTGAAAGCGATCGCCACCAGCGCCAGGCTCAGCGTTGGTTCGAGTCGCTGGATGATCATGTGCAGCACCGGGGTGTGGGCCATGAGTGAAGTGCTGAAGTCACCCTGCAACAGTTGCCAGATCCACACGAAAAACTGTCGGTACAACGGTTGATTCAGACCCAGGCTTTCACGAATGGCTGCCAGCTGCTGTGGCGTCGCCATGTCGCCGGCAATGATCGCGGCAGGATCACCCGGTGAAAGGCGCAGCAACAGAAAGACAAACAGTGCCACCACCAGCATGACCGGAATGGCCGCCAGAACGCGGCGCAAGAAGTAACCCAGCATCGAAGCCTCCGAGAGCAAGAAACATGTCGCGGTGATCAGTCAGTTTTTTCGACATTCCAGAACACCGTGGAGGTGCCGGTCATCAAATCACTGATGTGACTGTTCCAGGCGGAAACGTCGAAATACTGCCCCAGAGGGATGTAGTTCACCTGATCCATCGCACGTTTCTGGATCTGCACGGCGATTTCCTTCTGCCTGACCGGGTCGGTCGCGGTGGCGAAATCCAGCCGCAGATCATTCATCGCAGCATCTGTCGGCCAGCCGAACCACGCGCCTTTCTGGCCACCACCGTCGAGCATCGGATTGACCACCGGATTCCAGATGGACTCAACGTTCCAGTAGGTGAAAAACAGATTCCAGCCACCCTGCGCAGGCGGGTTCTGATTGGCCCGACGCGATACAAGGGTCTGCCAGTCCATGGGTTGCAGATCGACGTTGAAGCCCGCCTTACGCAATGCCTGGGCCGCGACCACAGGTTGCGGGGCCTGACTCGGTACATCGGTGGGTTGCATGATCACCACCGGCGTCCCGTCATAACCGGCTTTTTTCAACAGCGCACGGGCGGCTTCCAGATTGCCCCCCGTGATCAGCGACTCGCCCCCCGCTTCCGTTTCCAGCGTGGTGCCACAGCCGAACACCGAAGCACACTGTCGGAAATACTCGGGGTTGCCGACGAGCGCATCCAGGACGTCTTTCTGATTCATCGCCAGCAATGCCGCGCGACGAATCTCAGGGTTGTCGAACGGTGGATAGAGAAAGTTCATGCGCCCACCGGTCATTGAGCCCAGTTTGCTCAATACCCCGGACTTGAGGTGATCGTCGGCCTGAACCATCGGCAGCAGATCAATTGGCAGTTGTTCGATGAAGTCGATATCGCCGGAAGACAGCGCATTGATCGCGGTCATGCGGTCGGGCATGTTGATCCACTCCACGCGGTCCACCTTGACCACCTTGCCGCCGGCGGTGCCGCTGGCCGGTTCCTTGCGCGGAACGTACTGCTTGAATTTCTCGTAGACCACTCGATTGCCCGGATCGAATTCACTGGCAACGAACACGTAGGGCCCGGAACCGGTGTAGTCAGTGATCGCTTTTCCGTCAGGAATGTTGGCGACGCGCTCGGGCATCATGAAGGCTGTCACCGAAGAAGGCTTTGCGAGCAATTGCAGGACGTAGCCGAAGGGCTTGGCCAGGGTCAGCGTGATCGTTTTGTCATCGGTGGCGGTGATGCCTGCGGTGTATTTCATCATCAACTGACCGCCGATATCGAACCGCGCCCAGCGCTTGAGCGAGGCCACGCAATCGGTAGCGGTGACGGGTTTGCCATCGTGCCAGAGCAGGCCGTCACGCAAGGTGAAAGTGTACGTCAGGCCGTCTGGCGAGACCGTCCAGTCGGCCATTTGCGGCTTTGGCACAAAGTGTTCGTCCATGCCGATCAGGGTGTCGTAGATCATATAGGCATGGTTGCGAGTGATCTGCGCCGTCGTCGCGATGGGATCAAGCACGCGCAGAGATGAGGACATTACTGCATGCAGGGTTTTCTCGGCCCCCAGGACGAAGGGCGCATTGAGTGCGGTAGCAAGACCGATCGGTAATAACAGACGGGCAACCAGGGAACGGGGCTGACGTAATTTCATGCTCAACACTCCTTACAAATGGCAACGTTCGGTGTCGGCAGTCTTCCTGTGTCGTGCGAAAGGATGTGGCAAGGCCCGGCGCCTCTATGGGCGCCTGGGGCCGTGACTTGTGGCGATCAGGCGATCACCGCAAGTGCATGGTCGATATACAACTGACGCAGACGCCGGGTCAGTGGACCGGGCTTACCGTCGCCCACCGGATGGCCATCGATGTTCACTACCGGGTAGATGAACGAGGTGGATGAAGTGATGAATGCTTCGGTGGCGCCCTGAGCTTCTTCCAGCGTGTAGGCGCGCTCCTCTAAACGCAGGTCATGTTCCTTGACCAGTGCAATCAAGGCGCCGCGCGTAATGCCGGGCAGCAATGCGCGGGACAGCTCTCGCGTTACCACCGCGCCGTCGTGAGTGATGATGAACGCATTGTTGGAGGTGCCTTCGGTGATCCAGCCATCTTTCACCAGCCAGGCATCGTCGGCGCCTTGCGCGCGCGCCTGCTCTTTGGCCATGCAGGCGTAGAGCAGTTGCGTGGTCTTGATATCGCTGCGGCCCCAGCGCAAGTCCGGCAGGCCGATAATGCTCATGCCGCGCTTGGCCAACGGGCTGTCGAGCACCACTTTGGCCTGGGTGTAGAGCACCACCGTCAACGGGCTGCCAACCGGCGGATAAAGAAAGTTACGGTCCTGGACGCCACGGCTGACCTGCATATATACCAGGCCTTCCTGCAGTTGATTGCGCGTGATCAGCTCTTGATGAATCGCCAGCAATTGCTCACGGTCGAGGGAAAGTTGCAGAGCCATTTCGCCCAGTGACCGGGCCAGCCGGGCCAGATGAAGATCAAAGTCCACCAGCCGGCCCTGCAGCACCGCAGTCACTTCATAGATGCCATCGGCAAACATGAAGCCGCGGTCAAAGACTGAAATCTTCGCTTCGCTTTCAGGGACAAACTCCCCGTTCAGGTACACGGTGCGCATGGGTCGTTGTCTCCAGGTCAGGGCCGCTGAACGCCGGTCTGGCGCGTGATGATGCCGTAATGTTCGATACGTCGGTGGCGGGCGAAATCGAAGATGGTGGACTTGCCGAAATTGCACAGGTCCATGTCGCAAGCATGGACGATCAGTTCATCGCTCTGGCCCTCGGCCCTGGCGACCACAAAACCGTTGGGGTCGATGATCACGCTGCCACCCATCAACGGAAAACCGTCCTCGATGCCAGCCTTGGCCACGCCGACGACCCAGGTTGCGTTCTGGTAGGCGCCGGCCTGCATGCACAGCTCGGAATGAAACAGTCGGTGCGCCTCGCCTTCGCCGCGGTTCTGCGAATTGACCGATGGGGTGTTGTAGCCCAGGAGGACCAGCTCGACGCCTTGCAGCCCCATGACGCGATAGGTCTCCGGCCAGCGGCGATCGTTACAGATGCACATGCCCATCACCGCACCCTGGGTTTCCCATGTCGGAAAGCCCAGGTCGCCAGGCTCGAAATAGCGTTTTTCCAGATGTTGAAAATCACGCGCTGTGTCGAACTCGACGTGCCCCGGTAGATGAACCTTGCGGTATTTACCCACGATGTTGCCTTGGCGGTCGGTGAGGATGGAGGTATTGAAATGCTGTCCTTCGCAGGTCAGTTCGGCATACCCGAACGACATCGCAATGCCGTGATCACGAGAGAAATCAAACAACGGACGCGTGAGCTCACTGGGCATTTCACGCTCGAACCAGGTGTCGACCTCTTGCTGGTCTTCCATAAACCAGCGTGGAAAGAAGGTGGTCAACGCCAGTTCGGGAAACACCACCAGCTCGCAGCCCTGCTGCCGGGCCTGCTCCAGCAACACCAACATGCGCTGGACCACACTCGCTCTGGAGTCACTTTTCTGAATGGCGCCCAATTGAGCGCCGCCGATGATAATTTCGCGCATGTCACATTTACTCCTCACAAACCTGTCGCGGTGCCAGTGAACACTCCGCGGTACATGGGCGCATTGTCGGAGGATCAAATAGCGCTGTCGCATGCCAATACGTCGCTATTGGTTAACCTTGTGTTAATCCATACCGAACAGGTCAAAACCACTTCCTGCAAGGGTATTTCGCAACTGCTCGACAAAGCCCTGAGCGAACTGCGCCAAGGGTTCACGCCGTAGATGAACCAGGCTCACGGTCAAGCGTTCATCCGTGAGGATCGGCAGCACGGCCATCCGCTCGGTGCCCGAGGCCCGGTAAGAAATCTCGTCAACCACAGAAAATCCGGCACCATTTTTTACCAGCGCACAGGCGTGGTGCGGAGAATCGACATCGATGTCGGGGTGATAAGGCAGCCCTACCCGTTCGAAAGCCGGCTTCATGAAACTGAAAAAAGGCGTATCGGCGGGATAGCCCACAAAGGGCGTATCGCCGATAGCCTTGGGTAATTCGTCCAACGGCACACGAGTTAATGCGTGATCGGCGGGACATACCACCAGCACCCGAATATCGCTCAGCGGCACCGCACGTAGATTGGGGTGATCAATCGGAAACAGGGAAATCCCCAGGTCCGCCTGCTGATCGAGCAACCGGTCGCGCAGCAATACATGACGCAGGCATTCGAGGCTGACTCGAATGTCGACGTTGCATCGTCGGAAGGCCGCGATCGCATCAGGCACCAATTGATGCCCAAGACTGGGGCTGCTGGCGATACGCAGCACCCCGTGGCGCTGCTGTACCAGATCGTGCAGCGTGGTGTTGACTCGCTGGATGTCGCGATAGACCGATTCGACGTCAGCGAACAAACGCCGCGCCTCGGGCGACGGATACAGCCGCCCCTTGACCCGTTCGAACAACTGGAAACCGATACGCGCCTCGGTGTGCGAGAGCATGCGACTGACCGCAGGTTGTGACACCAGTAGCAACTGCGCAGCGCCGTTGATTGAGCCTGTGATCATCACTGCACGAAATACTTCGATCTGCCGTAGATTGAGCGACTGCATTCAACTTCCTCTCTGAAGTTTTTCGCGCTCGCACGGCTGCCAACGCTTAACAACACGTTATAGATATTGAGCAATTGGTATGCCAACTCATAAAAAACCTGACAATTACGCTGGCAGTCCGGAAGTTACACGGTAAGGATGCGCGTACTTTTTCCAGCGCCTCGCGCCGTGGCTGTACTGCAAATGACCATGCCGATCTTTCTGTTGATCTGGTCATTGAAAAACAGCTTCACACATCTGCCCAATAGGCTGAAAGCCGAAGTCAGCGACGCCTTGGGGCTGCGCGAAGCCCCGGAATTATGTGTCGGTTTTCTACACGGGTCCGCTGGATCCGACGAAACCATAACGCTCGGCAAGCACCTCCCCTAAACGGCGCCAGGCCAAGGTGCAGATCACCGAGGGAATGCCTCGCAATCGCAGCCAATTGACCGTCGCGCGGATATCGTCAATGACCGGGATATCGTCCAGCATCCTGGCGATGTCTTTGTGGTGGAGACCGCGGTAATACAGTCCATCTGCGGCGGCGACTTCGATATTGGTGAGATGGCCTGCAAGGTACCCCTCGTCGAGTTCGCGTCTATCAAGCGCGCCGCCGCGCCAAGGCCTGGGAAACAAAATGGCCGCTGCTCACCCAAGCACCAGGTTCTCCTGCCGAGCCCCTGCCGTGAGCCGTCTGTCGTGTATGCCCATCGATATTAGATTCGGGCACGCGCATACCGCATATTGATGCCCCGAAATTTAATCTCCGCAGGTAGGCGACATGTCAGAAAACATCGGGGTGGATGGAACCCATTGCACGGCACCTTGGCGCGCTGATCACTGCACAGACGCTCTTTCAGGATCTGGACGTCAAGCTGGAATTGAGAAACCAGGCACGTGTTCATCTGTGGTTCGCGGATCGGTTTGGCGCGGATGACCCGCCTCTGCATTCAGCGAAAGATGGAATCAACCCTTCCTGATCTGCTCGACCTGTGTCGGCTTGGACATCGTCACCGGCGAACTCTATGCGCCCACGGGCTGACTGAGCTTGAGCAAGGCATTTTGCGCATGAACCCGAATTTCCCCCAGCCGGATCAGTTCCGCAAAACGGCATTGAGCTATCAGCCCAGGCAGACTACATGGGCATAGAGGACAAATCAGGCAAGCCAGGCTGAAGCCCGGATCACGCTACAGAAGTTACCAGCATGAAAATGGGACGCTTTGTCGGCGATCACGTCGGCCTTGACGTTGCCGAAAGTGGTATCCGGCTTGTACTTGATACCGTCGTAGAACGTCTGGATGATGTTTTCCTTGAAGTTGTCCCCGCGCGGATGTGCTCGAACAACGGCTTCGCGCTCAGCATCGCTGTAGTCATGATAAGTCAAACCCAGCACATCCATTTCCACGCCAGCCGTGACGAGTGCGACGACAGGGTGCATGTGCTGCGGAATGCCCGGCGTGGTGTGCAGCGCGATAGCCGTCCACACCGTGTCGATGTCCTGCTGACTGATGCCGTGGCTCTTGAGGAAATCACGGGCGGCATTCGCGCCGTCCACCTCGAAGCGCTCGCACGCGCTGCTGTGCTGATGGGTCAAGCCCATGTCGTGGAACATGCAGCCGCAGTAGAGCAGCTCGGGATCGAATTTCAAGCCACGATGCTTGCCGGCCAATGCGCCGAAGTAGTACACGCGGCTTGAATGATGAAACAGCAGCGGCGACTCGGTATCGCGAACCAGTTCCGTGATTTCGCGGGCGAGTTGGCTGTCGGGAACAGAAATACCTTCAATATTCAAAGACATGATGAACCTCCCTAGAGAACGACCTCCATTTTGCCGAACGTGATATCTGTCATCAATTGGCTTTATACGTCATATACTGCCATCTTGCGCGTTGCGCGGACGCACTTGGGAGAGTTCCTAAAATGAGTAAGGTGGTTAGCGTTCTTGCACTTCCCGGCGTTCAGTTGCTGGATGTCGCCGGCCCGCTCGATGTATTCGCCCAGGCAAACGTAGAGGCAGGCCGGGAGGTCTACACGCTGCGGGTCATTGCCTGCGAGGCCGGTCCTGTGCGCAGTTCATCGGGCGCGCGTCTGCTGCCGGATACAATCGCAACAGAAGAAACGGGCCGCATTGACACGCTGCTGGTCGCCGGTGCGCCAAACGCTGGCAAGCTGAATCTGTCGCCCGACGTTCTGAAGTGGCTCCGCGCAACGGCCATGCGCAGCCGGCGCTATGGGTCGGTTTGTACGGGCGCGTTCATTCTGGCGGCAGCGGGTTTGCTGGATGGCCGCCATATCACGACCCATTGGGCAGCGGTCGAGGCATTGCTCCATACCTATCCCTCGCTGCAAATCGATGAAGATGCGCTCTACGTGCGCGATGGGAAATTACGCACCGCAGCGGGCGTGACCGCGGGACTGGACCTCGCCTTGGCTCTGGTCGAGGAAGATCTTGGGCGCGATATCGCAAGACGGGTCGCCGGGCAACTGGTCATGTACTTCAAGCGTCCGGGCGGCCAATTGCAATTCAGTCGCAAAGGGGGAGCAGTCCCCACAGGGCGGTCAGCATTACAGGAAGTTCAACGCTGGGTCGCCGCGAACCCCGAACTCGATCACAGCGTAGCAAGCATGGCGAAGCATGTAGGTTTGAGTCCGCGGCATTTTGCGCGTCTGTTCCATGCCGAGGTCGGCATCACCGCAGGCGCTTGGGTCGAAGCAACCCGTGTGGCTGCTGCCCGTAACCTATTAGAGAACGGGCATGACACGCCCAAGCTCGTAGCAGCCAAATGCGGCTTCGCCAATACCGATACGCTGCGTCGAGTCTTCAAGAAACACGTCGGCATCAGCCCGGCCGAGTATCGAAAACAACATCCCGTCCAGACCGAGTAATCGGATTGTTCAATACTTGTGACCTCCGACCTGGCCGACCAGCATCCTGAAGCAGGTCTGATCCTCCTCGCGGTGCTCTGGAACGCGCAAAAGTCGAGTAGCTGCTGACCTTCATCGCTACGGAAATTGCTCCGAAGCACATCCCTCTAAGGCGTAAGCTGCTGACCGAAGAAGGTACCGTCCGGACCCGTGCCAAACTGGTTGCAACCTACTCCACTCTGGATGCTCGCCTTGCAGACGGCCGTGCTTTCCTGACTGGCGATAAATTCACGGTCGCAGACGCGTACTTTTTCGCTACCGTGTGGCACGAGCGCTCTGGCGCGCAAATCCGTGTTCTGCTTTATTCCCGAATCGCATGAATCATATGCCCAGCCGCTACGTTCCGCAGTCCTGCCGAGAGCAGCAAGATAGCCCCAGCACTCTTGCTGACCCACTCAAGGAAACTGCGATGACCACTTTCACTCGTTACACCCTCGACACCGCCCCTGCTGCCTCCAAGCCTGTTCTGGAATCCGTGCAGAAGGCCTTCAGCTTCGTACCCAACCTGCAAGGCAACATGGCTGAATCGCCAGAGCTGCTGGCCGGTTACAGCCAACTCTGGGACCTGTTCGGCAAAAGCACTCTGACCCCGCACGAGCAGCAAGTGGTGTACCTGACGTCCAACTTCGAAAACAACTGCCACTACTGCATGGCCGGGCATACCACTCTGGCCAAGATGATCGAGATGAGGCCCGAAGTCATTGCCGCCCTGCGCGCTGGCAGCGTGATTCCCGATGCCCGGCTCGAAGCCTTGCACGTTTTCACCACGGCGGTCGTGCGTGAGCGCGGCTTCGTCAGCGACGCCGGTGTCGAAGCCTTCCTGGCTGCGGGATTCACGCGTCGCAACGTGTTGGAAGTGGTTCTGGGCGTCGCCACCAAGGTCATGAGCAACTACACCAATCACTTGGTTCACACCCAGCTCGATCCGTTCATGAAAGGTAATGAATGGACTAAGCCTGTCTAAAACCTGCCTTCGTCCTTCACTCGACCAGCCCCTGCGCGGGCTGGTCCCAGGAGCACTCATGAACAAGCGGACCTTTTTGATTACCGGCGCCAGCAAGGGCATCGGCTTGGCGTTGGCTCAGACGCTGGCAAACGCAGGCCACCGCGTCGTGGGCATCGCCCGACACAGCGAGGGTGTCGACTTCCCCGGTATCTTGGTATCGGTCGACCTGGGTGATCGCAGCGCGACCGAACAGGCGTTGGCGAAATTGGCCCAACAATATGCTTTCGACGGGCTGGTGAATAATGTCGGTCTGGTTCACCCGCAACTGCTGGGCGAAGTGGATCTGGACGATTTCGATGCGGTGATGCGGGTGAACTTGCATTCGGCGCTTCAGGCCACTCAGGCGCTGCTGCCCAGCATGCGCGCGCGTCACTGGGGCCGGGTCGTCAATATCTCCAGCCTGACCGTACTGGGCATTACCCATCGCACCGCCTATGCCGCCGCCAAGGCCGCGCTCATTAGCTTTACTCGATCATGGGCGCTCGAACTGGCCGCCACAGGTATCACCGTCAACGCCGTTGCGCCAGGGCCGACCGAGACCGAACTGTTCCGCGCAAACAATCCTCCCGGCAGCGAAGGTGAAGCGCGCTACCTATCAGGCGTTCCTCTGGGGCGATTTGGTCAACCAGAGGAAATAGCGGCAGCCATCGCCTTTCTGTTGTCCGAAAGCAGCGGTTTCATCACTGGCCAGACGCTGTTCGTCGATGGCGGAGCATCAATCGGCAAAGCCGCATTCTAGACTGGGTTGCTTTGCGCACTACTTGTTGAGATAAACCGCTCGCTGCGAGCGAAGCCCCCTGCTTCGCTCGCTTTTTTTGCTATGAGTTCTTAACTGTTCAGGTGGAACAACGATGGATCGATTGGCGGCAATGGAAACTTTTGTCAGCGTGCTCGAAGCGGGGTCGTTTTCTGCGGCGGCGCGGCGCCTCAATCTCGGCCAGCCCGCTGTATCCAAAACCATCGCACAACTCGAAGATCGCCTTGGCGTGCGGCTATTGCTGCGCTCTACTCGCGGACTTACACCGACTGAAGCCGGCACCGCCTACTACGAACGTGCCAAGCGTGCCATCGAGGAAGCCCACGAAGCCGACCTCGCCGCACGCGGTGCGGGCAGTGGGCTGCACGGCACCTTGCGGGTCTGTGCGGCGGTGACCTTTGCGCGCCTGCATGTGTTGCCGTACCTGGGAACGTTCCTCGATGCACACCCCGAGCTGAACATCGATATCGTGCTGGATGACCGCACTGTCAATCTCGTCGAGCAAGGCATCGATGTTGCCTTGCGCATGGGGGCCTTGGCCGACTCCAACCTGATTGCCCGCAAGATAGGTGAATGTCAGCGACTGGTGCTGGCCACGCCCGCCTACGTTCAAGCCTATGGCGAGCCTTGCAACCCTACTGATCTGGCACAGCACCAAGCGGTGATTTACGCCCAGGCAGGCGGTGGTGAGCACTGGGCCTTCAAACAAGGCAGCACGGTGCAGTCGGTGACCGTCAGCGGACGGGTACGGGTAAGCGCGGCAGAAGGCGTGCGTGCCGCAGTGCTGGGGAGTCTTGGCGTGGCCTTGACGTCCCAGTGGATGTTTGCGGCGGAGCTGGCCAGTGGCGAAGTGGTGCCGCTGCTAGAGGATTGGCAGTTGCCACCGCTGGATCTTTGGGCGGTGTTTCCCACGGGGCGCCTTGCCAGCGCCAAGGCGCGCGCATTCGTTGAGTTCGTCGAGGGTTTGCTCGGCCGACAATAAGCAAGGCCGCCCGAAGGCGGCCTTGAGGAACTCGATATCATCCGCGTAATGCAGGCAGCAACTCAGTGGGCTCTGGACGCAGCGTGTAGTCGGGATTGACCTCCGCGTACAGAATGATGCCGTCCTGGCCGATGACGAACCGGCCAGGCATTGGCAAGGTCCAGCTCTGGTCACCGTTAATGACGGGCAGGTTGTTGCCCAGGCTCAGATAGAGTTCCGCCAGGTAGTCCGGCAGCGTGAACCGCAGGCCAAAAGCAGCCGCCACTTCATTGCCGCTGTCGCTGAGGATAGGAAACCCCAGGCCGTTTTGGCGTTGCGATTTGCGGCTGTTGGCCTGGCTCTGCGGCGAGATCGCGACCAGGCTTGCCCCACGTTGCTGGAAGGCCGGCAGTGCTTGCTCTAGCGCTTGCAGCTCCATGTTGCAATACGGGCACCAGACGCCGCGATAAAAGCTGATCACCAGCGGCCCGCGCGCAAGCAGCTCCGCCGAAGACACCAGATTGCCCTGAGCATCAGGGAGGCTGAATACCGGCGCCAGATCACCGGCCTTGAGTGCACGTTCAGCCAGGCCGCTGGCGATCAGCTCGGCGGTGGCTCGGTGCATCACGGCGTGCACGGGTGCCGGAGCATTGTAGGGAGGTTTGCCGGCAACGAAGTCGGCCTTGAACGCATCCAGTTTGGCTTGAAGGGTCATGAGTGTTTCCTCGAGTGGTTGATAGGTCGAGGTTCATGATCGCGACATCGCCATTCGGTCAGTAGAGAGGTGGCCAGCATAGGAAATATGCCCATCAGGAATGCCCTTCGCGACTCACCCTCCGCGAGCGAGGCCCATTCCAGCCGGGAATGATTCATATCGTCACAAGCTGTCTGCCCCATTACTGCGCTCCTAAGCAGAATGACCTCCATCGCAGCCATTCGGCACGAAGCACTATTCCGTTGGACTCATTCTCAATCGAGCAAGCCCCATGTTGATCGTTCATGCGTTTGCCACCCCAACAGCGTCAAAGTCCCCATCGCTCTGGAAGAGTTGGGGCTCGACTACCAGTTGCAGCCGGTCAACATATGTCGACATCCAGGCATCCCGCCAGGATGCGGCACAGGATGCGCGCTGATCATATCGAACCAATTTCCCTTGCCGTCCGCCGCGAGATGCAGGCGTCGACCGCCGACGAATTCAACGCGTACTTCTCGCGTGCAGAAATCGCTATCGGCACGAACATGGTCATGCGCAGCGTAACCTTCGGATCGGTTTCCGATGACTACCCCCTCGACCCGCTCACATCCGTACTTAACGCAACTGAAACCAGGTGGTTTTCAGTTGTGTGTATTTATCAAACGAATGCAGCGATAGATCGCGACCGAAGCCTGACTGCTTACCTCCGCCAAACGGCACCGACACATCCAGCGCGTCGATGGTGTTGACCGAGACAGTACCGGCATTCAAGGCACGGGCCACACGGTGCGCGCGGTTCAGATCATCGCTCCACACCGAGGCAGCCAGTCCGTAGATGCTGTCATTGGCTTGCTGCACCGCCTCTTCCTCAGTTTCAAAAGCGCTGACCGCCAGAACCGGACCAAACACTTCATCCCGTGAAATGCGCATGCCACTGGTCACGTCACCAAAGATCGTCGGCTGAATGAAGTTTGAAGAACCCTTGATGGTCAATTGCTCGCCACCGGACAGCAGCGTGGCCCCGTCAATACGTGCCTCTGCGACCGCTTTCATAATTCGGCTGGTTTGCTCACTGTCGACGATTGCCCCGGCAGCGCTCGCAGGATTCAGTGGATCGCCGGGCATCCACGCACGCGACTTGCTGATCAGCCGCTCAACAAATTCGTTATGGATGGAACGTTGCACGTACAGGCGGGAATTGGCCGAGCACACTTCACCCTGGTTGAAGAAAATACCGAAGGCGGCCTTCTCCGCAGCCAGGTCCAGATCCTGGCAGTCTTCAAACACCAGGTTCGGGCTCTTTCCGCCGCACTCCAGCCAGACCTGCTTGAGGTTGGACTGCGCCGAGTATTGCATAAAGTACTTGCCCACCTGAGTGGAGCCGGTGAACACCAGACAATCCACGTCCGGATGCAACCCCAGTGCCTTACCGGCGCTCTCGCCCAAGCCCGGTACCACGTTCAGCACGCCCTCTGGAATGCCTGCCTCCAAGGCAAGCTGAGCCAGGCGCAGGGCCGAAAACGGCGATTGTTCGGCGGGCTTGAGTACTACGCTGTTGCCAGCCGCCAATGCAGGCGCTAGTTTCCACGCAGCCATGTCCAGCGGGAAATTCCACGGCACTACTGCGGCAACTACCCCCAACGCTTCCCGCGTGATGGTGGCCAACGCGTTCTGGGCGGTAGGCGCGACCTGATCGTAAACCTTGTCGAGCGCTTCGCCGTACCAGGCGAAGACGTGTGCGGCGCCGGGCACATCCACGTTGTAAGCATCCATCACCGGCTTGCCCATGTTTAGCGAATCGAGCAACGCCAGCTCTTCGCGGTGCACCATCAGCAACTCGGAAAGTTTGATCAGAATTTTCTTGCGCTCGCCGGGGGGCATACGCCGCCAAGGGCCTGCATTGAAAGCCCGGCGTGCGGAGCGCACTGCCAGGTTGACGTCTTCTTCGCCGCATGCGGCAACACGCGCGAGCAATTGATTGGTCGCAGGGTTGATGGCGTCGAATGTCAATCCGGATATCGACGACACTGGCTTGCCGCCGATCAAAGCGGTGTCGATGAAGGGTTGGCGGGCAACACGCTGCTGCCAGTAGTTAAGGTCGAACACGTTGTACTCCCACATTGACCGTCTACACGGTCAGTTGTTATTGATCTGGATTCATGTTTTGTTGCTGCTCAGGTAAATACTTCCTACCCCTTCAACTCAGGGGCTGCGGCCTGATACAGGTTATGGAGCCGACTCAAACCGCAATGACCTGCTGTCAAAACCTGCGTGTTTGGGATGTATCACTCCGCCATCTGCAAGTCCGGCATCTTCACCCTGAACCCACGCGTGACACCCAACAAACAAATCATCCCCAAGCCCATCCAGCACAGACCAATCGTGAACGCCATACCGGACAGGCTCGTCCACAGCCAGATGGTGCTGAGAAACCCCAGGGCCGGCAGCGCCGCGTACATCAGGTAGTTGCGAGTGCCGCGTAGTTTCTGGTCGACCAGGTAATGCTTGATCACCGCCAGGTTCACCGCCGAGAACGCGAAGAGCGCGCCGAAGCTGATCATGTTGGCGACGGTATCCAGGGTGATAAACAAGGCAATCAGCGAGAACAGGCTGACCAGCATGATCGCGGTGGCCGGCACGCGCTTTTTCGTGACCAGCTTGCCGAACACGCTCGGCAATGCACCATCGCGCCCCATCGCGAACAACACGCGCGAGACACTCGCCTGAGAGACCATTGCCGAAGCGAAACAGCCCGCTACATAGGTCGCGGTAAATGCGGTCACCAGCAGTTCACCACCGACGCGGCGCATCACGTCCACTGAGGCTGAATCAGGGTCGGCGAAACTGTTCCATTCCGGAAACACCATCTGGGCAAAATACGAAACCAGCAGGAACAACAGCCCCCCGAACAACGACACCACCATAATGGCGAGCGGAATAGTTCTTCGCGGGTTGGGTGTTTCCTCGGCCATGGTCGACACGGCATCGAAGCCAAGAAACGACAGGCAGAGCACGGCAGCGCCCGCCATGATCAGCGGGACGCTGAAACCTTCATGATGGAAAGGTGCGAGCAGCGAAAGCGGGGCGGAATGTCCACTTAAGTTGTGAAGCGATAACCCGACGAACACAGCGATGAAGACCAACTGGGCGACCACGAGTATCCAGTTGACCCGAGTGATGGACTCGATGCCGAACAGATTTAGAACGGTGACCAGCGTAATTGAACCGAGCACCCACACGGCAGTAGGCACAGCGGGAAAATATTCCGACATGTAGATGCCGATCAGCAGATAACTGAGCAACGGCAAGAAGATGTAATCCAGTAACAAGGTCCAACCGGCAATAAAGCCGAAATACGCGCCAAATGCTTTGCGCGTATAGGTATAAACCGATCCTGAATAGGGGTGCACCTGGACCATGCGCCCATAGCTGTAAGCGGTCAGCAACATGGCCGCAAGGGTCAGCAGGTAGGCTGTGGGCAAGTGCCCTTTGGTCATCTGGGTGACGAGACCATAGGTTGTAAACACCGCCAGCGGGACCATGTATGCCAGACCGAAAAGTACCAGTCCGACGAGCCCCAGGGCCTGTCTAAACCTGCGCGATGAAGTGGGTTGCGATGGGGAATGATGGGAGGGAGTGTCGGCCACGTTTGTTATTGTATTCATTGCTGACTCCTGGAAATGGGCATGCAGGACGCCGCGGTATCCGATGAAATCGATACCGTTATCCGTTGAAAAGTGGACTGCCCTACGTGCATGCAGAGCAATGTAACGATGCGGTTCTCCACCCCTTGCACGGGAGTGGAAAACCGCTCACTTCACAGTTTTCCCGCGATCCGTGCGGTGCGGTCTACCGCGATACGGGTCTTGTCCACCAGTTCGTCGAGTTCCGCGCGCGTTGCTACCAGTGCCGGCGCCATGATCATGCGGCCGAGTGTCGAGCGAATAATCACACCCTCTTCAAAACCAAAAGTGCGGCACTGCCAGGCCAGGTCATTTTCATTGTCGAAGCGCTTGCGTGTTTCTTTGTCCTCGGCGAACTGCATGGCCGCGAGCAGACCGGTTCCCTGGATCTCGCCGATCATTGGATGGTTGCCAAACACTTCACGCAAGATCTGCTGCAAGTACGGCCCGGTATCTTCCTTCACCGTGCGAACAATGCCTTCATCACGCAACGCCTTGAGGTTGGCGAGTGCAACCGCCGCCGCGACCGGGTGTCCGGAATAGGTCAGGCCGTGCGCGAACACGCCGCCCCGCTCCACCAGCGCATCCGCAATGCGTTTGCTAAGCACCAGGCCGCCCATGGGGATATAACCGGAGGTCAGGCCCTTGGCGATCGATAGAGTGTCAGGCTCGAAGTCAAAGTACTCGTGGGCAAACCACTCGCCCGTGCGACCAAAACCGCCAATCACCTCATCGGCGCACAGCAGCACATCGTACTGACGGCAGATGCGCTGGATTTCCGGCCAGTAGCTTTGCGGCGGGAAAATCATCCCGCCTGCGCCCTGGAAGGGTTCGGCGATAAAGCCCGCAACATTTTCGGCGCCCAGTTCGAGAATCTTCTCTTCCAGTTGCAAGGCGCAGCGACGACCGAACTCGGCCGGAGTCAAGTCGCCGCCCTGTGCGTACCAGTAGGGCTCATCGATGTGCGCCACGTCCGGAATCATGCCTCCCATCTCGTGCATGAACTTCATACCGCCCAGCGCAGAAGCCGCCAAGGTGGAGCCGTGATAGCCATTCCAGCGACCGATCATGATCTTTTTCTTGGGTTGGCCGACCACTTGCCTGTAGCGCCGAACAGTACGGATCAACACCTCGTTGGCTTCGGAGCCGGAGTTAGTGTAGATCACGTGACTGTAGCGGCCCGGGAGCAGGCTGAACAGCAGCTCGGACAGCTCAATCACCGCCGGATGAGTGGTGTGGAAGAACATGTTGTAGTACGCCAACTGGTCCATCTGCGCGGCGGCGGCGGCGGTCAGGTCCTTTCGCCCATAACCGAGCTGGGTGCACCACAGACCCGACATGCCGTCTAGGTAGCGCTTACCTTCACTGTCCCACAGATACAGGCCCTCACCACGCACCATCACGCGCGGGCCTTCGGCATTCAGCGCCTTTTGATCCAGAAACGCGTGGATGTGGTGGGCCGCGTCGGACTTCTGATAGTCCTGGGTCTGGCGTTTGGGTTCGAATGGCAGGTTCATGTTTTTCCTCTCTTGTTAGTCGTCATCCGCTCAGCGGATCTTGTTCATGTAGCTTTCAAGGGGGTCCTTGCTCAGCCCCCCCTGTGCCTCGGCCAACGAATCGATGAACAGCGAAAACAGTTCCGATTGCGCACCGATATCGAGCTTGCTGTAGATGTGTTTGCGGTGGGATTTAATGGTGTCTTCAGATACACCCAGGCGCTCGGCAAGCGAGCGGGTGGAGTGCCCACGCAGGATCAATTGGGCGATACAACATTCGCGCTCGGTCAGGATCGACGAGCCAAAATTGTTCAGCGCCGAGTGAATACGCTGCTCCAGCAGGCTTTCGAAGCGGGAACCCTGCGCTTCCAGACCAACGAAGTGTTTGCCCAACACCGCCAGTACCCAGGGGGCTATACGCTTGAATTGTTGGGTGGTGGCCACGTCCAGCTTCTGCGTAAATGCCAGTGATACCGCCAGACTCAACCCGTTGTTGGACTGCAGGATGTAGTTCAACTCATCCTCCAGGTGCGAATGTCGGTAAAACGACTGGAAGTACTCGCTGAGCTCGAAATGATCGGGGGCAACATCGGCAAGGTCGTAACACCCGGAGCCGACGCCCTCTACGCACGCGCCGTAAAACGGATCGAGCAAATAGTAGCCCGATAGGTACTGACGCACATTACCCTGCGGCAGCCATGGGCCTTCCAGTTCAAACAATGCGCTGGGCATGCCACCGTGCGGATACAGGTAGAGCGTGGTGGCCTGGATGGGCCAGATACAACCCAGGGCCTCGAACAAAGTGGCGGCAAAGCCCGCTTGCCCGATGCTCTGCGTTACCTTGGCGATCTGTTCAAACCATTGCGCAGAAGAAAGCCGGTCGTTTTCCACTTCGGAGACTCGCTGAAAGAACGTTAGAGATGCTCCCACACCCGGGAAACCACCGAAATCACCCGATAGGGGGAGCCTGCATCCGATATTTATGCTCACTTCCCAGCTTAATAATATTTTATTAACAGCCCCCCTCCCCCTAGCCTTGAAGTCATGCACGAACTGAATCCAATCGCATTACGCAAGGACAGACACATGACTGAAGCAATAACAAAAACAGACACCCTGGTAGTGGGAGCCGGTCAGGCTGGCGTGGCCATGAGTGAGCACCTGAGCAAACAAGGCGTGCCGCATCTGGTGCTGGAGCGCAGCCGCATTGCCGAGCGCTGGCGCACCGGGCGCTGGGATTCGTTGGTGGCTAACGGTCCGGCTTGGCATGACCGTTTTCCTGGGCTGAAATTCGACGACGTCGCCGCCGATGGCTTCGCCCCCAAAGAACGCGTCGCCGATTACTTTGAAGCTTATGCCCGCAAGTTCAATGCGCCGATCCGTACTGGCGTAGATGTACGCTCGGTGGTGCGTAATGTCGGCCGTCCAGGCTTTACCGTGCACACCAGCGAAGGCGTGATCGAAGCCGACCGAGTAGTGGCAGCCACCGGGCCGTTCCAGAAGCCGGTGATTCCGCCCATTGCACCTGAACACCCCGCGCTGCATCAGATCCACTCTGCCGATTATCGCAACCCTGCCCAACTGCCGGCCGGTGCCGTGCTGGTGGTCGGTGCAGGCTCTTCCGGTGTGCAGATTGCCGATGAGTTGCAACGTTCCGGGCGCCAGGTGTATCTGTCGGTCGGCGCCCACGACCGCCCGCCCCGCGCTTATCGCAACCGGGATTTCTGCTGGTGGCTGGGGGTGTTGGGCGAGTGGGACCAAGCGGCGATGAAACCCGGCCGTGAGCACGTAACCATTGCAGTGAGCGGTGCACACGGCGGCAAGACAATCGATTTCCGTGAGTTGGCCCAGCAAGGCATGACCCTGGTTGGCCTCACGCAATCCTTCAGCGGCAACCTCGCCAGCTTCCAGCCCAACCTGGTGGAAAACCTGGCGCGTGGCGATGAAAACTACCTGGCCTTGCTGGATGCGGCCGACGCCTACGTGGAGCGCAACGGCCTGGACTTGCCGCTGGAGCCTGAAGCCCGTCGCGTGTTTCCCGACGCCGACTGTATCAAGAACCCGATTCTGGAGCTGGACCTTAACAAAGCCGGCATCACCTCGATCATCTGGGCCACCGGGTTTGCCGCGGACTACAGCTGGCTGAAGGTCGATGCCTTTGACGCCGCTGGCAAGCCCCGGCATCAGCGCGGCGTCTCCAGCGAATCCGGGATCTATTTCCTCGGTTTGCCGTGGCAGTCGCGCCGTGGCTCGTCGTTTATCTGGGGCGTGTGGCACGACGCCAAGTACGTCGCCGACCATATCGCCATTCAGCGCCAATACCTTGAGTACAGCGACGCCGCCCCGGTGGTTCGTCAGTCCCCTGCCAACGCCTGATCCCTTTATTCCGGAGTTTTTTGATGCCTACTCACACTCGTATCCGTATGTTCAATACCAAGGAAACCTACCCTAACCAAACCCTGGACAACGACCTGTGCCAGGCCGTACGCGCCGGCAATACCGTATATGTGCGCGGCCAGGTAGGCACTGATTTCGAGGGTAACCTGATTGGCCTCGGCGACCCGCGCGCCCAGACCGAACAGGCGATGAAGAACGTCAAGCAACTGCTGGAAGAAGCCGGCAGCGACCTGAGCCATATCGTCAAAACCACCACCTATCTGATTGACCCGCGCTACCGCGAGCCGGTGTACCAGGAAGTCGGCAAATGGCTCAAGGGTGTATTCCCGATCTCCACCGGGCTGGTGGTGTCGGCTCTGGGTCAGCCGCAGTGGTTGATGGAAATCGATGTAATCGCGGTTATCCCGGAATAAGGAGGCTTCTCATGACCTTTTCAATCGTTGCCCGGTGTGCAGACACTGGCCAGTTGGGCATTGCCATCAGCTCATCAAGCATCGCCGTGGGTGCCCGCTGCCCATGGCTGCGCCCTGGTGTCGGCGCGGTGTCGACCCAGAACATCACCTTGCCGGCCCTGGGTCCTGACGTGCTCGACCTGCTGGAACAGGGCCTCGCTCCGGCCGAAGCGATCGACAAGGCCCTGACCAGCAATGGCTACAGCCAGTACCGACAGCTTACGGCGATAGATCACCTAGGGCGCGCCGCGCATTTCAGCGGCAGCGAAACCCTCGGCACCCATAATGCGGTGTCGGGCGAGCAGTGTGTGGCGGCGGGCAACATGCTCGCCGACCGCGGGGTGATCGAGGCGATGGTCAGCGCATTCGAGCAAGGCGAAGGCGAGTTGGCTGATCGTCTGCTGGCCGCGATGCATGCGGCCATCGCTGGTGGCGGCGAGGCAGGTCCAGTGCACTCTGCTGCGCTGGTGGTAGTCGGTGAGTTGACATGGCCGATCATCAACTTGCGAGTGGATTGGGCCGACGAGAATCCTATCGGTGACCTTCAAAGACTATGGGATGCCTATCGCCCGCAAGTCCAAGACTACATCGACCGCGCCCTCGCCCCCGATACCTCCCTGGGCTACGGCGTGGCCGGTGATGACCGATGAGCAGTAGCCGCGAACTGCTGCAGACGCTGGTGGGGTTTGATACCACCAGCCGCGAATCCAACCTGCATCTGATCGAGTTTGCGCGCGATTACCTGGAGGGTTTCGGTGTGACCAGCGAGCTGGTCTACAACGAGGAGCGAAGCAAGGCCAATCTTTTTGCTAGCATCGGCCCGGTGGAATTGCCGGGCATCGCACTTTCAGGACATACCGATGTAGTGCCGGTGGATGGGCAGCCATGGACAGTACCGCCATTCAAGCTAACTGAGCGCGACGGCAAGCTGTTTGGCCGTGGTACGGCAGACATGAAGGGGTACATAGCCTGTGTGCTGGCGCTGGTGCCTGCATTGGTGAAGGCGCCGCTGCGGATCCCGGTGCATATCGCCCTTTCGTACGACGAAGAAGTCGGCTGTCTCGGTGTGCGTTCTTTGCTCAAGGTGCTTGAGCAGCGGCCGGTGAAGCCGATTCTGTGCATTATCGGCGAACCGACCGAACTCAAGCCGGTGCTCGGCCATAAGGGCAAGTTGGCCATGCGCTGTGATGTGCATGGCGAGGCATGTCACTCGGCCTATGCGCCGTATGGGGTGAACTCCATCGAGCATGCGGCGGAATTAATTGGTGAATTGCAAAAAATTGGGCAACGCCTGCGGGACACCCAGGATGCGCGTTTCGATCCGCCATTCAGCACGGTGCAGACTGGGGTGATCAGTGGCGGCAAGGCACTGAATATCGTGCCGGCAGATTGTCGGTTTGATTTCGAGATTCGTGCTTTACCGTCGCAGGATCCGGGTGAGGTAGCTCAGGAGTTACAGGCATATGCCATGCAACAAGTGCTGCCGCGCATGCAGGCAATCAGTCGCCATAGCGCGATTCGTTTTACCGAGTTGTCCGCTTACCCAGGCTTGGTTACCGACGAACGCAGCCAGGCCGCAGAATTGATCGCGGCGTTTTCCGGTTCGCGGGAATTTGGCACGGTAGCGTTTGGTACTGAGGGCGGGTTGTTCGATGCAGCGGGCATTCCCACCGTGGTGTGCGGGCCCGGGAGCATGGACCAGGGGCATAAGCCGGATGAGTTTGTGAGTGTGGCGCAACTAGCGGGATGCGATGCGATGCTACTGCGGATGCTGGAATCAATCCGCGCCTGAGCCGCCCACATACCAGACACCAAAAATCAAATGTGGGAGGGGGGGCTTGCTCCCGATAGCAGTGTGACAGTCAACGTTTGCATCAACTGAACCACTGCAATCGGGAGCAAGCCAACTCCCACATTTTTAATCCTGCATTTAGCCCAATAGTCGTGCGAGTTCTTCGCGGCAGTAGTCGACAAATAACTGCACCGGTTTGGTCAGGGGCGAACGGCGCAACCACACCGCCGACAAACCAGAACCGGTTACGGTTTCGGCCAACGGCACACAGACGACTTTCTGCCCATCGTAGGTGTACTCGGTGAACGGCTTGGTCACCAATATCGAAAAGCCAAACCCCCGCCCTACCATCCCCCGCACCATCTCGATCGACGGCGAGCTGAACACGATATTCGGCGTTAACCCGCGCTCTTCAAAGATACTTACGAAGTAGGTCCGGCTGGGCAGAACGTCAAGCAAAATCATCGGTTCCAGCACCAGGTCAGCCAGCGACACCTTGGGCTGCTGTGCAAAACGGTGATCCGCCGGCAACAACGCATACGGCTGTTGCGGCGGCATCAATGGCGTGGTTTCAATAGTGCCGCCCAAGTCATGCTCGAACAGCATGGCTACATCGATACTACCTGCCGTCAGCGCCTGTACCAGTTCCTGTTGCTCACCATCGCGAATCCGAATTTCCACCCCCGGCCAACGCGTCTTGAAGCCGGCGATCAAGAGCGGCAAGTACAGCGGTGCCACGGTTTCGAAGCAGCCGATATCGATCTGCCCCGCCACCACGTCGTTGTCCGCCAGGGCGTTCTGCTCGAACTCATGGGCCACCCGCAAAAGCTCCTGCGCCTTGCGATAAAACCGTGCACCACTGGGTGTCAACGACACACCTTGAGCATGATGGCGAATAAACAGCTGCACTCCAAAGCTGTCCTCCAAATGCTTGATCGCGGTGGAGACCGACGGCTGCGCGATATAAAGCTTGCGCGACGCCTCGGCGACGCTGCCGCACTCGGCCGTGGTAACAAAATATTTGAGTTGGCGCAGGTTGTAGGCAGCCATCGGAACCTCGTTAAACGTGGGATTTCGCTCTAAATAAGCGCAAGAAAAAAGCTGTTTTCTTCAGCGATCACGGTGCGTGCAACATACCGGAGCAAAAAGGCCGGCGAGATACTTTTTTTAAGGTCTATAGCAACAAACTTACTAATTTACCTGCCTGCCGCCATTACAGATGATCACTCCAACAACAAAGCGTCGCGCAGGCGGCGCACTGCGAAGTACGTCCACGTACTCACCTTGCCTTGGAGTTCCTCATGGTCACCACTGCGACATCCCCCGCTCCGCTTATTGAAAAACACACGATTGGATACGTGCCCCCTGAAGATCGCCATGGAAAGGTAAGAGATCTTTTCACCCTGTGGTTCGGCGGCAACATCGCGCCGTTGCCGATCGTGACTGGCGCACTGGGCGTGCAACTGTTCCACCTGAACCTGATCTGGGGCATCGTCGCCATCCTCGTCGGCCACCTGGTCGGCGGCGTGTTGATGGCCTTGCACTCGGCCCAGGGCCCACAGATGGGCATTCCGCAAATGATCCAGAGCCGCGCCCAGTTCGGCTCCCTCGGCGCATTGCTGGTGGTGGTGATCGCCGGCGTCATGTACATCGGTTTCTTTGCTTCCAACATCGTGCTGGCGGGTAAATCCTTGCACGGTGTGGTCGACGCAGTGCCCGTGCCCGTGGGCATCGTGATCGGCGCCATCGGCTCCGGGATCATCGGGATCATCGGTTACCGCTTTATCCATGTGCTCAACCGCATCGGTACTTGGGTACTGGGCGCCGGGATCGTATTGGGGTTTGGCTATATCTTTACCCATATCCAGACCACGGACTTTCTGACCCGCGGTGAATTCAACATTTCCGGCTGGCTGGCTACCGTGTCTCTGGCTGCGCTGTGGCAGATCGCCTTTGCGCCCTACGTGTCGGATTACTCGCGCTACCTGCCGGCTGACGTTCCGGTCGCGTCCACTTTCTGGACCACTTACCTGGGCTCGGCACTGGGCTCCAGCCTGGCGTTCATCTTCGGCGCCGTCGCGGTACTTGCCACCCCGGTCGGCATAGACACAATGGACGCCGTCAAACTTGCCACCGGCTCTATCGGCCCGTTGATGTTGGTGCTGTTCCTGCTCAGCGTGATCAGCCACAACGCCCTCAATTTGTATGGCGCGGTGCTGTCGATCATCACCCTGGTGCAGACCTTTGCGTATCGCTGGATCCCCACTGCGAAAAGCCGAGCGGTGATCTCCACCATCGTACTGGCAGCCTGTTCGATTGCAGCGGTTTTCGCCTCTAAAGACTTTATCGGCCACTTCGTCGATATGGTGCTGGTGTTGTTGGTAGTGCTGGTGCCGTGGACGGCAATCAACCTGATCGACTTCTACGCTATCCACAAAGGCAAGTACGACATTGCCTCGATCTTTCGCGTGGATGGCGGGATTTATGGGCGCTACAACCCGCAGGCCTTGCTGGCGTACGCGATCGGTATTGCGGTGCAGATTCCTTTCATGAACACACCGTTGTATGTAGGCCCGATTTCAGAACACATCAACGGCGCGGACTTGTCCTGGGTGGTCGGGCTGGTGGTGACTTCGCCGTTGTATTTCTGGTTGGCAAATCGGGACAGTGCATACAAGCGCAGGATGAATGAGGGGAAATTAGTCGACAGTGTCTGACATCACAACGGCAGCGCTCGATCCTGGATCACTCATTTCATCCAAGTGCCAAGCCAGGGACGGAGCCATCAGCTACACCAGCCAAGCCATCGCCAGTACCCGCTGCACTCGCCTGAATGACATGGCGGGTACGGATGTCGGCGCCAAGGCAAAGGCCCTGCCACGGTTTGTGCGGGACGACGACTCAGGCGCGGTGCGGGCTCGGGTGTTCACCTTCATCCCACCATACGCCTGGCCGACGACTACCTGGCCATTGTCACCTTGGATTTGCCGAGTGCCTGCGCCTGGTCATCACCCATCAGCAGTGGGCGACCCGCAGCAGCCTGGGCATTGCCAACATTGCGCGTCCGGTGAGTGGCGACGGCGCATTCGTTATGGTCTGCCTGATCGCACTGGCGCTCGTATTTGTGGTGATGGAACGTGTCGCTCACTCGCCCTTCGGCCGGGTTGCCAGAGCGCTGCGCCATGGCCCTCTGGTGGTGGCCGCGATGGGCAAAAATGTGCTGGCGTTCCGCGTGAGACTGTTCGCACTGGGTGGGGCGGCGCTCGGACTGGCCGGCTCACTTCACGCTTTTTACTACCAGTACATCGACCCAACACGATTTGGTCCGATCATTACCGGATACGCTTTCATGGCGGTGATCATCGGTGGTCGTGGCAGCAACAAAGGTGTGCTCCTGAGTGCCTTCACAGTCGTTCTGCTGCTGGAAAGCTCGCGTCTTCTCAATGACTACATTGATTGGCTCAGTGCCGCCGATCTCGCTTCGCTACGACTGCTCTTGATTAATGTCGGGCTGATTCTGATCATGGTCTTTCGCCCACAAGGCATGCTCCGCGAACATTGCCTGCATACCACACAAGCCACCCCAAGCGCCCCGGAAACCCCATTAGCAAAGAGATCCGCTTCAACGCGTTCATGATGAACTGTGTAGGCCACCTGGCACCCGGTCAATGGACTGCGGCGCAGGACAACTCGGTTCGTTATCTGGACCCCGACTACTGGGTTGAACTCGCTCAACTGCTGGAGCGTGGGCTATTCGACGCACTGTTCCTGGGGGACGTTCTGGGCGTCTACGATGTCGATTCGCAATCAGCCGAGCCGGCCATTCGCAATGCTGCGCAAGTCCCGATGAACGATCCATACCGCATCAGCCACCTATGAGCCACCTTATCTGTTGGCCAGGCGCTTTACGACCCTGGACCACCTGACGCGCGGGCGTGTGGCCTGGAACATAGTCACGTCGTACCTTGAAAGCGGCGCGCGCAGCCTGGGGCTTCACACCCAGGTGGGACATGACGACCGTTATGAACGCGCCGACGATTACCTGACGCTCTGCTACAAACTGTGGGAAGGCAGCTGGGAAGATACCGCCGTGCTTGCCAACCGCCACAACGGACAGTATGCCGATCCGGCAAAAGTCCATCGCATCGAGCATGAAGGGCCCTACTATCGAAGCGAAGGTATCTACCAATGCGAACCTTCACCGCAGCGTACACCGTTACTGTTTCAAGCAGGCGGATCGCGCCGGGGCCAGGCCTTCGCAGCCACTCACGCGGAATGCATCTTCGTCGGCGCGCCAACGCGCAACGGTCTTAAACGAAGTGTCGATGAGTTACGCACTGCGCTTTAGGCACAGGGCCGACCGGCTGATAGCGTGCGTTTCTTCGCCATGTTCACCGTCATCGTAGAGCGACCAGCAGCCTCGCAGCACAGCGCCTGGAAGAATTGCGAGGGCGGATCAGCTATGAAGGAGCCCGCGCGCTTTTGTGGGGCTGGACCGGAGTTGACCTGTCCCGCTACCAGCCGGACGACACACTAAGTTATGTCGACACCGAGGCCGGGCAATTCGCGCTGGCCTCCTTCAGCAAGCTTGATCTTCAACACGTTTGGACGGTCAGGGATGCTGTCGAATTTGTCGCTCTGGGCGGCCGAGGTCCGGTGGTGTCGGGCAATCCGCAGGAGGTCGCCGACGCCTTGCAGGCGTGGATGGAAGACACCGGCATCGATGGCTTCAACCTTGCTTATGTTGAATCGACCCGGACGTTTAAAAATATCGTTGAATTGCTGGTACCCGAACTGCAAAAACGCGGGGCCTACAAAGCCGCCTATCAGCCCGGCACCCTGCGCGAAAAACTGCTTGCGCAAGGACCGAGGCTGGCGGCCACTCACTCCGCAAGTCAGTACCGCATCACCAAACCCTGAGCGCATCATAGAACAGCCGGGGAGCTGAAAATCACGGCTGTTGCGCGCCTGCCACCGCCACACATATCGAATACAGCGAGGTTTTGGCGGTGATGAACAGACGGTTGCGGCGTGGGTCGCCGAAGATGAGATTAGCGGCTTCTCTTTGCAGCCGGTTTTGCCCAGCAGTGTAACTGCCGACGCTGAACGTTGCTCCTTAGCATCGGCAAGTGGCCAGCCTTACCAGGAAAAGCCTCTACAAAGACGCCGAAGGCCATCGGCGATAACAGGACATTGAGTTTATGATTGTCTCCATGAGGTCTGCCCCTTCAGGATTGCATCTGCTGCTTCGACAAAACCGCTTCCCCCAGCTCCAGCGCTTATCCAGGCTGGTTTGAAGGGCAGCTCTTCTAGGCAATCGCGGACAGTGCTGACACCCAACGTGTGCTTGAAGTGACCAAACATGGGTGCATCGTTCAACGAGTCTCCACTGTAAAACACTTGGCTGAGTTCCTGGCCAGCTGCCAAACCATAAACCTGCCGCAATACTCGCTGAGCCATAGTCAGCTTGTCATAGCGTCCGAACCAGGCAAGGGCCCACAGATTGTTGAAGGTGTACTCGGCGCCAGCGTCGATCATCACCTGGCTCAGTTGTTCCCGTTTTTCACTTTCCTGCGGAATATCGAAGGCGACGCTCGTCTGCCTGAAGCTTTGATCGGCTGCCAGCCTGGCCCACGGGAGTTGTTCGCAGATCGTTGATATCAGTACTTCTCTCTGCTGGCGTGCCAATTCAGCAGCTTGCCCCTGATGCCAGTAGTCACGTTCCAGGTCATGAGTCTGAATGCCTCGGCGAAAAAATAAACCACCGTTCTCTCCAATCACGCCATCCACAGGCCACATTCGAGCCATTTGGTCACACCAGCCCGCAGGTGCTGCGGTAACCGGTATCACGCGAATATTGGCGTGTTGCAGGCGCTCCAGCGCGTTATACGTATTAGCAGCGAGTCGCCCCTTGAAGGTCAGGGTTTCGTCCATGTCAGTAAGAACAAAACGGATATCCTTGAAATTTTCGAGGGGACATTCGACCAAAGCACGCATCTATAAAGCTCCAATAAGTAGTACGGAATTGCGTAAATCGAGAGATAAACCACTGATGTGATAGCAGATTGTTCAATCTCACTCGCGGCCCTGCGGCGACACATTTTTTCCCGTCCTTTTGTAATAGCCGGGGTGAAAACATCTGGCAATTGATACACCTCGACGCTACGCAGCCTAGTATCAAATTGAAGGTGACCATCTTCGGCGCGCCGCAACTGTATGTCGCCATCGTCAGAGCTTCCTGGCTATCACCAGCAACCCGATGACTATCAGGCCTGCTCCCATAACCATGCGCAGCGTGATCACTTCCCGCAAAACCAGACCTGCCAGTACCATCGCGACTACAACACTGCCTTTGTCGATCAATGCCACAGTGGCCACGTCGCCGACCTTCAAGGCTTTGTAATAGAAGATCCATGAAAGCGCAGTCGTCACCCCGGATAAGCCCAGCCACCACAGGTTTCGGCTACCAACGCTGGCCACCTCGGACGATGGTACTGCCCACCAGGCGAATACCAGGACGAAGCCACAGACAAACAGTGTCCTGATTGTCAGACCCAGCTCGCCTGAAATACCGACGAGCCCCATTTTGGCAATCACTGAAGTGAAACCTGCAAAAAACATTGAAATGAAGGCGTATGCCATCCACTTTTCCACGATCTCACTCCAACGCTGTTCGACAGTTCGTCATGGGCACGGGGGTGCCAAATCTTTTTGGGAAAAAAACGGTCACTTGTTTTTTTGTACCTCTTTCTCCAGCGCTCCCTCAGTGATGATCTCCGCCTGCTTGCCGGGGCCCGGCACCTTGTAGTTCCCGCCGAGATGCTGAATCTGCGCGGGTTCAGAACATCAGCGTACAAATGCTTCATGCCCTGCATAAAAAGCATGACTGCCCAGATGCTCTTCTATTCTCAAAAACTGATTGTATTTCTCCACTCGCTCACCCCGGCAAGGCGCACCGGTCTTAAGATGCCCCGTAGCCATTGCAACCGTCAGATCGGCAATGAAGCTGTCGATGGTCTCCCCGCTGCGATGAGAAACCATTGCTCCCCATTTGGCGCCGTAGGCCATTTCGATGGCTGCTCTGGTTTCCGTCAAACTCCCAATCTGATTGGGTTTGATCAGCACGGCATTGGCGATGTTTTCAGTAATACCACGCTGAATCCGCTCAACGTTCGTGACAAACAGATCATCTCCGACCAGCTCGATCCTGTTACCCAGCGCATTATTCAGCTGCTTCCAGCCAGCCCAATCATCTTCGGCCAGCCCATCCTCCAGCACCGCGATCGGGTATTTATCTACCCAGCTGGAATACAGGCCAATCAACTCTTCGGCATCCACCTTGCGCCCTTCTGAGCGCAGGTGATAAAGGCCGTTTTCATAAAAGCCGCTGGATGCTGGATCAATGGCGATCTCGATCTGAGATCCAGGTACATAGCCAGCGCCTTCGATTGCCCGAAGTATCAGCTCAACTGCATCCGAGTTCTTTTTGAGAGCGGGTGCAAAACCGCCTTCATCGCCCACCGCTGTCGAGTAACCAGCTTCTTTCAATACGACCTTCAGCTCGTGATAAACCTCAGCGCCCCAACGCAAGGCTTCTCTGAAGCTGCCAGCACCAGTGGGTGCAATCATGAACTCCTGAAAGTCAGGGCCTTGCCAATTGGCGTGAACCCCGCCATTGAGAATATTGAACATTGGGACGGGCATTCTCGCCGCCTGGTCGCCCCCGAGGTATTGGAACAATGGAACGTTCGACGCAGAAGCCGCTGCTCTGGCGATCGCCAGGCTCACACCCAAAATAGCGTTACCCCCAAGCCGCGATTTGTCAGGCGTTCCATCCAGCTCGATCATCAGACGATCTACTCGTTGCTGGTCAAGCGCATTCGCACCTCTCAATGAGGTGAATATCTCGCCGTTGACGTTGCCAACGGCCTTGAGTACCCCCTTGCCGGAATAACGTTTTTTATCGCCGTCGCGTAACTCAACGGCTTCGTGAGCGCCCGTGGACGCACCGGAGGGTACGGAAGCACGTCCTTGTGCTCCGCCTTCCAGGACGACATCGACTTCAACGGTAGGGTTACCGCGAGAGTCGAGAATTTCGCGTGCGTGAATAGCCTGAATTCGAGTGCTCATTCGTTTTCTCCAAGGGATACAGGTCAATCATTCTCAACGTCTTTGTGCTCTTAGCTCGTAGCCGGGTACGCAGGTGTGCGACAGATCCGCTTTGCAGGACTTCTCGCTGGGCATGCGCAACGTGACTAACGCGCCTTCCAGCGAGGTGACGGTGTACCAGCCCTCGCTGGAAACCCGCTGGCTGTCCGCGACGGCTGCAACGATCAACGACCAAAAAATCAGTCCTGTCAGCAGCCGTTTATTGTCGCGAGCCCATCCAGCGGTCGTTGTTTGTGAAGGAAGGTTATAAACCCGGTACATGGCGCTTATCCTTGTTGTTGTTGGTTGTCTGGAGGCGTGTGTCTTCAGTTTTTTGCTCGACCGACCCGGCCGTACTCGATGGGTAATTTGAGGTAGCTCAGGGAAATCGACTCCTTGGCCAGCGCGTCCAGCAACTTGCTGCACCCATCCTCATCAGTGGATATCGTCACCATGACGGGATGATCGGCGCCGCTGAGGAAGTGGGCGACATGCAGATGGCCCAGATGATCGAGCCCCTCCGTGCCACTCACCAACGTCGCACCCAACACGCCTTCGCGTTTTGCGAAGTCCATCAGCCACTCTCCGAGCGGAAGGTGTTGGTACTGAGTACTCTGTTCGGTGAAAAACGTCAGTTGAAAGCCTTTCATGACTACTTCCTCCACTGTGGAGAAGGCCAACCGAATCTTTCAGTTCGGCTGCCTTCTTTCGATATCGAATTACCGGTTCAAGCCGAGCCCATCACCCGGATGCATTGCCGACAGGGCATTACGACGCATCACAAAGCGGCAGTTCGCACAACAGCAGCACTGCGCGCACCTTGCATAATTCATCAGCGTGCTCGCTCAAGAAAGTGCGTAACTTTTCCTCCGTATCCAGTAGTTCCAGACACTGGGGGTGACGCATATCGCCCAGTTCGGGGTGGTGATGCGAGAGACGATGCCCTGGCAGATAGCCTGCCGAAATAGGTTTGAGCATGACCTGTTCGATCTTGGCCTTGAGAGCAGCCTTCAGGAGGTGCTGAGCCAGTGCTGGAGCACTCAAGTGGTGCCAGAAATTTGTTACCCGAGCGCGGCTGGCACCGGGGAAATAGAGCTGTAAGGCAGTCAATCGATCTGGACGTGTTTCTTTCATTTCTCTTCCACCTCAAGAGCCACTTTTCGCTCGTGGGCGGATCTGATTTGTGCGTGGTATTGCTTGATATCGGAGAGCCGGATTTCTTCCGGCAGAGAGCGGTGGTGTTTGCTGTGGCCTACACGCTGGGCGTGATAGATCCCGGTATGCCCGGACACGAGGTAGCTTGCGATACAGGCGATGGCCGCAAGCGGGGCGATGTCAGGACCGAATAGCTCCATGGCCATGACAATGGTTGCCAGCGGCGTATTGGCGGCACCGGCAAAGACGGCAACAAACCCGATGCCAGCCAGCATGGCGAAGGGAAGATGTAACAGGGGCGCTAACGCGTTCCCCAAGGTGGCGCCGATATAGAAAAGCGGTGTGACTTCGCCGCCTTTGAAGCCGGTTCCCAGGGAAACAACGGTGAACACCATTTTTCCGAACCAGTCCCATGGCGCCATCGGCATTTGAAAGGATTGAACAATGCTGGGAATGCCAAGGCCGATGTATTGATTCACATCGAGGCCCCATACTGCGACGGCAATCACGATGCCGCCAACGAAGGGTCTCAAGGGTGAATACGTAATGAGTCGTTTGACCAAGGCCCCGAGCCTATGGGTCGCCGTTGCGAATAGCAGGCCAGTGAGGCCGAAAACGATTCCGGCAGCTACCACCGCCATGACACTCCAGAACTGAACGGGGACGACTTCGCCGATGGCATAGTGCGTATGAATCACGCCCCAGGCTTGCCCTACCTGATCAGCGACAATTGCCGCGACGACGCAAGGAAATAGCGCGTCGTAACGCATGCGACCGATAGCCAATACCTCAAGCCCGAACAATGCTCCGGCCAACGGCGTGCCAAACACTGATGCAAACCCTGCGCTGATACCCGCCATGAGAATCACCCGACGATCCTCACGACGCAGGCGGAACACATGAGTCAACTGATCCGCGAGCGCTCCGCCCATCTGCACGGCAGTGCCCTCGCGGCCTACCGATGCACCGAATAAATGAGAGAACACTGTCCCGACAAGCACCATGGGTACCATGCGCAACGGCACGATCTTTTTAGGGTCATGGATCTCATCGATGATCAGGTTATTTCCCGCATCAACCGGTTTGCCTATCAGATGGTAAGCAAGCCCTACCGCAAATCCGGCCACCGGTAGAAGCCACACAGCCCAACGGTGCGACTCGCGCCATTGCGTGGCGTGATCCAGAGAGAAAAGGAAAAGTGCAGAAGCAGAGCCTGCCAACAGCGCAACCAGACCTGCGAGTGCAAGCCATTTTGCGATATACGGAAGTAGATCGAGTTGTTCAGGTCGTCGGAGTCTAGACATTTGGTCAGCCACAAAGAGTAAGTGGACCTGACCAAAAAAAGGGATTCTGAGCGCGAGCGCCTACAGACCTGGTTTGATCAGGTGTCTGTAGGCATCATCAGCTGCTAGGGGCGCAGCGGTTGGTTAATGGAGGAATGCCATCTCCAATGCAGCGATCTTAGCCAGCTCCAACCAAAATGTAAAATTGTGTTACCGGGTCTGGTCGCATGTGAAGTGCCTCATCCGCAGATCAGACTGGTTTGTACGCGTTGACCGATCTCACAATCTCTTCCCTGGCTTCATCGGCGCTGCCCCAATGCCCCATCTTTACCCACTTGCCAGGTTCAAGGGCTTTGTAGTTTTCGAAGAAATGCTGGATTTGAGCCAGGAGTAAAGCGGGCAGATCTGCATATTCCTTGACCCCTCCGTATTGGCTACTGAGCTTCTCATGAGGGACTGCGATGATTTTCGCATCAGGCCCCGACTCATCCGTCATGTACATAACTCCCACTGGCCGGCTACGGATAACCACACCAGGAGAGACCGGGCAAGGTGTCACCAGCAATACGTCCAGAGGATCGCCGTCTTCACTCAGCGTATTAGGGATGAAGCCATAATTGGCCGGGTAGAACATGGGTGTGCTGAGGAACCGGTCCACGAATAACTGGCCGCTCTGTTTGTCCAGCTCATACTTTATCGGTGCGTGGTTGGCCGGAATCTCGATCAGGGTAAAAAAATCATCGGGAATGGCGTTGCCAGCAGGAATGTCGGAGTAGCTCATACTTTATCTCCAGTGCGATTCAGGTGATCTACGTTGTCCTGCCCACCACCGACCGTGCCTGCCTCGATGGGCGTTTTGATGTAAAACAGGCAAATATCCTCTGCATCAAGCCTTTCGAAAAGTCGGCCATATTCTTCCTCGGTGACCGCGAGCTGAATCTGCATAGGCTCATCAGCCATCTCGAAAAAATGCGCAGAATGTAATTCTCCTGTATGGCCGAAACCTTCGATTCCGGTCGAAAGGGTCGCGCCCCTCAACCCCAGGTCCTTGGCCAAGTCCACGACCCAGTCACCCAGCATTTTTCCCTGATACCGGCGATTTTGTTGGGTGAAGAAAACGACTAGAACGCCTTTCATAATGAAGACCTCAATTAGGGCTTAGCAGTTGATAGGTGAGTAATCCGAGTGCCGTCATGACCAATGAGCCGATCACGTGGATGCCGATGGCTCCAAGCGCCCAGATAATTCGGCCCTCCTGAATCAATGTCAGTGTTTCAGCGGAGAACGTGGAAAAGGTCGTCAACCCGCCACAAAAGCCGGCCATGACCAGCAGGCGCCACTCCAGGCTAATCGACGGATTTGAGCTAAAGAAACCGAGTGCAAGCCCGATGATGTAGCCACCGATGAAATTGGCTGCCACGGTCCCGGGCGGTATTGTCGGGAACATGCTGTTCAGGCGCACTCCCAAGCCCCAGCGTGTCCACGCGCCAAGGGATGCCCCGATGGCTATTACCAGTAGTGATTTCAGCATGGTTCAACCCCAACCGGTGGACAGCAGCGGAGTCATTGAGCTGAGGGATGGTGGAGGGAAAATCAATTGCGGATTGGAAATCATGTCCTGTCCTCGGTCGGGAACAGGATGCGCGCCTACGCACCCTGTTCAGGGTTACGTAGGCATCATCAGCGCGAAGGCGGTTCAAGGAGGAATGCCATCTCCTGCCTACAATCTAGCAGCAAAACGAAAAAATGCTGCCTTCCCGTAGAGGATTGCGTAAGTCGCACCATGGCTATGAGGTCAGTCACCGCTGAGGCAATGGTCGGTGACCCTTTGCCATTCGCTAATTGCCACGGCAACCCGCAGCCAAAGTTGTTACAACCTCAAAAGGTTGAGGTTCATAGCGCCTCGGGTCCCTAAAGCCGTAACCCTTCGGTAAATTACGAATAACAAATACGATTATGCGTGAACCCGGTGCTCGTTTCGCATCGGAGACGTTATCAATGGATAGGACCGGGAAATCGTGCGGCAAGTTTGCATCGACCCAACCAACTATCTCAACATGACTCCGTACCTGGAGTAACGAGAATGACAAGAGAATTACGTTTTTGAAATTAAGTCCCCGTATTTTTCAATCAATTCACGACGATAAAAAAGCCCACTTTCCAGATCGAGAGCGGGCTTTTTACAGGTAACGCTATTCTTTATCAGCGGCTTCATCCTTATCCTTCGCGTCACTGGCCACCATTGGTTCATTCTCCCGGTGTACCTCCCTGGCGGCATACCGCTCCATGGCAACATCCCTTGCCTCCATCATTCTTGCAAACGTTATATCTCCACCGCTTTCAGCCAACACCGCAGAAGACAGAATCAATGTCCCTGTAAAGGCTGCGATCTGATAACTCTTCATTTTCTACACCTCATGTATACGAGGTTTCAGCATATCAATTAGAGGTTATCGACAAGGTTGCGACAGGATTACATATTTGTAATTTTACGGCGAACTCATGCTAAATATATTCGCCATAAAAATCAGGCACCGAGTCACAGCGCCGAGCATAACGGTCTCTCTGCGGCGCAAAGTATCGAGACGCTACCTGTAGTTATGCCAGCAGATCCAAATGACGATTAAAGATTTCATATTTGTAATTTTTCAGTCACCCCGCCGTTATCTTCGACTCGTCAAGATCGACTCTCACTGGCAGCTCTCACATATACAAATATAAGCCAGGTCGACGCGTCTAAAAACAATCTGCCGATTCGAACGGAGCGCACATGGCTTACCTTAAAAAGATTTACCTCGCTGTATTCTCAACGATTGCCAGTACTACCCCGCTTGCTGGCTTCGCTGACGAGCAACAGGAAGGGTTCATCGAAGGCAGTACGTTGAATGTCCTGAGTCGCACGTTCTACATGAACCGCGACAGCCGCAAAGGACAGTCCTCTCCAACAGAGAACGGCTACTCCGAAGCAACAGCGCAAGGATTCATTGGTAAATTCGAATCAGGCTTTACCCAGGGCACATTCGGCGTAGGGGTCGATGCATTTGCCATGATGGGATTAAAGCTTGACACGGGCGGAGGCCGAAATGGTCTGCAAAGCTCATTCGACGTTCTGCCTGTCAATAATGACGGCAAGGCCGAAGACGAATACACTAAAGTGGGTGGCTCTGTGAAAGCACGGGCATTCGACACCGTCGTGAACGTCGGCGACGTGTTTCCTTCGACCCCGGTGGTGTCTTTTGGTGACTCTCGCGTCCTTCCCGAAAGCTTCCGAGGGGTAACCGCTATCAACAAAAGCATCAGCGGTTTGACCGTCCAAGGCGGCCGCCTCCATTCGATGAGTCAACCCCAGTCCACTTCACTGAGCGACAATTTCGCGACATTTTATGCCGGGCCGGTCAACTCGCCCTGGATCGGTTATTTCGGAGGCGACTACGAGGCAACCGACAGGTTGACCCTGGCCTTGTATACGAGCCGATTGAAAGACGCTTGGGATCAGAAATACGCATCAGTCTCTTACGTCCTACCGATCTCTGACCAAATGGCATTAACGGGAGACCTGAACTACTACAACGCAACCGACGAAGGCAAAAAACTCCTTGGCGAATTCGATAACGATATCTGGAGTGCAAAAATAGGCCTGAAATATGGCGCTCATACAGTGTCGCTGTCGCATCAAAGAAACCAGAGCGATGACGACTTTGATTATCTAAGACAATCGGATTCGATCTACTTGGCCAACTCCATTCAATACACCGACTTCAACTCGCCAAAGGAACGGTCATGGATGGTCACTTATAACCTGGATATGACCAACTTTGGCATACCCGGCCTTTCGTTCATGACTCGCTATGGTAAAGGTACGGATGCTGATTACTCCAGCGCGAACAGCACGTACATGCGACGAGATTCCGAGGGTAATCCGCTCAAGGATCAGAAACGCTGGGAACGCGATATTGAAGCCAAATACGTCGTTCAGACCGGAAGCATGAAGGATTTGTCGCTGCGCGTTCGGCAGGCGACTACCCGAGCCACTGCATTTGAGTCAGACCTGGATGAAGTCAGACTGATCGTCGAGTACCCTCTCAGCGTATTGTGATAATCGCGGGCCGATCCTGATCGATATAAACCCATCCGTTAACTTAAAGTAACAACCACCTTTAGAAGCTCCCGCCCATCATGAAGGTGGTTTTTAAGCGTCCCTCAAATAGGGACGCTTTTTTTTCATCACATATTGAGAAAATGCCCCCCTCCTAAAATCGGCGTCAATTTTTGCCTCTGCATCCACTCATGATTGGGTACTGAATAGTGTTCAGTTCACCCTTGGCGTCCTCGTAAGTCATGCGTTGCGGCACGACCTTACAAACTCTCATTTCTGGGGAAGTGCGAACGACGTGTACGATGTCAAGCTTCATGCCGTATTTATAATTAACAATCGGCGGAACCGCCCTCTGCGTTTTTTCAGCATACTTTTGAATATTCAGCTGATGCTTATCAAGCGACTCCCTTATAGCTGCGTCGTCAGCCGCAAAGGCAAACGATGCCACTGGCGAAAGGATGACGAGGGGAAAAATCATGAATTTGGCAATACGCATATTAGATCTCCAGATGAGTGACACCTGAAGTTAACAAGCGACCACCGACTGGAAGGTTGCGCAAAAATTACTATTTAGAAACCTAAACTTCAGCTACGCCCTCCTCTCGCCTCATAACAATATTGTAATTATTCGCTCACCTTCCTGTTAACCGGCTCAACGTATTATCAATCTTAACTCCTGAGGGTGGCTTGAACGACGCGCAAGCGCTGCCATTTCAGCTAATGATTAATCCGATTACGTCTATGACTTTGGCAGGTGCCTGCGCTGTCGCGCTGCAGCAGCGTCCAGGACGGCAGCGTCGATGAGAAATCTCGCACTGAGCAGCTAAACAAATCCAAAGGCTAAATCCTTGCCTTCAACCTGATTCGCCTTTAGTAGCTAAAATAGCTCCTTTGGTTAAGGTGAATACTTTAAGCGCCCCCAGGGCGCTTTTTTTTGCGTATTTTTTGTAGACTGACTTGAACGGTCTTTCAACTCTATATGTCACAAGCCCACATCCCCCGTTCACATCTTTCCCACTGTTCAAGGATTCTATGATGAGCTCAGGTCACAGCCATGGCGAAGTACGCGCCGGTCATGAGAAAAAGCTTCTACTCGCACTGGGACTGACCACGGGATTCATGATCGCGGAGATCATTGCCGCCTGGATCACTAATAGCCTGGCCCTTCTCTCCGACGCCGCGCACATGTTCACCGATTCAGCTGCATTGGCCATTTCCCTCATGGCGTTCCAGATCGCCAAACGTGCTGCTGATCGTAACCGCACCTTTGGTTACGCGCGCTTTGAAATCCTGGCGTCGGCGTTCAACGCTATCCTTCTTTTCTTTGTCGCGATCTACATCCTCTATGAGGCGTATCAACGGCTCCTGACGCCCGCACCTATTCAGTCCACCGGGATGCTGGTTATCGCGGTTCTGGGTCTTGTGGTCAACCTGATATCCATGCGCTTGCTCGGGGCCGCAAGCGGGGAAAGTCTGAACGTAAAGGGTGCTTACCTTGAGGTCTGGAGCGATATGCTGGGCTCGATCGGGGTGATCATAGCTGCGCTGGTTATCCGTTTTACCGGTTGGGCATGGGTGGATTCAATCGTTGCGGCAGGGATCGGCCTATGGGTATTGCCGAGAACCTGGACACTTTTGCGTGAGAGCATGAATGTACTTTTGGAAGGGGTTCCAAACGGTATCGATCTGCAAAAAGTCGAGCAAGCCATTCTAGAGGTTGAGGGCGTCAGAACCATCCACGACCTGCATGTCTGGTCGGTAACCAGCGGTAAAAACGTGATGAGCGTTCATGTGGTAATTGCGCAGGCAGCGCTGAATGGACAGGACATCCTTGCCCAGGTTACCGCGTCAGTCAGCCAGAACTTTGAAATCGGTCATTGCACTATTCAGCTTGAACACGATGGCTTTCATGATGATGAGCATGAAGAGCCGGGCCATGAACATCACTCATGAAAGCTCGCGGCCCAGGGTGTGTAATAACGTCACGAGCGAAGGCAAGACAAGAACGGGCGAAAAACGTAGTCTAGTTGCTCTAAATGAGCATTTTTAGCCCGTTTTTAACGCAGCATTGCCAAGCGCAGTAGTTTTTACACACTCTGGGCCACTACCTGCCGCGAGCTTTTCATATCAGGAGCACCCGGTGCTATCAGTCCTCTTCACGACGATGAGCCCATTGATACAGTGCGGGAAGGACAAGCAACGTCAGGGCGGTAGAGGAAAGTATTCCGCCAATGACCACCGTGGCCAACGGGCGCTGAACTTCAGCGCCTGTGCCGGTCGCCAACGCCATAGGGATGAACCCCAACGAAGCCACCAATGCGGTCATTAACACTGGACGCAACCGTGTCAAAGCACCTTCGTTAACCGCATCACTCAATGAACGGCCCTCTTCGCGCAAATTGCGAATGAACGCGATCATTACCAGTCCGTTAAGTACCGCCACACCTGATAGCGCGATGAAACCTACCCCTGCGGAGATAGACAATGGAATATCTCTAAGCCAGAGCGCCAGGACCCCGCCAGTCAACGCGAAGGGGATGCCGGTGAACACCAGCAAACCGTCCTTTAGCTGGTTGAACATCATGAACAGCAACGCCAGGCTATCTGGAAGGCCACGATCACCAGTGACGCAGGCTGGTCGCACAGCTTTACATTCCTCAGGCTCTCCCCGGCGCTGATTTGGGACTCGGAGGAAGGTCCGATACCGTTCACTGGAACCGTACAAGTGGAGCAAGATAGCTCGTCTGAGGAAGAGCACGCACCGACCGAGGCCGCCATGGAAACACCGCTTTCGATCTCCAGCTCTTCCTCTCTGCCGAATTCTGATCTAACGCTTGGCGCTGTTGAAAAACCCGGGGCCGCAGATGGTGTCGACGATCTATTAGCGTTGTTCAGCACAACCGGCGCGCAGCCAACTGCCGGGAATGAGGCGGAAGATCCCGATAATCCACCTAGGTCTTCGACCGCCGCCGAACCAGCAACGCCCGTGGCAGCGGTCGCGATCACACCTAAGGCGGAACATCAAGCTGTCGATCCCGAAGCCCCCTCTGGTGAGCACTTTATGCAGTGGCTTCGGCAGAGCGTTCGTGGCCGTCGGCTGATCATCAATGATGCAAAGGCACTGGTGCATACCGTGGCAAATACGGCCTACCTGGTGAGCCCCGGGCTGTTTCAGCGGTACGCCCAGGAACATCCACAGGTCACCGAGCTGGCGAAGCTGGAGAACGTGTCGGAATGGCAATGGGTACAGAAACAGTTTGAGCGGCTGCATCTGCACCACAAGCAGGAGAGCGGGTTGAATATCTGGACCTGCAACGTAACAGGGCCGCGCAAGTCGCGTCGACTGCACGGTTATCTGCTGCTGGAGCATAAACATCTATTCGATGACGTACCGCCAAACAACCCCTACCTTTCGGTCATTCAATAACTTTTTATCGCACAGCTGTTGATACCAGACCGCGTACGGCGTGCTCTCAACCACATGCCTATTCAGTCCGGCGCTCCGCGATCCCACCAAATCGGCCCACGCTCCCCGAGGGCCACTTTGGCAACCTGTACAGCCGCGCGGGCAGTCTTCATGTGTCCTAAGTCACCTGTGGCCTAGCGGCCTTCACGGCTCGCCCGGCGTCCATCAGCTCACTCACTAATCGCCACTGCATTCCTGAAAAGGGCACAGAATCTAATATCCCCATTAGAAGTGTTCAAACGCATAGGATTATGGATCCAATAATTTTCCTTTTTAGCCATGGTTGCATGTACAGTAGTGGCACTGTGGATTGAATCCCTATGGGATTGCTCGTTTTTGGCAAAAGATCACCATATGTGGTGTTTTTTTAAAATATTATTGGCATATGTTGTGTTTTTTCCGAAAAGGCATATTCTGCAGAAATCTAGCTGATCTCTGCCCCTACGCTTTTCAGTAGAAGACTTTGGTTAGGTCCATAATCTTTGGCCAGTAGTAGGGTGGTGTGTGTGTCAGTACCTCTCGATGCTCTGTATGACCAACAGCTGCGTGCCGCGCTTGAGGCTTGGCAGCACTCCTCGACCAACCGCGTGGTTCTGGCGACGGAAACCGATGGCTGGAGATTCGCTTTTTTTCGGTTCGACACAACCAGTGCTGATCCGCTAGAGGCCATTACTGGGGATATTGGAGTCTTATCCAGAGACCTAGTATTGCAATGGGCAAGCGACAAGCAAATCGTCCCCAAGCTTGAACACACGGTGGTGCACGACGTCCCGCATGTATCTGTTAACACTGAATCGTTTGCGGCTCAATTGCTCGCTCTCGTACCCGCTAAGGCAACCAAGAGAGCCATCCAGGTATTTCTGAAACAGCGCGATTCTCTGCTCGAGGACATGAAGCGCCCCAATCTGCCGAGTGAAGTCATCAATTGGGTTTACGCACGGTCAGCCGGGATCTGTGAGTTCGAGGGCTGCCCTGCTGAGCTGTTCAGGGACAACTTGGGCAATTATGGGTACTACGGTTACCTAGCCCACATCGTTGCAGCCAAGCCAAAAGGTCCGCGTGGTGATGATCACCTGTCAGCAGAGCTGGCGCAGTCACCTTTGAACATCATGCTGTGTTGTGACATCCATCACCGGCTGATCGACAAAGTTGATCCGGATAGCTTTAGCCAGGAACGACTTCAGGCAATGGTCGCCACGAGGGTCAACTGGCGTATCAACCAAGCTGCGACATTGTCTTACCCGATTGTGCATGCCTTGGCATTCATAGGTGACATCGCCGGTCGCACAACAACATTCTCACAACACGATGCCCGAAAGGCCTTATTGGCCGCGCACCTGACACCTGTGAGCGAGCGTGTGGCCGAATATTTTTTGCGTGATGTCCAAGGTGGAAACGATGTAAACGACCCCGGATATTGGGCTAACTTCTTGCGAGTTTTCCGGGCGCAAATTCTCCACATCCATACCGCGATCAGGGGCGATGGTGCGTTCGGCGCTCAAGCCCAGGAGCTCGCCGTCTTCCCGCTGGGCAACATGCCGGCAATGCTGCTGGGCGGGTGGCTGGTCGGAGAAGCGAGACGGGTAGAGCTGTTTAGCTTTCGGCGTAACCCGGGAACCTGGGGGCGTCCTGAAGATTCCGAACCTCCTGTGAAATTCGAGTGGACTAAGACCCCCGATGCGGAAGTTGGCTCGCATATATTGATCACTTTGGAGATCACCTCAGAAATAACTGATGAAGCGCTAACGGCGGAAATGCTTAACATGCCCCGTATTCGGATTTTTCCAAGCACCTATGGTGTTGATGTCGTGGCACCCAAAGGGGCGATGGAGAGATTCAGAAATACCTGCCAGGAGGCATGGGCTTATGCGGTTGATGTGCTCCACGCCACAGAAATTTCAATTTGTACCATCGCTCCGGCTACAGCAATTTTTGCTCTCGGAATGAAACTCCAGTCGCGTTTGCATCCGCCAATCCACATGTATCAGATGGCCCCTATGGCCTTGCCTTTCCACGCCTTCACATTGAACAGGCACGCGATTAGCGTGCCGCCGCATGCACCCGGCAGCGTGCTGCAGTTGGATGCCTGCTGAGTACACGCATCATCTATTCAACATCTCAATTCATGAGGAGTTTTCACATGGACATCGAAGAACGCAGCTTGCTTGTCGCAGTAGAGACTTTAGAGCTTCCACCTAGTGCTTATGAGAAAGCGGTGCAGCGATACAAATCACTGGGCGAGTGGTTCAGCCGACCCGAGTCAACCGTCGCCAAGAACGATCCCCACATCTTTGTTCAAGGGTCGTTCGCTCTGGGGACGGCCATCCGTCCACTACTTGCAGGAGAGAGTTACGACTTGGATCTCTCATGCAAACTGAGGGAAGGTGTTTACCCGCAGACTCACAGCCAGTCGGATCTAAAGGAGCTGGTGGGAATTGAGTTGGAGGGGTACCGCGAAGCCAAACGAATTCAGGAAGCTCTGGAGGAGAAGAATCGGTGCTGGCGTCTCTACTACCAGGATGGCGTCAGCTTCCACATGGACGTTGTCCCAGGAGTTCCCGTCGAGGAGGGCAGGCGCCAAGAGCTGGCTATCACCATGGAGAGCTATGGTGTCAAGCAAGTGTTGGCTCGGGACGTTTCGAATCTCGCTGTCTACATCACTGACAGGCGGCGTCCAGATTATGAGGACGTCAACGCTGGCTGGATGGTCAGCAATCCGGACGGCTATTGCAAATGGTTCGAATCCAAATCGGAGCCAGTGTATGAGAAAGGACTGATCGCGCTCGAAGCGCAAGTCGATGAGGTACCGTTTTATCAACGAAAGACGAATCTTCAGCGGGCCATTCAATTGCTCAAACGTCATCGTGATGTGATGTACCGTGACAATCCCGACTCAAAACCAATCTCGATCATCATCACCACGCTGGCAGCGCAAGCCTATCGACCAGGCGGCTCGTTGAAGGATGCGGTCGCGTCGTGTCTCGCCGGCCTGAGCGCTTTCGTGGCCAGTAATTCCGACACTGTGCCGAACCCGGTCAACCCTAAAGAAAACTTCGCCGATCGCTGGAAGATGCCTGACGGGCAAAAAGATCGATTGAAAGAGCACTTCCACCTCTGGGTTCGCCAAGCTCTTGAAGATTTCAGGCAAATCAGGGATCTGGATGGACATCGTCTGGTGGAACACATCGAGGACTGCTTCGAAACCCCCACCTCGACTGCCGCTTTGGGCATTGCTTCAGCACCCGCTCAGGTCGCTGCCCCAGCCATCGTAGTTTCCCAGCCGCCTCGCCCTTGGGGAGTAACGGTTGATTAAGTATGATTCGATGATCGAATCATTCTTGGCTGACTACCCGCGTATGAGGTTTCGGCCGACGGTGGACGGAACAATTTCACTTGTCGGCCGATTGCCATTTTCTGCGTCAGCTGAGGGGCTTCCCGATTTAGCTGACGAGTATCGAATACGGATCGACATCGTTGATCAGTTAGACAAGGCGCTTCCTGTCATCTACGAGACCGAGGGGCGAATTTCCTCTTCCTTAGACAATCACGTAAACGGGGATGGCTCACTGTGCCTAGGTTCACCGCTGAGTCAACGGCTGCAATTGGGCGCTACGCCGACGCTCACACGGTTTGTCGAGCTGTGCTTGGTGCCATTTCTGTATGCGCAGTCGTTAAGGAAGGGGGGCATTGCCCAATTTCCTTTCGGAGAGCTTGCACATGGTTCCCAAGGGCTGATTGACGACTACAGGATGATTTTCAGGGTCGAGGATGCGAGCGTCCTCATGGGTTTGCTTGAACTGCTTTCAATGAAGCGCAGAAGGGCTAATAAGCTCCCGTGCCCATGCGGATGTGGCCGTCGATTCGCCGGCTGTAGGCTCCATGCAACTGCCCATCAAGCGAGGGCAACTTTGTCTCGCTGGGACATCAAACGAGCCTATAAAGAACTTCAGGGGCAGATTGAGACCTGATTCAGTTCTGGGCGTTGGCTCGGCTATGCGCCGTTTGTAACGCCACCAGCTAATGTCAGAAACCATGCTGTCAGAGTCTGAGCTTCGCGTAGATGCCATCAACGGTACATTCGTCTCCTTCGATCTCAAGCGATCCGGCGGTGCTCGCGTACAGATCCAGGATGGCATTTTCGTTCATAGCCATGCTGAAGCAGTCGCTGGTGTGTACAAACAGGTTCTGGCCGAAGATCTCATACCAGTCGTCTCCCTCTTGGGTGACCTCGACCTGGTATTTTCCTGGGGCCTGTTGTGACATGCCAAGAATCGCTTTAACGGGGCACTCGTCTTTTGATTCCAGAAACTTCAGATCCCCCGTACCTCCAGTAGCCTCAAGGATTGCGGATTCACCGTAAGCATATTCGTAGCAATAATTGGTACGAATATAAATCTGCTGTCCATCTACTTTGTAGAGATTGGCACCCTTGCGTGTCACGCTAACCTGATAGTTTTGAGCATATGCCGTGGAGACCATTGCAGCAGCTGCGTAGGCAATGATTGTCTTTCTGAACAGCATAAAAAACAGGTGCACACAGCGGCTTGAAGGATTGAGTTTACGCATTAGCAAAGAAATTCCATTTTCATTTAGGGAGGGTGGTCACCTCAGGGCAACGACCGCCTGCACGTAGCGTAGGGGTATGCGATTCTACTTAGTTTCAATGACGATCCCGCTATCTCCCGGAACCCTACGCAGAATAAGCTGAGAGAAAGGTCCACCTCAACTGTCCGCTTCTGGCCGATGGTGATCCAGCTATCCATGTGGCCAATGCTGCTTTAGTGGACCTAATCGAAGCGCGCATGCGTGCCCAAGATATCCTTGGGTGAATCGCCGGTAGTCAAGGTGGCGTCCTTTAAAGCTCAGCGGAGCCACCGCGATAACCGATCCGACCTACGCACCCAAAATCCGTTCTATACGCTGTCTTGCAGCCCCTGTAAGCCGTTTGACTCCAAGCAACCGCGCCACCTCCAATGCAGGGTCACCTGCGTCAATGATGCTGGCTGCGATCCGCAGCTCCTCAGCCGCAATCTCTTCGATAGAACGCGCGTCGTTGGCCGAAGCCGGAACGCGGTATGTCGACCACTCCATCACATCGCTTTCGGCGTGCCAAACGAATACCTCTTCAAATCCCGCCTGCTGAACGTGGTGGTGCTGCTCGGCCAACTCTAACACTCGGTCCCGAATGAGCCGCCCAGATCGTTGGAAGCCGTGTGCACGAGCTATCCGCTGGACCAGCAGAGCGTCGAGAATTGGCGCTTCTTGGCGCAGCACTTCTTCGATGATCTGTCGCAGCACCGGTGTGTACTCAGGAACGTGAAATTGGTCTGCCTGGATCATGGCCGCTAGAGACGAGAGGTCCGCAACGCGATACTCCCCCTTCTGTCCCAGAGAAATCGACTGATCGTTGTGGGCCCGTGCGATGCGAACCTCTCCAATCTCCGCTGGCAATTCACTCTCGGATGCCAGGGGAGCTTCAGGCACCACGTCGTTGACAACGATGTCGGTCGTGAAATCAATCACGAGTGGAGCTACCGACGGCTCCTCGGCTACCTGACCGGCAGCAACCTCGATCCGAGATTGCTCCAGAAGGTCGTTCAGAGTTGCGTGCAGCTTCTGCAACGCCCCTTCTTTATCGACCCACCATTCTGTCGACCACAGCCGTACCAGGTTCCAGCCCAGGCCCTTGAGGATCGCACCCCGGACCTTATCGCGGTCCCTCGCGGTGGCAGCGCTATGGTAGGTAGCACCATCGCATTCAACACCCGCCAGGTAGTCGCCCGGACGATCAGGGTGAACAATGCCCAAATCGATGCGGAAACGTGACACGCCAATCTGAGGGACTACCTGCCAACCGAGACGCCGCAGCCCTTGGGCGACGGCTTCCTCGAACGGCGAGTCGTAGCCACCTACAGAGCCTTGTATCGCCTCGGCCAAGGCCTTTGGACCGCGCTGCGCAAACTCAATGAAATGCTTCAAATCGCGAACGGCACGAGCGTTGGTCCGATTAAGGTCGATCATCGACGAGTCGAACGATGTGAATACCAACATCTCTCGTCGAGATCGGGTGATGGCGACGTTCAGCCTGCGCCATCCACCGTCTTTGTTGAGCGGGCCGAAGTTCATGGACATGACCGACGCACCCGCTTCAGTAGGGCCATAGCCTATCCCGAGCATGATCAGATCGCGCTCATCGCCCTGGACCGTTTCCAGGTTCTTCACTACTACCGGTTCGGTCTGGGAGTCCTGGAAAAACAGCTCGATCTGCGGGTATTGCTTACGTGCAGCGTCCAGCAAATCGTTGATCAGTTTTTGCTGGTCAGAGTTGAGCGTGATGATCCCGATTGAATGGCCGGCAGCGATGAATGCTGGATCGGTAAGACGCTTGACGGTCTCACTGACTATGGCCTCTGCTTCGGCCTGGTTATAGCGCCCCTTGCCTTTTGCGTACACGCCCTCGACTCGGCGCCATTCAACAGCGCTGGCACGGGTCTCGGCCGCAGGGAAGGTGATGAGGTTGCTGTCGTAATAACGGTGATTGGAGAACGCGATCAGGCTTTCGTGGCGACTGCGGTAGTGCCAGCTCAAACTGTGGCTTGGCACCCCTGCCCCCAAGCATTCGTCCAAGATGCTCTCCATGTCTTCGGCGGTATCGTCGTCCCCGGCGTTCGGGCCACGGCTGAAGAAGTTCGTCGGTGGCATCTGACGCGGGTCACCAGCGATCACTACTTGCTTGCCACGAGCTATCGAACCGATGGCGTCCCATGGCGCAATCTGCGACGCCTCATCGAAAATGACGAGATCGAACGGCGGCTGATCGGCGGGCAAAAACTGCGCAATCGACAGCGGACTCATGAGCATGCACGGAGCCAAGCGATTCAATGCATCGCCCATCTCAATAGCCAACTGACGGACAGGTTTGTGCCTGCGTGACTTCTGCAATTCATGCTTGAGAATTGCGAAGCCGCTGCTTTTTGGGATGTCATTCTTGGACGGGATGAGGCCACAAAGTTTTGCCCGGATGTAACGTACCGTCAGTTTTGCCAGCTCATCGTCCAGGCGAGCAAAAGCGCCAATATCACTCATGTGTTCGGCTGCGACGAAGTTCCTCAGCAGCGGTTCGCTGTCAATGCCCTGAGTGGCAAACCACTGCGCATAGGCGGTGACGAAAGTTTCTTCAGTTGCCGTTGGCAGCAGGCTTCCTGATTCCAATGCCTGGGCCAGGCTGGCCAAACCAACCGCGGTAGCTTGCTCGCGCACTCGGCACCAATCGCACCAGGCCTTGAGCTGTTCTTCTTGCTGCTGGATGGACAGTGAAGTGGTCCGCAATGCGTCAAAGCTCGGATGCGCGCCTAGACTCGTTCCAGCTAATCCAGCGAACAGTCGGGCTGCATCGTCATAGCGGGACAAGGCCTGTTGCAACGTCGTTAGTGCAGCACCGATTTGCCCGCCCGGCGCTAGCATGTCATTGGCATCGACGACCAGACGCGCGACTGCGCCGCGCAATGAAACCAGGTGGTCTGGGGATCCAGCCAGGCTGCTCAGTAACCCGCGCAGATTCTCGGCCAGTATGACGGCGCGCAGTGTGCGGGAGGTATCGCTAGTCAGTCCTTGCCAGCCGGGGATCGACTGCATGTCACTCGACAATGCGTCCAGCTCCAGTAGCTGTGAATGCAAGCGCTCGAAAATGGCGAGGTCGGCAAGCGTATCTGGAAGACCCGCTGCGCCACCTAAAGACGCTAATTTCCTCGCCACTTTTTTCTTGGCGAATGTCGCCAGGAACCAGAACTTGCCCTCAGCCTCTTTCCACTCACTGCGCATTTGTTCGAACGGAATGCGACGACAAGCTTCATCGGCGTAATCCAAGGACAGGCCTTCTTCAAGCTCGCGGTAACTTTCGATCAACTGACAGGCACGACGGACTGACTCGATACGCGTGACAGCGTCGGGGGCGAAAGCGAATGACAGGTTCTGGCCATAAGATTCCACAACCAGGGCTACCAAATCGCTGAGCTGCTGGACCTGTATCACTTCAGCGATAGGCAACGACAGGTGCGTCAGGCCAACCAGTCTTTCGCTGGCAGCATTCAGCGCATCAAGCGCCTGAGGCAACTCACGCGAAGCACTGGCGATCTGCGCCTGCCAGGCGTTCGACCATTGCGTCTGCGCCAGAGCGCCGAACTTCCCTGACAGGTCGCGTGCAGCGGCGCCATTCAGGCCAAGTCGACGTGATAAGTCGAGGAGCTGACCGTACTCAGCCGCATCGTGTTCGGTGTTTGCAGGCCAGGCCAATCTTGGCGTCTGAAGGCCATGGTCACGAACGACACGACCTATCGATTGATGCAGGGTAAGGCCATTACCCCAGCGGCGATGCAGGACTTCGACCAGTTGGTTGAGACGCGAGCGCAGCGTTTGCAATCGAGCGGCTTCACGCTCCCATTCCTCAGCACTAAATGCGTCGCTAACGTCCCAGGCACGATCCAACTGCTTGAGCACTTCAACTTTCGATGCCTTGCTTGAGTGCAGCTCCAGACAGAACTCGCCCAGCCCCTTCTCGGCCAAGCGACGATAAACCACGTCCAGAGCGGCGCGTTTTTCGGCCACGAACAGCACGCGACGGCCCAGGGCTAAGTTGTGGGCAATTATGTTGGCAATGGTTTGCGACTTGCCGGTCCCGGGAGGTCCGTCCATGACGAAGCTATGGGTGCTGGCAGATGCCACGACGGCTGATAACTGTGATGAGTCAGCCGGTAATGGAGCAAAAAGCTGTGCGGGCGTTACTGTCGAGTCCAACCGCTCTGGCTTGGGGAATTCGTCCGAGCCAGAGAAGCCTTCACCTGCCTCGTTAGGCTCCAGCAGGTGCCTGACCAATGGGCTTTGCAGCAGCTGCGCGGCGTTGGCATTCAGGTCCTTCCACATCAAATATTTGGCAAACGAGAATGTGCCCAGAACTAGCTCAGTGCTCACCTCGAATCCAGGAACATCCCGTACCGCTCGCCGTACCATGTTCCAGATGCCGGTTACGTCGATGCCGCTTTCATCGCTAGGCAGTTCACCATCCAGGCCTGGAACCACCAACTCAAAATCATGGCGTAGCAATTCAAGCAGCGTCAGGTTAAAACGCGGTTCCTCGTCGAGCAGGCTCAGCGTCACGCCAGACAGAGCACTTTTGCGCTCCAGTTTTACGGGCAGCAAAATCAATGGCGCGGAGTAGGTTTTAGGGTCTTCTGCGGTTTTCTTCCACTTGAGGAAACCGATGGCCAGGAAGAGAGTGTTTGCGCCACCCTCCTCCAAATCGCTGCGCGCCTTGCGAAACAGATCGATCAGCGTCGCTTCGAGCTTGACCTTCTCCAGACTGGCGAGCACTTCACCCCGTGCGAGTGCCTGACGAGCCACTTCATCGACCAGGCTTTCATTATTCTGCTGCTCGTACAGGGCCACATCACGGCCACTGCTTTTCAGGTCAGGTACTGGCATTACCCGAATGCGACCGCCACTGGAGAGGAGGTCTTCAAGCGCTGCTGGATCCGGGCAGAGAAGACGCACTCCTTTAGCGCTGTCCGGGAGATGGAGCAGACGGTTGCGTGTCGTCAGATCAAGGAGTTTGCGTTGCCAGAGAGTGAGCTTGCCGGCAGAACCTTCGTTACCTTCATTGATCTCGACATCGAAGCCCGGGAGTGCCGGGGCTTCCTCCAACCCTTCAGCGGTCGGTGGCGCATCATCGGTCGCGTCGGATGCATTCACGGCCGACACTAGTGCCATCGGGCGAATCTTTTGCATCCGGGCACGGTGCAGATCGATGGCCATGATGAACTGTTCATCATCGAGTTGCCGCTCAGCAGCCGCAACGGCTTGGGAAAAGCTAGGCGCAGGCGCCTGAGTAGCAAGGGTGGTTTCGAAAACCACCATCTCTTTCAAATCGAGACGCTTGCGTACTGCCGACGCTTCATCGGTCAGCAGTTGGGAAAACTCTTGGGGCTGCAACCAAACGCCTGCGAACGCATGCCCCTTGGTCATGATAAGCAGGGCATTGAGTCCAGCCTGCTCCAAAGCCGCCGCGAAGAGCAATGCGGTATCCAGGCACGTTGCAACGCCATTCTCCAGAACCACACTCGGGGGTCTGACCTTCTGGCCTTGTTGCTCGAAACTGGCTGGCGGCAATGCATAGCTCAATTGAAAGCTGCACACCCCAGACCAGATGGCGGAGGCAAGTTCCCAGCTGCGTGTGCGTGACTTGCTTTCATAGCCATCAATGCCGTCTTTCTTCCCGCCACGTCGCAAGACTTGAGAGGCTGCTTTGAGAACCCGATCTACAGCCGGATCGTTGGGCATGCAGAAAGCAGCCAGCAACTCCGGCATGGCGCTCAAACCGCCCCATTCAGTGCGGGCCAACAGTTCAGTCGGGAAGCGCTGCTCGACGAGTAGCTTATCGCCTTGGGAAAGGCGCATGACCACATCGGCGCTCAGGCTTTCAGTCAATCCCGACAGGTAACCAGCACTGAGCTTGATGTCGCGTTCAGAGATGCTGAGGCGATCACCCGCGTGGATGCGGTCGATGTGCCATGTTCGACTTTCGACGAAATCTGGGTCAGTGCTCAATGTCAGGATCAGGTTTTCAAAGTTTGTTTCTTCTTGGTTCCAGAGACTCAGTTCACGTACAAGCGGAACGGCGTTCTGGTGGGAGGCGAAGCCGATCTTGCGGGCGATCAGCGCCTCAATCTTGATATTCATTCACGGGCTCCTGGAGCTACGAGCGCTGGCCTCATGAAGAGGCCGCCAAATGGTGCCTATAGTCCATGAGTAATTGATGGTTGGGAATTATTTATCAGCGAGTCAGATGGCTTGCTGCGTTAATTTGTCCAAAATCTGCCGCTTTCGCCAAAAAAAGCTAAGCTCGCGTGCAAGCGATGGCTATGAGCATCCGAATTTCAAGACTCCTTCTACGTTAGTAGGCAAAACCGCACGGTGTTCCCTCGCCGCTCCCCCATCGAAGATTACTATCTAATTTTCTATAGACTGCCACCGCGAACTGTGGCAGCGCGGAATAATACAAAGCGGCGCGGCTGCAACGACAAGTGAACGCGTATCCACGTAGGAGGTAGATCACTTACCCGTCCGGTCACATCCAAAATATCGAGCGGTACCAGAGATTTTGACACCAAAAAAACCACAGATTTTTCGTCTGTGGCCGATTCGTTTGGAGAGAGGTTATGCCACTCGTTTTGAGTATTCTCCCATCCAATCTGAGAGCAATTTCATATCTGACTCGAGCTGGTCTAGCTCCGGTGGAACGGCCGGCAGATCATCTGATTGTGAGTGTTCGTAGACTGAATATCGGGTCATCAGATCGTCGATCAGATCGCAGTCCTTCTGGGTAATATTACTCAGCTGTCTGATGAGACCTTTGGTCATCACCTCGCGCCTAAACCGCAGCACGACAGTGTTCAGCAAGACTATCTCGACAGCACGCTCTACGATTATCCGGAAGTCGCTGCAAACGCTCTTGGCCATTAGGTCATAACTCTCTGCATCGCCATCGACCTGGTGTTTTTTTAGCTTGGGCAAATACTCATTCAAGAGCTTGTTAATAGCTGTCTTAGGTTTTGAGTCACGGGCGCTTTGTCCAGTCAAAATTCCTGATGTTTTGTCGAGACGTCGAAGGGTTTTAACCTCATGGACAATATTCGGAATATCCGGATGATCTGCTACTTTCTTCACAGCGGCGTCTAGCAGGGTGACCAATGACAATCTGTGCGTGAAGATGATGACCTGGCGGGTCTGTGCAAGATCTACGAGGCGCGCGACAACTCGCTCTTCAAAGTCTTGGTCGAGTGACGAGATTGGGTCGTCGAAGATGAAAGGAGCTACCTGGTTCGAACCGGTGATGTCTGCCAAGAAGGCAGCGAGCGCAACAATCCGTGTTTCTCCTTCACTCAGGATTTGTTCCGGCGGTCGGACGCCTTTGGCTCCGACGAGCGCCAAGCCAAAAGTAGTTCGACCTTTGCCGACTGTCTTACTTTGCGGAGCTACAGGCAGCCTCAAACCACCTAGTAGTTTGAGTTCGGCGGAAAAACGAGTTTGATAGCCAGCCTCCACCTCGGATCTTGCCAGGTCGTTATTCTTTGTCGTGAGCGAGTTTGTCGCGGCCAGCCGAATCGCTTTTCCGTAGAGGTCAACGGCTATCAGCCGATCTCGCTCAGCCAGGATTGACTGCTTGTTCTGAGCCAACCATTGAATCCCTTTCAGTTGGCGGACTCGTTCCTCCATATGCTGACGTTGGCCATCTTGAAGCAGTTCGTTTAGCGATTTTTCTTCCGTACCTAGCGTTTGGAATTGTTCGGCCAATGCCTGATCTACAGTCGACCAATCGAACCCAGCAACGGCTTTTATTTGCTCTGCCGTATCCAAATCGGCCCGCCTTTTTACCAACGCCGCGTGCAGATCAATGGCGTGTTGATGGTCTATCTTGAGTAGTGACATGTGCGCCAACCAATCTTGCTCGGCAGGTGATTGTGGGCGTGCGCGCAGCAAGCCTTTGAGTTTGTCTTCCGCATCCTTTGCCGCACGTTCCAGGCCGTCGACGACAAACTGTTCGAAGTGCCTTAACCGATCAGCAGAGCCGTCTTTGAGCTCCTGTTGGCAGAGCACACATCTCGCCTCATCACCAACAACAGGGAATGCCTCGCCTGGATAGGCGTGCGTTTGGGAGAACAGTCGAGCTTGTGCCCATAGCTGTTGCCACATCGTTTCACCTACACCTTCGAGAGGGGCTTCAGCGAATAGTTGTTGAGCTGATTTCTGTGCTGCCTCACGTTTAGCTTTCGCGTCGGATCGAGCATTTATAACTGCTTGGGCAGCGTCATCGGAAAGCTTGCTCTTGAGCGAATTCATCGACAACTGAACATTAGCCAACCCTTGTTTTTCTTTTGTGATTGCAGCCAATCGTCCGGCTACATCTTTCTGTGCCAATGCACCTTCGATACCTACTCGTTCCGAGTCCTGCTCCTGGGTGTACAGACAGGTTTTGTCGACAACTGCCGTAGTTGTTGCTGGCTTAAGTCCGACAAGCCATTTACTTTCTTCGGTAACGCCTAAATCCAATGGAAATTGGGGCAACGAACTTACCAGTGCTTTTTTTTGTGTTCCTAAATGGTCGCTCACTCGGTCTGATACCGCGATCAGCGCTGCCACGAATTTCATCTGGCTAGGCTCGTAGCTTGCCTCGTTCTTGCCCATGTACTGGGTGGCTGTTCTAGAGTCAAAAATCTGAGAGTGGCGAAGCTTCGAATGCGCTCCGTCTGCGAGAGTCCACTCGATTGTTCCAGCTTTTCCTCCAACTGAAAGATGGAAGTGAGCTCGGCAGGGCTCTGGTTCCTCGGTGAACACGTTGGGGTGAATGTCGTCCTTCGACCTGGAGCCACAAGCTTGTTTTAGAAGTCGTGCGTAGCCGCTTTTTCCTGAGCCGTTCTGGCCATAGAACACAGTGATGTTCCCAGCGCCAAATGGGAGCTCTGCTCCAGCTTTTATGGCGTTTAATCCATATACCTCTGAAATGCCGTCGATTCGGATGGGTGGACGGTTTGCAGCTAGGGCCAGGGAGCCCGGCGCCACGATGCCAAACCCTGGGTCGTCAGCTTTGCTTGATTCGATCATGCAAAGCCGAGCCAGCTCTGCAATTTCGTCATCCGTAGGAGGCCTTTTGGTATCGATGAGGTTCTTGGCTGCTGTTTGCAACCAACGGCTTCGCTCACCAAGCCATGCTTCAAACTCGTTGACAACGGGTACGCCTTGGTCCTGAACGGCAGACATCGGATCTCTCCTTGAAATACTGCGGAATGGGAAGCATAGCTCGGTGCTGGCAAACTGCCTTTTGAACGATCAAACGAGTTTTTAGGGGCCGCAGCAGAGTTTATAAGCGAGTACCTCGGCGCGCTCAGCGCCGAATAATCTGCAAAGACAAACGGGCCAGAACAAATGCATCGAGTCTAATCATTTTGAGCTACAGGATGTAGATGTTCGGCCAAGGGTCATCCTCACATGAACCGAGGCTTCAACGATGCGAGCTTGAAGCCCACATTATCTCGACTGCGACTCATGGCACTCAAGTAAGAAAAGACCAAGAGCTCCAGCAAGATTGACGCATAATGCTGCGTCAGCATTTGAAAGGTTCAGAGATCCATCGCCTGGGCCATGTGCATCCCCATGTTTGTGTCGTACGTTCTTGATGCTCAACAGCAAATTGTCGATGTTCTGAAGCAGTTCAGGCATAGCCTTCGCCTGGTCCGTCAGACCAAGCTCCTGAATAGTTGCGGAAAATAGCTGGTTCGGTTTAGGTTCTGGCTTGCCACCTTGTGCCAAAATCCATTTCTGTGTTGACTCCAAAAAGCTCCTGGCAGCAGTGACGGCTCCGCTGGGATCAGTATGTCGGCGACTCAAAGTTTTCTCCCACTGCGAACGTAAATGCTGGTCGGGTAAGCGCGTAAAAATATCGTCCAGCGATAGATCGGTGGGTGTTGCGTGGCCTAGGGCCTCTTTGAGCAGCTGCCTACCCCGGTGGGTCAGTCCGCCAGCGGTCAAAACCCAGTTGTACTCCAGAGAGCCGCCGTTGGACTCTTGGTTAGGGAAGACATTTTCGATGTAGCCTAATCGCTTGGCCTCGACGATGGTGCAGGCCAATGGCTGGAAATCCTTCATTGCCTGCCTTGAAGAGTCCGCCGGTTCGAAGTGAGTTTCGCCTGAGTCGATTCGCCTCAGGACATCAACAAGCTCCCAGTCCAGTTCATTTCTCATTCGGTTACTCCTCTTTCGTCCACCGTCCAAAAGCATCTTTAAAACGCTGCCAGCGCCGACTCCAGTATGGCGAATAGTGGTATGGCGAACTACACCTCAGTCAGTTTCCCAGCCCTTGGATACATCGCGATCTAAGGGCGAGCTGTAAGGCAAGTAGCATGGCACCGGTGTCATAAACGGTAGTGCTGTTACATCGATTTCACCGATAACATTTCCACGTACCTGAATTTTTTCCGGGCTGCCTTCACCGCCTCTTGCTCAGCGAGAAGAGTGCTCAGAGTATCTGCTTCATGAGTCATCTCTTGCGTCTCACCTTCAAACTCGTTCCCTACTCGCAGCGTCACCCGGAGCCTCGGGGTGAAAGCCTTCACCACTTTCTTTTTCGCAACGGCTGAAGCTGCCGGCGCGATTATGACATCCGGGATGGTTTCTTTTACGGCAATGGGGATGATTGGAGCAGAGACCTCTGCATTGCCGAAAAGCGCTCGGCGCATTTCCTCTTCTAAATCTGTCATTCGATGTCTCGTTAGTGTTTTTGAATTCGCATGATTTTACCAGCAGGGCTGACCCGCTAGCTTCGGGCTGCAGGAGAAGCAGGTCAGCGGAAGACGAATACTTTAGCTAGGCTCATCCTTGCAGAACGCGTCCACGCCACTAGCCCCCATTTCGGATACATCCAGTTGGCGATAAACCAGTCTTGCTGGAGGCTGCCATCCTTGGCAAAAAATTTCCTTTCCTTCAACCAGTTTGAAGTTGAAGTTCTGTAGCTCTTCACGGCTCCCAGAATACAGAGTTAGTTTGATGGCCGCGTCAGGGCTGAAGAGTTCACCAAATTTTCTATTCACGTCGCTGCTGAAGCGGTCATTACTTCACTGGTCGACAAGTGGTCGCGCAGATAAATTATGACTCTTTGCAGCGCCGCCCTAGCGGCCGCTTCATTGAACGAGCGGAGTAATCCTCACATCGCCACAATAACCCTCCTAAATGCTGAGAGCATCACACACCATTTCGGTGGTCTCGCGGAAATTATCCGGAGTGATAGCCTCAACGGCTGACCGCCCACCTAAGCAATCCATCGGCTGCGACAAGGTCCTGTATACCAGCCAGGTATCGACGCTGGCAGTCTGCTGGAGAACCCCATGGATCAGTTGATGTTTTAGCGGATCGAGTTGCCACTCCGGGATTCGCTGACCGCGATTGCCCATGGTGAGCGTCAGCAGCTTGCCTGCTTTGATCTCGCGATTGACCTGGTCCCGGGATTTTCCAGCCAGCTTGGCGAACTGCGACACCGGCAGATTGCCAGGCGCCTCGTAGGTTTCAAGCATTTCCATACGCTCGCGCTGCAGGTTGGAAACTGGCAACTTCGCCACCGGTTCAGGCTTGACCTGCACGGCGGCCAGCCGCCGGACCACAACCCCGTCGCCTTTCAGCGGCACCTGGGTTTTAGACCTGTCCAAGGACGACCTCTCATCCTCACTCCGATCAGCCCCGTGTGACACCGCACCAGGGTCTGCGTCAAGCAAAGCCGGGACGCCATTAATCTGAATGGTCAGATGCCGGCTGGCTTTCCCCACGTGCCCCTGTTCGAGCAAGTCGAGACGGTCGGCCCAATCCTGCATCATCCTGCGGCGTTGCTCCACGTATTCGGCATGGTTGTATGCCGCGCTCACCTTGTCAGGATCGGCATGCGAGAGTTGCGCGTCGATCCAGACTTTTGGATAACCCATTTCGTTGAGGGCGGTGGACAGTGTCCCTCTGATGCCATGCCCTGTCAGCTGATCCTTGTACCCGATCCTTGTCAGCGCGGCGTTGAGGGTGTTTTCGCTGATGCGCTTTTTCAAGTCACTGTAGTGGGCAAGCAGGTAAGTCTGGGCCGGCTTGACTTGACCGAGCAGGTGGCGAACGACCTCCAGGGCCTGGACTGACAGCGGCACGATGTAGGCCGGGATATCGCGGGATCCCCTACCCTCCTTGCGCAGTTCGAGCTGCAACTGCTTTACCACTTCAGGCGGGATGATCCAGAGACCCTTGTCGAGATGGAACTGGTCCGGCGTGGCCAGCCGCAACTCTCCGGTGCGCACTCCGGTCAACAGCAGCAAGCGAAGACCCAGCTGGGTCTGCAGCTTACCAGGATACTGGCGGAGTTTCTGAAGCATGGCCGGTAGCTCGGGCAGGCGCAGGAACGGGTTATGGCGCACGGGAGGTTGAGGCAGCGCGATGACATCCAGATCGAAGGCAGGGTTCTGCGACAGCCCGGGAACGATCACCAGGGCATAACGGAAGATCTGGCGAAACCAGGTACGGACCTTTTCAGCCGTGGTGAGCGCTTTTCTGCGCTCGATCCTCGCCAGGACGTCCAGCAGGTCAGGGCGCTGGATGTCGTAGATTGAGCAACGTCCGAGCGCGGGCAACACATCTTTGGCAAAGATGCGCTGGATTTGCGACAGCGTACTTTGCCGCCCTTCCTTGAGCACGAGGCTGCGGTGCACCACCCACTTGTCGAACACCACCTTGAACGTGCTCTGGTCTGCGAGCTGGACGAATTGCCGCTTCTGCTTACGGTGGACGCGGGGGTTGACGCCCTTGGTCAACAGAACCCGGGCGCCGTCGCGCAACACCCGTGCATCCCGGAGACTGACCTCGGGGTATGTGCCCAGTGACATGCGCTTCTGCTTTTCCGCCCAGTAGTAGCGGAAGTGCCACGACTTGCCGCCAGTGGGTGAGACGGCCAGAGACAGCCCGTCGAGATCGTTGAGGGTGTACGCCTTGCCGGTCGTTTTCGCCTGCCGGACAACCAGATCGGAGAGTGCGATGCTCCAGCTCCTGAACTTTCGGTCAGGACCAAATCATTGCCGCGTCGACCTCGCTCCACCAGGGACTATCCGGAAACCGCCACTCCCGTATTGATGGGACTTAAAAGTCGTGGCTGCAGATGGTTTACAGTGGATAGCGCTGAAACGAAAAAAGGACCCGAAGGTCCTTTTTTCAATGTCTTACAGACGTCAGCTGAGGTCTGTAGATCATAAACTGGAGCGGGAAACGAGACTAACACTGGAGCGCTAAGTCTATGTTTCCCAATGCTTCTCTTCGCCACCTCAAGCAGCGAAGACCTCAATTCTAGCCTTGTTTTCGCATGTCGTCAACGAACACCGTCCATAAAGTTCTAGCAACGTCTATGGGCAGCTACCGAACAAACGCCGCTTCTGCTCCTCAAGTCCACTGCCCTGAGTGCTATCGACGCGACCGCCCAGCAAGAGCAGTCAGGACCAACTGATCCTTGACCGGATACAACCATACCCGACTGACACGCGCCCAACCTGCCGGCTTCACGGCGACAGCTGCTTGGACGCGTACCAATTGCTATGTCGGTCTATCAGCATTTCGGATAGGTCTCACATCACCCGCCAGGCTGTCCTCATGTCTGGGAATGAGGCGAAGAAGCCGCTGCTTCGCCCTGTGCTCTGACCTGATAAAGCACAAGTGATAACGAATCGGGCTTGATGAGATTGCATAGATCCGTGACGCTCACGGGACGCGAAAAGACTGAAGAAAGAGCGTTCCTGACTGCTCTCCGCTGGGCCGGTTGATTTTCCCATACACATCGCGCCATGGCTATCGGCCGCGCCGGGAACGGCAACAGATATTGACCATCCCAGTCTCGCGCTATGACGCGTCAAGCCACGCAGTCGCTACAGGGCAGTCCAGCGATTGGCGGGAAGAGGAGTCGGTGATGTAGCACTCCCAAAAGGAGACGGACGCATGCATATGGAGCCAGCGATATCAAAGGTTTTCTACCGACCCATTGAAGCGGCAATACGCTGGGCCGGTCTGCTAAAGCACGAATGGGAAATCTTAGCCGCCGTTCCCTCGCCGAGGGACTTGCCCCTTAGACACGAATGTCCGCGATGGCGCGAGTTGCGGCTGTACACTCATCGAATATACGACGCCATCGACAATGGCGAGTTGCCTTTCGGGCGTAATGGAATCACGCTTAAAGACGAATCCCTCCTCCGTTCACCCGAGTTGACCATTCGCCATCTGGACTTGAAACGCTGGATGCGCGCGCACTATCCCGAACACCGGCCACCCTTTCTGTTCAGCCGCTGCGAGCGCATTGCCCATCCGATCATCACATTGGAAGCCGGCCAAGCAATGCTTGTCGAACGTCAGGCGATCAAGAGCGAACTCGACTATTGCCGCCATCAACTGCACGAACTTCAAGAGAAGCACGGAGCGTTGCTGCGGCACCCGTCCATCAATGCCACGTGCAATCCATGTGGCGTCAGTGACCGTGCTGAAACGACGTATCTGCACATCATCGGTGGCATGGTCGAACTGATGCTCGGGCGGTCCCCGTCGGGCGTCGCATACTCGAGATTTCGAACACAGGAAGCCATCGTCAGCGCACTAGTCGCGAACTACAGGGGAAGCATGGGTATCACAGAACGGACACTCAATGGCAAGTTCGCCATCGCGCGGCGCAGCCTCCATAGCGCGGTGTGACGCGGCATACCAGCATGTATGTGCAGTCGGCGAGATTGCATTTGCAATGTCTTTCCGCAGCCATGTCTATTGAATAGAGGTCACGCCAACAAACGCCACTGAGCGTTCAGGAGTGACCGCCATGTCGCAAACACCCGTACTGCCGCCGAACGAGCGCCGCATCCTGCGCCTGGAAGAAGTCGAAGCGAAGTCCGGCTTCAAGCGTGCCCACATCTACAACCTGATGAAAAAGCGCCAGTTCCCGCAGGCGCTGCGCCTGGGCGTGCGCGCCGTCGGCTGGGATTCCATCGAAATCGATCAATGGATCGCCGAGCGCGTCAACAACCGGGCCTGACCCGTTCTTCCGCGGACCTTCCATGCTCACACGGAGAACGCCATGCAGGTTGTATCCATCATTTCAACGAAAGGTGGCGTCGGCAAGACCACCACGGCCGCGAACCTGGGCGGGCTCGCCGCCGACGCGGGGCTGCGCGTGCTACTGCTCGATCTCGACGTTCAGCCCACCTTGTCGTCCTACTACGAGCTGGGTCACCGCGCGCCTGGCGGCATCTATGAGCTGCTGGCCTTCAACGAGCGCGACCTCGGCCAACTCGTGTCCCGCACAATCATCACGGGCCTGGACCTGGTGCTGTCCAACGACCACCGGGGTGAGTTGAACACCTTGCTGCTGCACGCGCCGGATGGGCGCCTGCGGCTGCGACACCTGCTGCCGGTCCTGGCCTCCCTATATGACCTGGTGCTTATCGACACCCAGGGCGCGCGCTCCGTGCTGCTGGAGATGGCGGTTCTCGCCTCCGACGTTGCGCTGTCGCCCGTGACCCCGGAAATCCTCGCGGCCCGCGAGCTGCGGCGCGGCACCGTGCAATTGCTCGAAGACATCGCGCCGTACCGGCACCTAGGCATCGAACCACCGCCGCTGCACCTGCTCATTAACCGCGTCCACCCGGTGTCGACGAACGCCCGGCTGATTCAGCAGGCCTTGCGCGATTTGTTCCAGGACCACGCCGGCATCCGCGTGCTGGCCACCGACGTGCCGGCTATCGAAGCCTATCCGCGCGCCGCGACGCACGGCCTGCCGGTGCATCGGGTCGAGCACCGCCAGCCACCGGGCAGAGTCGCCCCCGCCGCGCTCGACACCATGCGCGGCCTCGCTGGCGAGCTGTTCCCGCAATGGCAACACCGATTTGCCACGGTGTCCGGCCGTCCGCCAGTCCCTCTTGATACCGGGAGGCCCCATGGCGCACGCACATGAACTGGCCCGAGGCCACAAACGGCTGCGCGCCCTGATCGAGTTCGCTGTCGGTGAAGGCTGGCACGTCAAGCGCACGCCGGGCGGCCACCTCAAATTCACCAAGGCAGGCTGCGCCGCGATCTACACCAGTTCGACGGCCAGCGACCACCGCGCCGCCCTCAATGCCCGAGCGCAGATCCGCCGCGCCGAGCGTGAGGCCCGATCCCAGGCGCAGGGAGGCAGCCATGGCTGAGATCACCTCCCAGCAAATGGCCGGCAAGCTGCTCGCGGCCGGGTTCGAGCGCAGCGGCCCGGCCGCGTCGGCCTTGAGCGACCCGATCGCCGACACACCCATGGTCGTGACCCTGGACCAGTTACGCCCCTACGACCATGACCCGCGCAAGAAGCGCAATCCGGCCTATGAGGACATCAAGGCGTCTATCCGCGAGCGCGGCTTGGATGCGGCACCGGCCATCACCCGACGGCCTGGCGAGGACCACTACATCATCCGCAACGGCGGCAACACGCGGCTGGCGATCCTGCGTGAACTGTGGTCGGAGACCAAGGACGAGCAGTTTTTCCGCATATCGTGCCTGTTCCGGCCGTGGCCCAGCCGCGGCGAAGTCGTCATGCTGACCGGCCACCTGGCCGAGAACGAACTGCGCGGCGGCCTCACCTTCATCGAGCGCGCCCTCGGCGTCGAGAAGGCGCGCGAGTTCTACGAGCAGGAAAGCGGCGCCGCCCTGAGCCAGTCCGAACTGGCCCGCCGCCTGGCCGCCGATGGCTTCCCGGTCCAGCAGTCGCACATCAGCCGCATGAACGACGCGGTGCGCTATCTGCTGCCGGCAATCCCCGCCGTGCTCTATGGCGGCCTCGGCCGCCACCAGGTCGAACGCCTGTCGGTCATGCGCAAGGCCTGCATATTCGCGTGGGAGCGCTACGCCAAGGGCCGCACGCTGGTCCAGGACTTCGACGAATTCTTCCAGGAAGTCTTGTCTCAGTTTGATGTGCAGGCCGACGAGTTCTCCGCGCAGCGCGTACAGGACGAACTGATCGGTCAGATGGCCGAGCTGCTGGGCGTCGATTACGACGTGCTCGCGCTGGACATGACCGAATCCGAGAGCCGCCAGCGCGCTCTGCTCAGCGATCCGACGCCATCCTCGACACCGCCCGCCTTGCCGAAGGCTGGGCTTATCGCGCGCCCACCTGCCAACGCCTCGCCGCCCATCACAGGGCCTGCACCGGTAGCGCCGCCTGCAGGCCCTGCGTCTTCCACCTCAACGCCGGAGAGCGACGCAGATGCCAACGAGGCGGGCACGGCCAGTCCGACAGCGGATGACGATCTGCTTCAGAAGCACGTCGTCTCGCCGGCACCGACGACCGAACGGCTCCAGTCCATCCAGCGCATGGTCGCCGACCAGTTGGGCGATGCGCTGCCGCCTGACTTCTCGGCGAACGTCTTGCAGTCCATCCCCGTGCAGGCCGGCGGGCTCTATCCGATCTCCGATGTCTGGTACATCGACGCGAGCCTGGACACGCCCGAGCGCCTGCGCATTCATGTCGCGCAGTTCGCCCGCGAGATCGCGGGTGAAGCCGGCCTGGACGAGTGCATCGATGACCGTCCAGTCGGCATCGGTTTCGCCTGCCATGCCCGCGCCCAAGACCTGGGGCCGCTGAGCCGTGCCGCCCTGGCGCTGCTGGCGTGCCTGGCCGGTCAGCAGCCCGCCGACGTTGGCCTGGATAACGGGCAATTCGTCATCGACCTGCCGGCGCTGCTGCACGGACAGGACGACGCAACCCGGCGACTGAGCGACACAGCGCTGGTCAAGCTGTTCCGGCTGCTGCGGCTGGCCCGCCGTCTGCTCGACCTGGACGCCGGCGCTGCGGACCCTGGAACGTGACCGAGGGACGCCAGCATGTCCGCACCACACCCACTCAACCAAGCCGTCATTGCGCAGGCCCTCTATGACCTGCGCAATGGGCAACTGCGCCGCTGCAAGCTGATGGGGTTTGGCGAGGAAGAGCTGGACGCCCTCAAGCATCCCGCGCTGATCAGCGTGCTGGCCAACGCCAACGTCTCGTGGTGCTCCGTGACGGTCAACCGCGAAGTGCTCCGGCGTCTGCTCAGGCAGGCGCAGGACGTGGAGAAGGAGATCGCCACGGTCGATCGCATGCTGCGCCTCGGCGCGAGCACCGAAATGGTCAGCCGCTTCTACGGCCTGACCCACCAGGAAGTGGCGCTTCGCCGTGAAATCCTCGGCCTGCCCAAGCGCAAGGGTCGCCATCCCGTGCTGGACGAGAAGCAGGACACGGAGCTGTGGCGGCAATGGAAAGCCGTGACCAGCAGCAGGAACGTCGATCTCGAAGACGACACCTCCATCCTCGATGCCGCCATGGACTTGGCCGAAGGCATGTCGCTGCCTCTGTCGGTGGTCTGGGCTTCGATCAAGAGCTGGGTCGATCAAGGATTGGGTTGACCATGGCCGTGGACGACACCGCACCACGTCGTGGCCCCATCGCACTCGCAGATCTGTTCGACGCTGCGCTGAAAGACCTTGTGCCCAAGCCCAACGCCGACGCGCCCCCGCCCACAGCCACGCCTGTCGCGATGCCCACGGGCCCGGCGTCTGGCGATGCCTTCCTGTTCAGCGGCAACCGGCACGAGACCGTACCGCGACGGCTGTTCCTCGACCGTCGCCTGACGCCGCTGGAGCGCAACGCCTGGCAGGTCTTCCGGCTGATGCTCAACGACGATGGCGTGACGGCGTTCCCGACGTATGAACAGCTTCGGCCCTGGCTGGCGTCGATGCCCTGCGCCGGGCAAGCCTCGCACGAAACCGTGGCGCGAGCCCTGACGCTTCTGCGCCTCACCCGATGGTTGAGCCTGGTGCGGCGCCGCCGCGACCCCAAGACCGGCCGCATCCTCGGCAACCTCTATGTCCTGCACGACGAGCCGCTGACGCCCTTTGAAGCGATGCAGCTCGACGCCGATTACCTGGCGCTGGTCAGCCAGTCCCTTGGCCACTCGGCCAAGGCCGTCCAGATGGTCGGCCTGAACACGCTCAAGGAAATCGCGGAAGACCCGCTGCTGTCCGGCCGGACGCTGCCGTCACGGCTGCAGGTCCTGGCCGAACGCCTCGCCAGCCAAGGCAGCACGGCGACCGAAAGTTATCCACAAGAAGATGCCACTCACGATTCCGAAGAAGGGCCGACGAACCTTCTTCGGAATCCCGATGACCCCACTTCGGAATCCGAAGCAGGGCTGAAACCCGCGTCAGACGCCTCTCTTCGGAATCCGAAGCAGGCCCGTACAGTACGTAGTAGCCGTATTAATGAAGTACGTACTACCGCGCAGGCGCACGCGCTAGGCGATCTGCAATGGCCCAAGCGCTTCGCGGAACTGAAGGCAGAGCAGCAGACAGGCGCTAGGGTGGCATTGCAGCAGGTCGATGCCTCGCTGAGGCAGGCCGTGCTGGACGAATGGGCCACGCGATGCAGCAGCCACGGCATCCGCAATCCTGCGGGGTATCTGTTCGGCATCATCCAGCGGGCCATTCATGGTGAATTCAACGCCTGGGCCAAGAAAGACGCGCAGTCGGCACCTGCTCCACCCAATGAGCGGCCACCACCAGCACCGCCACCATCCCAGTCCCAGGGCAAGCCTGTGCCGCCAGAAGTCGCCAAGCAGCACATCGAGCGACTGCGCAATCTGCTCGCCAGCAAGTGATCGGATGTGCAAGGCGGTGAAGTGGATGCCGGTGGCTTTCAGCAGAACTATCCCCTGGGGATAGTTCCACTAATGGCTACGACGTCGAACCGATACACGCCACGCCCCGATCGCCTGCCGCGGGATCGGCCTTGTCCGCACTGATCCGGGCATGCAGCGTTCCTTGGCGTTCCATGGAGCTATCCCCTGGGGATAGCTCGCGCCGCATGCGCCCGCCGCGCCCTGAACCGGGGACGGGCGGGTTTCGGTTTGTTGACTGACTGCCTTCCGCCACCTGCCGAAGCTGTCCGCTCTTTTCCAACAACGAGCGGACACCATGGCAACCACCAACGAACCCCTGCAACTGAATCTCGGCTCCTTGCGCAGCGCGATGTCGCTGACGCTGCACACGCACCACGCCTCGCGCATCTGGCACGGCCGCGCCGCCGCCGAGGGGCGACCGGGCATCGTCGGCCTGAACGGCTACATCGCCCAGATGAACAAGATGCGGCGCGGCTCGGAGCAGGACGACCCGTACAGCGACTTCTGGATGCTGCGCATCGAGGACAAGCTCGACCAGACGAAGGCTACGCTGCAATCGCTGCGCGAGCAGGTGGACCAGGCCCTGGCGAGCGTGCCGCCGGCACTCACCCTGGGCGAGAACCTCAACGTGCAGCCCGTCAAGCTGCCGCTGTTCGTCAATGCGCAGTTGGGCTTTGCCGCGGTGTATCTGCTGGCCGACTACGACGACATCGCCCGCAAGCTGATCCTCGCGCACCACACCGCACTCATCGATCGCAACACCTTGGAGCGCTGGCTCAACGAGGGCGCGCACGCGCTGCGCAGCCTGTTCTCGCTGGCCCAGCAGTACCGCTACTCGGGCTGCACACGCGACGACTTCGCCGCCAAGAATGCCGCAGCGCGGGCAGCGCTGGAGAAATACGGCGAGTTGCCGCAGGACGTGCTGGAAGGCACGCGCCGTTCGAAGTTCGCGCCGCCGATCGTGCGCCGTGGTCAGCAGCAGCGCAGCGACGGTCCTGCCGCAGCCGCATCGCCCAGCGACGAGGCCGCCACCACCGAGGCACCCGAGACCACCGCGGGCGAGGACGCGCAGGCATGAGCGACCCGGACCGCGACAGCCGCTACTTCCGCCCGCTGCAACAGACCGCCTTCATGCGGCTGGAACACGCAGGCTCTCTAAAAGGCCTTTTAAAGCCCTTTAAAGGTAAAGGGGACTTGGAGGTCTGGGCCAGCCAGTGCTTCGCCATGCGCGACGAGTTGATTGGCTTGGCGCAGCGACAGGTGCTGCCACAGGCGGTCGGGCATCCCTTCCACCTGCTTCCCATCGAGTTGGCCCAGCAGACCACTGGCGCAGGCACGGTGTTTTTGCGCTGGCGCAAGCACGACAGGTCAGCCATGGGCGTCGCCTTGTGGCAAGAACTGATGGCGAGCACCAGCACGCCGGTCAACCTCCTGGCCGACCTGCACGCGATCGAGCTTCAGCGCATCACGCTGAACATGCAGATCAGCCTGTTGCACACCTTGGGCAGGCAGGCCCAGGAGTGCGCCAGCAAGGCCGCCGACGCGGAAGACGCCTACCTGCGCCGGCTCAAGTCCATGCCATCCGCCATGCGCGATCGGTGATCGCGCCAGGCCCCCCAGCACGCGCCCGCCGCCAACCAGGTGCGGGTATTTCAACCACCACGGAGATTGCAACATGAGCACGCATTTTTCTGGCGAGGGCAACATCGGCTCGCCCCCCGATTACCGGGAGTTTCCCAACGGCAACGACGAGCCGCGGCGCTTGCTGCGGCTGAACGTCTATTTCGACAACCCCGTTCCTACCAAGGGCGGCGACTTCGAGGACCGCGGCGGCTTCTGGGCGCCGGTGGAAATCTGGCACCGCGACGCCGATCACTGGAAGGACCTCTACCACAAAGGCATGCGCGTACTGGTCGTCGGCCGCATGGAGCGCGAACCTTGGACGGACAACGAAGATCAGCCGCGCGAGACCTGGCAGATCAACGCGCGCAGCGTCGGAATCCTCCCATACCGCATCGAGTCAGTGGCCCTCAGCCCGAAGCCGCAGGAGGCAGATCAGCCTGCCCAGGCTGCCCAGGAATCGACGGCACCGAAGGAGACGAAGCGCAAGAAGTAACCCGACATGGGGCGGTCGCTGTCCGCCGCCCCATGCTCTTGCGAGCTATCCCCAGGGGATAGCTCCATCAACGTCCACCGGCTTCCACGCGCTCCCCAAATCGCGGCTCCCGGCCCGCACATCCCCGGCCGCACGCCACTCCCGTCGCAGCCATTCCATCCCGTGAAAGTGGTCGCCACCGCATGCGGCTTGTTTGCTGCCGCCCCTGGTGGTGCTCGGCATCCTCGATTCCAGCAACTCAATGAACCACGGAAATCGGATGGACGGACATGCGGCTGTTCTTGTGCGAGAAGCCCTCCCAGGGCAAGGACATCGGCCGGATTCTCGGCGCGACGCAGCGCGGTGAAGGCTGTCTCAGCGGCTCCGGCGTCATCGTCACCTGGTGCATCGGCCATCTCGTAGAAGCGGCAGCTCCCGAGGTCTATGACGCGGCGCTCAAGCGCTGGTCGCTGGAGCAGTTGCCCATCATTCCTCAGCAATGGCGGGTCGAGGTCAAACCGAAGACCGCCACGCAATTCAAGGTCGTCAAGGCCCTTCTGGCGAAGGCGACCCATCTGGTCATCGCCACCGATGCCGACCGCGAGGGCGAGCTGATCGCCCGCGAGATCATCGACCTGTGCGGCTACCGCGGCCCCATCGAGCGGCTATGGCTGTCGGCACTCAACGATGCGTCGATCCGCACCGCGCTCGGTAAGTTGCGGCCGTCTTCCGACACGCTGCCGATGTACTACTCGGCACAGGCGCGCTCGCGCGCCGACTGGCTCGTGGGCATGAACCTCAGCCGGTTGTTCACCGTGCTCGGGCGGCAAGCGGGCTACGACGGCGTGCTGTCTGTCGGCCGCGTTCAGACGCCGACCCTGAAGCTCGTCGTGGACCGCGACCGCGAGATCGCGGCCTTCAAGTCGGTGCCGTTCTGGGCCATCGACGTGTCCCTGTCCGCAGGTGGACAGGCTTTCAGCGCGCAGTGGGTTCCGCCCGACGGCTGCATCGACGACGCAGGCCGCTGCCTGCAGCAGCCGGTCGCCCAGCAGGCCGCGCAGCAGATCCGCGCTGCGGGCAGCGCCCAGGTGGTATCGGTCGAGACAAAGCGCGTGCGCGAAGGCCCACCGCTGCTGTTCGACCTGGGAACACTTCAGGAGGTTTGTTCCAAGCAGCTTGGACTGGATGTGCAGGAGACCCTGGAGATCGCCCAGGCCCTGTACGAGACGCACAAGGCCACGACGTACCCACGCTCCGATTCGGGCTACCTGCCCGAAAGCATGTTCGCAGAAGTACCGACTGTCCTAGACAGCTTGCTCAAGACCGATCCCTCGCTGCGCCCCATCATGGGCCAGCTCGATCGCTCGCAGCGCTCACGCGCCTGGAACGACGGCAAGGTGACGGCGCACCACGGCATCATCCCGACGCTTGAACCCGCGAACCTCTCTGTGATGAGCGAGAAGGAGCTGGCGGTGTACCGCCTGATCCGCGCGCATTACCTCGCGCAGTTCCTCCCTCACCACGAGTTCGACCGCACTGTCGCCGAGCTGTCCTGCGGCCAGCAGAAGCTGGCGGCCACCGGAAAGCAGGTGGTCGCCCAGGGTTGGCGTCTGGTGCTGGCCGAGCCGCAAGCGGACGAGGATGGCGACGACGCCGCGCGCAGCCAGGTACTCCCCGCGCTGCGCGAGGGCATGGCGTGCCAGGTGGCCGAGGCCGAAATCAAGGCGCTCAAGACGATGCCGCCCAAGCCGTACACGCAAGGCGAACTGGTCAAGTCCATGAAGGGGGTCGCCAAGCTGGTGACGGACCCACGCCTGAAGCAGAAGCTCAAGGAAACGGTCGGCATCGGCACCGAGGCGACACGGGCGAACATCATCAGTGGGTTGATCGCCCGCGGCTACCTCGTGAAGAAAGGACGCTCGATTCGCGCATCGGATGCAGCATTCACGTTGATCGACGCCGTGCCCACGGCGATTGCCGACCCCGGAACCACCGCCGTGTGGGAGCAGGCGCTCGACATGATCGAGGCCGGACAGCTCACCCTGGATGTGTTCATCGGCAAGCAGGCCGCATGGATTTCGCAACTGATCGCGCAGTACGGCAGCACTTCGCTGTCCATCAAGGTTCCCCAGGGACCCGCTTGCCCGCAGTGCGGCGCAACGACGCGCCAGCGCACCGGCAAAACCGGCCCCTTTTGGTCGTGCAGTCGCTACCCCGACTGCAAAGGCACGCTGCCGGTCGATTCCGGCACGTCCAAGCGCGGTGCCTCGCGCCCGCGCACTAGCGGCCGCAAGGGCTCCTGACCGACCCCGCTCCCCGAGAGCCGTGCCCGCCATCGGCGGCGTGGCCCATGTCCCGCACGCCCTGCGGGACACCCAGCGCGCAACGCCTTCTCCTGTCCGTGTGCGCGTCCCGCCCAGCCGTCCCCGGCTGCGGGGCCTGAAGGTAGCTTCTCCGCGAACCGCCACCCGCGCGTTCTGCTGATCTGCATTTTTCCGCCTCTACGAAGGGTCCCCCGATGGCTTGCCAGTCTGCGAGTCACCCGGAGACCCTTCGTGGTCCGCGGTATTCGATGCCGTGCCCAACGGCGAAAAACTGGGCTCCTTTTGTGCGCGGATGTGCGCCAGAAGATGCCGGCGCCAACCACGACATGCGCCGGGTGCGATTGCTGACAGCAGGCGGTTCTAGCGACGACCGGGCCTGCCAATCAGCCCACGGGTGGTTCCGTCCTCCCGAGCCGGAGGCCGCAAGGCCTTCGGCGCCTTTCTCCTGCCGATCAACGTCCCGGCCCGGCCACACGGTTCAGGGCCACACGAACAGGAGACCCGCCATGAACCCGCAACCTCGCACCCCACGCGGTGCGCCCCAGGCCGCGCCACTGCTGTACGGCAGCGTGTGTAGCGGCATCGAGGCCGTGAGCCTCGCCTGGCAACCCCTCGGCCTCGAAGCCGCGTGGTTCGCCGAGATCGAGCCGTTCCCGAGCGCCGTGCTCGCCCACCGTTACCCCCGCGTGCCCAACCTGGGCGACATGACTGCGATCGCCCGCCAGGTGCGCGCCGGCACCGTGCCGGCGCCTGACATCCTGGTCGGCGGCACGCCCTGCCAGTCGTTCAGCGTTGCCGGCGCGCGGCGCGGGCTGGATGACCCGCGCGGCGCCTTGACCCTTGCCTATGTGGAGCTTGCCAATGCCATTGACCAAATCCGCCGCCAAGACCGCCGCCCACCGGCAACGCTCGTCTGGGAAAACGTCCCCGGCGTCCTCAACGACCGCAGTAATGCCTTTGGGCATTTCCTGGGGGCACTGGCCGGAGAAAGCCGTACGCTCCAGCCACCAGGGGATCGGTGGGCGCACGCTGGTTGTGTGTCTGGACCCCGCCGCCGCATCGCGTGGCGCGTGCTCGACGCTCAATATTTCGGTGTCGCCCAACGCCGCAAGCGCGTGTTTCTTGTGGCAAGTGGTGGAGATGACCTCGATCCCGCAGAAGTACTTTTTGAGCGCGCAGGCCTGCTCGGGGATTCTTGTGCGGGCCGCGCGCCGTGGCAAGAAGCTGCCCACGATGCTGGACCGGGTGCTGAAGCAGCAGGCGCATGCGCAGGACCTGCAGGATTCGCAGGACTGAAGCAGCCCTACGGCAAGGTCACGACGACGTTCGGATTCAGCGGCGGCATTGGCCCCGTCGATGTGGCCGCATGCTTGATGGCCGCAGGCCCCAAGCACGACATTCGCACCGAGACGTTCATGGTGCAGTCGGTCGCCGGCAGCATCACCCACACTCTCGACACCGCCAACAACGGCAAGGGCAGCAGCGAGGACGGCACCGGCAAGGGCGTTCCGATCATCGCCTTCACCGCCCAGGGCAGCGGCGCGGATGCCACACTCGACCTGACGCCGACGCTGCGCGCTGGCGGCCATCGCAACAGCCATGCGAACGCCGGGGTCGTGCCCGCCATCGCGTTCGCGCAGAACAACCGCGGTGAAGTGCGCTTCGAGTCGGGCCATGGCCAGGTCGCTTGCACCGTGCTGTCCAACGGCAAGCCGGGCTACGGCGTGCCGATGGTGGCCTGCGTGTCTCTGCGCGGCCGCGAGCAGGGTCTTGCCGCCGAGCTGGGCGGCACCGTAGCGGGCGCACTGCGTACCAGCGGCGGCGGCGCGGACAAGCCCTATGTCCTGGCTCCCGACTTCGAGGCGCATTTCCGCTACGACTGGAACGACCCTGGCCCCGGCGACTGGTCGCATTGGCGGGTGCGGCGGCTGATGCCCGTGGAGTGCGAGCGGCTGCAAGGCATGCCCGACGACTACACGCTGATTCCGTATCGCGGCAAGCCCGCCGCCGACGCTCCACGCTACAAGGCGATCGGCAACTCCATGGCTGTCCCGTGCATGGCATGGCTGGGCCAGCGCCTAGTGCAGTGCCTGCACAAGACGGGCTCGACCGCTTCGGATTGATCGGCGACGCAGCCTGCGGGCCGCGCCATTCTCCCTCCTGCATTGCCGATGTATCGGCAGCAGCCCGCAGCCAGGGTGTCAAGGCTGCCGCGGGTTTCACCCGTGCCACCCACCAGTTCGCCTCGGCATCTCACCGGCGAACGCTGCCCACCGGGGCATCGATGCCTCTTTTCTCCAACCCACGGGATGGCCGCCACGTCCCGTCGGGGGCATGTCGCCACCCGGTCGATTTCAGGACTTCCCATGGACAACATCACCATGCAAGACCGCATCACGCTAAAGAACCTCAAGGTGGCCGACTTCGCCAGCGAGGAAACGATGTGCTTCAGCGCCACCGTCGTGTTCGACGGCACTCCCATCGCCGAGGCCCGCAACGACGGCCACGGCGGCTCGACTTTCCTCCACGCGCTCAACGGCAAGGCGCTGCTGCTGGCGCAGGCCGAAGCCTTCGCCAAGGGCCTGCCGCCTGCGCCGCTCGACCTCGGCCAGGAGGGCGAAGACCCTCACTACATCGACATGACGCTCGACTTCCTGGTCGATGAACTGGCCGACGCCATGCACGCGGAACGCAAGGTGCGAGCCGCGTTCAACCGCGACATCGGCAACAAGGTGCTGTTCATCAAGGACGGCAAATTGCTGTTCATCAAGGGCATCAAGCTCAAGGCCATCGCCGACCGCAAGGCTTACTTCGCTTCGCTGCGCGCTCGGCAGGCCCAGCCCATCGTCATCCTCGCCGAGCTTGCGCCCGAGCAGGCATTCGAGCTGTGGAAGCAGCATGTCCTGGGCGACAAGCCCGACTAACCCAGCACCGACGCACTCTCCTGACAGCCCCGCACTCGATGCGGGGTTTCTTCTTCTCTGTGCGCATCAATCGGGGGTGGGCCGGATGCCGTTTTCCAACTGACGCAGCGCGGCCCGCACACGAAGCTGCCCGCATGTTCGCTGATTCGTCAGCACATGCCAGCAGCCAGGGTTTCAGGCTGCCGCGGGTCTCTCCCGCGTTGCCCACCAGTCCGCATCGCATCAAGTCACGGACGCGCGTCCCCGCGACGTCGATGCTTTTTTATCAACCGCGTGCGGGAGCTGCCATCCCGTGAGGGACGTGGCCCCGCTTTTTCCGAGGAGCCCGTCCATGTCCCAGCAAGCCTCTTTCGGCCAACTGGCCCTGACCTACTGCGGCAAGTTCCTGCCGCTCGAAGTCCTGCAAAGCGCCGCCGGCCACTACATCGGCACGCGCGATACCGAAGGCCCCGTTTCGCGGGAATCCCGCGAGTACTTCCGCAGCTACGCCGCGGCTCAACGTGCCCTCGAAAGAGGCGGCTGGTCCCAGCTCGCCATTCCCTGATCCAACTGGAGGAATCACGTCATGAACCAGCTACTGCCGCGGGAAGTCGTCGATCAGATCGTGCGGGAAGAACAGCATTTCGCTGCCGCGCCTCAAGCCTTTTTCGAGGCCTGGAAGCGCGGCGTCGAGATCGCTGGCCCCGAATGGTTCGGCGACGGCACCCGTGAAGATCTGAGCCAGGCCAAGGGCAAGTGGGATCTTCGTCCCAACATGCTGCAGCTCAACGATGCCCTTGGCGTCCTGAGCAGCGGGGAACGCATGTTCCTGTCCGCCATGGTCAGTTTCTACAACGCGCGCGAGGGCGGTGCCATGCTCAAGCGCTGCCACTTCCACGGACTGTCGGACTTCGACGGTCTCGATCTGCAACGCCGCAAGGTCATTGCCGACCTGCTGGTGAACTACTGCGGCTGGTGAGCCGGTCTCCGGCATACCACTGCGTTTTCGTTTACTCCCAATGAGGGACATGCGCCCATGAGGCCATGTCCCTCAATTCATCTTTCGTCGTCCCGCGCAGTGCTGACAACGCCAAGGTCAGCGCCGCCTGAAGCATTTCCCATTTCAACCCACCGGGTCCAATTCCCGGTGGCGGGGATTGGCTCCATTATTCAATCTGGAGAGATCCCATGTCCCAGAATCCTAATCCCTTTCTTCGCGGCTATTGGAATCTGAAAATCGTCCGCACGCTGTGCATCAGCCATGACGATGGAAGCCCACATGTCTGGCGAAACATCCACGCGAGCCAAGAGCACCTCTCCGACGAGGAACTGGTTTCATCGTCCTGCATCGTCACCAGCGATTTCGCGGTGGTCACGAATGGCCCTGAACCCCTGAGCGCCGAGGGATCGGCTGAATGCGATGCCGGTGAAGGCGTCAGCGGCGAAGGCGTGATCGGAGCCGTGGTCTATGCCATCCATGGCGAGGACTTCGACGGCCGCCCAGTCCACGTCGGTGATGCCTATTCGGCCGAGGCCGCGCGGGAAGCCGTGCAGCGCCTGAGTTTCGAGACCGGCTATTACAGCCGGTGCTGGGAGATCAGTCGTGAGCACATCACGGTCGATACCTGGCACTACCTCGCCAACCTGGCGGACCTCGCCACGCCGGAGGCAATGCTGTTCATCGCCTTCCGGGTGCCGTACAGCCCGGCGATCGGCGTCAAGCTGATTTCCACGCCCTGGACTGACCAGAACCTGGAGCACGCCGAGAACATCACCGCCGAGCAGCTTCGGCAGGAGCACCGAAGCAAGGGCATGCCGGACGACCTGGCGAACATCCTTGACCTGGCTGGCCAGGCCGATGTGCGCATCCTGATCATCGATGCGGACGCCCCCGCGCTGCTGGGCCTGCCGCTGGCCGAGCCCTAGCAGCCGCGCGACGCGCCAGCCTTCCTCTTTGTCCCCCATGCCAGCCCGTCTCCCGCCAGGAGCCGGGCTGGTCCATTTTCATAGGAGCAACCTCATGTTCCCCGATCTCATTTCCCGCGCACCCGACTTCGAGCACCAGCTCGGGGCCTGCGTCACCGCCATGGGCCAGGACGACGCCATCGGCCAGATCCTGGTATTCGAGCGCACGCACGGCACGCTGCACATGCGCCATATCGCCAGCGCCGACTTGGTGGACACCGACATCGACGACTACGAGATGGTCGTGTTCGACGGTGGCAACACCAGCGGCGACACGTGGAAGCATGTCTTCTTCCCGCGTCAGCGTGAGCACTACTTCGTGTACGAAGCCTGACCCAACCAGCCCCTTTCGAGGGGCTTTTTCTTGCCCTCAGCGCAGGAAAACCGGGGGCGGCGCAGTGCCGTTTCATGCGGGCGGGTAGCCCGGCCCAGAGCCATCCTTGCCCCCATGTTCGTCGGCGTTGCCGACACATGCCCAGTCAGCCGAGACCTTCGAGGCTGCAAGCGCGGGAAGCCGTGCTGGTCGTTTCTTCCTACGGACGCACCGCGTCCATCCACCCACAAGGGACCTCTCCCTTGCGGGCGGGGAATCCCTTGTTCTTCCTCAAGGAGATTCCCATGGACCGTTCCCTCATCAAATCCATGATGCCTTCGCTTGTCGCAGGCCATGTGCCCCGCAACGTGCGGTCGTTCAAGTATCGCGTGTTCGATGATCAGCCACAGTCCTCGACGCTGGGCTTCGCCATCGACCCCCAGCCCTTCGACGGCAAGGTGGTCGCGGCCAACGACGACGCCATCGTCGTCAAGCTCAAGCCCAGCGAGTTCGCGGTGCTCGATCCCCACCTGGTGACTACCGTTCCCAGCGAAGGCGCCAAGGTGCATGTCCAACCGTATGCCCGCCGCCGCTTCGACGGCCTGCGCGCGGACACCCCGGAAGTAATCACCGAGAAGACCGCGGACGGTGTTCCCTACACCATCACCAGGCACATCCTCGGCTCCGCGCCTGCCAAGCTGCCCATCCCCGAGCCGCAGTGCATGGAACTGGGGCAGCTCATCCAGCAGTTGGAGGAAATGCCGGCTCCCGATGGGTTCCGGCGCATCACCCACATGCTGGTCGATGCGGGCGCCCGCGACTTCACCTGGGTCGATCCGAAGCCGTCCAAGATCATCGAGACGCCCCCGGCGATCAGCTTCTCGGTTTCGACCTCGAAGTTCGAGGGCCAGGTGACGATCCTCTATGACCGCGGCGGCGACACCTACGTGGTGGAGCTGCGCCGCGACGGCGAACTGGTCGATCGGCACGACGAGGTGTATTTCGACATGCTCGGTGAAGTGCTGGAGCGGCTTATCGATGACGGGCACTGGCGCCTGATCGACGTGAGCGTCATCGACGCCAAGGCAACCAAGCGGCGCTACGGCTGATCGCAGCCTATCGGCGACTTGCCCCCATAGGCCTTCCATCCATTCGGGTGGAGGGCCTTTTTCTTCAGGAGATCAACCATGTCACTGCGATTCAAAGGTTCCGACCTGCGCCCCGTGCTGGCCGAGGCCGTTGCCAACCAATGCCGCGTCGTCCTCGCCAAGGACCAGGGCGTGTACTTCCTGGCCGAGCAGGGAGAGCGCCGTCCCGATGGCCGCGTGAAGCTGCTGGCCTATGCCGTCGGCTGCAACCCGGATACCGACCCGTTTGACGACTGGTGGGAACTGGCGCGCGCCGAGCTGGGTGGCGACGACTTCGGCGAATTCTTCGACCCGAAGGACCGCGTTTTCACCCGTATTCTGCAAAGTTCGGATGATCTGGAGCTGTCCGCCACCTCGACGTACCTGTCACTGGTGGCGGTGGAATCGGCATAGCTAAAAAATCTCTGCATACCCCTCGAAGCCCCCAGTTTGGGGGCTTTCTTTTTGGCAGAACTTGGCGACCCGGACAAAGGGAAACACCCGGATGCCGATTGATTGCTGCCGCGCGCGCGAGGCCTGGACATGCTGCCCCCATGCCTGCTGACGTTGTCAGCGACATGCCAGGCAACCATCGGTCTTCGAGGTTGCCGCGCAGTTCCCACTGCGTGACCGAGCCAGCTCGCACCGCATCCATCCGCGAGCGGCCACCAGTCCTGGTGGCGGATGCTTTCGCCTTATCAACCCACCGCGGGGTTACGCACCTTTCCCCGCATGCGTGGGGCCGGTGTGTCTCCGCTTCATCCCAATGGAGATTCACCATGAGCACCACGTCCAACGAGAAATCGTATTTCGACCTCCACACCTCGGGCATCGGCTACATCCAGCGTGCCCGCGAGGTTCCCGTCCGGGGCGGCCGCCGTGCGCAGCCCTTCCTGGCATGCACCATCGCCGCGCTGGTCGGTTCCGCCAAGGACCCCAGCTACCGGTACTTCGACGTCAAGGTCTCGGGTGCCGAGGCCAAGAAACTGGTCGAGCGCTACATCGGCGTTGACGATCCCAAGCAGCGGCCGCTGGTGCGCTTCCGCCTCGGCGACCTCTGGGGCGATGCGTACATCCGCGACAAGGGTGAGCACAAGGGCCAGGCCGCCGCGTCTCTGAAGGCGCGACTGCTGAAGGCCGAGCCGCTTGACCGGGCCGAACTGGCTTCGATCAAGCAGCACGAGCTGATCACCCGCGGCATCGGCTACCTCAGCCGTCCGAAGGACGTCTCCCCCAAGGATGGCGATCCGTTCCTGTCGTGCTGCGTCGCGGCGCTGGCCGGACCTGTCGGTGAACCGGAATATCGGTACTTCGACACCATCGTCGCCACCCCTGAAGCCGAGCACCTGGTTCGCCGGTGCGTGCAGGCCATCGAAGGGGACCGCAAGGTGCTGATCGCCTTCCGTCTGAACGACATGAAGATCGATCCGTACATCCGCACCAAGGGCGAGCGCGCCGGGGAACCGGGAGCGAGCCTGGAATCGACGCTGGTCCACATCGGCCTCATCAAGATCGACGGCACCCAGGTCTATCCGACGAGCCAGGCGCAGGCCGAGGCGCCGCAAGCCGAGGACGCACCCGCGCCCGAAGCCGAGGTTGCCGCCGACACCGCTGCCGACCAGCCTGTCGAGCCCGCCGAGCGCGAGCCCGCAGGTGAAGTCGAGGAGCAGGAGCCGGCATTGGCTACTTCGTTCTGATCCGGCATGGCCCCTCACGGGGCCTTGCCTTTTTCCTATTCCCCAAGGAGAACCATCATGGCAGTCACATCGGCGCCCGAGCAGTCGGGTTCGCCCATCACCGTCCCAGGCCAACTCACGCTGCGCACGATCCGCGGAAGAAACGGCCCTTTCAACGTCGGCCGACTTGTCACCCCCATCGGCAAGTTCGCGGTGAAGGATGCGGAGCTGGAGCAGTACCCCGAAGGCAAGTACGACGGAGAGTTCGTCATCCGCTACATCTTCCCGAAGTCCTATCCCGTCGGCGACGGCATGCGGTTCGAGATCCGTGCCAACCTGGACGGGATGACGCTCAACGGCATCGACAAACTGAGCCGTGACGAGGCACGCAGCTTCACCACCCAGGAAGTCGATCCGCTCGATGAAGAACTGGGCGCGCAGCCTGCGGCAACGCCGGCCAAGCCCGCCAATGCATCCAGACCCGCCAAGCCCGCACCCGTGCAGGCGTCTGCGGACCCGCTGATCGATACCACGCCTTTTGGTGTGGATGCCCCGCCGCCCGCTGCGGCTGCTGCCCCCGGCAGCACCGAAGATGGCGACGCCGCGCTGTTCGGGCTGCTCTGGCCGCTGGGAGAGTCCGTGAAACTGGATTCGACCATCGACCGCCGCACCCTGCGCGCGCAGATCGCCCGCCTGGGTGAACTGGGCTATGCGCTGGACTTCAAGACGCAGGAGTGGAGCCGCCAGGCCGAACTGCAACCTGCGTGATCGCAGACGCCGCATCCGCGGTGTTCTTCATCCGCCCGCCGGGGTTCCTTCCCCATGCGGGGGAGGCTCCGGCTTTCTTCTGGAGGTCTCCATCATGTCCACCATCGCTTGCGATGCACCTCATTCCACGCTGGACGAACCCGCGTGGCGCGCTGTCTGCAAGACGGCCGCCGAGCACGCCCAGCGTGGTTGCGGCCTGTCCTGGGATCACTGGGTCACGCTTTTCAGTTCGGAGATCGACGCGCAAGCCAGTCGGTTGCCGGAAAGCCAGCGGGCTCGGGCCCTGGAAATCGCGACCCAGGAATGGGACTACGCAACGCCTGCCGAACGGCAGGGAACGCAGGAATGGAACGCTGCAAACGGCTACTGCTCCCATGGCATCGAACTGGGCTACTGCCCAGCCGGTTGCGGCTCCTAGTCCGCACCGGACTCCATCGCCGCGCGCGCGGCATTCCATCACCCGCTGGGGGCTCTCCCCCACGGGGAGGCCTCCGGCTCCACTTTTCAGGAGGCCTCTCATGGGCTGGTATTTCTCCCCCCAATCGCGGTCTGAACTGATCGCGGAACTGATCGCACCGCAAGAGACCGAGCGCGCCAGCGTCAAGGTCATCGCCCACGCGCTGCGCGGCAACGTCCTCTGGTCCGTCACGGAAGTGACGGCCAAGGTCGAAGGTGTGCATCGTCATCTGGCGCCGGGCCAATCCCTGCGCTACATCCGCTGCGATCTGCTCGAACGCAGCGGCGGCCGGTGGGGCTACAAGCCGCTGGACGAGTCCATGCACCCGTACTACTACACGTGCCCACTGTCCTATCTGGACCTCGCACCGGAGCAGTCCACCGACTGGCGTGCAGGCGTTCGCGCCTACCACGCACGGCGGCGCACACCCACGGCACCTGCGGCACCCACCGCAGCGCTGATGGCCTGAGCCAGGAGGAACCGACATGGACCCGATCCTGGCTGCGCTCCCGCCCGCGCTGTTGAAGCTCGTTGAAGGGAGTTTGTCCAACGACGAAGTTTCTTCGGACGAGGAAATGCTGCAGTACTTCATCAGCAACGGCCTCACCGAGGAACAGGCGCGGCAGGCACTGACCTACCGCGACCAGTACCTCAACAACATCTACCTGGAGGGCTTCACGCCAATCACTTCGGTAGATGAGGCGCTTCACTTCAACCCGCACACCCGGCAGTTCGAGCCGGACTGAGCGTCTTTCTTCCACCCCTTGGGGCAGTACTTGCCCTAGCGGGCAGTGCTGTTCCCGTTCATCCGAGGACACCACCATGCCCGCAAACACTTCTTCCACCACGCTGTATCGCATCGACGAATGCTCCGACGTGATGGCCGACGCTTGCGTCGGCGATGACCAGGGCAACCTGATCTTCCTGTCGATCTGGGCGCGCGACACCGCCGTCCAGCAGTTCCTCGCTCGTCTGACCCTCGGGCGCGACGAACAGGGCCTGGACCAGTTCCACGTCATCACCGACCAGGGCGGCAGCGTCCCGGTGTTCATCAGCAACGTCGATCGCCTGGAAAAGCGCATGACCCGCGCCTACCGGCGAACGCTGTTCGGTTCGCTGTCCAACGTGTGGCTGTTCGATCGCCGCTGCGTCAAGCCCGACAAGGCCAACGCCAGCGCACTGGCATTGCTGCCCAAGGGCAGCGCCCACCGGCTTGACCGCCTGTGGATGCTGGTACGGGACACCTGCCCACTGCCGCTGCTCGACCACTGGCGCGAAACCGTGCTGGAGCTGCTACAGACCCGCGAGATGCTGGCCCGTCTTCCGTTCGCCCTCGGGCCGCTGGAAGGCCATCGGCTCGCCATCGACGTGCCGGCGCTGACCCTGGCGCTGGGCTCCCTGATCCGCAGTGACGTGCTCACCGCCTATCCCTATCCGGCCAAGATTTGGACGCCGGAAGCGGTAGCGGCTTGACCCACCCGCGAGAGCACGCCAAGGCGTGCTTTCGCACTTCATCCCCGCCAACCCGGAGATTTCCATGGCTCTCATGTTCCCGCGGCTCGCCCGCAATTTCGCCAAGAACGGGTATTACCCGACCGATGAACCCACGCTCGAAAGAGCCCTCAACGCACTGATGCCCAGCGATGGCCCGATGTGCATCCTCGATCCCTGCGCCGGCGAAGGCGTGGCGATCGCCGAAGCTGCTCATGCCCTCGGGCGCGAGCAGGCCAAGGCGTTCGCCGTCGAGTTCGACGCGGAACGGGCACGCCATGCCCGCGGCCTGGTCGATCACTGCCTGCATGCGGACCTGATGGACATGATGATCTCCAAGCAGTCGTTCGGGCTGCTCTGGCTCAACCCGCCGTATGGCGATCTGTCCAAGGACGTCAACGGCAACATCGGCTATCAGGGCCAGGGCCGTCCCCGCTTCGAGAAACTGTTCTACCAGCGCAGCCTATCGTTGTTGCAGTACGGCGGTGTGCTGGTCTTCATCGTCCCAGGCTACGTGCTCGACGCCGAGCTGGTCGGCTGGCTGACGCGCCACTACACGGACCTGCGGATCTACCGAGCGGTGGAGACGCAGTTCAAGCAGGTGGTGATCTTTGGCCGCAGGGTGCGTCAGCGCGAGCTGGCACCCGATGGTCTCAAGGCCGTGCGTAATCTGCTGCTGCAGGTCGGGCTTGGTGAAGTCGAAGCCGAGGAGCTGCCGAGCGAATGGCCGTTCCTGCCGTACATCGTCCCCGCCAGTCCGGCCGAGCCGGAGCATTTTTTCCGCGTGACGATGGAGCCGGAGCAGTTCGCCGATGAAGTCGGCCGGCTGCAAGGCCTCTGGCCGTCGCAGGACACGCACCTGGGGGCCGCGCAGCAGTCGCTGCGTCCACCGGCGCGTGCCTTGTCCCACTGGCATCTCGCCCTGGCCCTGGCCGCGGGCGCGATCTCGGGGGTTGTGCGCTCCAAGACCGGGCGCGTGCTCGTCGTCAAAGGTGACACCCACAAGGACAAGACGCTTCAACGCGAATTCACCGAACGCGAAGACGGCTCCATCGCCGAGACCCGCATCCTCACCGACAAGTTCGTGCCTGTCATCCGCGCGTGGGACATGACGCCCGGCTCCGCTACACGGGGCGAGGTCCTGACCATCCGTTAATCCACCGGACGCGCTGCCGTCCTGCTGTACCACATCGAAGGAGAAACACCCATGTTCTCAAGCCTGTTCAAGCGGCCCGCGCCGCAGAAGCAACCGTTGTTCGCACCAGGTACGTTGCAGTTGAGCGAGAAGGTGCATTGGCTGGCCCGCAAAGGCCTGATCGACCCCTTGGCTCTTGTCCAGCGCCATGTGCGCGGTGACTGGGGCGAGACCGATGAGGCCACCCGTCAAGCCAACGATGTCGCAATCGGTGCGGACGATCCGATGATCTCCCACTTCAGGATCACGCCCGAACTGGTGTTGATCGTCAAAACCAGCGAGGACCACCAGACCACGGTGATCCAGCTTCCCGAAGAACGGGACATGATCTGACAGCACCATCGTCGTCTTCATCCACCTGCCGGAGCCACTTCACTCCGCCAGGGGTGAAGTGGCTCAATGACTCATCAAGGAGGAGCCCATGGCATCACATCGCATTGAAACCTACTGCCACAGGCTGGCGTTTCCCATCGGTGCGCTCATCTTCAGCAGGGGCATCGATCGCCTGATCCGCACGGGTCGCCTCGACCCGATCCCGTACTTCAGGCGCCACACCCGTGGCGACTGGGGCGACGTCAACATCCAGCAATGGCAGGCCAACAGCACTGCACTGCAATCCGGTGCATCGCTGGAATCCCGCTACGTGATCCATCCGGGGCTGGCCATCCGCATCGTCACCGATGCGCAGCGCAGCGCCACCGTCATCGTGCTGCCGTCCGAAGACTGAGCACGATTCACCAGCAGGCCGCCACGGCCGGCAACTTCGACCACCTCGGCCAAGCGCCGATTTCCTTCCCACTGCGGGGCATGCCATTGCCCCGCTGGGGGTGATGCATGCCCCATTTTTCATTGGAGCATCACCATGTCCCTCGATCTCGAAACCACTGCCGCTGAAGCGGCGCCCGTACAGGGCGAACTGCTCGATGCGGAATCTTCCCCTCTGACCCTGAGCCTTCAGGATTTCGTCGGCGAGTTCGGCGACGAACTGCTCGACGCCCTCAATAGCGCAAATCCGCCGGTCTATAACGGCCAGCCGCAGGCGCACCGGCAACTCGTCGTCGCCAGCCTCAAGCGCAAGCTGTTCCCGGCCCAGGCCGAAGTCGTCCACGCCGCCGCCGAGCTGCTGATCGATCGTGGCGAACGCGCCGCGATCGTCAATGGCGAAATGGGCTGCGGCAAGACGACCGTCGGCATCGCCACGGCCGCTGTGCTCAACGCCGAAGGCTACCGCCGCACCCTGGTTCTTTCGCCGCCGCACCTTGTTTACAAGTGGCGGCGCGAGATCCAGGAGACGGTGGCGGGCGCCAAGGTGTGGGTGCTCAACGGGCCGGACACGCTCGTCAAGCTCATCAAGCTGCGCGAACAGTTGAACGTCCAGTCCACGGGCCAGGAGTTCTTTGTCCTGGGCCGCGTGCGGATGCGGATGGGGTTCCATTGGAAGCCCGTCTCCACCCAGCGGCGTACCCGTCACGGCAACGTGGCGGCGTGCCCGGACTGCGGCACGGTCATCACCGACCTCGATGGGGAGCCGGTCAACCCGGTCGCGCTCCAAGCCGAGGAATACCGCAGGAAGTGCAGCCATTGCGCCGCGCCCCTGTGGACGCTGATCCGCCCGCGCAGCCTGTCCGGCAGCGACCAGTCCTCGACCGTGCTGAAAGCCCTCAAGCGCATACCGACCATCGGGGAAGTCACCGCGCAGAAGCTGATGCAGAAGTTCGGCGACGGGTTCCTGGCGTCGATGCTGGGCGACAACATTCATGAGTTCATCAACCTCATGGACAGCAACGGCGACCTGGTGTTTTCCGACCGTCAAGCCACGCGCATGGAGCGTGCGATGGCCAACATGGAGTTTGGGTTTGGCGAGGGCGGCTATCAGCCGTCCGAGTTCATCAAACGCTACCTGCCGCAAGGCACGTTCGACTTGTGCATCGCAGACGAGGCGCATGAGTACAAGAACGGTGGCAGCGCCCAGGGCCAGGCCATGGGCGTGCTGGCGGCGAAGGCTCGCAAGACCTTGCTGCTGACCGGCACGCTGATGGGCGGCTATGGGGACGACCTGTTCTACCTACTGTTCCGGGCACTGCCAGGACGGATGATCGAAGACGGCTACCGCCCGACCACGAGCGGGAGCATGACTTCGGCCGCGATGGCGTTCATGCGCGATCACGGCGTCTTGAAGGACATCTATTCCGAGAGCACCGGCACGGCGCACAAGACGGCCAAGGGCACCAAGGTATCGGTGCGCACGGTCAAGGCCCCGGGCTTCGGCCCCAAGGGCGTACTGCGCTGCATCCTGCCGTTCACGATCTTCCTCAAGCTCCGAGACATCGGTGGCAATGTCCTGCCGCCGTATGACGAAGAGTTCCGTGAAGTCGCGATGGATACGGCGCAAGCCGCTGCCTACCGCGATCTGGCGGGTCGGCTGACCGCGGAGCTGAAACAGGCTCTGGCGCGACGCGATACGACGCTGCTGGGTGTGGTGCTCAACGTGCTGCTGGCCTGGCCGGACTGCTGCTTCCGGTCGGAGACCGTGGTGCATCCGCGCACGCGCAACACCTTGGCGTTCATCCCGGCTCAGTTCAACGAGTTCGAGGTGACGCCGAAAGAGCGCGAGCTGATCGACATTTGCAAGGAAGAGAAGGCGCATGGCCGCAAGGTCCTGGCCTACACGGTCTATACCGGCACGCGCGACACCACGTCGCGCCTGAAGATGCTGCTGGAGCAGGAAGGTTTTCGGGTGGCGGTGCTGCGCGCAAGCGTGGACGCCAGCCGCCGCGAGGACTGGATCGCCGAGCAACTGGATCGTGGCATCGACGTGCTCATCACCAACCCCGAGCTGGTCAAGACGGGATTGGACCTGTTGGACTTCCCGACGATCGTTTTCATGCAGTCGGGCTACAACGTGTACTCGCTCCAGCAGGCGGCACGCCGCTCCTGGCGCATCGGACAGAAACAGCCGGTGCGCGTGATCTACCTCGGCTACGCCGGTTCCTCGCAGATGACCTGCCTGGAACTGATGGCCAAGAAGATCATGGTCTCGCAGTCCACATCGGGCGACGTGCCCGAATCGGGCCTGGATGTGCTCAACCAGGACGGTGATTCCGTCGAGGTCGCACTGGCCCGGCAACTGGTCGCCGCCTGATCCCCACGCCAACGCCGGCCTCGCGCCGCCGGCTTTCCGTTGTTCCCACCTTGCAGCCACGCCCACGGTCTCCGTGGACGTGGCTGCGTTTCTTTTCATCCCAAGGAGATATTCATGAAGACCAACACCCAACCCTCCGAAGCCATCAACACTCGCCTGAAGCTCGAAGCCGAGATCGCGGATTTCCTGCGACAGCGCATCGACGACGGGGACCTCAACCTTGAAGACATTCCCCTGCGGCTGGCACGTTATGGCCTGATGGACCCCGAGGCGTTCGCCGCCGAAATGCGCGAGCGCATGGGCATGGACATGGACGACGAAGCGTACGAAATCCACTTTCACAGGCCCGAGCTCGGGGCTTTTCTTTGAGGAAGGTACTGCCAGCAAATCGGACGGTGCGCGGTGCGCTTTGTTTGCTGCTGCGCGAAGCCGCCGCGGCGATGGTGAGGGCTCGATGTTTCAGGACGCCGAGCCATGTGCCCCTCCCATCCATTGTTTCGCCATTCCGGCCGTGGGCCGCTCCTGGGGCCCCTCGGCCTGCTGTGGTCGTTGTTGGCCAGTGGTTGTGCGACGACGCCCCCGCCACCGGCGCCGCCCGAACCGCCAGCCGCTGTCGCACCGGCACTTTCAGCCGAGTTCGTCCCGGTGGTCCGTTACGGTCGTTACACCCTGGTCGAGCTGGTTCCCGACCAGGCGCAGCGCGACCTGATGCAGCAAGTGGTGGACATTTCCATTCCGTCCGCCTTCGACGCAACCGTGGGCGACGCGCTGCGCTATGTGCTCCTGCGCTCCGGCTATCGGCTCTGCGATACCCCGGATGCCGGCACGCTCTTCGCCTTGCCGTTACCGGCCGCGCATCTGCATCTCGGGCCATTGTCGCTGCGTGATGCCTTGCTGACGCTCGCCGGCTCCGACGCCTGGGATCTGTCGATCGACGACGCCACCCGGCAGGTGTGCTTCAACCGCCGCGCCACGCCGCCACCGGCCACGACCACACCCGCCGTCGCTCCTGCTGAATCCGAGAGCGATTCCGTCGATGCACTTCAACCCTGGGAGGCGCTGCCATGACCTTTCCCCAAGCCCCCGAAGCAGGTCGCCGCACACACTGGTTCAAGATTGCCGCGGGAATCTGGCTGCTGCTCATCAGCCTGATCGCCGTCGTCAACAGCGTCGGACTCTCCCGCCTCACCGAGCAGGCCCGCCGCGACACGCAGGAAACGCAGATCAAGGCGCTCGCCGAACAGGTCGCGGAACTGGCCCAGCAGGCCGAAGCCGGCAAGCGCCAACCCAAGCTGGCAAGCCAGGCCGAGGTCGCCGCCGCACGGCAGGCGCTGGAAACGCGCCTTACCAGCCTCGAACAGGCGCAAGCCGATGCCGCCCACGCGAGCGACCTGCAAGCGTTGCAGGACCGCGTCGGCGCCGTCGAAACCCACCAGCAGGAACTCCGTTCGGCGACGCCCGCCACGCTTCGCCCGCGTGTGCCGGTGGCAGTCAAGCCCAAGGTGCCGACACCGCCGTTCCGTGTCGTCGGCCTGGAACTGCGTGGCGGCGAGCGTTTCCTGTCGATCGCGGCACCGGCCACGAACTCGCTGGCGAACGTCCGGCTGCTGCGCGAAGGCGACAGCGATGGCGGCTGGCAACTCCAATCCATCGAAGCACACGCCGCGCTGTTCCTTGTCAACGGCCAGTCGCAGCGCGTGGCGCTGCCGTAGGACGGCCATGATGCGACAGCCTGCCATCGCCGCCTGCCTTGCCTGGGCCTTGGGCGTGGCGTCCTTACCTGCCAGCGCGCAGTCGGCTCCGACGGCGACCTCCCGCACGAACCTCAGCCAGGCGCAGGCCAGCACGGACGAGGCGCTCGACGAGCGCCAGGCGCGCGATTGGGGTCTGCGCGCCGAGGAGTGGGCGCGCTACCGCCAGTTGATGCAGGGACCGCTCGGCGTCTATTCGCCCAACCTCGACCCGTTGACCGCTCTCGGCATCGAGGCGCGCAACGTCGAGGAGCGCAACCGCTACGCGGAGTTGCAGGTGCAGGCCGAGGCTCGGCGCGTGGACAAGACGCTGGCTTACCAGCGCGCCTACGACGCGGCCTGGCGGCGGCTCTTTCCCGGCCAGCCGCGCGTGAGCCTGCCCGGCACCCAGGCGCCGAACGTCGGCAATACAGGTTCCGGGCGGATGGCGGTGTTCATCAAGGCCGACTGTACGCCCTGCGAGCAGCGCGTGCGGCAACTCCAGGCCGCCGGCACGCCGTTCGACCTCTACATGGTAGGCAGTCGCGGGGACGACACCCGCATCCGCCAGTGGGCGACCCAGGCCGGCATCGACCCGGCCCGCGTGCGCGCCCGCACGATCACGCTCAACCACGATAGCGGCCGCTGGCTCTCGCTGGGTCTGCCCGGCGAATTGCCCGCCGTGGTGCGCGAGGTGAACGGGCAATGGCAGCGCCAATAAGGAGGCGGTCCAGCCGGGCACGCGCCACCCTCGGCATAGCGTGGCTGCTAGGTGCCGGCATCCCGGCGTTGGCCGCGCAGGCACAGGAACTTCCGCCGCCCGCCTACCAGATCGCCGCGCAGCAGGCCGGCGTACCGTCGCCGGTGCTGTTCGCAGTCGCCTTGCAGGAGAGCGGTACGAAGCTGCGCGGCCGGCTGGTCCCCTGGCCGTGGACGCTCAACGTCGCCGGCCAGAGCGAACGCTACGCCACCCGTGCCGAAGCCTGCGCGGGCCTGCGCCGCGCCCTGGCCCGCGCACCCGCCAGCCGCATCGATGCCGGCCTGGGACAGGTCAATCTCGGCTACCAGGCCCATCGCTACTCCGTTCCTTGCGAGCTGCTCGACCCATACCGGAACCTGGCGATCGCCGCCGACATCCTGCGCGAGCAGCACCTGCCAGGCGAGGACTGGCTGCTCGCCATCGGCCGCTACCACCGTCCTGCCGGCGGCGAAGCGGCGGCCCGCTACCGGCGCAGCGTCCATCGGCACCTGACGCGCGTGCTTGGCCCCGGCGGCTCCCTTCCTTCCGTGAGCACGACACCATGAACCGTATCGCTTTCGCCTTGGCCCTCGGGCTGCACGCCGCATCGATCACTCACGCGCAGAGCGTCACCACCCCGCTCGTTGTGGTCGAAGACCACGGCGGGGTTTCTGCGCTGCCGTACTACCAGGCGCTCAATCCCCAGGATGCAGCGGCCGCCGCACCGACGACACCAAGCCCCCGCATTGGCAGCCCAGCCGACGCTGAGGCGGCCATGCTGCCGGTGCGCTCGGCACGTCTCTCTCCGGGCGACGAACCGCGTCGCGTGATTCGCGCGCCGGGCCTGACGCCGCTGTTCCTGGTCGGCGACGACGATCGCTCGCGCGCCTGGCTGCGGCAGCGGCAAACCGCGCTGCACGACATTCAAGCCGTGGGGCTAGTGGTCAACGTGGCGTCGGCCGAGGCGCTGGCATCGCTGCGACACCTGGCACCGGGCTTGATGCTGTCCCCGGTGTCGGGGGACGACCTCGCCGGGCGGCTTGGCATCCGCCACTACCCGGTGCTGATCACTGCCACCGGCATCGAGCCCTGACGTGAGGCGTTCACCATGGCCCAGCCCCATGCCATCGAGGTATTGCTGCGGCCAGCGGTGGAGCTATACACCGTTGCCGTTTGCACGGGCGCCGCGCTTCTGTGCGTGGCGGCACCGTGGTCGCTCGCGCTGAGTCCGTTGCTGGGCCTAGGCAGCGCCTTGGCCTTCCTGGCTTTCGGCGTGATCCGGCTGCGGGATGCCTGGGGCATCCTGCGCTATCGCCGCAACATCCGCCGTCTGCCGCGCTACGTGATGACCAGCCGCGACGTGCCGGTCAGCCAGCAGCGGTTATTCGTCGGGCGCGGCTTCCGCTGGGACCAGCGGCACACGCATCGGTTGATGCAAACCTACCGGCCCGAATTCCGGCGCTACGTCGAGCCAACCACGATCTACCGGGTCGCGCGCCGGCTGGAGGAACGGCTGGAGTTCGCGCCGTTCCCGCTTTCCAAACTCGCCAAGGCGTTGACCTGGGACAGCCCGCTGAATCCCGCACGGCCGTTGCCGCCGGTCGGCGGCCTGCCACGGTTACACGGCATCGAGCCGCACGAGGTCGACGTCACGCTGCCGCTGGGCGAGCGCGTCGGCCATAGCCTGGTACTCGGCACGACCCGCGTGGGCAAGACGCGCCTGGCGGAACTGTTCATCACCCAGGACATCCGCCGCAAGAACGCCGCTGGCGAGCACGAGGTGGTCATCGTCTTCGACCCGAAGGGCGACGCCGATCTCCTGAAACGCATGTACGTGGAAGCCAAGCGCGCTGGGCGCGAGGGCGAGTTCTACATTTTTCACCTGGGCTGGCCGGATGTCTCGGCACGCTACAACGCCGTGGGCCGGTTCGGCCGCATTAGCGAGGTCGCAACGCGCATCGCCGGCCAGCTTTCCGGCGAAGGCAACAGCGCCGCTTTCCGCGAATTTGCGTGGAGGTTCGTCAACATCATCGCGCGTGCGCTGGTCGAGCTGGGGCAACGCCCGGACTACCTGCTGATCCAGCGCCACGTCATCAACATCGACGCGCTGTTCATCGAGTATGCCCAGCACTTCTTTGCCAAAACCGAACCGAAAGCGTGGGAAATCATCGTCCAGCTTGAGGGCCGGCTCAACGAGAAGAACATCCCGCGCAACATGATCGGGCGCGAGAAGCGCGTGGTGGCACTGGAGCAATACCTGTCGCAGGTGCGCGTCTATGACCCGGTGCTCGATGGTCTGCGCAGCGCCGTTCGCTACGACCGCACCTACTTCGACAAGATCGTCGCGTCGCTGCTGCCGCTCCTGGAAAAGCTCACCACCGGCAAGATCGCGCAACTGCTCGCGCCGGACTACTCAGACCTGAACGACCCGCGCCCCATCTTCGACTGGATGCAGATCATCCGCAAACGCGCGGTGGTCTATGTCGGACTGGATGCACTGTCCGACGCCGAGGTGGCCTCGGCGGTCGGCAATTCGATGTTCGCGGATCTGGTCTCGGTAGCCGGGCACATCTACAAGTTCGGCATCGACGACGGTTTGCCCGGTGCCGGATCGGGCGTGAAGGTGCCGATCAACGTGCATGCCGACGAGTTCAACGAACTCATGGGCGACGAGTTCATCCCCATGGTCAACAAGGGCGGCGGCGCGGGAGTGCAGGTCACGGCCTACACGCAGACGCTTTCCGACATCGAGGCACGGATCGGCAACCGCGCCAAGGCCGGCCAGGTGGTCGGCAACTTCAACAATCTGTTCATGCTGCGCGTGCGCGAGACCGTCACCGCCGAACTGCTCACACGCCAGTTGCCGAACGTCGAGGTGTATGCAACCGCGCTGGTCAGTGGAGCGACCGACAGTTCCGACCCGCGTGGAAACACGGCGTTCACCTCGAACACCCAGGACCGCATCAGCAGCACCAGCGTGCCGCTGATCGAGCCGGCGCACGTCGTCGCCTTGCCCAAGGGGCAATGCTTCGCACTGGTCGAGGGCGGCAACCTCTGGAAAGTCCGCATGCCGCTGCCGGCACCCGATCCCGATGAGATCATGCCCAAAAATTTGCAGGAGCTGGCCGGTTACATGCGACAGCACTACGTCGAGGCCGGCGACTGGTGGGAAAACCAGGGGTTGCCAGGCTTGCAGGAAAGCGCGCTGCCCGACGATCTGCTGGACGATTTCAAGCAGTTGGCGACCGCCGATGACGAGGCCGGATCGTGAGCGACCCGGCCGTCGCCGCACAGCGCGCGCAGCAGCAACAACAGGGGGCCGTCGCCAGCCTCGTCACACTGCCATTCCGTCTATTCGGCGTGCTGTGCGGTTCGCTGCTGCTGTGCATCGTGATCGAGTGCGTCGGCATGCACTTCTTCTGGCCGCAGGAAGGCTGGCATCACGCCCAGGCAATGCTCAGTCACGAGCTGGATCAGTTCTCGGTCAACTTCACGCGCAGCGCACTGGTTCAGGAGCCGGGACGCACCGCGCGTGCGCTGGTCGAGCACGCCTACGACTGGCTGTTCGTGAAAAGCGGGCTGCTCGAATGGATACGCGACGCTTCGGCACAGGCCAGTGCCGGCACGCGCAACCAGGCGCATGACTTCCGCTACTACATGGCACTGGTCTACGTGCATGTGGAGGCGTACCTGATCGCCTCGGCCTACACGGTGCTGACCTTCCTGGTGCGGTTCTTCGTGCTGGTGCTGACGCTGCCGCTGTTTCTGCTCGCGGCGTTTGTCGGATTCGTGGACGGTCTCGTGCGCCGGGACGTTCGCCGCTTCGGCGCGGGCCGGGAATCCGGCTTCATCTACCACCGCGCCAAGGCGAGCCTGATGCCGCTGGCCGTGTTGCCATGGGTAACGTACCTGGCGCTGCCGATCAGCGTGCATCCGCTGCTGGTCCTGTTGCCGAGCGCGGCGCTGCTGGGAATTGCCACGGATGTCGCCGCGGCGACCTTCAAGAAATACCTGTAGTTCAAAGCGGTATCGATCCAGTCCCGATTGTTTGCGGCGCGCATCCGCGCTGCGCCTCAGCATCGTGCCATCCGTATTCCCGGAGCACGGCACGATGGCATCCCTTTCCAGCTACGCACCGACCTGGCGACACGCCTTCGTCGCGATGCTGCTCGTTGCTTCGGGACTTCAACCCGCGATTGCCGCGGACGACGCGACCGAGCGTGAACAACTGGCCGCGCTCTCGCGCCAGCTCGAACTGCTCGACCGCCTGGCCGAACACGCGGCCGACGTCTCGCCCCAGGAGCGTACCCGCTACCACTTCGACTATGCCCGCCTGCGCGACGACGTGAAGCGCGTCCGCGCGGGCGTGCAGGACTATCTCGTCCCCCAGCGTGCCCAACCACGCGCCCCCGTGTCTCTCGCCGGCGACTACGTGCGCAGCGACACCGACTCCCACGACGGCAAGGGGGCATCGAAGCCATGACGCCCTCTGCCGACCAGACCGCCGCCTTCCAGGCCAACGGCGGCTTCACTCCCACGGCCGTCTCCAGTGTCGTGCTCAGCATCGTATTCGCCGTGCTCCTCCTTTGGGGCGTGTGGGCGATGCGGACTGCCTACGTCGGCTGGGCCGAACAACGCATCTCCCAACGTCAGTTCCTCGGGGTCATCGTGCGCTTCCTCGCGATGTACGTGGTGCTGACCTTCTTCCTCCTGTCCTGAGCACCGAAAGGCCGTACTGCCATGCGCAACCATCTCCTCTCCCGTCGCACCGCCGCGCGCGTCGTCGCGCCGTTCATCCCGCTGATCTTCGCCGCCATGCCGCTGTCGGCGTTTCCCGCCGGTCTGCCGACCATGGAAGATCCATCGCGCGGAGAAGGCAGCGGCATCATCCAGACGCTCCAGAATTACGGCTACGACATCGTGATGCTGATCGCGCTGCTAGTGGTCGCCTCGATGTTCATCGGCGTCTGCTACCACGCTTACACGCGCTACTCGGAAATCCATACCGGCCGCGCCACCTGGGGCCAGTTCGGCCTGACCGTGGCCGTAGGCGCCATCCTGCTCGTGGTCGGCATCTGGCTGCTGACCAAGGCCACCGGCGTTCTGTAAGGGCAGCGACTCATGGCCGCCGCGTCCGAGAACCTGCAAGACGGGCTCGTCACGTTTCTGCCGCACCGGCTGAATCGTCAGCCGGTGGTCGTGCGTGGGCTGACCGCCGACGAGTTGTGGATCTGCGCCGGCTTGTCGGCCGCGGCGGGGCTGACACTCGGCCTGCCGCTCGCCTGGATCACCCGCAGCATCGCCATGGTGCCGACGCTGATCGTCGTCGGCATCGCGATGGGTGTCTTTGCCGGCGGCGGCTTCCTGCGGCGGCAGAAACGAGGCAGGCCTGACACCTGGCTCTACCGGCAGCTTCAGTGGTGGCTGGCCTTGCACCACCCGGCATTGGCCGCGCTGCTGCGCGGACGCTCCCTCATCACCCGTTCGGGCATCTGGACCACCCGGCGCCAGGCCAGCCCACCTCCTGCTTCCCGGAGTGCCGCATGAGCCGCTTCCGCAACGAGATCACGCACCTGCAGGCGCACGTCAAGACGCTGCGGCTCGCGGCTGGTGCGCTGTTCGTGGTGACGCTGCTGCTCGCGTTCGGCTGGTGGAGCGCCCCGAAGAATCTCACCATCCACGTTCCGCCTGACTTGCGCTCGGGCAGCACGCGCCGCTGGTGGGACGTACCGCCCGAAAGCGTGTACGCCTTCAGCTTCTACATCTGGCAGCAGCTTCAGCGCTGGCCCACGGATGGCGAGGCGGACTACCCGCGCAACCTGCGCGCGCTGTCGGCCTACCTCACGCCCGGTTGCCAAGCCTTCCTGCAACAGGACTACGAATACCGGCGCAGCAACGGCGAGCTGCGTCAGCGGGTTCGCGGTATTTACGAGATTCCGGGCCGGGGCTACGGCGACGATCCGAACACGCGCGTCAAGGTCGTTTCCAACAGCGACTGGATCGTCACCCTCGACGTGACGGCTGACGAGTACTACGGCGGCGATCAGGTCAAGCGCGCGCTCGTGCGCTACCCGCTGAAGGTTGTGCGCATGGACGTTGACCCGGAACACAACCCGTTTGGCCTGGCGCTCGACTGCTACGCGGGCACGCCGCAGCGCATTGAAGCTGCACCGGCACCAACCCCGACCAGCACGCCCATCAGCGGGCCGATCAGCGCATCGAGTACCGCGCCCGCCAACACGGCAGATCATCCGCAGGGAGATACCCCATGAAGCGTCTTGTCCTGTCGGCCCTGGCCGGCTTCGCCTTGAGCCTGGGGCTCGCCTCCACCGGCCATGCGGTCGAAATCCTGCATTGGGCGCGCATGCCGCTGGCCGTGCCGCTCGTCGTCGGCCAGGAGCGCGTGGTGTTCATCGACCGCAACGTGCGTGTCGGCGTGCCGCCGGACATCGCCGACCGCCTGCGCGTGCAGAGCGCAGGCGGCGCTATCTACCTGCGCGCGAGCGATGCGATCGCGCCGACCCGGTTGCAGTTGCAGGACGTGGAATCCGGCGCGCTGATCCTGATCGATATTGCCGCCACCCCGCCGAAGGACGGGCAGGCCCCGCTGGAGCCGGCACGCATCGTGGAAGAAGCCGCTACCGGCACGCGGTATGGAAGCAAGGCCGCCCCCCCGGCAAGCGATGCCGACGAAGCTGCCGCCTCGCCTGGCAGGCCAGCAGCCGCGCGCGAGACGCCCATTCCCGTCGTGCTGACGCGCTACGCCGCGCAGAACCTCTACGCACCGCTGCGCACGGTGGAGCCGGTCGCCGGCATCACCCGGGCAAACCTGCGCCGCGGCCTTGCGCTGGACGCCTTGCTGCCGACGCTGCCCGTGCGGGCGCGTGCGCTCGGTGCCTGGCGGCTCGAAGACCAGTGGGTGACGGCGGTGCAGCTCACCAATACCGCTGATCGCTGGCTCGATCTCGACCCGCGCGCGCTCCAAGGCGACGTCGTGGCGGCGACGTTCCAGCACCCGACCTTGGGGCCGGCGGGACAGTCAACCGATACCACCGTGGTCTATCTCGTTACCCGTGGCCACGGCCTGGCCGAGTCGCTGCTGCCCGCGGTTGCGCCCATCGACCCCGCGGTGAACCTGCCGCCCGCCGCAGCGGCCGGCCAGGCCGAAGGAGGCCGCGATGAAAAGTAACGGCCTGCTCAAATGGCTGATGATCCCGATGGCGCTGGCCGTCGTGCTCATCGGCATCAAGCTCTTCTCCAGCAGTTCCGGCAGCAAGCCCGCGTCGCAGACGGCGGCCAGCCAGCTCACGCCGGAGGAGATGAAGGCGCTCGGCATCGAGGGCGACACGCCGCGCGATACCGTTGCCACGCTGGTCGCGCAGGTCAAGCAACTGCGCAACGAGTTGCAGACCTCGCTCAACGACAACAAGAACGCCAAGACCGAGAACGACCGACTACGCGCCCGCGAAAGCACCGTTGACCAGCGCATCCAGGCCGCGCTCGACGGCGAACGCGGCCGCTTGCAGCAGGACCGCGATCAGGTCGCCAGTGACCGCCAGCAGACGCAGGGCCTGTTGCAGGACTTGCAAAAGCGCCTGGACGGACTGAGCGGCAAAGGTAATCAGGCCGATCTGCCGGTAGGCCTTGGGCTTCAGGACGGTGACGGCAAGAATTTCGGTGCTGGCACTGGCGGCACGCGCTGGGTGGAGCCCGACGACACCAAGCCCGACGCCAAGAACAGCAGCAGCGCCAGCAACGGCAAAGGGCCGAGTTTCCCGACCAGCTTCGGCCTTGCGCAAAACACGTCGTCTACCACGGCCACGGCGGTCGCCGACGCCGGGGAGAAGCCGGCTGGCGCGTCGGCGAAGGCGGTCTACACCGTACCGACGAACGCCACGTTGATGGGTTCGATCGCCATGACCGCGCTGATCGGCCGCGTGCCGATCGATGGCACGGTCAACGACCCGTATCCGTTCAAGGTGCTGATCGGCCCGGACAACCTCACGGCCAACGGCATCGACATTCCCGACGTGGCCGGTGCCGTGGTCAGTGGCACCGCCTCGGGCGACTGGACGCTTTCGTGCGTGCGCGGGCAAATTCGTTCGGTCACGTTCGTCTTCCAGGACGGCACGATCCGCACCGTGCCGGAGGACTCGGGCAACGCCAACGGCAACACCAGCAACACCAGCGGCCAGAACGGCAACAACAGCACGATCCAAGGCGGTCTCGGCTGGATCAGCGACCCCTACGGCATCCCATGCGTAGCCGGCGAGCGGCGCAGCAACGCCGTGCAGTACCTCGGCTCGCAGGCGCTCATCACCGCAGCCGGCGCGGGTGCGGCCTCGCTCATCAAGTCGGACAGCGGCAACGTCTCCTACATCAGCAACAGCAACGGCTCGCTCGGCACCGTCGGCATCTCGGGCAACGAGGCGATGGGTCGCATTCTCGCCGGTGGCGTGCAGGAGATGAGCCAGTGGGTCAACAAGCTCTACGGCCAAGCCTTCGCTGCGATCTACGTGCAGCCCGGCGCCAAGGTCGCCGTGCATCTCGACCATCCGCTCAACATCGACTACGACGCCAAGGGCCGCCGGGTCAACCACCGCATCGGAGAAGCTCATGCGCCGGATCTGGACTGACGCCGCGGGCGGCCTGCTGGCCGCTGCAATCCTCGTCGCGCTCGGCGGCTGCGCGACCAGCAAGGAAAAGCTGCTACCGCACGGCGACAACACGATGCTTGATGTCTGGAACCAGGAGACCGGCGGCAGCGCGGGCGGCGGCCAGGCCGCGCGCCAACTGCTCGACGCACGCCAGGAACTGCGTCGTCCGCTAACCGCCGCTGACGTGCAGAACGCACCTGCCGTCAATGCGACGTACACCCGCAGCGCATCCAACGAAATCTATCGCCAGTTCCACAGGCTGCCGAACCCCGACCTCATGATGTACGTGTTCCCGCACCTTGCGGGCACGGACCCGGTGCCGGTGCCCGGCTACACGACCGTCTTTCCCCTGTACCAGCGCGTGCAGTACGCGATGCCGGGCGAACGACTGGAGGACTACTGAGATGGCCTGGTCGCTGCCGTGGCCGCGCAAAGCCATCTCGCCTGTCCCAACCGATGCTGGCGAGCCCGATGCGTGGGAGCGGCACGTTGCCACGCTGAACGCCCATGGGATTCCCGCGCCGGGCGAAGCCTTGCATCGTGGCAAACGCAAGCCGGCGACCCAGGCCGACGTCGAGGCGCTCTACGACGTTTCGCCATCATTCGTCGATCTGCTGCCCTGGGCCGAATACCTGCCTGGCTCGAAGAGCATGTTGCTGGACGACGGGCAATCCGTCGCCGCTTTTTTCGAGCTGCTGCCGATCGGCACCGAAGGCCGCGAGATGGGCTGGCTGTGGCACGCTCGCGATGCGGTGGAGAACGCCTTGCAGGATTCGTTCGACGAACTCGACGAGCATCCGTGGGTGGTGCAGTTCTACGCCCAGGATGAGCCGGATTTCGACGATTACATGGGGGTGCTGCAAGACTACGTGCGCCCCCGTTCGCAAGACAGCGCTTTCAGCGCGTTCTATCTCCGGTTCTTCGCGCACCACCTGCGCGCGATCGCCACGCCGGGCGGCCTCTTCGAGGATACGACCGTCACGCGCCTGCCTTGGCGCGGACAGGTCCGGCGCGTCCGCATGGTGGTCTACCGGCGCACGCCCACGGTCGCCAATGCGCGTCGCGGCCAGACGCCCGAACAGGCGCTCACCACCATCTGCGACCGGCTTACCGGCGGTCTGGCAAACGCCGGGGTGAAGACTCGGCGGCTTGACGCGGCGGCCATCCATGCCTGGCTGCTGCGCTGGTTCAACCCGGCGCCGACGATGCTCGGCGACACGCCGGAGGACCGGGAACGCTTCTACGCGCTCACCCGCTACCCGGACGAGCACGATGAGGGCGAGATCGAGCTGGCGAGCGGCACGGACTTCGCGCAGCGACTGTTCTTCGGCCAGCCGCGCTCCGACCTGGCGAACGGCACGTGGATGTTCGACGGTATGCCGCACCGGATCATCTCTATGGACCGGCTGCGCACGCCACCGGCGACTGGCCACCTGACCGGCGAAACGCGCAAGGGTGACGCGCTCAATGCGCTGATGGACCAGATGCCCGAGGACACGGTGCTGTGCCTCACGCTCGTCGCCACGCCGCAGGACGTGCTCGAAGCTCATCTGAACCACCTGAGCAAGAAGTCGGTCGGCGAAACGCTCGCCTCCGAACAGACCCGTCAGGACGTACAACAGGCGCGCAGCCTGATCGGCAGCGCCCACAAGCTGTACCGCGGCGCGGTCGCGTTCTACCTGCGCGGGCGCGACCTGGACGAACTCGACGCGCGCGGCCTGCAACTGGTCAACGTGATGCTCAACGCGGGCGTGCAGCCGGTACGTGAGGAAGACGAAGTTGCACCGCTCAACAGCTACCTGCGCTGGTTGCCCGCCGTGTTCGACCCGTCCGCCGACAAGCGACAGTGGTACACGCAGCTCATGTTCGCGCAGCACGCGGCGAACCTCGCGCCGGTCTGGGGCCGCAGCATGGGTACAGGGCATCCAGGCATCACGTTCTTCAACCGCGGCGGTGGGCCGATCACCTTCGACCCGCTCAATCGCCTGGACCGACAGATGAACGCGCACCTGTTCCTGTTCGGGCCGACCGGCTCGGGCAAGAGCGCCACGCTCAACAACATCCTGAACCAGATCACGGCGATCTACCGGCCACGCCTTTTCATCGTCGAGGCCGGCAACTCGTTCGGACTGTTCGGGGATTTCGCCGCGCGGCTCGGACTGTCGGTGCATCGGGTCAAGCTCTCGCCCGGCTCTGGGGTGAGCCTCGCGCCGTTCGCCGATGCGTGGCGGCTGGTGGCCACGCCGAGCCAGGTGCAGACGCTCGATGCCGATGCGCTGGACGAAGCGCCGGATGCCAATGCCGCGACCGAGGGTGACGAGCAGCGCGACGTGCTCGGTGAACTGGAGATCACCGCGCGGCTGATGATTACCGGCGGCGAGGACAAGGAAGAAGCGCGCATGACGCGCGCCGACCGTAGCCTGATTCGCCAGTGCATCCTGGACGCGGCGCAGCGCTGCGTGGCAGACCAGCGCCCGGTGCTCACGCGAGACGTGCGCGACGCGCTGCGCGAGCGCGGCGGCGACGCAACGCTCCCCGAAATGCGGCGCACCCGGCTACTCGAAATGGCCGACGCCATGAACCTGTTTTGCCAGGGCGTCGACGGCGAGATGTTCGACCGGCCTGGCACGCCCTGGCCCGAAGCCGACGTTACCGTGGTGGACCTCGCCACCTTTGCGCGCGAGGGCTACAACGCACAGCTTTCGATCGCCTACATCAGCCTCATCAACACGGTGAACAACATCGCCGAGCGCGACCAGTTCCTTGGGAGGCCGATCATCAACGTCACCGACGAAGGCCACATCATCACCAAGAACCCGTTGCTCGCGCCCTACGTGGTCAAAATTACGAAAATGTGGCGCAAACTCGGCGCGTGGTTCTGGCTGGCGACGCAGAACCTGGACGACCTGCCGATGGCGGCCGAGCCGATGCTCAACATGATCGAGTGGTGGATCTGCCTGTCCATGCCACCCGATGAAGTCGAGAAGATCGCGCGCTTCCGCGAGCTGAACCCTTCGCAGAAAGCGCTGATGCTGTCGGCACGCAAGGAGGCCGGCAAGTTCAGCGAGGGCGTCATCCTCTCCAAGAGCATGGAAGTGCTGTTTCGTGCCGTCCCGCCCAGCCTCTACCTCGCCATGGCGATGACCGAACCCGAGGAGAAGGCCGAACGGTATCAATTGATGCAGCAGTACGGCATCAGCGAACTTGATGCGGCGTTCAAAGTGGCCGAGAAGATCGACCACGCGCGCGGTATCGCCTCGCTCCCGCTCGATGCGTTGGCCTGAAGGGAGGAAACCATGCGCAAGCTCCCGTTCTTGTCACGCTCCCCACGGCTTCTGGTCGGCCTGGCGGTGGCTGTGTTGCTGGGTGCTGCCGGCTGGTGGGCATGTCATCGCACGGCACCGAGCGAGGCAACTTCAATCACCGCTGCATCGCCCGACGCCCCGAGCGAGACACCACCCAAGGCTCCGGCAGGGCCGCCCTGGATCTATGGGCGCGCCGACGCCCGCTTCACGGTGGTCGAGTTCGCCGACCTGGAGTGTCCGTATTGCCGGGCCTACTTCCCGGTGCTCAAGGGCTGGATCGACGCCCATCCCGAGGTGAACTGGCAGTGGCACCACCTGCCGCTGGCGATGCACGATCCGGCGGCTACCGCCGAGGCGCGGATCGCGGAGTGCGCGGGCGAGACCGGCGGACATGCTGCCTTCTGGGAAGCGGTGACGTGGATCTACACGCACACCCGTGGCGATGGACAGGGGCTACCGCCCGGCGTGCCGTATCCCGACCTCTCGCCTGACGTGCAACGCTGTCTCGGCAGCAACCGTCCCGACGCGGCTATCCGGGCTCAATCCGCCGAGGCCGCCAAGCTCGGCATCCAGGCCACGCCGACCCTGCAAGTACGCGATCGCCAGTCCGGCAAGGCCATCGTGCTGCCCGGTCCTGTCGAAGGCGATGCCTTGTTATCGGCCATCGACATGATCGCCAGCGACGGCCAGGCGGATACAGCGCCATCCCGGCCTTGAATGCGGCACGCCCGCTGTTCGGTTTCTTGCTAGTGAGCCGAGCGGACCTGCGATTGACTTGTGCATGTCCTTTTTCTGCCGTGTGCCACGATGATTCCGAGCCCATCCATTCCATCGTTTCGCCGGACCGGCGTGAGCCGCGGCGTGCTCGCCATGTTCGCCGCACTGCTGTTCTCGTCCGCGCAGGCCGCCGACGTCATCGCCTTCACCGACGCCCAGCATCCGGTGAGCAACGCGGGCGGTGCCCGCGTGGTACTGCTCGATGCGCCGACCGGCCTGGAAGCCTCGCTCGGCGCGCAGCTTCCGGCTGATCCCGCGCAGGCCGAAGCCATCGTCCGGCAACGTCTCGCCCAAGGCAGCGCCGGTTTGCAGCAGCAACTCGCTGCGGCCTACCAGGGTGTCGCCGACGCCTGGGGGCTGGGGATCGCCACGATTCCCGCTGTGGTAGTGGATCGCCGCTTCGTTATCTACGGCGATCCTGACGTCGCGCACGCGGTCGCCAGTATCAACGCCTACCGGAGTGCGCGGCCATGAGCGCACGACTGCTTGCACGCTCCCGCCGTCTGCGCTCCGTCATCGCCTCCCTGATGCTGTGCGTCGCCGGTTCGGCGCTTGCGCTGAACACCGCGACCATCATCACCTCGGCGCTGTCGCCGGATTGCCTGGAGTACCGCGTCGTCGGCATCTGCTACTGGCTGTTCTGCTCGTGGGGCGGTTGCACGGTACGCACGTCGGTCAAGGTGCGGCACTACATTCCGGACGCGGTGGTGTCGAGCTACTCGAACACCGGCGAGAACCCCTGGATCGAAATGCGGCTCATGAGCCTGCCCAACCCGACCGCTCAGGCAGGGGGCGACGGCACGACCAACCAGGACCGCGAGAACAACCTCGCCAAGTTCAAGAATGCGGACGTGATCGGCCATCCGGCAGCGACGGTCTTCAGCCGCTATGCCAGCCAGTTCGGCTACACCTGCACCGGCGCCGGCACTGCCTTCATGCCGTATCTGTTGAGCACGCTCGATACGGTGGCCTGGCGCTATGACGTGCCCGAGGCGGTCTATCCCGAGGCCTTGATCCCCGGCATGCGGGAGATCGGCGGCCGCCTGACGATGAACCTGTGGGGCAACGTCTATCCGCGCGGCGGGCTCCTGCACCAGACCGACGACTACAAGAGCGGCGCCGTCGTCGCGCAGCGTGCCGGCGACGTGGTGACGCGCAGCGGTCAGATCCACGTTTACCAGCCGCTGCTGGCCAGCGCGCACGACGGCTACTGGCCGGCCGGTGCGCTGACCGAGAGCGACGCATCGACCGGCAAGTGGCAGGAGCTGACGCCGACGCTTTCGACCACCTGCGCGGTCTTCCCCAACAGCAACGTACATGTGCAGGCCACGCAGGGCGACTACGCCTGGGCGCTGTGGCGCCCATACGCCTGCTGCGAGCGCCGTGGCCAGGTCTTCCTTGGCAGCACCGATTTCATGTGAGGACGTGCCGATGAACATGCACATGACGAAGCTCGCCCGCAGGGCGAAACCCTACATCTGGCGCAGCCTGCTCACGGCTGCCGGGTTGGTGGTGGTGATTGGTGCTGCGTGGGCGCAGCAGACCCGTATCGACAGCAACGGCGCGAGCATCAACGGTAGCGTGATCGGCGATGACGTGCTCTACAGCGTCGGCGGCGGCCGTGCCGTGTCCATGGGCGGTGCGGGCAACATGCAGAGCCTTGGTGTAGGTGTTGGCTGGAACAGCAACCTGATCTGCGGCGACATGAGCCTGTCGAACACCTTGCAGAACCAGCTCAACGGCGTTACCAACGGCTTCCAGACGATCATGAGCAGCGTGATCCAGAACGCCACCAGCGCGGTGGCGTCGCTGCCCGCGCTCATCATCCAGCGGGCCGATCCTGGCCTCTACAACTTGTTGACCAACGGCATCCTGCAGGCGCGTCTGGATTTCGACCGCAGCAAGATGACCTGCCGCGCCATCGCCAACCGCATGGCGGACATGGCGGGCGGCCAGACGAGCTGGGACCAACTCGCCGAGGGCATGGCACTCAAGCAAGCCGTCAGCAGTACTGACGCCGTTTCTGCGATCGAGCAGGCCGAGACCAGCAAGGGCAACAACGGTGTGCCGTGGGTCGGCGGCGGCAATGCGGGCGGCAGCGGCCAGCGCTCGATCAAGGTCGTCTCGGACGTGACGCGCGCCGGCTACAACCTGCTCAACGGCCGCAGCGCCACCGATACCTCGTCAATCGACCCCACGACCTGCGGCAATCGGCTGACCTGCCAGACCTGGTCGTCGCCGCAGGCGGCTTCTGATTGGGCCACGCGCGTGCTCGGCGAGCGCGAGCAGCAGACCTGCGAAAGCTGCACGAAGACCCAGACCACGCCCGGCGTGGGCCTGACGCCGCTGATCCAGGAGGAGTACGAGACCAAGCTGAAGGCGCTGCAAGACCTGGTGACGGGCGCGAAGCCGACCACAGCGGCGAATCTCGATGCGGCGGGCAGCAACTCGTTGCCGGTCACGCGCGGCGTGGTTGAGGCGCTGCGCGACGAACCCGATCAGGACGTGCTGGGCAAGCGCCTGGCTTCGGAAGTGGCACTTTCAAGCGTGCTGGAGAAGGCCCTGCTGTTGCAGCGCACGCTGCTCACCGGCTCGAAGGAGCCGAATGTGGCGGCCAACGATCTCGCGGTGAAGGCGGTGGATTCTGAGAACACCACGCTGGAACAGGAGATCAACAACCTGAAGACCGAATTGGAGCTGAGGAGGGAATTGGCTGGCAACTCGGCCATGACCCTGATCGGACGTTACAAGACGCGCTCCGACGATTCGCGCGCCATTTTCCAGGGCGACACGACGCCGGACCGCCTGCAACAGATCCAGAAGCCCCGGAGCAACACGCCATGACGCACTCGAACTGGTGGCGGTTCTCCCTGCTGTTCAACCGCCGGGTCGGGGCGGCGCTGTTCTGGAGCGGGCTGGTCATTGGTGCTGCGGTGCTGGTCAACCTGGCCGGCATCCGCATCGTCGGTGGCATCGACGGCTGGGAGCGTTGGCTGCGGGCACACGCGATCGTCTTCCTCGCCTGGCGGCTATGCCTGTACGCGTGTACGGCCTGGGGCTGGTGGTGGATGCGCCGGCGGGTGCAGCAACGTGAATCGGCCTCGGAAACGCGCCAACGCTTCCTGCGCATCGAGGTTGCCGCCGTGGCGGCTATTGTGCTCATGGAAGGCAGCAGTTGGCTGCAGCACGGCTAGAACGAGGAGGCGGACATGACGCTCTACACGACCGACTACCTGGAGTATTACCTGACCCTGGTGGGCTGGGTGGTCAACAACGGTATCTGGAACATCCTCGTCGCCAGCGGCGTCTTCGCGTTGCCGTTTCTCGCCATCGTGATCCAGGAGTGGCTGCGTGCGCGAACCGAAGGCGCGGATGAAGGCAACAAGGGCGTGCTGTCCTCGATGCGGATCGAGAATCGGGTATTCGTGGCGATCGTGGTCATCATGTTCGCCGGCATCCCATTCATCCCGGTCGATCTCTCCACGATCAAGTTCGACACGACCCGCTCCTCGCAATGCCAGATCAACGTCCCGCAGCCGGCGGACACAGGCTGGAATACCTCGTACACCGCACTCAACAACCAGAGCGCGCTGGTGCCAGTCTGGTGGTTCTTCATGCACGCGATCTCCAAGGCCGTCACCGGCGCGGCAGTCGCGGCGATTCCGTGTGGCACCGACCTGCGGCAGATCCGCATGGATGTGGACGCCACCCGCATCAATGATCCAGTGCTGGCTCAGGAAGTCGCCGACTTCACCCACGACTGCTACGGGCCGTCGCGTGCCAAGCTGTTCATGAACCGGCCCACGCTGTCCGACGCGCAGATGAACGACGTGACCTGGATCGGCTCGACCTACTTCCTCAACACGGGTGGCTTCTACGACACCTACCATTCCAGCACGGCACGCACGGCCTGGCCCTACGATGCCAACCGCGACGCGGGGCTGGCTCAGGTGGACAGCGGCGGCGGATATCCAACGTGTCAGCAATGGTGGACGGACGGCAGCCAGGGGTTGCGCAGCCGCCTGTTGGCTCAAGTCGATCCCGACTTACTGAGTCGCATCGGGAAATGGGCGGGTTTCCTGTCGCAGACGGAGGTCGACGACTCGGTGATCCGGGCCATCATCTCGCCCCAGCAGCAGAAGATGAATCAGGGTCAGGTCTATGCCGATTACGGCGGCCAGGTTGGCATGACCTTGCCGAACGTCGTCACGCGCGGCACCAGCGACGTCGGACTGGCTGTGGGTGCGCTGGGTATGTTCCCGGCGATGGACGTGGTGCGAGAAGCGCTGCCGATGGTGCTTTCGTTCCTGAAAATGGCGCTCATCATCTGCATCCCGCTGGTGCTGGTAATCGGCACCTACGAGTTGAAGGCGATGGTGACGGTGAGCTGTGTCGAGTTCGCACTTTTCTTCGTGGATTTCTGGTTCCAGCTCGCACGCTGGATCGACAGTACGATCCTCGATGCGCTTTACGGCTGGGGATTCGGTGCCGGGCGGCCTCACACGAACTTCGACCCGCTGATCGGCCTGAACAACACTTTCGGGGATATGCTGCTGAACTTCGTCACGGCCACGATGTTCATCCTGCTGCCGGGGTTTTGGGTCGTCGCTCTTGGATGGGTTGGAGTTCGGACAGGAAACATCCTTGGCGGTCTTACGGCTGCGACTGGTGATGCAAAAGCTGCAGGCGGAAGCGGCAGCAAAACAGCGTTGGGGGCTGCCAAATCAGCCATGAAATAGGCCTATTTTATGGCTTATCTGGGTCGCCCGGGTCGTGGCGCCATTCGTTCTTGTCGTACAGCCCGAACCCGCCATGTCCTTCGCGCCACTCAAGATCGGGCTTTCCGTCCCAGTCGGAGTTCCTAGCCCCCCATGCCGTGGCGACGGCAAATACGGCTAGCAGTGCCAGCCAGAAAGCGACATAGAAAAGGATAACCAGCACGCCAAATTTGAAGATCCACAGCACGGCAGCGGCGCCGCCAGCAGGCACACCTCGACCTATCAGCCAAGCCGCAGCTTGGCGCTCGCGGCGCGCATACCCACGCCACATTCCGCCCAGCCAACGACCAAGGCGCTCTGCGTTGCTGCGATGGCTTTTCGTGCTCATGGTCATCACCTGCTACAGGAGGAATGCCTATTCCAGTTTGCTTCAATTCATTCGGTTCGGGGCTTCAATGTGTTCTCTTGCTGCTTCAGGACGCTTCGTCATCCGGTTCCACCGGGCCGGGGTCAGGTTCCACGCCGATGCGATAGGCGGCAACGAAGCGCGGCCAGTCTGCATGGTCTACCAGGTCGATGTCCTCGATGACGCTGACCTTCGTTTCCGCACGCTCGAACAGTGCGAGGCTCTTGGCGGGATAGTTATTGCGCGACGGATAGAGTACACCGTCGAACAGTGGCTGGCCGTCGTCTCCGAGGATCGCATGCACCTGGGCGGACGCCTGTTGCGTATACACGTAGTCCCGGCTGGCCAACTGCTCCAGATTCAAACCGAAGTAGGCCGCCATGACGCCCGGTGCCGTGAGGTCGGCCAGGCGCACGTCTTCTAGAACGCCTACGGCGCGCACCATCCTGCCCTGAACTTCTTTCAGCGCAATCGAGCGCTTCGCGTCCGTAAGCCACTGGTGCTTGTGAAACACCGACTCCATTAGCGCCGTCGGCAGGTCACGGCCCAGGTAGAGCACGCCGTAGGCACGCGCCGGGTCGTCGTAGCGATTGGCGCTGCTGCGGCCATAGTACAGCGGGCTACCTCGATAGATGACGCGGCTCACGTGCTGGAGCAGTTCACCCGCGTCGATCAGGAACGATGGCAGCTCGCGACTCATGGCAATCACGCTTCAATGCACCTGCACGCCCAACACATTGAATACGGCCTCGGCCACGTCGTCGATCGATCCAGGGCTCACCGCATCCACCGGCGAGCGCCCGCCCAAGCCTTCGAGCGGTTCTGACAGCGCACGGTAGATCGTCCAGTGGTCGATGCCCTCGACTTCCTGAAGCACGGTTTGGGTCAACTGCTGCTTCACTGGGTCGAGCTGCCAGTCGGGCAGCTTCTGGCCGCGCGGCCCCACGTTCAGCGCCAGCAGCCGACGGGCGAGGATGTCCTTGTAGATCTGCTGGCGCGACTTATCCGCCAACTTGGCGAATTCAGGGGGCGTTAGGTTGTGCGGCTGGTTGAAGGTTTCCAGCAGCACGGCGCGGCCTCGCTGGACATCAGTTTCATTCGGCGCCCAGCGCGTTTCGGCGCGCAGCGCAGCCGTCTTGCGCTTCAAGGCCTGCTCCACCGCTTCGTCTTCGAGGTGGACTGGCAGTTTTACCGCCTCAACGCGTTCGTGAATGAACGCCTGCAACTCGGCCGCGAAAGCCGGCGCATCTCGGATTTCAACGGTATCGGCGAAGCGTCGCACATCCTCCACCGTGACGCGCGGCAACCGGTCGGCAATGAATTCGATCGCAGTGGGCATGGTCAGCTCCCAGGTAGGTTTGAGACAGGACTCACTTTAGTCGCCTTTGTCGCTTTTGTCAACTTGGTCGCTTAGGTGGGAGCCTACCTGGCGGTGTAGCGTCCCGGCAGCATAGGCCGGGGCCAGCGCCAGGTCGCCGTCCAATCCATTCATGCGGGTTCCACATTGACGCTGGAGCCGCAGCCCAGGCCCCGCTATACCGAAACGGTTAAAGGCCAAAGGGTCGAAACGGCAAGGGAATGGGGTGCAAGGGGAAAGGCCCTACCTCGAAAAGGCCAAAAGGTCTCCAGCCCGGCCCGCTACCAGGACACTTACATGCTCTCCCTGTTCCAGCGAAAGCGGGCCCCGTTCGCTGCCGCGCCGTCGCCAGCACCTGCCACCGACCGCCCGAAAGGGCTGATGCGGCCCGAGTCGGCCGCATCGCTGCTGGCCACGCCGCGTCGGCAGAGGCTGCTGGAGCACATCTGGCAGCGAACGTCGCTCTCGCGCAAGCAGTTCGCCGCCCTGTACCACGCACCGCTGGAGCGCTACGCCGAGTTGGTCCAAGCCTTTCCGGCTTCCGAAGCGCATCACCATGCCTACCCAGGCGGAATGCTGGACCACGGTCTGGAAATCGTCGCCTATAGCTTAAAGCTGCGGCAGTCCCATCTGCTGCCCATCGGCGCCAGCCCCGAGGATCAGGCGGCGCAGTCCGAGGCCTGGACTGCCGCGGTCGCCTACGCCGCACTGCTGCACGACATCGGCAAGATCGCCGTCGACCTGCACGTCGAGCTGGCCGACGGCTCGGTGTGGCACCCCTGGCACGGCCCGCTGCACCAACCATACCGATTCCGCTACCGCGAAGATCGAGAGTACCGCCTCCACAGTGCTGCGACGGGGTTGCTCTACCGGCAACTGCTCGACTGCGATCTTCTGGACTGGCTCAGCGGCTATCCATCCCTGTGGGCGCCGATGCTCTACGTCCTGGCCGGGCAATACGAGCACGCCGGCATGCTGGGCGAACTGGTCGTGCAAGCCGACCGCGCTTCCGTGGCCCAGGAACTAGGCGGCGATCCTGCGCGCGCCATGGCTACGCCCAAGCATGCGCTGCAACGCAAGCTGCTCGATGGGTTGCGCTACCTGCTCAAGGAGGAGTTGAAGCTGAACCAGCCGGAGGCCTCCGATGGCTGGCTCACCGAGGACACGCTGTGGCTGGTCAGCAAGACCGTTTCCGACAAACTACGCGCACATTTGCTGTCCCAGGGCATCGATGGCATCCCCGCGAACAACACCGCGGTATTCAACGTGCTGCAGGACCACGGCATGTTGCAACCGACACCGGACGGCAAGGCGATCTGGCGCGCCACTGTGACCAGTTCCACCGGCTGGTCCCACTCGTTCACCCTGTTGCGACTGGCGCCTGCGCTGATCTGGGAGTCTGGCGAGCGGCCGGCACCGTTTGCTGGCACGGTGGCGATCGACGCCGCACCTTCCGACCAAGATGCCGATGCTTCGGCATCCACGCCGACGATCGCGTCAAAGCCGCCCGCCGAGAATCAGGAACCCCCTCTGTGGGAAAACATGGGCGGCGCCGCTGCCCCGGCTCGGCCGCCTGCCGCCCAGACCTCGCCCGACGTCGTGGAGGATTTGCTGGAGATGGTGGGCATGGCCGACCCGTCCAACGCTTCCCAGGATGGGGAGGCCGCGTCAGTAGATGCGCCTGCTCCTACCTCCGAAGCCGCCATGTCGGCGACGGCTGCTCCGCCGCCGCCCGTATCCATGGCTGCGCCGCAAGCCTCGGCTGAGCAGCCATCCGGCGAGCATTTCATCGCATGGCTGCGTCACGGTATCACGTCGCGGAAGCTCATCATTAACGATGCGAAGGCACTCGTGCATACCGTGAGCGACACTGCTTACCTGGTTAGCCCGGGCGTGTTCCAGCGCTACGCCCAGGAGTATCCGCAGGTGGGGACGCTGGCCAAACACGAAAGCCAACAGGATTGGCAGTGGGTGCAGAAGCGGTTCGAGAGGCTGCAGTTGCACCGGAAACACGACAACGGCCTGAACATCTGGACCTGCGCGGTTTCGGGGCCGCGCAAGTCACGCCAGTTGCATGGATACCTCCTCCATGGCCCACGGCCATTGTTCGATGAGGTGCCGCCCAACAACCCTTATTTATCCCTTCGATTAGAGGATTGAGGGGACGGGACCGTTGCAACTCGGTAGCATGTTCGATCCCTTCAAGCCTTCACCCTTTCCATCGTTTGACTAGGTTTTTTATATGGGTCGCACGGTTCTCCCAATGTGCCAGGCCGCGCTTGACTAGCCGATGCAACAGTCAGACTTCAATCAAAACAGGACTGGGCCGCGGCGGCGCTGCTGGAGTGGTCGTTGAGGCGTCCAAGCGGAAGGTGGCGACGGCCTCCCGTAGTTCGGCAGCCTGTTGACGCAAGGAGTCGGCTCCCGTGGAGGCTTCTGCGACCCGGCGCGCATTCTTCTGAGTGTCTGCGTCCAGTCGGGCGATCACAATCGCTACGTTCTCGATCTGCGCGGTTTGCTCAGCCGATGCCTGAACGATGCCGTCCATGGTCACCGTCGTCTCCGTGATTCGGCCAAGGATCAGGTCCATGGTTTCACCCGCCTCGCCGACACGGTCCACGCCCCGCTGCACAATCTCGACCGATTGGCTTATCAGCGTTTTGATCTCCTTTGCAGCATCCGCGGAACGCTGAGCTAGCGAACGGACTTCACTGGCGACCACGGCAAAACCTTTGCCCTGTTCGCCCGCCCGGGCAGCTTCTACCGCCGCGTTGAGCGCCAGGATATTTGTCTGGAAGGCAATGCCCTCGATGACGGATGTGATCTCGGAGATCTGTTCCGAAGCTGCGGACAGATCCTGCATAGCGACAACCATGTCGTGCATCGTCCGGCTGCCCTGGCGTGCTACATCCACGGCTTGTCCCGCCGTCGAGCTCGCGTTCCGGGCCTCCTGCGCATTGCTTTTAACGGTGGTGATCAGCTCATCCATGGACTCAGCCGTCAGCCGCAGTGCACGCGCCTCCTCACTTGTGCTGGCCAAGAGCCCGGCACTCCCGTCGGCCAGTTGAATGCTAACGACCGACACCGCGTCCGCATGCTGGCGAACACCACCCACGACAGATGCCAAATTCTGCTGCATGCGCGCAAGCGTTGCCAGAATACTCCCGTTGTCCCCGCGCTTGACGCAAATGGCGCCCGTCAAGTCGCCGGCGCTGACGGCTTTCGCAATTTCCCTAAGTTCAGCGGGTTCGGCTCCCAGTGCACGCGTAATACGTCGTGCTATGAGCCACGCCAAACCGGCGCTCAGCACGATAGCCGCCGCCGTGAGTATCATCATGAGCCGCTTGAATTCGATACCGATCTCACGCGCCATGTCGCTCTGTTCCTTGCTCAGGCTCTCCTCCAGGTCAATCAGGCGATTCACGGAAGCCAACCATTGCACAAAGAGCGGGCGAGCCTGTGCCAATAGGGAATGGGCGCTGTTCTCGTCACCGCGTTCTTTGGCCGCCACGAGGCCCTCGATAACTGGAAGAATGCTCGCCTCGACTTTCTTGAGTTCGGCGCGTGCGTCGACTTCCGCCGGGGCGATATTCGCTCCCGATTTCAACAGTACATCCAAGGGCACTGCCGCATCGTCATACTGGCGCTTGAGGCGACGGATATCGACCACCAGATTGGCCAACTCTTCCGGGCTCGCGATAACGACGTCACGTACCGCAACCGAACGGTCATGAACGCTGCCGCGGAAGATGATGGCGTAGCGTTCCTTTACGCTATAGATGTCATTGATGGCGCTTAGCGCGCTGTTCATGCGGTTGACCTGCACAATACCAATGACCGTCAGTAGCACCATTAAACACAGCACAGCCCCGAAACCGAGAATAATTCCCCGGCCGGTCCTGCCAAAGAGGCGAGAGAACAGGTGATCGAGTGACATGGATTTTCCGAAAAGAAACCGACGGTAGAAAAACTATTGAGACCAGGCGACTCGCTCGGTTGCCTCTACTGTATTAGCCGAAACGTAATATGCGCGGTCTTTTTGGAAACTGTGGATGATGGCGGTTGCCACGATACCTAAGAAACATACGGCGGCAAGTATTGGCATGTGCCATACGGCAGCGAAACCGAACACCAGGGACCAGGCAGCAAGGAACACACCGGCGCCGGTATTTCCCGGCATGTGAATCGGCCGAAAGTCGGCCATCGGGCGTTTGGCGTTATGTTCCTTCATCTGCCACCACGCGTCGGCGTCATGCACGAGAGGGGTAAAGGCGAAGTTGTAGTCGGGCGGCGGCGACGATGTCGACCACTCAAGCGTGCGGCCGTGCCATGGATCGCCGGTGACGTCGCGCAACTGGTCGCGGCGTTTATAGCTGACCCACAGTTGCACCAGGAAGGAGCCGATGCCCAGAGCGATAAGGCCGGCACCTACTGCGGCGGTCTGGAACCAAATCTGCAACGACGGATCATCGAAATGATTCATGCGGCGCGTAACGCCCATGAAGCCGAGTACATAGAGTGGCATGAAGGCGAGGTAGAAGCCGACCAGCCAGAACCAGAAAGAGCACTTCCCCCAAAAAGGATCGAGCTTGTAGCCGAAGGCCTTAGGAAACCAGTAGTTGATGGCTGCGAAGATGCCGAACACTACGCCGCCGATGATCACGTTGTGAAAGTGCGCGACAAGAAACAGACTGTTGTGCAGAACAAAGTCGGCCGGTGGTACCGCCAGCATTACGCCGGTCATACCACCAATGACGAAGGTGACCATGAAGCCCATCGTCCACAGCATGGGCACTTCGAACTTGATTCGGCCGCGATACATTGTGAACAGCCAGTTGAAGATCTTCGCTCCCGTGGGAATCGAGATAATCATCGTGGTGATGCCGAAGAATGAGTTTACGCTCGCGCCGGACCCCATCGTGAAGAAGTGATGCAGCCACACGAGATACGAAAGCACTGTGATCACGACAGTCGCGTAAACCATCGAGGCGTACCCGAAGAGCCGCTTTTGGCTGAAGGTAGAAACCACTTCCGAGAACACGCCAAACACTGGGAGCACAAGAATGTAGACTTCCGGATGGCCCCAGATCCAGATCAGGTTCACGTACATCATGGCGTTGCCGCCGAAGTCGCTGGTGAAAAAATGCATTCCGACGTAACGATCGAGTAGCAGTAATCCCAGTACGGCGGTCAGCACAGGGAACGCCGCGACGATCAAGACGTTCGTGCAAAGCGATGTCCACGTAAAAATGGGCATCTTCATCATCGACATGCCTGGAGCGCGCATCTTGATAATGGTCACAAGCAAATTAATGCCCGATAGCGTCGTGCCGACTCCCGCGATTTGAAGGCACCAAGCGTAATAATCGACGCCCACATCAGGGCTTTGAGCCAAACCGGACAGTGGTGGGTAGGCTAACCACCCTGTGCGTGCAAAGACACCAAAGAACATGGAGATCATCAGGAGCACAGCGCCCGCAGTGGTCATCCAGAAGCTAAAGTTGTTGAGGAAGGGAAAGGCCACGTCGCGTGCGCCGATCTGTAGCGGCACCACATAGTTCATCAAGCCTGTGATGAGAGGCATCGCCACAAAGAAAATCATCACGACACCGTGTGCGGTGAATACCTGGTCGTAATGATGCGGCGGTAAGTATCCCGCGCTGCCATTAAAGGCTATGGCCTGCTGAGCACGCATCATCAGGGCGTCCGCAAAACCACGTAGCAGCATCACGACGCCCAGCACCATGTACATGATGCCGATCTTTTTGTGGTCGACGCTTGTGAGCCAATCTCCCCAGAGTGGCTTCCATAATTTTGCGCGCGTGATTGCGACAAGAATGGCTGCTGCGATTGCAATGACGACAAAGAACGTCGCCACGACGATTGGCTCTTCGGAAGGGAACGCGCTCCACGTTAGGCGCCCGAGCCATGGATTGGATGAAGCAATCACGATTGATTCCTATGTAGCCTTAGGGAGCGGCTATACGGCCGCCAGCTGCAGGGTATTTCGTTTGTAAAAATGAGCTATACCGTACCGACCGGTACACTTTCGCATTCTACACCTACTTATGCGATCTGGCTCGTCCTCCAGCGCCGCGAAGACAAGGGGCCAGCGGAGAAATCTGGCACCGCCGTTCGAGGCCGCTTACTCGTCGTGGTCACAGCAGGCCAGCAGCATCTCTACGCGGCAAGCCTCTTCTTCGCTTAGGCTCCTCACGGCCTGAGTCAACGCGGCCTCGAATGCACGCCTCAGTTCGGGAAGGCGCTGCCTTCCCTTTTCCGTGATCTGCACTTCCACGCGGCGCCGATCCGCTTCGGCCTGTCGCCGCGTGATGAAGCCTTGCTTTAGTAGCCAGTCACATATGTGCGTCAGGTTTGTTCGACTTTGGCCGGAAAGGGCCGCCATTACGGCCGGCGTTGAGGCGCCTGCGCAGGCCGTGTCCAAGAGCGAGAGTGTGAGGAAAGCGCTCTCCTCGATGCCCACCGCCCCAAGCGCATGATGGACTTCAAGGGCAAGTCGCTTCGATGCGTTCTGAAGCCGCAAATAGCTTGTCAATCGGCCAGGCAGCACACGCCCTGGCGGCGCGGTGGGCTTGACCTGTCCCTTGGTGTACTGGCGTGACCCGCCGCTCATGTCGTTTTGCCTGTCCGTCGCAGGCTCTCTCGGGGGTCCCAGAACGCGCACGTCCGATCCGGCACGCGACGGATAGCTGCTTCTCTGTATGAAGATGTCATACCGTCGCCTTCCTCAGGGCTCGCTGCCCACAGTTGCATAGGAAAGCCGTTAGTCTATAATACCGAACCGCTCGGTACAATACCGCGATTGGCGCGCTTTAGTGGACAGATACGCCTCGTCTTGTGCCTTTTCCATGCGATCTCGCCGACCCGGCAAAGGCGGGCCACATGCCCACGCTGGCCACACACGAAGGATTTTCAGCTGTGAAACGTCCTAAAGACCTGGAATGCGTCGCAACGCTGCGTACGGTTACTCGATCATCAACGCAGAGGAATCGGGTATGAGGCAGCGAATCGAAGATTACGGCCTCATCGGTGACGGTCACACCGCAGCGCTTGTAGGAAGGAACGGTTCCATTGACTGGCTGTGCTTGCCGCATTTCGACTCTGGGGCATGCCTAGCTGCGCTTATCGGAACGAGAGAAAATGGATTTTGGCGCATCGCCCCTGTGGCGAAGGTCAGGAAGATTACCCGCCGATACATCGAGGGCACCATGATCCTCGTAACAACGTTCCGAACGAAAGATGGCGAGGTAGAACTGATCGACTTCATGGCTATGGATCAGCGGGATAGACACATTATTAGACGTGTTCGTGGCACCAAGGGGAAGGTGAAGATTCAGTTCGAACTTGCGGCCCGCTTTGACTACGGCATGACGGTGCCATGGCTGAACGAAATTGACGACCACACCCACACGATGGTCGCCGGTCCGGACTCACTTGTACTCCGGACATCCCTTGCACTTCGTGCTGAAAATGGCGTCCTCAGTTCCCAATTTACCGTCAAGGACGGAGAAACGGTTTCGGCAGTTCTGGGGTACAGTCCGTCATATCAGGAATCGCCGGCTGTCATCGACGCTGACCGTAGCTTCCAGCGTACGAAAGCCTTTTGGCAAGGATGGTCGATGCGAGGCGCCGAGGCCGGGCCCTGGACAACCGTTGTTCGGCGATCACTGTTAACTCTCAAGGCGCTCACCTTTCATCCGACTGGCGGTATCGTTGCGGCTCCTACGACTTCGCTTCCCGAATTTCTAGGTGGCGAACGCAACTGGGACTACCGGTATTGTTGGTTACGCGATGCCACGTTTACGCTCCTCGCGTTTCTCAATGGCGGATATGAAGAGGAAGCGGACCTATGGCGTGAATGGCTACTCAAGGCTGTCGCTGGTCGACCAGAGCAAATACAGATCATGTACGGCCTGCGTGGAGAGCGCCGCCTAGACGAGTGGACAGTTCCCTGGCTGAGCGGCTATCGGAAGTCATCACCCGTGCGCGTTGGAAACATGGCCGCGAAGCAAACACAACTCGACATCTACGGCGAGCTGTCGCATGCCATGGCAGTAGCTGCCATGGGAGGGCTTCCCCCGCCGGCCAGGGGCCTGACCCTGCGCACCGCTTTGCTTGTCCACTTGGAAAAGGTATGGAAAGAGCCGGACGCGGGAATTTGGGAAATACGTGGCGACCCGAGACATTTCGTACATTCAAAGGTTATGGCATGGGTCTCGTTTGATCGCGCGGCTACAAGCAATTATCTAGATGGCGATGGGCCGAAGCAGAAACACTACCGGCGAGTAGCCGACCGTATCCATGCGGACATCTGCAAGAATGGCGTGGACCCGAAACGACAATGTTTTGTCCAGTCCTACGGATCTACCGAAATCGACGCTTCTGCGTTGTTGTTCGCCATCGTCGGATTTCTGCCGCCAGATGATGAGCGCGTGGTCAACACAGTGCGGGAAGTCGAGGAACGATTGGTCCATGACGGATTCGTAATGCGTTATGAGACCGATAGCGGCATAGACGGACTGCCACCAGGGGAAGGTGCGTTTTTAGCGTGCAGCTTCTGGCTGGTCGACATCTACGTATTGCAAGGCCGATACGAAGATGCGCAACGCTTGTTCGAGAGCCTCATTTCCCTCACCAACGATGTGGGATTGCTTGCCGAAGAATATGACCCTCGGGCAAAGCGTCAGCTTGGCAACTTCCCGCAGGCCTTCAGCCATGTCGCGCTAGTTAATTCGGCTTTCGCTCTCCATAGAGCGACGTCAAAAGCGGAATCGGGGCGGCAGGACAATGTGTCACGTAGCCCTCCGCATATCAAACCAAATCGCGCCTGAGCCAAAGCGCCGCCTCGACTTCACGAGCGCCAGATGAATTGCCGACAAGAAACCCCGCGACTGCATGACGCTAAAGTGGGCGTGAAGCGGCTTAGCGCTTTCACGCAATGGCTACGCAGGCCGGACATACCTCACCTTAATCACAGCGGCTACAACGGGTTTCGAACCGCACCGAAGATGACGTCCCGGTCACCGGCGCGCTGAATGGGAAGCGCCAGCAACGCGGAGATACGCGATGAACTGCACAACAGCGACACCCGAGACGGACGGACGCAGGAAAGAAATTATGCGCCTCGTAGAAGAATCGTTACGCGCGCTAAACGGCCAGGCATCTGATTTGGAAATAGTCATCCTTAACGCAAATGTCGCGCCGGAAGAGGTGACCGACCACTTCGGTAGTTTGAATCAACTCATGATGCACATGGTGACGGCTCTATCGGAAAACCTCCTGATACCACTCGGTGGACATTCGAGCACGGAAGCGGCATTCGCAAACATACTGAGACATTTTGGAAAAGGCATGGCCCGGGCGTACCAGGACTTTTACCTTATCGGTCTCTATCGTATTGCCCTGACGGAAGCCACCCGACACACGGAGGCATGTAAGGCGTTCTTCGAACATGGGCCCGGTCTAATTACAAACCGACTCGCCGAGGTATTTGACAAGTACCGGCGGGTCGGAGAAATCAGCGATGGAGACATGCAGCTTCGCGCCGACCACTTTCTTGCCATCCTTCGTAGCAAAGTCGAGATCCCGAACGCCAAGGCTCTTTCCGAAGGAGAGCTAGATGCCCTTGTAGACGAAGCGGTGCGAATCACATGCTGGGGCATCAAAGGGGAACACACATGACACTCGGCAAATTGATAAAGCTTTTTCGTCCACGCAAGTTCAACCCTCGCTCTTCAATAGACGGACGCTCACATATCCCGGGCGTTCCTGACGAACTGACGATCGAGGTCGATCCCGATGGATCGCCAGTTTCCATGCAACCGGAAGAATGGTTTGTTTGTTTCGTGCCGGGGTTGCAGAAACAGTGGTGGCATCGCTTCACCGACCCGAGGCACAAGCATGTCTTCGCACTACGCATGGTAAGCGATGATAGTTGGATACTATTCGAACCATGGTGGACCCGCATCATGAATACTACGCTGACGCTTGATGAAGCGGCAAAGTTTTTGCGATGGGGAGGCGTGGGAAGCGTGCTACGGATAAAAGAGTCCATTCCAGGTAGCGGCAGTCAGACCCGGGGCTGGGCTAACTGCGCGGTATTAGTCTCCCTTCTCCTTGGTCGATCCTATTGGACCTGGACGCCTCATGGACTTTACCAGGCACTCGTGCGAGAGCCGGAAACGGAGCATGTGGACGTGGCTGGCTTCCTAGAAAAGCTACTGCATGACATCGCGAATAAGCAGGCATCGCGTGTTGTCATCGACCGTGACATCTATCGGCAAAGGACGTTGATAGACGCACTGTATACCGTTGGTATTCGGCTCATGAGGATAACGACCTCCCCACTCGGGCTCGGAGTGCACCGTCTGGCTGCTTCGGAAGCATTTCACTTTCCAACGGCATCCGCCGCTTTCTTCGAACATGGACCCAATCGCGTGATCGAAGAGTTGACTCTCATATTTCAGCACGCTCAAACCAAAGGAGAGCTTAGTGATCGATGGGACGCTGAAAAGCTGGCGAGACATTTCCTGTTGATGCTAAGAGGCAATCTGCATCTGGAGATTATGATGGGTTGCCGCGATGCTCCGGACGAAGTGGAAATTGAACGCCGCGTTGTATCGGCTGTTGATCTGCTCTTGTACGGGGTGCACGGACGAGAGCAGAGCAGTCACAAAATACCGCGGGATTCTGCATCTCAATGATGGGCCGATATCCGCCACCCAGGTCTTGATTGGCATGAACGGAGCCCTGCGCGATCCTCAGGCATCGTCAGCGTGCCGATTGCCAGGCGCTCGCCTTTTTGTGGGAAAAGCGCGCAGAAACGCAATAACTGCATCTTTTGCCCACTGGTCACGTTGAACAGCGGATGCCTGCGCGTTCGGGTGCGTCAGGCACTGCATCTGGGCTTCCCCACGTACCATGTTCGCAAACAACGAGGCAGCGGAATCCAGGCCTATTCCGCCAAGTTCCAGCTCACCATTCGAGATGCCAATTTCTAGCCGCTGAGCGACGATTGCGTTGATCCTTGCGGGACCCGCTACATAGAAACGTCTCCCGAGCTCCGGAAGGCGGGGTGCTTCGGCCATAACCATGCGAAACAGCGCTAGTGCGTCGCTCGACAACACAATCTCAAGATACGCTCGTGCCATCGCAAGCAGAGTTTCCCCTAGGCGTTTTCCGGAAAACTGCGTTTCGTTGATTGTCTTTAAAAACCGCGCGCACTCCGCTTCAACGACGGCTACGAACAACGCCTCCTTGTTCGGATAGTACGCATACACCGTCGATTTGGAGACACCTGCAGCTTGCTGGATCATATCGGTAGTCGCGGCTGCGAAGCCGTTGGCCAGAAAAACGGCCCGGGCGCCAGCGAGAACCACCCGTGCCTTCTCAGACACTGCTGCGCCTTCTTTCGGGGCATCGTTAGGCGTCGAGGTTTTTGAGCGTACTGACGACATGGCATCTCTTCCATTGCTACTGATGTAAACCTGAACAATATCACATCGTCAGCATGAAACATACCGACCGGTTCGCTAAAGCAGTCGGGCTTGTAAGCTGAAAATAAGCGATTGATGCGTCAATCACTTGACTGTACCGAACCGATCGGTTTAGACTCGCTCATGTTTCTTTCTGACTGAAAGGCGGTCAATGATGCGGTGTCAGCAAGCCCCCTTCGGCGCAAGTCCTCCCGGCGGAGAAAGCGGAATCCGTCGGCGTTTGGTGGCTGCCGGAATACCGTTGCTTTGCGCGGCTCTAAGCTCGTGCGCGCTGGTGCCCGACGTCGGTCCTCCGCCGCAACCCACTCCGGCTTCCGAGTTAGCCTCGGAGCGAAGCTTTACCGCCCCAAAAGCTGATTGGCCAAGCGATCATTGGTGGAGCGAATTTGGCGACACTCAACTTGATAGCTTGATGGCCGAAGCCTTGGCCCATTCACCCTCGATGGCGCAGGCCGAGGCGCGCGTGCGCGAAGCGATGGCACGCGCCCAGATTGCTCGGTCGGCGCTCCTTCCAACGGTTGGTGCTGGCGCATCGGTTACTAAACAAAAGCTCAGCTACAACTACATCTTTCCCCAAACAGCGGTACCGCGCGGCTGGAACGACATGGGAGAGGTCACCCTCGATTTCAGTTGGGAACTGGACTTCTGGGGAAAGAACCGCGACGCCCTGCGTGCAGCGACGTCCGATGCGAAAGCAATGGAAGCGGATGCTGCCGCCGCGCGCCTACTACTGACCACAACGCTCGCGGGCGCCTACGTCCAGCTCCAGTATCTCTACGAGTATCGAGAAGTCGCCGCTTCAACGCTGCGCAACAGACAAGAATCCGCCCAGCTCATACAGCGGCGTGTAACGCAAGGCCTGAATGCCCGCACGGAGATCGAAGAATCTTCAGCCCGGGTTGACGCGGCCAAGGCCGCACTCACCGAAGCGAATGAGCGAATACAACTCGCGCAGAACGGCATCGCTGCCTTATTGGGAAGAGGTCCCGACCGGGGTTTGGAAATTACGCGACCGTCGATGTCGGCCCGACGCCGTGTGGGCCTTCCCGACTCGCTAAATGCAAATCTCCTCGGCAGGAACCCCGAGGTGGTCGCCGCACGCTGGCGTGTTGAATCCGCAGCTAAGCGCGTTGGCGTGGCCCGAGCCGAGTTTTATCCGAACGTCAATCTTATGGCATTCGTCGGCTTCCAGTCGTTGGGGCTCAACAACCTCTTCAATTCAGGTTCGGATGTCGGCAGCGTGGGACCGGCCATCAGTCTGCCCATATTTGAAGGCGGCAGGTTACGCGCCAACTACCGCGGTTCACGCGCTGAATACGATTTTGCCGTGGCTTCCTATAACGAGGCCTTGACTCAGGCGTTGCACGAGACCGCAGACGCCCTCCGCAGTCTCACTGCTCTCACCGATCGATCAGCGGCGACCGATTCGGCACTGAACCACAGCGAGGAGTCCTATCGCTTAGCGAAAGCGCGATATCAGGGGGGGATCGCCGACTATTTAACGGTGCTCACTACTGAGGATGCTTTGCTTCAGGCGCGACTTGCTGATGCGGCCATTCACGCCCGTGGCTATTCGCTCGATGTGGCGTTGGTCAAAGCCCTCGGTGGCGGATTCGAATCCCATTCAACATTTGAAGCAAAGGTAAACCCGTGAGCACTGAACACGACGAACCCCAGGAGCAGTCGCAATCCGCTGCCGATCCTGCCAAGAAGAAAAAGCGAAAGAAGATGCTCATTGCCTTTGGCGCTGCGCTACTCGTCGTTCTCGCTTGCTACTTCATTTGGTTGATTTTCTTCGCGGGCAAGACGGTAACAACCGATAACGCCTATACCGCCGTAGAGGTTGCACAGGTCACGCCGCTGGTCAGTGGCCCCGTAAAAGAGGTCAAGGTGGTCGATACCCAAGCGGTTCATGCCGGCGATGTCCTGGTCGTACTCGACGACACGGACGCCAAGATCGCCCTTGAGCAAGCAGAGGCCGATCTGGGACGGGCGCGCCGCCAGGTACGTCAGATCGTTGCCAATGACACCACTCTGGCCGGACAGATGGATCAGCGGGCGGCCGCCATACAGAGCGCACAGCACGAAGTGACCCGGGCGCGTTCAAGGTATGACAAGGCTGTTCTTGACGAAAAGCGGCGGCGCAACCTTGTTGAAGGCGGGGCCGTATCGGCACAGGACTTCACTGATTCGCAAGCCGAACTCCGAGAAGCAACGGCTGCTCTTGGACAAGCCGAAGCCAACCTGAAAGCGGCAGGCGCAGCGAGTGTTTCGGCCAAGGGGTCACGGCAAGCCAACGAGGCGCTGTTCTTGGACAGCACCGTGGAGACTAATCCGATCGTGGTGACTGCTAAGGCGCATGCGGACCAGGCACGCGTCAATCTTGATCGAACGGTATTGCGTGCACCTGTCGACGGCATCGTCACACAGCGCTCTGTCGATATCGGACAACAGGTCCAGGCAGGCATGCGATTGATGAACATTGTGCCCATCCAACAGATCTATGTAGACGCGAACTTCAAGGAAGGTCAACTACGGAATGTGAAGCCTGGACAGAAGGCACGCCTCACCGCTGATATTTACGGGGATGACGTGGAGTATGACGGCCGGGTTGAAGGATTTGCGGGCGGATCGGGTTCAGCGTTATCGGTGATCCCTGCTCAGAACGCAACCGGAAATTGGATCAAGGTCGTACAGCGCTTGCCTGTGCGGATCCGTCTCGATCCTGAGCAACTCAAGAAGCATCCGTTGCGCATCGGTTTGTCGATGGAGGTCTCCGTTGACCTGACGTCCTCGGGTGATCGTCAGGAACACGCGAAGGAGTAGCGCCTATGTCTTCGTCGGAGTTTTCGCCGCTCTCGGGCTTTAAACTGGCTTTTGCTGCGCTGGTGCTTTCATTGGGAAACTTCGTGGTGGTGCTGGATACCACCATCACCAATGTCGCAATGCCTACGATTTCAGGCTTCCTCGGCGTATCAACGACGGAAGGCACCTGGATTATCACGGCCTATGCCGTTGCGGAGGCGATTACGGTGCCGCTCACGGGTTGGCTCTCCCGGCAATTCGGTCAGGTAAAGGTCTTTATCGTATCCGTAGCGCTCTTCGTGTTGTTTTCCGTGTGCTGCGGCCTGTCATGGTCACTTCCTAGCCTCGTCCTCTTTCGAGTGTTGCAGGGCTTCGCGGGCGGTCCACTGATTCCCCTTTCAGCGACTCTGCTCCTGTCTGTTTTCCCCGAGAAGAAGTCAAACGTCGCATTAGCCCTGTGGGGCATGATGACGGTGGTGGCGCCGATCATCGGTCCGATCTTGGGCGGTTTGATTTCTGATAACTGGCGCTGGCAATGGGTGTTCTACATCAATATCGGATTCGGTCTATTGGTTGGGCTCGGAAGTTGGTGGGTATTGAAAGGACGCGAAACGAAGATTCAACGTTCTCGTCTGGACGGTGTCGGCCTAACTCTGCTCGTGGTGTTCGTGACAGCCTTCCAAGTGATGCTCGATAAAGGACGTGAGCTAGACTGGTTCTCGTCAAACGTCATTCTGACTTGCGCGATTGTGTCGGCGATTTCCCTTATCCTGTTCATCATATGGGAGTTGACAGATGAGCAGCCAGTTATTGATCTGAGCGTTTTGAAATCCCGCAACTGGGTGGTATCGACCATCACCCTTTGCCTGATGTACGGCATTTTTTTCGGCAACATCGTGCTAACCCCACTCTGGTTGCAGCAATGGATGGGATACACCGCGACATGGGCGGGCCTCGCAACCGCGCCAATGGGCATTCTTGCCGTAGTGACTTCTCCGCTCGTGGGCCGTCTTTTGCCCAAGGTCGATCCTCGGTTGCTCGTGACCTACGGCATGGGAGTGCTGGCGGCCTCCTTCGTTATGCGGGCGTTGATGACGTCTCAGGTCGACTTCATGTCGGTCGCGATTCCCATGTTCGTGCTGGGCGCTGGCATTCCAGCTTGCGTTATCACCCTAACTTCCCTGGGTGTCTCCGATCTACCCCCTGACCGTATCGCCGGCGGATCGGGATTGCAGAACTTCCTTCGCGTCCTGTGTATGGCCATTGGATCATCGCTGACCCAGACCTATTGGGAACACATGACCAAGTTTAACCGGGCAGAACTCGTCGCGGCTATTGATCCGTCCGCCCCAGCAGCAATGGGCTCACAGCTTACCCCTGCAGGCGTTCCGGCCGAGAGTGCGATCGCCATGTTCTCGCGATTAGTCGATAGCCAGGCAATCATGCTCGCGACCAACGACTTCTACCAGGAAGCGACGATTCTGATGCTCGCGTCCATTGGCGTCATTTGGTTGATCAAGCGCCCTAAAGGGCCGCTGCAAAAAGTCACGGGGCACTAGCCTCGTGATGACCCGTACTAATTGCGAGTGCCTGTCTGTGCACGCTTCATTAGCATGCACCGCCCTTTGGGGAGACGAACTAACAATCCGGCGAAATGGGCGTTAACCATTTTCGACGTAACCTGTTGAACTGCACGCGGTGGCATCAAAAGCAAGAACCGTCATAGCGTGAGGTACATACGAGGAGAGTCACATGCAACCGCCGCATGGAAAAGACACCGACTTCGATTTTCCTCATAGCCTTCTCCACGCCATGAGCCGAACAAACGTCGCTGTCTGGCAGTTTGTCACGCAAAGAACCTACGCGGTAGGAGGGATTACAGGCATGCAGGCAAGCGTACTACTGCTACTGATGTCTCGACACGCTACGACCCCGATGGATCTCGCAAGGGAATATAAACTGCATTCGAGTGCTGTTACGCGGCTGGTGGATCGCCTTGTTCGACTCGAACTGGTGCAAAGGCTCCCCAGCGAGCGTGACCGGAGGGTCATCTATCTCCAGATGACGCGCGAGGGAAAGAAAATTGCCACGCAGTTGCCTGCCATCTTTGGCGGCGCTTTTGAGTGCCTTCTCGACGGCATTGAAGAGCGTGACGCAGACACATTGCGACGATGCCTGAGGCACATTCTTCTCAATGCGCGTGCCGCAGAAGAATTGAGCTCTCCGCCTTTACATCAGGATCTCTATAGCTAACAGATGGTCGTTATCGAGCGGGGCCGGAAACTGTCGTTGGAACGAACCTCCGCAGAGGCCCTGCAAGCGAGGGTGAAAGATATGGAAGTCAATCTGAACGATCTGGCCATATTCGTTGAAGTGGTTCGCCGAAAGAGCTTCAGTCGCGCGGCCGATATATTGGACATCCCTTCATCGACGCTATCGCGCCGCGTTACTGAACTGGAACAGAACATCGGCATCCGACTTCTCAATCGAAGCACTCGGCGTCTCGGTCTCACCGAAGCGGGCGCCTTCTATTACGAGCATTGCCGACGCCTGGTCGAGGAACTGCGCGTGGCGCATGAACAGATAGTCGAAATGAATAGCTCGCTGAGCGGGTTGCTTCGAATCTCCTTGCCCGATGGTCTGGCACAGATGCTCCTCCCCACGGTGATGCGGGAATTCGGCAAGAGATTTCCTGGCATTGCGTGCGACTTCCATATGAGCAGTGAGATTGTCGATCCCATCTCAAACCACTTCGACTTGGCGCTGCGCTTTGGACACCAACCCGATTCCGAACTGGTTTCGCACCGCATCCTCATGTTGCCACGTGAACTCTATGCCGCGCCGAGTTACCTAGCCGAACATGGCGTACCGAATCAGCCGGAGGACTTGCCCCAACATGAATGTCTACGCATCAGCCCCGTGGAAGAGCACTCTGTATGGGAGTTACGAGATGGTGCCCAAACTCAGGCTATCAATGTCAGTGGAAGAATGTCCGCGAGCCATGCCGGGGCGCTGGTGCATCTGGCGGTTGCGGGTTTCGGGATTACTGCGATCCCCGTCTTCCATATGATGCGGAGCGCCGTGCAGGCGGCGGGTCTGGAGCGTGTGCTTCCTGGGTGGAGCTTGGTCTCGACGCCTCTCTATGCGCTACTACCGACCAATCACGTGCCCGCAAAGACGCGCGCTTTTTTGGGTTTAATCGAGCCTAAGCTGGTCGACGACATCGAATTAGTGTCTCGAATTTAGCAGAAATTGTCCTTGTTCAGAAATGTCTGCTCAGGTTGAAAGTAGAGTGCGGCCGCGTATGCCAGGCGCCGACTTCCTTACAACGTCGAATATTGCCGGGGTATATGCGGCCTGATGGAACTACGGCACCTGCGATGTTTTATTGTCTTAGCAGAAGAGCTGCATTTCGCTCGTGCGGCTGGGCGGCTGCACATTGAACAATCGCCGTTATCGCGGACTATCAAAGAACTGGAAGACCGGCTCGGGGTTCGTCTTTTTAATCGTGACCGCAGAGGAACTCACCTGACGCGGGCGGGCGAGGTTTTTCTACAGGACGTGCGTCGAGTCTTTCTTGCGCTTGATCAAGCGCAGGAGAGCGTCAAGGCAGCTGCCGCTGGTCACTTCGGCGTCCTTCGGGTTGCTATTTCCGATGGGATCGCCCAGCCCCGATTAGCTTCGCTGCTAGCGTCATGCCGTGCAGAAGAGCCGACAACTATTATTCGTTTGACCGAGGTATCTCTGGCCGAACAGCTACGCGGCCTTCGCGACGACACATTTGACATCGGCTTCGCGCGGACCGACGAGTGTGGCGACGACATCGTCTCTGTGCCGCTTTGGCAGGAGGCCCTCGTTGTCGCGGTACCTGCACGGCACCCGCTACTCGCGCACCCGGTCATTCCCATCAATGAATTGTTGTGCTACCCATTAGTGAGTTGCCACCCCGAAACGTGCGAAGGCTATCATCGCGGGGTCGAGCGAATCCTGCGCGCGTCTGACAAGGAACCAAACGTTGTCGAACGCGTGACGTCGCTGAGCATGCTGCTGACGCTGGTCGCAGCCGGTTATGGCGTTGGGTTCGCTACAGTGAGTCAGATCGACTCTTACTGTATCCCCGATGTCGTCACCCGGCCTCTATCCATGAAAAACCCGATGCTAACAACGTACCTATTACGGAAAGCGGGCGGCGACATTCCAGAGGCGTTGACCGCATTTATCGATCGGGCCATTCGAGATCTTAGCGATGGCACACTCAGTGACTAAAGAGGGTCCCCATCGTCTTTCAACTCTGCTCGACAGAGATTATTTTCCGTCGATTGGATCAGGGCTGTCACGGAGCGGTCCAACGCGGCCGCTATCTTGAACACGAGCGCCAGCGTCGGCAGATGCTCGCCACGCTCGATCTTGCCCATGTGGGACCGTTCTATTCCGGCCAGGCTCGCCAAAGCCTCCTGGGCAATCCCTCCCTCCAGCCGTGCATCGCGCACAGCTCGACCAAAGGCTCCCGCGATAGTGGGGTCATATGTAGTAGTGCCGGAAGGACGGCCTCGCTGAACGGTGCGCTTTTGCATAGCCAAAAGCGTGGAGGCCGGCGGAAATTTAAACCACGTTAAATTTAACTCTTGGTATGATTTAATTCTTCTTGGCTTAGGGCTGGCTAAATCCCCACACGAGGCTGCCTCGATGTCTACACTCTGCCGACCTCGGGCGGCGCTTGCGCTTGCGGTCACTACAGGAATCTCGTGCTCATCCTCCGCCGCTCTGCTCGCGTTGCATCGCAGCGAAGAGCCCGAGACAGGATTGTTGCTTCGAGAGGTTGACCCAGCAGGTTTGCATAGCACATTGGCGAACGGCAGCTGTGACATGGCGATCGCCTTTGACAACATGGCGGCGATGCACGGCTGGGACGCGGAGCCTTTGTGGCAGGAGGAGCTAGCCGTGGCATTACCCAAGCGCTCTGTGCTGGCAACGCGCGCCGAGATCACCATCGAATTATTGCGTACCCACCCTGTACAGCTATGGCCACCAGACGCTGATCGAGCGGTTGGCACGGAGCTTGTCAAAAAAGAGGACACTGTCGCCGACATGACGGCGATAGCGTCCTTCGAGCTTCTGGCATTGCTCGTGGCTGCAGGTTACTGCGTAGGTATCGCGCCCCTCCGACGCATCGAGCAGGCGCAAGCTTGGGGAATCGTCGCGCGCCCACTGGCAGGGAGACCGCTAGCACTTAGCACGTTGCTTCTTCGAGCGCCTCAGGCTGGCTCTCCAGCCGCCGAACGGTTCGCCGAACGGGCTCGCAGAATTGCTGCGTCTCGTCTGTCCTAATGTTCCCGAATTGCGTATTAGGCACGACGGCTTGCAATACTTTGCCCAGGTTGGTTGGTGTGATGACGTCGATCGCCGCACGGTTTCCCAGTTGGGGATGGGGCATGGTTAAAAGCCGATACAATTCCCAGGAATCGGCGTGTGGACACCGGTTCATGAGCACCTGAGCCAGCTTGTGTTTGAGCGGCACCAATTGCCAGTCGGGAACACGCTGCCCGCGGTTGCCCATGCTGACGGACAGCAGCTTCCCCGCTTTCAGTTCGCGGTTGATCTGGTCCTTGGATTTCCCGGCCAGTTTGCCGAACAGCGGGACCGGCAGATTGTTCGGCGACTCGTACATGGCCAGCATTTCCTCACGCTCCCGCTGGATTGCCGAGACTTCCGGTTCCGGGGCATGCGTCGGAGGCGGTGGCACCTGCGATAGCCGCTGGAACGTGATTCCGGCGTCACTCGGCGTCACGACGATGGGAGTGGCTATTACCGGCGGCATCGGGGGAATAGACGAAGTTGCAGTGATAGCGATAGGCCCGTCCTCTTCCGCCATGGCAGGCACGCCCTCAATATGGATGGTGAGGTGCGCACTGGCTGCTTCCACTCGGCCCTGTTCGAGCAGGTCGAGGCGGTCGGCCCAGTCCTGCATCATCCGGCGGCGAGGCTCCACGTACTTAGCGTGGTTGTATGCGGAACTTACCTTGTTCGGGTCAGAGTGCGAGAGCTGCGCGTCTACCCAAATCTTAGGGTAGCCGACCTCGTTGAGGGCGGTCGAGATGGTTCCGCGGATGCCGTGGCCGGTCAGTTGGTCTTCGTAGCCCATCCGCTTCAAGGCAGCGTTGAGGGTGTTTTCGCTGATGCGCTTCTTGAGTTCGCTGCGGTGAGTGAGCAGATGAATCTGGGCTGGCCTCATCACCTCCAGAAGGTAGCGCACGATCTCGATGGCCTGAAGGGACAGTGGCACGATGTAGGGCGGCACGTCCTGCGGGCGCTTGCCGGCCTTACGCATCTCGTCCTGAAGCTGCTTCACGATCTGCGGCGGGATGATCCACAGGCCACGGTCGAGGTCGAACTGTTCCGGGGTCGCCAGCCGCAGCTCGCCTGTGCGCACGCCGGTCAGGAGCAGCAATCGGATGCCGAGCTGGGTCTGCCAGCCGCGCGGGTTGTAGAGCCTGAGCTTCTGAAGGAATTCAGGAAGCTCTGGCAGATGCAGGTAAGGGTTGTGGGTGACCGGGGGCTTGGGCTCGGCCACCACGTCCAGGTCGGAGGCTGGATTTACTTCCAACCCCTCCACGATGACCAGGGCGTAGCGGAATAACTGGCCCAGCCAGGTGCGGACCTTCTCTGCGGTGGTGAATGCCTTGCGCCCCTCGATCTTCGCTAAGACCCCCAGGAGCTGGGGCCGGCGAATGTCGTAGATCGACATCTTCCCAAGGCTAGGCAGCACATCCTTCTCGAAGATCCGCTTAATCTGCGACAGCGTGCTGTTCCTGCCTTCCTTGAGTTCCTTGGCGCGGTGCTCCACCCAAGCATTGAAGACCGCTTTGAACGTGTAGTCCGAGGCCAGCTTGACCGCGTGCCGCTTCTGCTTGCGGTCGGTATGGGGGTTGATTCCTTGGGCCAGAAGTGCCCTGGCTTCGTCACGCAAGGTGCGTGCTTCGCGTAGTCCGATCTCGGGATAGTTGCCCAAAGAGATGCGCTTTTGCTTGCCGAGCCAGTAGTAGCGCAGGTGCCACGATTTGCCCCCGGTGGGAGTGACCACCAAGCCGAGGCCGTCGGTGTCGGGGATACTGTAGGCTTTCTCGGCGGCCTTGGCTTGTCGCACAGTTAGATCAGAGAGTGTCATCATCAAACTCCTAAGTCGTAAGTCATAAGACTTAGGCTCGATGCTGTTGCTCATCCCGATCCAACCCCAGCAACAACCCGGAACTGGCACCACCCGCATTCTCTGGCCTTAGTTTTGGCCTCAAAAACGGTGGCTGTCAGTGGATTTCCGTGGCTTTTGCTGGAATGAAAAAAGGAGCCGAAGCTCCTTTTTTCAACGACTTACAGACGCCAGTGGAAGTCTGTAGATCATAATTTGGAGCGGGAAACGAGACTCGAACTCGCGACCCCGACCTTGGCAAGGTCGTGCTCTACCAACTGAGCTATTCCCGCTTGGTGTGGGCGCCATTCTATAGATTCAAATGACCCCGTCAAGCCCTTGATTTAAAAAAACTTATTTTTCCTCTGTGGTCGTGCGCAGATGCGGCCAGGCCGCTCTGAGGTATTGCACCATCGACCAGAGGGTGAGCCCCGCCGCTATCATCAGCAGCACGTAACCCAATACGACCCAGAACGTGAACGCCGGCGGATTGGCCAGCAGGATAACCAGCGCGAGCATCTGCGCCGCTGTCTTCCACTTGCCCAGATTCGAAACCGCCACCTGAGCGCGCGCGCCCAGTTCGGCCATCCATTCGCGCAACGCCGAAATCACGATCTCACGGCCAATGATGACGGCTGCCGGCAAGGTCAGCCAGAAATTGGCGTGGGCCTGCACCAGCAGCACCAGCGCCACGGCGACCATGAGCTTGTCGGCCACCGGATCGAGAAAAGCGCCAAATGGCGTGCTCTGCTCCAGCCGACGGGCCAGATAGCCGTCCAGCCAGTCGGTCGCGGCCGCGAGGGCGAAGACCGAACTGGCAGCCATGTAGCTCCAGTAATAAGGCAGATAAAACAACAGAATGAAGATCGGAATCAGCAGGACACGTAATACGGTGATCAGATTAGGGATATTCATCGGCACAACTGGCTACGAGGTGAGCGGGCATTCTACTCGCTGTGCAGGCTCGCATAAATCGACTCTGCGAGCTTTTTACTGATTCCGGGTGCCTTGGCGATTTCTTCGATGCTGGCGCGGGACAATTCCTGCAGGCCACCGAAGTGCTTCAGCAGGTCACGACGCCGTGTCGGCCCCACGCCCGCCACGCCTTCGAGGGTCGATGTACGCCGCGTCTTGCCGCGGCGCGCGCGGTGCCCGGTGATTGCAAAGCGGTGCGCTTCGTCGCGGATCTGCTGAATCAGGTGCAGCGCTGGCGAATCGCCACGCAGCGTGAATTCATTGGCGGCGTCATTCAGATACAGCGTCTCGAAACCGGCCTTGCGCGTCGTACCCTTGGCCACACCCAGCAGGATCAGGTCGGGCACAGCCAGTTCATTCATGACGTCACGGGCCATGTTCAATTGCCCCTTGCCGCCGTCGACCAACAGAATATCCGGCAACTTGCCCTCGCCATCCTTGATCTTGCTGAAGCGTCGGGTCAGCGCCTGATGCATCGCTGCATAGTCGTCGCCCGCCGTCACACCTTCGATGTTGTAGCGGCGATAGTCGGACTTGATCGGCCCTTCGGGCCCGAATACCACGCACGACGCCACTGTCGCTTCGCCACTGGAGTGACTGATGTCGTAGCACTCCAGCCGCTGCGGTGGTTCATCCAGCTTGAGCACCTCGGCTAGCGCTTCGAAACGTGCCGCGACGTGTTGACGGTTGGCCAGCCGTGCCGCCAAAGCTTGTTCGGCGTTGGTCACGGCCAATTGCTGCCAGCGCGCCCGAGTTCCGCGCACCCGATGGCTGATGGTGACCTCCTTGCCACGGGAGGCATCGATGGCCTCGATCAGCGCGGGGAAGTCTTCGTTGACCACGTTGACGATCACTTCGCTCGGCAGCTCGCGTTCGCCGCCGCCGAGGAAATACTGCGCCAGAAACGCCGACATGACCTCGCCGACCTCCTCCTCGATGCCCACCTGAGGAAAGAAGTTCTTGCTGCCCAATACCCGCCCGCCACGCACGCTGATCAAATGCACACAGGCGCCGCCTGGGTTGACGAAGGCTGCGACCACATCAACGTCGCCACTGCCACCTTCCATGCTCTGTTGATCCTGGACCCGGCGCAGCAAGCCGATCTGGTCGCGCAACTCGGCGGCCTGCTCGAAATTGAGCGCCATCGCCGCCTTCTCCATGAGCATGTTCAGCTCATCGGTAAGGGCATTGCTTCGCCCTTCCAGAAACATCACCGAGTGACGCACGTCTTCGGCGTAAACCTGCGGTTCGACGAAGTTGACGCAGGGTGCCTTGCAGCGCTTGATCTGGTATTGCAGGCAAGGGCGGGTGCGATTCTTGTAGAAGCTGTCTTCGCACTGACGGACATGGAAAGTCTTTTGCAGGATGCTCAGGCTCTCACGTATCGCACCGGCACTCGGGTAAGGCCCAAAGTAGCGCCCCTTGGCCTTCTTGGCGCCGCGATGGATGCTCAGGCGCGGGAACTCGCCGTCGGACAAGTGCACGTAAGGGTAGGATTTGTCGTCCCGCAGCAAGATGTTATAGGGCGGTCGCGACTCCTTGATCAGCGTCTGTTCCAGCAACAACGCCTCGGTTTCATTGGCGGTGATGGTGGTTTCGATCTGAGAGATACGCGCTACCAGCGCCCCAGTCTTCGGCGCGTGGCCGGTTTTGCGGAAATAGCTGGCGAGGCGCTTTTTCAGGTTCTTGGCTTTGCCCACATAAAGAAGCCGCCCCTCGGTATCGAACATGCGATAAACACCGGGGCGGCCACTGCAGGTGGCAAGAAAGGCGCTGGGATCAAACGGCTGGGTCATTTCAGGCGCTGGCATCGACCATGCCGTGACGAACGGCCAGCAAGGCAAGCTCGACGTCACTGCCGATCGAAAGCTTCTCGAAGATGCGGTATCGGTAGGTATTCACGGTTTTAGGGGACAGGCAAAGTTTGTCGGAAATGGTTTGCACCTTCTGGCAACCGACGATCATCAGCGCGATCTGGATTTCGCGCTCGGACAAGAGATCGAACGGTGAATTGCTGGTTTGCGGTTGAAAGGACTTGAGCGCGAGCTGCTGGGCAATCTGCGGGCTGATATAGCGCTGACCGGCGAACACCAGGCGAATGGCCTGGACCATTTCAGTCAGGCCCGCCCCCTTGGTCATGTAGCCTGCAGCCCCCGCTTGCAGCAAGCGCGTGGGAAACGGATCCTCTTCACATACCGTCACCGCAACCACTTTAATATCAGGATGACTGCGCAACAGCTTGCGGGTGGCCTCAAGACCGCCGATGCCAGGCATCTTCACGTCCATCAGCACGACATCGGGTTTGAGCTCACGGGCTTTTTTCAACGATTCCTCGCCAGAGTCGGCCTGCCCGACCACCTGCAGACCGTCGATGTCGGCGAGCATGCGTGTGATACCTGTCCGAACCAGATCATGGTCATCGACAACCAGCACCCTAATCAAGCAGACACCTCACCAAACGATTCATGACGACAGCTCGTCACATTAGCAAAAAAGAAAGTGCAGAACCTAGCGAAGCAATGTTCGGCTGGCCGTGCCAGATGATCTACAACGATACCGACAAGCTATCATCATCGACCATGAAACTTGCAAAAAATCTTCAAACGCATGGAGGCAGGCGTAATGAAATGTCAGTCTTCTTCTGAAGTTAATCTCCTTTCCATCGCATAGGTCGCCTTATATTCTGCCAGCGTGGTCGTCAGCCGAAGAATGGCGTCCTGATCTTCTTTGACCAGCGTCCTGTAACTGCCCAGCACCCACTCTTCCACCTCGCTGAGATTATCAAGGGGTGCTGGCGTGCGTGAGCCGGTCAATACATAGAGCACATCAACACCCTTGGCAGCTACGGCCGCCAGATAGTTGGCCTTGGGCGTGCGGTCACCGCTTTCATATTTGCCTTGCGCATTGGGCTCGACACCACCAATTTCTCCAAACGCTCGTTGCGAAAGTCCCAAGCGTTCTCTTTCTTCCCTAAGTCGGGCACCAATTCCACTCATTTGAATGCGTAACCTTGTTGACCCCATCCTTACGAATGGTAGAATCCAGATAAATTTGAACAAACTTGAACGGTTTTGAACTATGCCCGGAATACGCAGCGCAGCACAAGCCAAGGCCTGGTTGGAACAACAAGGTAAATCTGTTCAAGAGTTTGCCCGGGAAAACAGCGTCGACCCGGCCACGACCTATCAGATTCTTTCCGGCCGAAAAAAAGGCCGACGAGGCGAATCACATAAAGTAGCGGTGCTATTAGGCATGAAAGTAGGCGTGATACCGGCGCCATCGACTAAGGCGGATACGTTGGGAAATTAGTTAGGCCCATATTTTTGTAGGACCTTTATGCAAAGTTGGCCTTAATTAAGCACAAATACACGCGCACCCGTTTTCAATCCGCAGCTGATCGGGGCAGGTTGCCTTTGCGGGCGCCAGACGTCACTGATTTACCACGCGCTCCATCCAGAACAGCGCAGCTTCTTCTCCTGCATGGAGATAGCCGAGCCTGGCATACAGCCCCACGGCCGGGTTGCTCTTGAACACCTTCAGCCGAACGCTTGCACACCCCCGCTCTGTGGCCATCTGCGCAACGCAGGTCATGACCCACTCCCCCACGCCTTCGCCGCGGTAAGCTTCGATCAACTGGACATCGCGCACATAAAGGTAGGCGCTTTCGATGGTCAATCCGAGAAAGCCGATTGCTCTGCCCGCCTGGACAACCAGATAGCTCTCGCGCCTCGGCCACTCTGCATCGAATGCTTCAGGCTGCCATACCAGACCATAACGAATGTAATACTCGCGCATGTTGACTCGGGTCAATTCACGGGCGAAGGCCAGATCCTCGTTGGTTGCGGGTTGCAATCGGAGTGGTTTGCCTTTGATCTTGGTCACGGTCGCCATCTACAACGCGACCGACTGCAGAGGACGCGGTACATTCGCCTCGACATTCCCCACCGCCAAGCGGGATTGGGCTACAGCGAACATCTGTGTGCTGGGTCTTTGAGTCATTCGCATTGCTGATCCTCCTGATCGCCCGTTACCTGGGCCTTCGACACCCGAATCATCACCGCGCCATTCTACTGTTGTGCAGAGGCTTGACCAGTCTTCCGGCCGTTTCGCCACCTTACAAACAGCGATCCATCGTCGCGATTGAAATTTCCAATTGAATAACCCCGCGTCCCTGAAGTAAGCTCGCCGACATTCCACGGAGACAGATCATGTTGCCTTCCATCCTTCAACAGCTTCAGCGCCCTGCCGACGTCTCACGTCCGGTAGCGGACATCGCTGCGTGGGATGCAACGACAATCTTGTCACCTGCTTCTTATTTTTATGGGTATTGGTTTAGCCACTGGCGCGCCTGATACCCAACCGGCGCCCACGAATCACGGGACGCCAACCAGAGATAACTCTACCCCCGGTCGGCCTCCCGACCGGGGGTTTTGTTTTTCTGGGCTGCCTAAAAACCAGCTGACGCTTCGTAAAAACCGACTAACGCTTCGAATTGAGGAACACCACATGAACTACAGCACCTATTACCGCAACGACATCGACTTTGCATGGCGATTTAGCAACCTCCGCTCGGGAGAGCCTGCCGCCTCCGATCGGTCACTGACAGGTGGCAAATCCACACACACAGCCCTTACGGCAAATTGTCGAACACCCCAGTAGGTCCGCGCGGGATATCGCCCGCCGGCCAGGAAGCCCTGATCATGAATTCGTCCGTCGTTGCAAAAAGCCTGTCTGACCTGTCGTCCAGTCCTGTGACCCTGATCGACAGCCACCCTGCCCCACAACGCCTGCCCAGCACCCTGGCGCTGAAAAACCAGTTACCGCTGAACGCCGCGCTAAGCGCACAAGTCGCAGCCCATCGCCAATCGGTGCGCGCCATTCTCAACGGTGAGGATTCCCGCCTGCTGGTGGTCGTCGGACCGTGCTCCATCCACGATCCTAAATCCGCGCTTGAATACGCCGAACGCCTGGCCGGCCTCTCCATCGAAGTCAGCGATCAGATGCTGCTGGTGATGCGCGCCTATGTCGAAAAGCCGCGGACCACGGTCGGCTGGAAGGGTCTGGCATACGACCCGCGCCTTGATGGCAGCGACGACATGGCCGCTGGCCTGACACTGTCACGCCATTTGATGCGCGAAATGATCAGCCTCGGTCTGCCGATTGCGACCGAGCTGCTGCAACCGATGGCTGCTGGCTACTTCGACGACCTGCTGAGCTGGGTTGCCATCGGCGCGCGGACCACCGAATCGCAGATTCACCGGGAGATGGCCAGCGGGTTGCAAATGCCGGTCGGCTTCAAGAACGGCACGGACGGCGGCGTTTCCGTGGCATGCGATGCAATCCGCTCGGCCTCCCATGGCCATCGCCACTTCGGCATTGATCGACATGGCCATCCGTCGATCATCGAAACACAAGGTAATCCAGACACCCATATCGTGCTGCGCGGCGGGCACGGCGGGCCGAATTACGATGAGACGAGCGTGGCCAAGGTCAATGCCAGTCTGAACAAGAACCGCATCGCCGCTCGCATCATGGTTGACTGCAGCCATGCCAATAGCGGCAAGGACCCATTGCGCCAGCCCCACGTATTCAACAATGTCCTGCAGCAGCGCCTGGCGGGTGACCGCAGCCTGATTGGGATGATGCTGGAAAGTCATCTGTTCGAAGGTTGCCAGCCCATGAGTGAATCACTGCGCTATGGCGTTTCGGTCACCGACGGCTGCCTGGGTTGGGATGGCACCGAGCGCTTGCTGCGTGGAGCAGTGGACAAACTGCGCTACAGGTAACAGGTGCACATGGGAAGCCGGCCAGGGTTCTGCGACCTGCTTCCCAGGCGCGTGTCGCCGTTGACAGCGCGCCACTCCCGACTTCTGGACTCAGGTCGTAGGAAACGCAGCAACGGCCGCTCAGACCTGTTCCCCGTTCTGCCCAACCCATCGATGGAAGCCCGAGCGCATGGACGGCGTGCACTATTATTCCTGGGGCAGTTGCATTCAGCGGTCGCCGCTCGACGACGAACAAAATACGTTGGACCCACTACACTTGGCGCTGCGCAGTTCGCCCTCCTTTTCGAGCGCGAAGCTGCCAACAACGATGGAATCGTCGGACGCTACAGCTCGCATCTGGGCAAGGTCATCCGCTCCGATTATCCCCTCGATCATTTGGCGACCGTGAATCAGACGACTGACACGGTGCGCAAAGATATCGACCCAGTGCAACTGTATGTCGAACATGCGGCCTTGTTGTTCAGAAAAGGCTTGTAGTACTCGACAGGATGAAGCCGCTCGGTTTGCGCGCTGGAACTTTCTCGGGAAAAGCGTCCCTTAATCCGGTAGGCTCTTTCCTTTTTTTGACAGGAGTACCCCACATGGCTAAAGCCACTGCCCGCCACATCCTTGTTTCCAGCGAAGAGAAATGCAACGAACTCAAAGCTCAGATCGAAGGTGGCGCTGATTTCGCCGAAGTAGCGAAATCCAACTCCAGTTGTCCTTCCAGCCGCCAGGGCGGTGATCTGGGATCCTTCGGACCAGGCCAAATGGTCAAGGAATTCGATTCCGTCGTGTTCAGCGCCCCAGTGAATGTCGTGCAAGGCCCAGTGAAAACCCAGTTCGGCTACCACCTGCTGGAAGTGACCAGCCGTCAGGACTGATCCTGCCGGATGCTCATCTCGAACGGCCCGCCCTGAAAAGCGGGCCGTTCGCATTTGCTGTACAGGAATGCGCCGCCGAACCGATTTCGGCAAAGAATTTGCTTCGCTTTGTCATGTTCACTGGCTTGCGGGCGCTTGAATGGCCCCGCAAGCTTCAACGTCAATACAGCGAGTCGGCAGCCACAGGTACTGTGCGGTTACAAAGATCACGGCGTTGCGGTACCTTGCCACCGGAGGTAACGAATAAAAACCACAGGACGGCAGCGATCGCTCGTCCATGACCTTCAACCCTGATGTTGCGCGACAACGTCAGTCAGGATTCGTGTAATGCGTTTTGTTTTTTCATCGCTGATCGTTGCCACACTGGTCCTTGTCTCAGGTTTTCAACCCCTGTCCGCCGCGCCTCAATACGCGTTGACTGTCTATGGCGAAGCTCCCCGCTATCCGGCAGATTTCAAACATTTCGACTACGTGAACCCGGATGCCCCAAAAGGCGGCAGCATGCGCCGGTCCGCACAGGAAATCGGTCAGTACGATCACATCATGCCGTACCTGGACAAGGGTACCGGCGTCGCCCAGGTCAATGGTCTGCTTTATTCGCCGCTGGCGGTGAAGTCACTGGATGAGCCCTACACCGTCTACGGCCTGATCGCCGAAAAAATGGAACGCGCCGCAGATGGTATGTCATTGCGCTTCTTCCTCAATCCAAAGGCGCGCTTCTCCGACGGCACGCCCATTACCGCCGAGGACGTACGCTTCACCTACAACCTGCTGATGACCCAGGGCAGCCTGTCGTACCGCACCGAATTTGGTGACGTACAAGGCGTCGAGGTCGAGTCGCCGACGCAGGTGCGTTTCGACTTCAAAAGCAATGAAAGCCGCACCCTGCCGCTGGACCTTGCGTCCCTGCCGGTGTTCCCCGAGCACTACTGGAAGGACAAGGATTTCACCAACGGCGGCGGTTTCGAGGTTCCGGTGGGCAGCGGCCCGTATCGCATCGGCAAGGTCGACCCGGGCCGCAGCATCACCTTCGAGCGTGATCCGAACTGGTGGGCCAAGGATTTGCCGGTGAACCGAGGCATGTACAACTTTGATCATTTCAGCGTCGAATACTTCGGTGATACCGACGTTGCCCGCCAAGTGCTGCGTGGCGGCGGTTACGACTACAACCGCGAGTACTCTGCCACCGGTTATTCCATCGGCTACGACAGTCCGGCGCTGACGGAGGGCCGCCTGCAGCGCGCGCACCTGGCCAAGGGGGCGGTGCAAAGCTCTCAGGGCTTTGTGTTCAATCTGGATCGGCCCAAATTCCAGGATCGCCGGGTGCGCCAGGCGCTGGCGATGCTCTGGGACTTCGAGTGGACCAACAAGCAGATGATGCGCAACGTCTATGTGCGCCAGAACAGTTACTTCTCCAATAGCGATCTGGCTGCCACGCAATTACCTACCGAGTCCGAGTTGAAAGTGCTGGAACCGTTGCGCGGCCAGGTCCCTCCTGAAGTTTTCACCACCGTATTCCAGACACCGAAAACCGATGGCACCGGCTTCATTCGCGACAAACAGCTGCAAGCGTTGGCGCTGCTGGAAGAGGCCGGCTGGATGCCCAGGGAAGACAAGCTGGTCAACGCCGCTGGCGAGCCTTTGAGCTTCACCTTTCTCAACGGCCAAAGCGGTTTCGAGAAGATCCTGCTGCCTTACAAACGCAATCTGGCGCAGATCGGCGTCGATTTCGAAATCCGTCGCATCGACTCGGCACAGTACCTGAACCGGGTAATGGCCCGCGACTACGACATGATCGTCACCGGCTACGGCGTATCGACCTCGCCGGGCATGGAGCTGTACAACAACTTCGGCTCAAAGGTCGCCAAGGATTCCGGTTCCAGCAATTACATGGTGCTGCGCGATCCTGCTGTCGACAGCCTGATCGACGGCCTGGCCAAGGCAGACACCAAACCCGCCATGATCGACTACGCACATGCGCTGGACCGCGTGCTGCAATGGGGCTTCTATTGGATTCCCAACTATTATCCGCCAGGCTCTTCCACAGTCTGGTGGAACCGCTTCGGCATTCCCAAGGTGCAGGCCAGCAACAGCGAAGCGATCGACACCTGGTGGGAGATCAGTCCGCAAGCGCTGACCACTGAGCAATTCGCCCAGCAACGGGGCGCCTCAGCCATTCCGTCGGAGGTGAAGTAATGCTCGGCTACTTGACGAGGCGTCTGCTGCTGATCGTTCCCACGCTGCTATGCATTCTTCTGGTGAACTTCTTTATCGTCCAGGCGGCGCCTGGCGGCCCGGTCGAACAGGCCATCGCCAAGCTGCAAGGCGTGGCTGGAGGCACCATCGGCGCTGGGCATACCGAAACCATGAACACCGGACAGTCCCGTGCCAGCCGTGGCCTGGACCCCAAGCTGATCAAGGAAATCGAACGCCAGTACGGCTTCGACAAACCGCTGCACGAGCGTCTGTGGCTGATGCTCAAGAACTACGCCAGCCTGGACTTCGGAAACAGCTTTTTCCGCGGCGCCAAAGTGACCGATTTGATTCTGCAGAAGATGCCAGTCTCCATATCCCTTGGCCTTTGGGCGACGCTGATCACCTATCTGGTGTCGATTCCCTTAGGCATTCGCAAGGCAGTCAAACACGGCAGTCATTTCGATATCTGGAGCAGCACGGCAATCATCATCGGTTACGCCATGCCGGCGTTTCTGTTCGCCATGCTGCTGGTGGTGCTGTTTGCCGGGGGGACTTCGCTGAGCTGGTTCCCGGTGCGCGGGCTGGTCTCGGAAAACTTCGATCAGATGACCACCCTGGGCAAGATCGCTGACTATTTCTGGCACCTGGTCCTGCCCGTCGCATCACTGGTGATCGGCGGCTTCGCAACACTGACCATTCTCACCAAGAATTCCTTCCTCAACGAGGTCACCCGCCAATACGTGATCACTGCACGCGCCAAGGGCTTGAGCGAACGCCAAGTGCTTTACGGCCACGTGTTCCGCAACGCGATGCTGTTAGTGGTGGCGGGCATTCCGCAGGCGTTCATCAGCGTGTTTTTCGCAGGCTCTTTGATGATCGAGGTGATCTTCTCCCTCGACGGTCTGGGCCGCATGAGTTACGAGGCCGCTGTGTCCCGCGATTATCCGGTAGTGTTCGGCTCGCTGTTTATCTTCACGCTGTTCGGGCTGCTGATAAAACTGGTCGGAGACATCTGCTACACCCTGGTTGACCCCCGAATCGACTTCAGCGCGAGGAATGCCTGATGCGCAGACTGTCGCCGGTGGCTCGCCGACGTTTCGAGCGTTTTCGTAACAACCGCCGCGGCTGGTGGTCTCTTTGGCTGTTTTGCGCCCTGTTCATCATCAGCCTGTGCGGCGAACTGATTGCCAACGACAAACCGCTGGTGCTCAGTTATCAACACGAGTTGTACTTTCCTGCCTTCAAACGCCACACCGAACAGGAATTCGGCGGTCAGTTGCCGTTCCAGCCCGATTATCGCAGCGACTACGTGCGCCAGTTGATCAGCAAAGGCGACGGCTGGATGCTGTTTGCGCCGATCCCGTTCAGCGATGACACACCTAACTACGACCTCAACAAGCCCGCACCCAGCCCGCCTTCAGCGATCAACTGGCTGGGCACCGACGATCAGGCGCGCGACGTGCTGGCCCGAGTCATCTTCGGCGCGCGGGTCTCGATCCTGTTCGCCTTGGCGTTGACCTTCATTAGCGCCTTGATCGGCATCGCTGCGGGTGCCTTGCAGGGCTACTACGGCGGTTGGGTCGACCTCATCGGTCAACGCTTGCTTGAAGTGTGGTCCGGCCTGCCGGTGCTGTATCTGCTGATCATCCTGTCGGGGTTCGTCGAGCCGAATTTCTGGTGGCTGCTGGGCATCATGGCGCTGTTCTCCTGGCTCGCCCTGGTCGATGTGGTGCGCGCCGAGTTCCTGCGCGGACGCAATCTGGAGTACGTGAAAGCGGCGCGAGCGTTAGGCCTGGATGACCGCAAAGTGATCCTGCGCCATATTCTGCCCAATGCGATGAACGCGACCCTGAGCTACTTGCCGTTCATTCTCACTGGCGCCATTTCGACCCTTACCGCACTGGATTTCCTGGGGTTCGGCATGCCCGCTGGCAGTGCGTCGCTGGGTGAACTGATCAGCCAGGGCAAGCAGAATCTGCAAGCGCCCTGGCTTGGCTTCACTGCATTCTTCACCCTGGCGCTGATTCTCTCGCTGTTGGTTTTCATTGGCGAGGCGCTGCGTGACGCCTTCGACCCGAGGTCCTGACATGTCCGAAAATCTCATTGAAATCCGCGACCTGTCGGTGTCCTTCAACGGCCATACAGTGGTCAAGAACATCAGCCTCGACATCCCGGCCGGTGAATGTCTGGCGTTAGTAGGCGAGTCGGGTTCCGGCAAGTCGGTGACGGCGCACTCCATTCTCCAATTGCTGCCTCAGTCCGGGACGGTCAGCACCGGCAGCATTCGCTATCGCGGCCAGGAGTTGCTGGGTGCCGACGGCAAGATGATGCGGCGCATTCGTGGCAACCAGATCGCGATGATTTTCCAGGAGCCGATGACCTCGCTGAACCCGCTGCACACGGTCTCCCGACAGATCGGCGAAACCCTGTTGCTGCACAAAGGTTTGAGCGGCAAGGCTGCACAGGCACGCATTCTCGAATTACTGGAGCTGGTCGGCATTCAATACCCCAAAAAGCGTCTGAAGGCCTACCCCCATGAATTGTCCGGCGGCCAGCGCCAGCGGGTGATGATTGCCATGGCGCTGGCCTGCGAGCCGGAGTTGCTGATCGCCGACGAGCCCACCACGGCGCTCGATGTCACCGTGCAACGCAAGATTCTTTTTCTGCTCAAGGAGTTGCAGCAACGTCTGAACATGTCACTGCTGCTGATCAGCCATGACCTCAATCTGGTGCACAGCATCGCGCAGAAGGTCTGCGTGATGCGTGCAGGTGAGATCGTCGAGCAGTCCAACTGCCATACCCTGTTCAAGCATCCGCAACATCCTTACAGCCAATTGCTGCTGGACGCTGAACCCGCTGGCGAACCGTTGCCCCGCGATACCCGTGAGAAAGTCCTCGAAGTCGAAAACCTGCGCGTCTGGTTCTCGCTGGGGGGTGGCATCTTCAATCGCCATCAGGAATACCTCAAGGCCGTCGATGACATCAGTCTGAGCATCGAGCTCGGAAAGACGCTGGGCATTGTCGGCGAGTCCGGCTCGGGAAAATCGACACTTGGTCAGGCAATTCTGCGCTTGCTGGAATCACGTGGCAGTATCCGCTTCAAGGGGCACGCACTTGATAGCCTGAACCAGAAGCAGATGCGTCCCTGGCGCAAGCAGATGCAAGTGGTGTTTCAGGACCCTTACGGCAGTCTCAGCCCGCGCATGTCGGTGGCGCAGATCATCAGCGAGGGCCTGGAAGTGCACAGCGAACTGGACAAAGTACGCTGCGAAGCCGAAGTGATTCGTGTAATGGAGGAAGTCGGCATCGATCCATTGAGCCGGCATCGGTATCCCCATGAGTTTTCCGGCGGGCAACGGCAACGCATCGCCATCGCCCGTGCTCTGGTGCTCAAACCTGCCTTGATTTTGCTCGATGAACCCACCTCGGCACTGGATCGCACAGTGCAGAAACAGGTGGTGGCGCTGTTGCGTCAACTGCAGGAGAAGCACGGTCTGACCTATCTGTTCATTAGCCACGATCTGGCGGTCGTAAAGGCCCTCGCCCATGATCTGATCGTGGTCAAGGACGGCAAGGTTGTCGAACGCGGCGCGAGCCACGATGTATTCGACGCGCCTCAGCATCCCTACACCCGGGAATTGCTGGCGGCGGCGCACCCAGGCTTCAATTGAAAAACACCACAACCAGCAGTCTGGGCGGCCAGATGCCGGACGGAAACTTCGGAACAGTGCATGAAAGACAGTGACAGCCTCAAGGATTACCGACGCGTTCGGCGCTTAGCGATCCGTTCGTTGTTCGAAATCATCGAGCAGTCCAGTGAAGGTACTGTGATCGTGGACAAGGATGCACGGATCGTCTGGATCAACGAGCGCTACTCCCGGCGCTTTGGTCTGGACGATCCCGGTCGGGCCGTGGGCCAGCCCTGTGAGAAAGTCATTCCGGGCAGTCTGATGCGTCAGGTCGCCAGCAATGGTCAGCCCATCCTGCTGGACATGATGGATACCGCCAAAGATCCGCTGGTGGTCATGCGCCTGCCAATCCATGACGACAGCGGAGGGGTGATCGGGGCGATTGGCTTTGCCCTGTTCGACGAGCTGCACGCCCTGTCACCGCTGCTCAAGCGTTATCTAAGCATGCAGCAGGAACTGGCCTCGACCCGCTCGCTGCTGCGCGCACGGCAGGCCAAATACAGTTTCGCGCACTTCATCGGCACCAGCGCGGCGAGTCTCGAAGTCAAGCGTCGTGCCCGGCGCAGTGCCAGCAGCGAGTCGGCGGTTTTGCTGCTGGGCGAGACCGGCACTGGCAAGGAGCTGCTCGCCCACGCCATTCACAACACTTCGCCCAGAGCGCACAAGCCCTTTGTCAGCATCAACAGTGCGGCAATCCCTGAAACGCTGCTGGAGGCCGAGTTCTTCGGCACGGTGCCGGGCGCGTTCACCGGCGCGGATCGACGCGGTCGACAGGGCAAGTTGTATCTGGCCGAAGGCGGCACGCTGTTTCTCGACGAGATCGGCGACATGCCGCTGCCCTTGCAGAGCAAATTGCTCAGAGTGTTGCAGGAAAAGGAATACGAGCCTGTAGGCTCCAACAAGATGATCAAGAGCAACGTCAGGCTGATTGCGGCGACATCCAAGGATCTCGAAGCTGCGATCAAACGTGGCGAATTTCGTGCCGATCTGTATTACCGCTTGAGCGTTCTACCGATCGAAGTCCCGCCCCTGCGCGAGCGGCTGGATGATCTGCCGGCACTCAGTGAAGCGATTCTGGAAGACCTGCATAGCCAGCATGAACTCGAACCCGGCGCCATGGCGATGCTGGGGCGACATGCCTGGCCGGGCAACGTCCGCGAATTGCGTAACGTGCTGGAACGGGCGGCACTGCTCAGTGACGACCTGCAACTGAGCGCTGAGGAGATACGCGCGGCCATCGGTACGTTGATGGCGCCAGCAGGTGGTGCAATGACCCGGACGGAGCCCGCGAAAGAGGAAACCTACAGCGAAGCCCGCGAGCGCTTCGATCGAGCGTTGATTCAGGCGAAACTGGCGCAATGTCAGGGCAATGTGATGCTGGCGGCACGTCAGTTGGGGTTGGGTCGTTCGACGCTCTATAAAAAGATGGCAGCGTTGGGGATTGCCGAGTCTCGTTAAAGAGACAGCAATCCACAAAAGGAGACTAAGAAGTTTTTCAATGATTACACCAAGACTTGACTGAGATCGCGCGCCCTGTAGGAGCCGGCTTGCTGGCGAATGCGGACGATCAGCCGACAATTTCCATTGCTGACCCACCG
>NZ_JBOICF010000060.1:0-63739 GCF_050739935.1 Pseudomonas sp. | reverse complement strand
TTCGCCAGCAAGCCGGCTCCTACAAAAGAACGCGGCGTTGAGCGATGTAGGCGTCGCGCGTGAAGATCGCTGCGTTGAGCGATGGAGGTTTCGTACGCGAAGACCGCGGTGTTATGCGATGCCGGCGTCGTGCGCGAAAAGATGTAGGAGCCGGCTTGCTGGCGAATGCGGTAGGTCAGCCGGCCAGTCTGCGTTTGGACTGACGCGTTCGCCAGCAAGCCGGCTCCTACAAAAGATCGCACCAGCAAGCTGGTCCCTACAAAAGATTGCGCCGGCATGCCGGTCTTCAGGATTCAGGCAGGCAGTTCTTTTCAGGGGCTGCTCCTTGCCACAGGGCGTCCTGATCAAAAAAGATTTCCCGGAAAATTGACCTAGTACATTCATCAGCACAATTTCCCGCTCTTAGACTGCGATCAACACTCAAGTCGGGAAGCGGTCATGTCTGGGTTGCAGCTCAACGATGTTTATCTTGCTCGTCAGCGCATCGCGTCGCTGATTCGGCAGACGCCCATGGAGTACTCGCCGAGTCTCTCCCGGCGGGTCGGCGTGGCGGTGTATCTGAAGCTGGAATCGCAGCAGATCACCGGCAGTTTCAAATTGCGCGGCGCAAGCAATGCGGTCGCTCTGCTTACGGCTGAACAAAGGGCGCTTGGCGTTGTGGCGGCGTCCACCGGCAATCATGGTCGCGCGCTGGCTTATGCGGCATCGCAACTCAAGGTCAAAGCCACCATTTGTCTTTCGCAGCTGGTCCCGTCGAACAAGGTTCAGGCCATTCGAGAATTGGGTGCCGATGTTTGCATCGTCGGCCAGTCTCAGGACGATGCCCAGCGTGAAGCCGAGCGCATCGCTCGGGAGCAGGGCGCCGCGCTGCTGCCGCCGTTCGATCACCCCGCGATCATTGCCGGACAGGGCACGCTGGGGCTGGAGATCATCGAACAGATCCCGGACGTCGCTCAGGTGCTGGTGCCGCTGTCTGGCGGCGGCCTGTTCAGCGGCGTCGCCCTGGCGCTGAAGACTGCCAACCCGAACATTCGTCTGCACGGCATTTCAATGCAGCGCGGCCCAGCGATGCACGCCAGCCTTGAGGTCGGGCAGCCAGTGGAGGTGCAGGAATTGCCGACCCTCGCCGATTCGCTGGGCGGTGGCATCGGCCTGGACAACCGCTTGACCTTTGCCATGACTCGCGCGCTGTGCGATCAGGTTCATCTGCTGGATGAAGCCTCCATCGGCAACGGCATTCGACACGCCTATTTTCAGGAGCGTCAGGTCGTCGAAGGCGCGGCGGCGGTGGGTATCTCCGCGTTGCTCGATGGCCTCATCGAGCCACAAGGCCCCATCGTCGTGGTCGTCAGCGGGCGTAATGTCGATCTCGAGCAACACCTGCGCGTGCTGGCGGGAGCCGATCAATGAATGCGCGATTTCTTAAACACCTGTAGCAATCCGGCTTGCCAGTAGTGACGTCCCTGAAAACGCCACCGCCGGCAAGGCGAGCTGCTACAGAAAGCCGGTGATGTGCCTGATGTTTCACTTTTGCAGCGAGGAGCGCGGTAATGACTGAAGTCACCCTGTTGAGCGAACGCGACCTGCGAGACTGCGTCGCGCTGGATCTTCCCAGCGTCGATGCCATCGAGCACGCATTTCGTCTCTTGGCGACCGCCGCCGTTGCGATGCCGCCGATCCTGCGCCTGGACATTCCCGAGCACAACGGCGAAGTCGATGTGAAGACCGCATACCTGCCAGGCCTGCAACGCTTTGCGATCAAAGTCAGTCCTGGCTTCTTCGACAATCCCCGGCTGGGACTGCCCAGCCTCAACGGCATGATGATGCTGCTCTCGGCGCACACCGGCTTGTTGGACGCCCTGTTGCTGGACAACGGTTATCTGACCGCCGTGAGAACCGCCGCCGCGGGTGCTGTCGCCGCGCGCTGGTTGTCGCGCACCAACAGCCGCAGTGTCGCGCTGATCGGTGCCGGTGAGCAGGCGGCCTTGCAGCTGCAGGCGTTGCGCCTGGTACGGCCGATCGAAGAAGTGCGCATCTGGGCGCGTGATCCGGCCAAGGCCGAATTATTCGCTGCCGAGTTGGGCTACGACTCGAAACTGGCGATCCGCGTGTGCCAGAGCGTCGATGAAGCCATCGACGGCGTGGACATTGCGATCACCTGCACGCCCAGCCGCGAGCCGCTGATCGAACCTCACCATCTGCATCCTGGCCTGCACATTACCGCCATGGGTTCCGATGCCGAACACAAAAACGAAATCGCCGCGCAAGCATTGGCACAGGTTGACCGCTATGTGGCCGATCGCTTGAGCCAGACCCGAGTGCTGGGTGAATTGCATCACGCCCTGAACGCCAACGTGGTCAACGACGAGTCAACTTTCGCCGAGCTCGGTCAGGTCATTGCCGGACAGAAAAGCGGTCGCACCGATGACCAACAGATCACTTTGTGCGACCTCACGGGCACCGGCGCTCAGGACACGGCCATCGCCAACCTGGCGTTTGAACGCGCCATTCAGACGGGCAAGGGGCTGCGGTTCGGCGGTTGAGGCCAAAAACAGTTTTTTCAAACCCGACATTTTCAATCAGTGCGTCATTTAAAGAGGGCATCTGCATGTCTCAGATAGTCGTCAATCTTCCCTTCTCACGGGAGGAATACGCCCAGCGTCTGGCCAAGGTGCGCCAGTCGATGCAGGCGCAGGGGATCGAATTGCTGCTGGTCACCGATCCGTCGAACATGGCGTGGCTGACCGGCTACGACGGTTGGTCGTTCTACGTGCATCAGTGCGTGCTGCTGGCGATGGAGGGCGAGCCTGTGTGGTTCGGTCGTGGCCAGGATGCCAACGGCGCCAAACGTACGGTGTTCATGCAGCACGAGAACATCGTTGGCTATCCGGATTTCTATGTGCAGTCCCGGGAACGCCATCCGATGGACTACCTGTGTCAGGAGGTGCTGGCGCCTCGTGGCTGGGCCTCGCTGAACATCGGCCTGGAAATGGACAATTACTACTTCAGCGCGGCGGCTTACCTGTCGCTGAAAAAACACCTGCCCGACGCAACGCTGATGGACGCCGTGGGCCTGGTGAACTGGCAGCGGGCGATCAAGTCGCCACAGGAAATCGCCTACATGCGCATCGCGGCGCGCATCGTCGAGAACATGCATTCGCGCATTTATGAACGCATCGAACCGGGCATGCGCAAGAACGAGCTGGTGGCGGAGATTTACAGCACCGGCATTCTCGGGGCTGATGGCCATGGGGGCGATTACCCGGCCATCGTGCCGCTGTTACCGACCGGCGCCGACGCCAGCGCGCCGCACCTGACCTGGGATGACACGCCGTTCCAGACGGGCGCCGGAACCTTTTTCGAAATCGCCGGGTGCTACAAGCGTTACCACTGCCCGCTGTCGCGCACGATCTATCTGGGCAAGCCACCGCAACATTTCATCGAAGGTGAGAAAGCGGTGGTCGAGGGCATCGCCGCCGGTCTCGAAGCGGCCAAACCCGGCAATACCACCGGCGACATCGCCAAGGCATTTTTCGGGGTGCTGGAGAAATTCAACATTCACAAGGACAGCCGCTGCGGTTACCCGATCGGGATCAGTTATCCGCCGGATTGGGGCGAGCGCACCATGAGCCTGCGCCCAAGCGACACCAGCGTGTTGCAGCCGGGCATGACCTTCCACTTCATGCCGGGCCTGTGGATGGACGACTGGGGGCTGGAGATCACCGAAAGCATCCTGATCACCGAAACCGGTGTCGAAACCTTTTGCAACGTGCCGCGCCAGCTGTTCGTGAAGGACTGATCCATGAGCGATGTAACCGATAACCCGATCAACCCCACCGTGGATTTCGAACGCGACGGCGTGCAGCACGGATTTCTCAAGCTGCCGTATTCCAGCGACGATTCGGCGTGGGGCGCAGTGATGATTCCGGTCACCGTGGTCAAGCGCGGTGCCGGCCCGACCGCGCTGCTGACCGGTGGCAATCACGGCGATGAATACGAAGGCCCGGTTGCCCTGAGCAAGCTGGCTCAAAGGCTGCGCGCCGAGGAGGTGAGCGGGCGGGTGATCATCATCCCGTTCATGAACACCCCGGCCTTTCATGCCGGTCGGCGAACCTCGCCGATCGACAGGGGCAATCTGAATCGCAGCTTCCCCGGCAAGCCGGACGGCACGGTCACGGAAAAAATTGCCGACTACTTTCGACGCAGCCTGTTGCCGCTGGCGGACATCGTGCTCGACATCCACTCCGGCGGCCGGACCCTGGATTTCCTGCCGTTCGCCGCTTGCCATGTGCTGCCGGACAAACAGCAGCAGGCGCAATGCGAGGCGGGAATGCAGGCGTTCAATGCGCCCTACAGCATGCGAATGCTGGAACTGGATGCCGGGGCCATGTACGACACCGCCGCCGAGCAGCAGGGCAAGGTGTTCGTCACCACCGAACTCGGCGGCGGCGGTTCCTCCAGCGCCCGCAGCGTGGCGATTGCCGAACGCGGGGTACGCAACTTGCTGATTCATGCCGGGATTATCGAGGGCGGGCTTGAGCTGCGTCCGACCGTCATGCTCGACATGCCCGATGGCGATTGCTTCGTGGCCTGCGAGCATGATGGCTTGCTGGAAATGTGCCGCGATCTTGGCGATCAGGTGAGCAAGGGCGAGGTAATCGCCCGGGTCCACGACATCAAGCGCACTGGCTCGACTCCCGTGGAATATCGCGCCGCGCGCAGTGGTCTGCTCGCCGCGCGGCATTTTCCGGGTCTGGTGCACTGCGGCGATACCGTTGCGGTGATTGCCGAGATCGTGCGCTGACGATGATGCCTGTAGCAGCACGGCTTGTATGCGACTGCGCGAATGAGGCGATCGCCGCCGACAGGCCAGTCCGTTATGTGATGGAGGAAGGGGTCATGAAGCTTCAACACAGCGAACTCTGGCAAACCCGTTGCTATGTCGACGGCCAATGGCTGGATAGTTCGAATCATAAAGAGGTCATCGATCCGGCGACACTCAAGCCCGTCGGGCAAGTGGCGATGCTGGATCAGACGCAGATCGTCGACGCAATCGATGGGGCGCAACGGGCATTCAGCCAGTGGCGCGCCCTGAGCCTGGATGCGCGCGGTGCGATTCTGCGCCGCTGGGGCGAACTGATGCTGCGGCATGCCGAGGATCTGGCGCGGATTCTCAGCCAGGAGCAAGGCAAACCTTTGGCCGAGTCGCGAGGCGAAATCGCCTATGCCGCCAGTTTCATCCCATGGTTCGCCGAAGAGGCGCGTCGTCTGTATGGCCAGAACATTCCGAGCCATATCGCCGGTGCGCATCTGGGGACCGTAAAGGAACCTGTCGGCGTCTGTGCATTGCTCACGCCGTGGAATTTTCCCTCGGCGATGATCACCCGCAAAGCCGCCGCGGCACTGGCCGCCGGCTGTACGGTGCTGATTAAACCGGCTCATGAAACCCCGTTTTCCGCGCTGGCATTGGCGCAGCTGGCACACGAGGCAGGCTTTCCTGCCGGGGTGTTCAACGTCGTGCTCGGCGAGCCGCAAATGGCCATGGAAACCCTGGTCAAGGATTCACGAGTGCGTGCCGTCAGCTTCACTGGCTCGACCCGCGTCGGCAAGCTGGTGCTGCAAGCGGCCGCCGAAGATGTGAAGAAAGTGGCCCTGGAACTGGGCGGAAACGCGCCATTCATCGTCTGCGCCGATGCGGATCTGGATCACGCGGTGAAGGTCGCGGTGCAAGCCAAGTATCAGACCTCTGGGCAGGATTGCTGCGCGGCCAACCGCATCATCGTCGAGCGCTCGGTGTACGCCGATTTCCTCTCGAAGTTTTCGGCGGCAGTGCGTCAGCTTCGAGTGGGACCGGCCACGCTTGAAGGTGTCGAGCAGGCGGCTGACATTGGGCCGTTGATGCATCAAGCGGCCTTCGACAGCACCCTGGAGCGGGTCAACGATGCCCGGCACCTGGGCGCCAGGTGTCTGGTCGGCGGGGAAGGGCACGTGCTCGGCGGGCTGTTCTTTCAGCCCACGGTGCTGGCCGATGTCACGCCGCAGATGCGTATCTATCAGGAAGAGAATTTTGCACCTATCGCCGGGGTGATGCCGTTCGACACCCTGGATCAGGCGGTACAGATGGCCAATGACACCGAGTACGGTCTGGCGGCTTACATCTGTTCAAACCGTCTGGATCTGATCTATCCGCTGATCCGCCGGCTGGACCACGCGATGGTCGCGGTCAACGGCGTGAAATTCACCGGCCACCCGATTCCGTTCGGGGGCATGAAAGCCTCGGGCCTTGGTCGCGAGGGCGGCAGCGACGGTTTCGAACCGTTCGTGGAAACCAAATATTTTTGCCTGCATCACCAGGGGCAGTTCTCAGGAGAACCCGTATGAGCCAGGAATACACTTCGCTGTTCGAACAGGACCGCGCGCACTTCATGCACCCATCGACCCACGCCCATGATCACGCCAGCGGCGCGCTCAAGGGACGGATCATCAAGAGTGCGTCCGGGGTGCGCATTCGTGACCACGAGGGGCGCGAGTTCATCGATGCCTTCGCCGGGCTGTATTGCGTCAACATCGGCTATGGTCGCACCGAAGTGGCGGACGCCATCTACAAGCAAGCCAAGGAACTGGCCTATTACCATACCTATGTCGGCCATTCGACCGAGGCGATCATCGAACTGTCGAGCCGCATCATCGACTGGGCGCCCGAGGGCATGAAGAAGGTCTATTACGGCTTGTCCGGTTCGGATGCCAACGAGACCCAGATCAAGCTGGTGCGCTACTACAACAACGTGCTGGGCCGGCCGCAGAAGAAGAAAATCATCTCCCGCGACCGCGGTTATCACGGCTCGGGAATCATGACCGGCAGCCTCACCGGGCTGCCGTCCTTCCACCAGCATTTCGACCTGCCTGCCGAGGGCATCAAGCATACCGTTTGCCCGCACTGGTACCGCAAGGCCCCGGCCGGCATGGACGAAGCCGCTTTCGTTGGCTATTGCGCCGACGAGTTGGAGAAGATGATTCTGGCCGAAGGCCCCGACACCGTGGCGGCGTTCATCGGCGAGCCGCTGATGGGCACCGGCGGCATCATCGTTCCACCCAAGGGGTACTGGGCGGCGATTCAGGCGGTGCTCAACAAGTACGACATTCTGCTGATCGCTGACGAAGTGGTCTGCGCGTTCGGTCGCCTGGGTTCGAAGATGGGCAGTCAGCGCTACGGCATGAAACCTGACCTGATCACCACTGCCAAGGGGCTGACCAGCGCCTATGCGCCGCTGTCGGCAGTAATCGTGGGCGAAAAAGTGTGGAATGTCATCGACACGGCTTCCGAGCGCGAGGGCGCGATGGGACACGGCTGGACGTATTCCGGACATCCGATCTGCGCCGCGGCGGCACTGGCCAATCTGGATATTCTGGAAAACGAAAACATCACCGCGAACGCCGAAGAGGTTGGCGCCTACCTGAACAACCGCCTGCGCGAAACATTGAGCGGGCATCCGCTGGTGGGAGAAGTGCGTGGCGACGGGATGCTGGCGGCGGTGGAGTTCATGGCTGATCGTGAAGCCCGCACCCCGTTCGACGCTGCGCTGAAGGTCGGTCCGAAAGTCTCGGCGGCTTGTCTGGAGCGAGGAATGATCGCCCGCGCGATGCCCCACGGCGACATTCTCGGTTTCGCCCCACCGCTGATCCTGACGCGGGAAGATGCCGATCTGATCGTCGGCATTGCCAAGGAAGCGGTGGATCAGGTGGCTGCAGAAGTGCTGTAACTCAGCAAGGCAGTCCGGCGAGGGTCGTCCTATCGACGACCCTCGCATTTAACCCAATCAATCCGAGGCTTGCAGGCCTTTCTGCTTCATCACCAGGTTCTTTTCCTTCTTGTATTGCAACGCCACTTCCGGCGCCGGACCGCTCTTGCCGGTTTCCATCCACAGGCGCATGCGGCTGGCATCGGCGAAGTGGGTGTATTTGCCGAAGGCATCCAGAATCACCACCGAGACCTGACGGTTAGCCATGCTGGTCAGCAGCACCAGGCAATGCCCGGCCTGGTTGGTGAAGCCGGTCTTGGTCAACTTGATGTCCCAGTTGGACTTTCGCACCAGGTGATCCGTGTTGCTGAAACCCAGGGTGTAGTTGGGTTTGCGGAAGGTCACGGTTTTTTCCTGAGTGGTGCTCAGTTCGCGCAGCATCGGGTAGTTACGCGCCGCCAGCGCCAGCTTGGTCAGGTCGCGAGCGGTGGAGACGTTGAACACCGAAAGCCCGGTTGGCTCCATGTACACCGTATGGCTCATCCCCAGTGCCTTGGCCTTGGCATTCATCGCCTTGATGAAGGCCGGGTAGCCGCCCGGATAGCTGTGAGCGAGGCTGGCGGCGGCGCGGTTTTCCGAAGACATCAGGGTGATCAGCAGCATGTCATGGCGGTTCAGCTCGCTGCCCAGCTTCACCCGAGAAAACACGCCTTTCATCTCGGCGGTCTGGGAAATGTCGACCTTGATCATCTCGTCCATTGGCAGTTTCGCGTCCAGAGTGACCATCGCCGTCATCAGCTTGGTCACCGAGGCAATCGGCACGATCACGTCCGGGTTACTCGAATACAGCACCTGACCCGATTGCAGGTCGGTGATCATCGCGCTGCCGGAGGCCAGGTGGAGGTTGGAAGGGTCGCGGTTGAAAGCGGCGGGTTCGTTCGCAAGGGCACCGGTGGAAAGTGCCGAGCCTGTAAGTGCAAATAATAGGCCGATGAGTGATGTGCGAATTTTCAAGAGCAGAGCTCACTTAATGATGGACATGGCGTGGATGGTCGTACTTTGTGCAAGAACGACGACAAGATCGGCGCATTTTAGGAGCATGTTTCTGATTATGTCGATGGGGTGCGCGAGGCGTTTGGGTAATAAAAGCAGGCTGTATGGCATTCGTTCAGGTTAAGGGTCGCCAAGTCCTGTATTTAAAAGGGTGGCCCGATATTCATGGCACTGCGGCCAGTCACCGATTAGCATTCCCCGCCATCGATGCTTATTACTCAAATTGACCTAGGAGTTGTGCAATGCCCAAGGGTTTTATCAGCAAGGATTATGCGGCGTTGGCGGTTGGCGCGGCGGTCGTTGCGGTGCTCTTGCTCATCGCGGGCCTGTCTGTCCGACCTTCGGACTGGGCCGGCTGGATTCAGGCGATCGGGCTGATTGTCGGGTTGATGATTGCGATTGCGGTGCCAGCGATTCAAAAGCGCCAGGACCTTGCGCTGCAGCACAAGCAGTTGCGTGATCGCGAGACCGGCTACGCGAGGCGTATGCAGTATTTGTGTGGAGAGCTTAACGAGCTGCTGGCGAGGATTACGGTCAATCTGGCGCATCTGCGCGCCGCAGACCGGCATCGGCTGCAACGCACGCTGGAAGATTATCTGCATCGCCTGTTCGAGTCGCACAAGCTGGATCAGAACGATGATCGAGTGGTGATCGCTCATGAACTGCGGTTGGTGGCCAACGAGATGATCGAAGAGTTGGAGAGCGGGCGCTCCGATCGGGTGGTGCTGGGTACGCTGGAGAAGCGTTTGCAGAAACTGGCGCATCGGTGTCAGGTCAATGCGACTCTGGCCGAGCGGATCTGAGCGGTTGCGGCGTCGATCTAGACATCAATTCTCGGTACATCCTCAATTGCCTGCGGGGAGCGAATTTATTAGAGCGGCTAAGGCATAGCCGCCACATTTCCAGTGCTTGAACTATTTTTCGCGAATGAATTCGCTCCCACAGGGACTGTTTCGTTATCTGAGTCGTGGCCCACTTGAACGGTTTTTGCGTCCCGCGGGAGAACCGATAGACACGCCACGCGTGTCCCCGCCACATAGCCGATTCCCGCCTCTCGCCACGCCAACCGGGCGCTCCTACCATCTGTCGTGCAGTCTCATCAGTGCTGTGAACGATGGCAAATCGGCAGTAGTCACTTGCTTTGGGTCCAGTCGAAAACGCGCGGAACAGCGCCACCGACGGACAGATCCACCCGTGACCTAGGCCTGATGCAAGTGGAGATATGCTGATGACTGACTCACCCGTAACGCTACCGGTTGTGCCACTGGCTTTCGAGCAGTCGTTCGAAGTGATTCCCGAGGATGAAGCCGAAACCAGTAAAGAGCTGGCCGAGACGCTGCATTCCATCATGGAAACCACCTTCCAGGATGAAGGGCACGCCAACCGCAGCGTTCATGCAAAATCTCATGGGTTGCTGCGTGGTCGTATCACCGTCCTCGACAATCTGCCGCCGCAGCTTGCCCAAGGCGCCTTCGCCAAACCTGGCACTTTACCGGTGGTCATGCGTTTCTCGACCAACCCCGGCGATATTCTCGATGACAAGGTCTCGACCCCTAGAGGCCTGGCGCTGAAGATCGTCGGCGTCGACGGCCCGCGTCTGCCGGGTTCAGAGGGCGACGTCACCCAGGATTTCGTGATGCAGAACGCCAAGGCGTTCACCGCGGCCAACCCCAAGGCTTTCCTCAAAACCTTGAAGCTGCTGGCGAAAACCACTGACAAGGCACCCGGGATGAAGAAGGCGTTCTCTGCATTATTGCGTGGCGTCGAATCGACCATCGAAGCGATGGGTGGCGAGAGCGGCACGCTGAAAAGCCTGGGCGGCCATCCGCAAACTCATATTCTGGGCGAAACGTTTTACAGCGTCGTGCCGTTTCTCTATGGCCCTTATTTCGCCAAGCTGTCAGTCGTCCCGGTTGCCGAATCCTTGACCGCACTGACCAACCAGCATGTGGATTTCGACGGTAATCCCGACGGTTTGCGTCAGGCAGTCAACGATTACTTCGCCCAGCACGGCGGGGTTTGGGAGGTGCGCATCCAGCTGGCTACCGATCTTGACAAGATGCCGATCGAGGATGCCTCGGCTGTATGGCCTGAAGACGTCAGCCCCTACGTGACGGTCGCGCGTATCGAAATCGAGCCGCAGCCAGCCTGGACCCCGGAGAGTGTTCGGGAAATCGATGACGGCATGGCGTTCAGTCCATGGCATGGCCTGCAGGCGCATCGTCCATTGGGTGGCGTGATGCGGGTGCGCAAGCCGTCGTACGAGATGTCTTCGGGTTTCCGCGCCGAACACAACGGCTGTCCTATGCACGAACCACGGGACGAATCGCGCCCTGTCCAAGAACCACGTTGAACCAGGCCTTCGGGCGAGGTTACCCAATGCAGCTTCTTCATCCCGTTGCGCATTACCGGCCCTATTCTTCCGCCTCTGGAGGATGGGGTTCGGCCTATTCAGTCATGAACATCCTCTGGCGCGAGCAGGCGTACCAGAAAGCGCCGATGGCGCTGCTTCGGCAAAACAAGCCCAAAGGTTTCGCCTGCGTCAGCTGTGCCTGGGCCAAGCCGGGCAATCCCCACGCGCTGGAGTTCTGTGAAAACGGGGCAAAGGCCACTGCCTGGGAATTGACCTCGTTAAGGACCGGGCCGGATTTTTTCCAGTCTCACTCGCTGACTGAGCTGCGAAGCTGGAGCGATCACGATCTTGAGCAGCATGGACGTCTGACTCACCCGTTGCGTTACGACCCGGCTACTGATCGCTACCAGATCACCAGCTGGGATGACGCGTACGCGGAAATCGGCGCGCAGTTGCGCCAGCTGGAACCGGATCAGACCGTGTTCTATGCCTCCGGGCGTGCGTCGCTGGAAGCTTCGTTCATGTACCAACTGCTGGCGCGCGCCTACGGCACCAACAATCTGCCGGACAGCTCCAACATGTGCCACGAAAGCACGTCTGTCGGCCTGCAGGAAAGCATCGGCGTGCCGGTCGGTACAGTCACCCTGGCCGACTTCGAGCACACCGACTGCATTCTGTTCTTCGGCCAGAACGTGGGCAGTAACAGCCCGCGCATGTTGCATCCGTTGCAAGAGGCGCGCAGACGCGAAGTTCCGATCATCACCTTCAATCCGATCCGCGAGCGCGGGCTGGAGCGCTTCGTCAACCCGCAATCCCCGCGCGAAATGCTTGGGCCGGATTCGACGATCATCAGCACCCAATACCATCAGGTCTCCATCGGCGGCGACACGGCGGCGATCATGGGCATGGCCAAGGCATTGCTGGAAATGGATCGTGCAGCCGGTGGCGCGGTACTCGATCACGGCTTCATTGCCGAACACACCGACGGTTTCGACGCTTTCATCGCCGAGGTAGACCGCTATACCTGGCCGGAGCTGGAAAGCCGTTCGGGTCTCGATCGCAGCGCGCTTGAAGCGGCCGCGACCGTCTACGCCCGCAGCGAGCGGGTGATGGTGATCTATGGCATGGGCCTGACTCAGCATCGTCATGGCGTGGAGAACGTGCAGATGCTGGTCAATCTCCTGCTGCTGCGCGGCAACATCGGCAAGCTTGGCGCGGGTATCTGTCCAGTGCGCGGCCATTCGAACGTGCAGGGCCAGCGTACGGTGGGTATCACCGAGGATCCGGCGAAGGTGCCCCAAGACAAGATCGAATCGCTGTTCGGCTTCAAGGTGCCACAGCGCAAGGGTCTGGCGACGGTCGATACGTGTATGGGCATCCTCGACGGCAGCGTCAAAGCGTTCATCGGCCTGGGCGGCAATTTTCTGCGGGCCATACCCGATACCGATCGCATGGAACCGGCATGGTCGCGGCTCGAACTTAATGTCCAGGTCGCCACCAAGCTCAATCGCACTCATTTGATACCTGGGCAGCGCGCGTGGCTATTGCCGTGTCTGGGGCGTATCGAAATGGATGTGCAGAACGGCGTCGAGCAGGTGCACAGCACGGAAGACAGCACCGGTTGTATCCGTGCCTGGCAGGGCAGAAGTCAGCCCGGCGGTGAACAGCTGCGGGCGGAGGTCGCGATCATCGCGGGCCTGGCGCAGGCGACGCTTGATGGCCAGGCGCGTATCCCTTGGGACGAGTGGCGGCGTGACTACGCAAAAATTCGCGAGGCGATCGGGCAGGTTTATCCGAAAATCTTTCATGACATGGAGTCGCGGATGTGGGAGCCCGGCGGTTTTCACCGGCCAATCGCCGCTGCCCAGCGGCAATGGAAAACCGAGACCGGCAAGGCGCGCTTCATTTCGCCGCGCGGTCTCGATGAAGACGACGATGTGTCGCCTGGGCCTGAGGCACGTGACGTCATTCAATTGATGACGCTGCGCAGCAACGATCAATTCAACACCACCGTGTACGGCTATGACGACCGCTTTCGCGGCGTGCATGGTACGCGCAGCGTGGTGTTCATGAACCGCAACGATGTCGTGCGACTGGGGTATGCGCCTGGTGATTGGGTGACGCTGCGCACGGCCGTCGAGCCTGAAGTGCTCAGACAGGTTGGGCCATTGCAGATCATCGCCTATGACATCCCGACCGGCTGCGCAGCGGCATATTACCCCGAGTGCAATCCTCTGGTTCCAGTCTGGCATCACGCGGAACGCAGCAAAGTGCCGGCTGCCAAATCCGTGCCGATCACGCTGCACAAAGCGCAAGCCGATGCGCGTGCGCAGGAGCGAGCGCTGCCGAGGAAGGATCAGGTGGTGTAACCAGGCTTTCGTCGGGTGGTCGTCGCTAAATCCGTGGTGTTTGCGCTGACGCCCTTGTAGATCGCTTCCACTCTGCGTGGGAGCGATCATTGAGGTTGCATGCCCGATCTCACTCTGCGACTTGTCGTTGCAGCGGTTGGCTGGTTGATTCGCCCACTCTCAAATCTGTGCCAGCAACCACGTCCGAAATGCTTGTAGCGACGGCAGCATCTCGTTGCGTGGCGGGTAGGTCAGGAAGTAACTGCGCTGGCTGGCGAAGGGCAGGTCGAGGGTGAGCAGTTCGGTGCTGGCCAGTTCGTCGGCGACGAGGATGCGTGGCACCAGACCAATGCCGATGCCGGCTTTCACCGCTTGAATCAGGTGCGAGGTCAGTTCGAAGCTCGGCCCCAGACGCATCATGCGATGGGGCAGGTGGTGATGGCTGAACCAGTCGCCCCAGACATTGGGGTTGTTGGCGACGTTGAGCAGCATCTGTCCGGCGATGTGTTCCGGGTTCCAGCTTTGGTGGTTTTCGGCCGTTTGCGGGGAAATGATCACCACCAGTTCTTCGGCGTGAAGGCGATGGCTGATCAGCCCAGGCAGCCCGGCGTGACCCACGACTATAGCCGCATCGATGCCGCTGGTTTCGAAGTCCACCGCATCGATTCGCGAGTTGATGTGTACCAGCATGCCGGGGTGGGTCTTGTAGAAGTCATGCAGGCGTGGCAGCAGCCATTTGGAACCGAAAGTCGGCAGCGTCGCCAGGCGCAGACTGCCGCCACCGGATTGATAGGCCATGGCCTGCAACGTAGCGCTGCGGATGCGGCCAAGGGCTTCGCTCATTTCCCGCTGGTACAGGCGGCCGACGTCGGTCAACTGCACCTGCCGACCTTCCCGGCGAAACAGCGCCAGGCCCAGCTGCTGTTCCAGCGCCTGAACCTGACGACTCACCGCACTTTGGGTCAGCGACAATTCCACGGCGGCGCGGGTGTAGCTTTCATGCCGCGCAGCAGCCTCGAAAGCCAGCAGCAGAGACATGGACGGCGTGAGGTGACGGTAATTCATTCGGAAAAGTCATCGATAGCGGCAGGAATATCCATTTGTATCGCGCCGGAACCTGCAGGATCATTGGCGCAAACAACGACCCGAGGCTGACCGATTTATGCCCGGGCGACAAGTATTTTGCTGTTTCCCGTGATCAGACCGACAAGAGACCATCCCACGATGATCGCCCAGCTGCCTACCGCGATCCCCGCGGCCCAATACCCTGAATTTCTCGACGCGCTGCGCACCAGCGGTTTCCGCGGCCAGCTCAGCGCCGACTACGCCACCCGCACGGTGCTGGCGACCGACAATTCGATCTATCAGCGCCTGCCGCAAGCAGCGGTCTTTCCGCAGGATGCCGACGACGTCGCGCGCATTGCGACCCTGATGGCCGAACCGCGCTTTCGCCAGATCAAGCTGACCCCGCGTGGCGGCGGCACCGGGACCAACGGCCAGTCCTTGACCGACGGCATCGTGGTCGACCTGTCGCGGCACATGAACACCATCCTGGAAATCAACGTTGCCGAGCGTTGGGTGCGGGTACAGGCGGGGGTGGTCAAGGATCAGCTCAACGCCGCGCTCAAGCCTCACGGACTGTTCTTTGCGCCTGAGTTGTCGACGTCGAACCGCGCCACTGTCGGCGGCATGATCAACACCGACGCCAGCGGGCAGGGCAGTTGCACCTACGGCAAGACCCGCGATCACGTGCTGGAGCTGCACAGTGTGTTGCTGGGCGGCGAACATCTGCACAGCCTGCCGCTGTCCGACGACGAACTGCAGACCGCCTGCGCCCAGCCCGGTCGTATTGGCGAGGTCTATCGCACGGCGCGGCAGATCCAGGAAACCCAGGCCGACCTCATCGAATCGGTATTCCCCAAACTCAACCGCTGCCTGACCGGCTATGACCTGGCGCACCTGCGCGACGAACAAGGGCGCTTCAACCTCAACAGCGTGTTGTGTGGCGCCGAGGGTTCGTTGGGCTATGTCGTCGAAGCCAAGCTCAACGTGCTGCCGATCCCTAAATATTCGGTGCTGGTGAACGTGCGCTACAGCAGCTTCATGGACGCCCTGCGCGATGCCAACGCGCTGCTGGCCCGCAAGCCGTTGTCCATCGAAACGGTCGATTCCAAGGTGCTGATGCTGGCGATGAAAGACATCGTCTGGCACAGCGTCGCCGAGTATTTTCCGGCCGATGCCGAGCGCCCGACCCTGGGTATCAACCTGGTGGAATTCAGCGGCGATGAGGTCGCTGAGGTCAACGCTCGGGTCGCGGCATTCGTCGCGCATCTGCAGGCCGACAAGACCATCGAGCGTCTGGGCCACACATTGGCCGAAGGCGCGGAAGCGGTCACGCGCGTCTACACCATGCGTAAGCGTTCGGTGGGCCTGCTGGGCAATGTCGAGGGCGAGATTCGGCCGCAGCCGTTCGTGGAAGATACGGCCGTGCCGCCGGAGCAGTTGGCCGATTACATCGCTGAATTCCGCGCCCTGCTCGACAGCCATGGTCTGGCCTATGGCATGTTCGGTCACGTCGATGCCGGTGTGTTGCACGTGCGCCCGGCGCTGGACATGAAAGACCCGGCCCAGGCCGCGTTGGTCAAGCCGATTTCCGATGCCGTCGCCGCGTTGACTCAACGCTACGGCGGCCTGCTGTGGGGCGAGCATGGCAAGGGTTTGCGCTCTGAATACGTGCCTGCGTTCTTTGGTGAACTGTACCCGGCGCTGCAATCGCTCAAGGGGGCGTTCGACCCGCATAACCAGCTCAACCCCGGCAAGATCTGCACTCCGCCGGATGCCGCCGAGGGGCTGCTCAAAGTCAACGACGTTACCCTGCGCGGCGACCTGGATCGGCAGATCGACGAGCGCGTCTGGCAAAGCTTCGACACCGCCGTGCATTGCAACGGCAACGGCGCCTGCTACAACTTCGACCCCAACGACGCCATGTGCCCGTCGTGGAAGGCCACCCGCGAACGCCAGCATTCGCCGAAAGGCCGGGCGTCGTTGATTCGCGAGTGGTTGCGTCTGCAAGGCGCGGCCAATGTCGATGTGCTGCAAGCGGCCAAAGGCAAGGCAGCATGGATCAAAGGTCTGCCCGCGCGCCTGCGCAATAACCTGGCGCGCTCCCGAGGGCAGGCGGATTTTTCCCATGAGGTCTACGACGCGATGGCCGGTTGTCTGGCGTGCAAGTCCTGTGCGGGGCAGTGCCCGATCAAGGTCAACGTGCCGGAATTTCGCTCGCGTTTCCTTGAGCTGTATCACGGCCGTTATCAGCGTCCGCTGCGCGATTACCTGATTGGCTCGCTGGAATTTTCGATCCCCTACATGGCCTATGCGCCTGGCTTGTACAACGCGGTGATGGGTTCGAAATGGGTGAGCGGCCTGCTCGAACGTCACGTCGGCATGCTCGATAGCCCGCTGATTCATCGTTATAACCTGCAGAGCACACTGACCCGGTGCAACGTGACGGTCGCCAGTGTTCCGGCCCTGCGCGAGCTCAGCGATGAGCAACGTCAGCGCAGCGTCGTGCTGGTGCAGGATGCCTTCACTCGCTACTTCGAAACTCCGTTGCTGGCGTCGCTGATTCAGTTGGTGCATCAGCTGGGTTACCGCGTGTTCCTGGCGCCGTACAGCGCCAACGGCAAGCCGCTGCATGTGCAGGGTTTCCTCGGTGCATTCGCCAAGGCCGCCGTGCGCAATGCTACCCAACTCAAGGCGCTGGCCGACTGCGGCGTGCCGCTGGTGGGGCTGGACCCGGCTATGACGCTGGTTTATCGCCAGGAATACCAGAAGGTTCCCGGTCTTGAGGGCAGTCCGAAAGTGCTGTTGCCCCAGGAATGGTTGATCGACGTGCTGCCCGAATCGACAGGCGCGGCGCAAGCCGTTCCGTTCCGCCTGATGGCTCACTGCACCGAGAAAACCAACGTCCCGGCAAGCACCTCGCAGTGGGAAAAAGTCTTCGGTCGCATTGGCCTCAAACTGGTCACCGAAGCCACCGGCTGCTGCGGCATGTCCGGCACCTACGGCCACGAAGCGCGCAATCAGGAGACCTCACGGACCATCTTCGAACAGTCGTGGGCGACCAAACTGGACAAAAAGGGCGAAGCATTGGCGACGGGGTATTCATGCCGCAGCCAGGTGAAGCGTCAGGATGGTCGGGAATTACGCCATCCGCTGGAAGTGGTATTGGAGCGGCTTCTGGTTGCGCAAAACGCGTGAGCGATCGGTTCGATCGCCGCAAGGGTGCAGACGTCCGAAATGCCAAACGGACGTCCGGCTTGTCGGCGGCAGCCATTTTGCAGTCGCCACCGCCGCATACTCAATGCACCATGCGCCTGGATTCGACCGTCCCTTCTTTGAGGATCTCGTTGAGTTCACGCCAGGGATAACGCGCGCCAGCCTCGGATATCGCGCAGGCCTCGGTATGTCTGAACGGTTGCTCGTCCGACGCAGGGCATTGCCCAGCGCCGCACGACCGGCAGACCAGTTTGTGCCCGTGAATGACCCAGTCCTTGTTCCAGCAATCCATGGTGAAAGGGGGACGTCTGTTAGGCATACCTACACCTCCCGGAGTTGAAGACGCATGATCGGGTTGATTGACGTTACGGGGATTATCGGAGGCGAGCGGACGGCTGGGCGTCATCCCCGAGAGCTTCACAGGGCAGTGTAGGCGGGTTTACCGGAAGCGAGAGACAGTTGGTCGGGAGAGGTCAAACGGTCGGTCTTGAGCCGGTCCGGTCCGCGGTTTCTCGGTTCTGTATCATCTGCGTGACCCATGTGCGCTGGAGTCAGTCTCCCAAGGCGGCCAATGCCGCAAGCGCAATTTCATCGTCGTGAGCGGGGGTGTCGGCGCTAATGCCGACGCCGCCGATCACCTGTCCGTTGCGTTTGATCGGCTGCCCGCCTTTCATCATTACCAGGCCTGCCGTGACTGCCGCAATCCGGCCGCCGTTAACCGCTTTTTCCAGATCATCCGACGGACGCTTGAACAACGCGGCCGTGCGCGCTTTGCCTTGCGCGAGATCGGAACCCGCCACCACCGGCGCTCCGTCCATCCGCACCGACGCCAGGTTCCAGCCACCGTCATCGACGACCGAAATCGCGCAAGGCCAATGGTGCGCGTCGGCATAGACGCGAGCGGTCTCCATCAGTTTCATCGCCGAAGCGAGACCGAGTACCGGCTTTTGCTCGACAGTGTGAGTGGCTTCCGCCAGCGCACTGGCGCCCCATGTCACGGACATGAGGCTGAAGGTAATGATGAGGAGACTGGATCTTGACTGCATGACGTCTGGCACTCTTGAGGAAAAGCCCAAGATAAACCCGAAGCTGACTGCTGCGGTTAGCTGCGAGCGGCAAATTCATTACCTAGTGGGTAATGAACTCATCTCAACTCCGGCTGCTTAACCGAGGCTCTCGCTCGACGCATGCCAGCAGAAACTCCATCACCGCCTTCATTGAAGGCGAGCGACGCAAGTCGGGATAGATCAACTTCCGAACGGAGAGGGTGAAAATTGGGGAGTATCGATCCGAAGGCAAAGTTTTATCATGGATTCCGCCATCCAGGGACATGGCCTTTGCCATCGACCTCTGAACATTCTGCGCAAGGAACCTATACCCAATGAAAGGCATCATGATCGAAAGCTATGGCGGGCCTGAAGTCGTGCAACTGCGTACCGATTTGCCCAAACCTTCGGCCACTGCGGGACAGGTGGTGGTCAAGGTGGCGTGTGCAGGCATCAACTTCATGGACGTACACACGCGCCAGGGCAAATACGCATCCTCGGTGACATACCCAGTGCGCGCGCCGTGCACGCTGGGCATGGAAGGTTCAGGGGTGATCGTCGAGGTGGGCGAGGCCGTGCAGCACCTTGCGGTAGGCGATCGCGTGGCCTGGTGCATCTCGTGGGGCAGTTATGCCGAATACGCCGCTGTGTCCGCGCAGAAAATTGCGAAAATCCCCGACGCGATTGCCTTCGACCTGGCAGCAGCGGCCATATTCCAGGGCGCCACGGCGCAGTACCTGGTGGACGACATCGCGCAATTGGGGGCGAATAGCAGCTGTCTGATTCACGCGGCGTCCGGCAGCATCGGTCAGTTGCTGGTGCAGATGGCCAGGGCGAGGGGGGCGCAGGTGTTCGCCACCGCCAGCACCGAGCAAAAATGTGCGATCGCCATCGCACGGGGTGCGCATCACGCCATGCTGTACGACAACGGCCGTTTCGCTGAGCGCATTCGTGACGCCACCCACGGAAAGGGGGTCGATGTAGTGTTCGATTCGCTGGGTAAAAGCACCCTGCGCGACAGCTTTCGGGCCTGCCGCACCCGCGGCCTGGTCGTTAATTACGGCAATGTCTCCGGCTCGGTCACCGACCTTGACCCCATCGAACTGGGCGAGAGCGGCTCGCTGTTTCTGACCCGACCGCGCCTGGCCGATCACATGGGCGATGGCGAAACCGTCCAGCGCCGCGCCGATGCAGTGTTCGCGGCGATCCTCGAAGGCTCGCTGAACATCGAGATCGAAGGCCGCTACCGGATGGAAGAAGTGCAGGCCGTTCACGCGCGCATCGAGGCCCGTGAGCAGATCGGCAAGTCAGTGATGTGCATCAACGAAGTTCGTTGAAAGCGGTCCGAAAGCCTCAGTCCCTGCCGTAACCCTGATCGTCGAACGAGTCCTGATAGAACGCTTTCAGCGTTTCGATGAATTCCTCGGCGACTCGGGTGCGTTTCTCTGCCGGCGGCCAGATCACATAGGTCGGAAACAGAATGTCCGGCTTGAATGGACGGATCACGATGTCACGGTGCTGATAATCCCTGGCGACCAGGGGATGAGCCAGCGTGACGCCCATGCCCAGCGCCACCATCTCGCAGTTGATCGCGCTGTATTGCGCTTCCACCGCCATGACTCGCTCGACGCCTGCCTGCTCGAAGACACCGTCAACCAGCGATCGTGTGCCGTCGCCGTGGCACAGCGAGACAAAGGTTTCGCCTTCCAGATCGGTGCAGTCGATGTATGCGCGGTCCGCCAGCCGGTGGGCGGCAGGCAATACGCAGACCGCCGCAACCATCGCCAGCAATTCGATCTGCTGGCTGCTGACATCCCCTGGATGAACCACGATGCCCAGATCGCAGAACTGCGATTTGACCCATTGCTCGACCGTGGGCGAGGAGTTCACATGCAGCGACACGGTCAGTTCGGGCCGGGGGTCGGTGAAGGTCTTCAGCACCCTCGGGATCACGCTCAGGCCCGTCGATGGCACTGCCGCCACCCTCAGTCGCCCGGTGCCAAGATTGCGAATGTTCTTGGCCGACAATCTCAGGCTGTCCATGCCGACATACGCCCGCTCGACCTCCTGAAAGAACGCCTGGCCTTCCTGCGTGGGGATCAAGCGCACGCCGGCGCGCTTGAACAAGGTCAGCCCGGTGCTCAACTCCAGCTGGGAAATCAGTCGGCTGATGTTGGGTTGAGAGGTATACAAGACTTCGGCGGCTGCGGTCATCGATCCCAGCCGCATGACGCTGCGAAACGCTTCGATCTGCCTCAGATTCATGCTGCGCTCCATATCAAATATGAATAACTAACCCGGATATCCGTATTTGACCATATGGGAGGGCTGTCGCAATACTCGAATCAGCAACCCATAGCGCACATGAAGATGCGCCACCTGGCGATGGATTCGCCGGGAGCATGCACCGCGCATGCATGGCTTCGGTTCACCCTGAAGCGACTGACGCATTGTTCGATCTGCCCCACGCACTTCGGAGATAGTCTGTGATTAGCCCTAACTCGTCCCCAGCAGCACAGCCGTTTCGCCCGTTCAACCGTCTCGCGGTTGCCGTTACCCTGACGCTCGCAGGTTTGAGCAGCGCCCCGGCATTCGCCGAACCGACGCTGTACGTCGCCGGTGTCGGTGGCTCCACCGAACAGATGTACAAGACCAAAGTCATTCCCGCGTTCGAGAAGCAGCACAACGTCAAGGTGGTCTACGTCGCCGGTAATTCCACCGAAACCCTGGCCAAGTTGCAGGCGCAGAAAGGGCGCCAACAGATCAACGTGGCGATGATGGATGACGGCCCGATGTATCAGGCGCTGCAGATGGGGCTGTGTGAAAAGCTCAGCGACGCGCCGGTGTACAAGGATCTTTACCCCCTCGCGCGGCTGAGCCCTGAAGCGACCGGTATCGGCGTGGTGGCGACCGGCATCGGCTACAACGAAGACGCCTTCAAGAAACGCGGCTGGGCGCCTCCGGATTCCTGGGAAAACCTCACCGACCCGCGCTACAAACAGCTGCTGGGCATGCCGCCGGTGACCAACACCTATGGCCTGCACACGCTGGTGGAAATGGCCCGCCTGCGCGGTGGTGGCGAGAAGAATATCGACCCCGGCTTCAAGGCCCTCAAGGATGAAATCGGCCCTAATGTCCTGGCCTGGGTGTCGGCCCCCGGCGAGATGGACGGCATGATGCAGAACGGCGACGTGGTCATGGCGGTGTATGGCAGCGGCCGTGCGGTAGCCCTGCAAGGCACGGGTTTCCCGCTGAAATTCATTTACCCCAAGGAAGGCGGCATCGCCTTGCAGATCGCGGCCTGCAGCGTGACCCCCAATGAGCAGTCCGAGATGGCCCAGGCGTTCATTCAGTACGTGCTGTCGCCCGAGGTGCAGGCCATTCAGGCCAGAGAAAACGGCTTTGCGCCGGTCAACCAGACCGTCACCCTGCCGCCGGAAATTGCCGCGCGGATGCCTTACGGACCGGACAAGGTCAACGCGCTGATCAAGGTTGACTGGGACACCATCAACCAGCAGCGCGGCGAGTGGACGACCCGCTGGAATCGTACCGTCGAGCGCTGATCGCTCTGATCACGCAACGACCCCGATCCTTCCGAAAACCATCCTGGAGACGCAGGTTCGCCTGCGTGGCACGCCAATGGCATTTCTCACACTCGAAGGCATCGTCAAGACCTACGGCAATTTCAAGGCGATTGACGGTTTGAATCTGGAAGTCCGGCATGGCGAGTTCGTCGCCTTGCTCGGTCCGTCTGGCTGCGGCAAGACCACCACCTTGCAATCGATCGCCGGGTTCGTTCAGCCCACTGAAGGGCGGATCATTCTCGACGGTCGCGACATCACCCACGTACGCCCCGAGCAGCGCGGGCTGGGCATCGTCTTTCAAAGCTACGCGCTGTTCCCGCACATGACCGTGGCGCAGAACATCAGCTTCGGCCTGGAAATGCGCGGGGTGCCCAAGGCCGAGCGCGGCAAGCGCATCGACGAGGCGCTGGATCTGGTGCGCCTGGCCGGCCTCGGCGAGCGCTATCCCAAGGCGTTGTCCGGCGGACAGCGGCAACGGGTGGCGATTGCGCGGGCATTGGCCATTCGACCGAATCTGTTGCTGCTCGATGAGCCGATGTCCAACCTCGACGCCAAGCTGCGTGAAGAGATGCACATCGAGTTACGGGCGATTCAGCGCGAACTGGGCATCACCACGATTCTGGTGACCCACGATCAGGTCGAAGCCATGACCATGAGCGACCGGATCGCGGTAATGCAGAAGGGCCGTATCGTGCAGATCGACACCCCGTTCGAAGCCTACGAGCGGCCGCATTCGCCATTCGCCTCGGCGTTCCTGGGCAAGACCAATGCCTTCGCCGGAGCGGTGCAGTTGCGCAACGAGCGCTGCTGCCACGTGCAGGTTCAGGACACCCTGTTGCACGTGCCCCACGAAGACCGCTCGCTGGGCAACGACGTCAACGTCTACATCCGCCCCGAGAAAGTACGCCTTACCGCTGTGGACAGCGGCCGTCTCAACGGGCGCATCCGCCTGCGGGTGTTCCTCGGCAATCTGTGGCTGATCGCCGTGGAAAGCCGTCTGGGTCTGGTGCACATGACCCAGCCCAACCTCGGCACGCCGCCACCGGAGGAGGGCAGCGAGGTGGGGCTGGATTGGTCCGATGACGACTTGCGCCTGCTCGACAGGGAGGTCGCCCATGGCCACGTATGACGCCGAACGGGTCGGCGCCGCGCCGTGGATTCTCAGCGGTCCGGCGCTGCTGGTTTTCGTCGCCTTGCTGCTGGCGCCGCTGCTGCTGACCGCCGTGTTGTCGCTGAACCTGTTCAGTGACAGCGAAGGGGTAATGCCGGGTTACAGCCTCGGTAATTACCTTGAGGTGTTCAAGGACAGTTATTTCCACGAGATCTTCCTGCGCACCGGTGGCATGGCTCTGGCGGTGACCGTGCTCTGTGTGCTGTTGGGCATCCCGGAGACCATCATCATTGCGCGCATGGCGCCACGCTGGCGTTCACTGTTCTTGCTGGTGGTGCTGGGGCCATTGCTGATTTCCGTGGTGGTGCGCACTTTGGGCTGGGCGATCCTGCTGGGCAACAACGGTTTGATCAACGACGCATTGCAGGCGCTGGGCATCGTCGATCAACCGGTCAAGATGCTCTTCACCCAGGTCGGCGTGATCATCGCCCTGACGCACGTGCTGGTGCCGTTCATGGTCATCGCGGTCTGGGCCACGTTGCAGCGTCTGGATCTGCAGGTCGAGTGGGCGGGGCTGTCCCTTGGTGCCTCGCGGTTGACGGTGTTTCGCCGGATCATCCTGCCGCAGATCATGCCTGGCGTGCTTTCAGGTTCGATCATCGTTTTCGCGTTGGCGGCATCGGCATTCGCGACGCCGGCAATCATCGGCGGGCGGCGTTTGAAAGTGGTGGCAACGGCTGCCTACGACGAGTTCCTCGGCACCCTCAACTGGCCGCTCGGGGCGGCGATTGCGATGCTGCTGCTGGTGGCGAACCTGATCATCATTCTGGGTTGCAGCAAGTTGGCCGAGCGCCGCTTCAAGCAAGTCTTCGAGTAGACGACCATGCACAAGAACGGATTTTTCTCGCTGCTGTTTCATGCCGCCTTCGTGACCTTCATAGTCGCGCCGCTGCTGGTGGTGATCGCGATGGCCTTTACCAGCAAGGGCTACTTGTCGCTACCCACGGACGGTTTGTCACTGCGCTGGTTTCGCGCGTTGCTGGACAATCAGGAAATGCTCGACGCCTTTACGTTGTCGATCAAGCTGGGGCTGGCCTCGGCGACCATCGCCGCGCTGCTGGCGATCCCGGCGGCCCTGGCCATCAGTCGCTACGACTTTCCCGGACGCGGCGCGGTAACCGGCTTTCTGCTGTCGCCGCTGATGATTCCGTCGGTGGTGCTGGGGATCGCGTTTCTGCGCTTCTTTTCCCTGGCGCATATCGGCGGTTCGTTCTGGGCGCTGACCCTGACGCACGTGATCGTGGTGCTGCCCTATGCGCTGCGCCTGACCCTGGCCTCGACCATTGGCCTTGAGCGCGATATCGAGCAGGCCGCCATGTCGCTGGGCGCCAGTCGCTGGACCGCGTTTTACCGGGTGGTGTTGCCACGTATCCGCACCGGGGTGGTCGGTGGCTGGATGCTCGCGTTCATCCAGAGCTTCGACGAGCTGACCATGACCGTGTTCGTCGCGACTCCCGGCACCACGACCTTGCCGGTGGCGATGTACAACCAGATATCCCAGACGATCGATCCGTTGATCACGGCGATATCCACGGTGCTGATCATCGGCACCCTGCTGTTGATGCTGATACTCGACCGCATGGTCGGGCTTGACCGGGTATTGATCGGAGAAGGCAAATGAGCCAGCAGACACAAGGCGTCACCCAGGCCCAGGTGATCGTGATCGGCGGTGGGCTGGTGGGCACGGCGGTGGCCTACGGACTGTCGCGCAGCGGCGCCGACACCGTGGTGCTGGACCAGGGCGACGACGCGTTCCGCGCTTCGCGGGGCAATTTCGGTCTGGTCTGGGTGCAGGGCAAAGGCCACGACCTGCCGGATTATTCGCGCTGGACCCGCTCATCCGCTACCCGCTGGCCGGGTTTTGCCGAGGCGCTGATGGCTGACAGCGGTATCGATGTGCAGCTCAAGCAACCCGGTGGGTTTCACATGTGCTTTAGCGACGAAGAGCTGCTGGAGCGCCAATCGCGCTTGCAGACGCTGCAGGACGCGCTGGGCGATTACCCATTCCAGATGCTCGACGCCGCCGAACTCAAGGCGCGCCTGCCGTTAATCGGTCCCGCCGTGGTCGGCGCAAGTTACACGCCGCAGGATGGCCACGTCAATCCGTTGAAACTGCTGCTTGCCTTGCACACGTCGGCCCAGGCCAAAGGAGCACGGTTGCACAACGGCGTGCAGGTCGATCGCATCGACTGCGCGCCGGGGGAGTTCTGCGTCACGGCGGGCAGGCGTCGTTTTGTTGCCCCGCGCATCGTTCTCGCCGCTGGCCTGGGCAATCCCGGGCTGGCGCGACAGGTCGGATTGCATGCGCCGGTCGCACCCAATCGTGGACAGGTGCTGATCAGCGAGCGTGTGCGGCCGCTTCTCGATTACCCGACCATCAACGTGCGGCAGACCGACGAGGGCACCGTGCAATTGGGCGACTCGATGGAGGAGGTGGGTTTCGACGACAGCACCTCCACAGAGGTACTCGCGGCGATAGCCAAACGCGGCGTGTCGACCTTTCCGCTGCTTCGCGACGTGCGGCTGATCCGTGCCTGGGGTGCGTTGCGGGTGATGAGTCCCGATGGTTTCCCTATTTACCAGCAATCGACGCAGCATCCCGGCGCGTTCGTGGTGACCTGTCACAGCGGCGTGACCCTCGCCGCTGCTCACGCGTTGCGTATCGCACCGTGGATCCTTGGCGGCGCGATGCCTGACGAACTGGGCGTGTTTTCCGGCGAGCGTTTTCTGACTGACAAGGTGTTTTCCCATGCGCACTGATCCGCTGTTCAAACCGGTCGCCAGCGAGGTCAGCTCGACGCGCACCGTGAACCTGAGCTTCAACGACCAACCGCTGAGCGCACCTGCTGGCAGCAGTGTCGCCGCTGCACTGCTGATGTCCGGCATCAACCGCTTCCGGGCCACGCCGGTCAGTGAATCGCCGCGCGCACCTTTTTGCATGATGGGTGTGTGCTTCGATTGTCTGGTGGAAATCGACGGCGTGCCCAATCGCCAGAGCTGCCTGATCGAGGTCAGTGAGGGCATGCGCGTCCGCTCACAGGAAGGCGCCCGCGATCTGATTTTCCAACCTGTGAATGTGCAGACCCTCGAGGTGCAGTCATGAGCCTTTTGAATATCGATGTGGCCGTGATTGGCGCGGGTGCTGCGGGAATGTCGGCCGCCGTGGCGCTGGCAGGCCTGGGCTTGCAGGTGGTCTTGCTCGACGAACAGGGCAGTCCCGGCGGGCAGATTTACCGAGGCATCACGCTGGCGCCGTTATCGCGCCGCGACATGCTCGGGCCGGATTACGCCCACGGCAACACGTTGGCCCAGGCGCTTGCCGCTTCCACGGTGCGTTACGAGAAAGGCGCTGCTGTGTGGCAGGTCACCCGCGACCATCAGGTCAGCTACCTGCGCGATGGGCGCTTGCAGACTGTGCAGGCCAAGGCCGTATTGCTGGCGACCGGGGCGATGGAGAGACCTTTTCCAATTCCCGGCTGGACGTTGCCGGGTGTCATGAGCGCTGGCGCCGCGCAGATTCTGTTGAAAAGCTCCGGCCTTGCGCCCTCCGAGCCAGTGGTGCTGGCGGGCTGTGGTCCGTTGCTCTATCTGCTGGGCTGGCAATACCTGCGCGCAGGCGTAACGATCAAGGCATTGGTCGATACCACACGCCCCGAAGACTACTGGCGTGCCCGGCGTCATCTGTTCGCGGCGCTGCGCGCCTGGCCCTATCTGCGCAAGGGACTGGAATTGATGCGCAGCCTGCGTCGCGCGGGGATCGCCCACTACACCGGTGCCGAGCAACTGGCGGTAGAGGGTAGCGACGCCGCCAGCGCCCTGACTTTCAGCGTCGGCGGCAAAACTCGACGGGTGGCGACCCGCTGCGTGCTGCTGCATCAGGGCGTGGTGCCGAATATCCAGTTCAGCCAATCGTTGCGCGCCCGTCATCGCTGGGATGAAGACCAGCTATGTTTCAGCCCGGTGATCGACGCCTGGGGCGAACTGGACGTGCCCGGCATTTACGTTGCCGGAGACGGTGCCGGAATAGGCGGCGCTCAGGCTGCTGCGTTGCAGGGCGAACTGGCGGCCTTGGGGATCGCCGCGCGTCTGGGCCTACTCAGTGATGCCGAACGTGAGCGTCACGCCGCGCCGTTGCGCACCGGCCTTGAGGCTAATCTGAGAATCCGGCCGTTTCTCGACGCGGTTTATCAAGCCAGGGAAGAAAACCGCATACCTGCAGACGAGGTTATGGTCTGTCGCTGCGAGGAAGTCACAGCCGGCGAACTGCGTAAATTCGTGGCCTTGGGGTGTGCCGGACCCAACCAGGCCAAATCATTCGGCCGCTGCGGCATGGGGCCGTGCCAAGGGCGCATGTGTGGCCTGACCGTGACCGAAGTCATTGCCAAGGCGCGGGGCGTCTCGGCAGCGGAGGTCGGCTATTACCGCATTCGTCCGCCGATCAAGCCAATCACCTTGGGAGAACTCGCAGGTGACTGAACGGAAGGCGAGGGACGGCACACGGCAAGGCGATGTGTTGATCATCGGCGGCGGTATTCATGGCCTGAGCACGGCCTTTCATCTGGCCCAGCGCGGGGTCCAGGTTACGGTGCTGGAGGCCGACTATTGCGGGCGCCACGCCTCCGGCGTCAACGCGGGTGGCGTGCGTACCCTTGGACGCCACGCAGCGGAAATCCCTTTGGCTCTGTCCTCCCGGGCACTTTGGCACGAACTCAGGCACACCTTGGGTGATGACGGCGGTTTCGTACCCAGCGGTCAGTTGAAGCTGGCGGAAAACCAAGCCGAGCTGGAGGAATGTCGGCAACGGGTGGCGCAACTCAAGGCACTGGGATTCGAGCACGAAGTCTTGATCGACCAGCAGGCCGTGTTCGACATCATTCCCACGGTTGCCCGGCACGTCGTCGGTGGCATCTGGGTCAAGGACGACGGCTATGCCGTGCCGTTCAAGACAGTCACTGCGTTTCGCCTGGCGGCCCAGGAACTCGGTGTGAGGGTGCATGAGGGCACTGCGGCGCAGCGTATAGAACAGCGCGGCAGTCTGTGGAAGGTGACGACCCCGGGCGCCGTTTTCAGTGCCGAGCACCTGGTGATCACCGCAGGCGCATGGGCTCGGGAGCTGGCGGCGCAGGTCGGCGAAGCAGTGCCGGCCCACCCGGAAGGGCTGATGCTGATGGTCACCCATCGCGTCGCGCCATTCTGCGCACCTGTGCTTGGCGCAACGGGCCGTTCGCTGTCGTTCAAGCAGTTCGCCAACGGCACCGTAGTGATCGGCGGCAAGCTCATCGGCTCACTGGATTTCCCCGCGCGCCATGGCGAAGTCGACATGACGCGCCTGGGCACCAGCGCGCGGACTGTCACCGACCTGTTCCCGCACCTGAAGCATCTGGGCGTCAACCGCGTCTGGGCTGGCGTCGAGGCGTTCACTGCGGACGATCTCCCGGTGATTGGCGCCAGTCGCAAGGCGAGCAATCTTAGTTATTCCTTCGGCTTTTGCGGGAGCGGCTTCCAGATGGGACCCGGCACCGGCAAACGCCTGGCGCAGCAGATCCTCGGCGAGCATTCGGACATTTCACTGGATGCATTCGCGGTCGATCGTTTCGATACCGCAACGCCCACCACGTCGGCATCCGATGCCGGGCGCCGGACCAGTTATGGGAGCGCACTTGCTCGCGAAAGCGGCGTTCCAGGCAATGCAGATGCTCCCAATGTACCGGCATCTTCGTGAGCAAGCTCACTCGCACAGATCCATGCCACACCCCGGCATCTGTGCGTCACCTGTTTTCCAACCCGCCACAACCATCCCGCACCATTGAGGAGTTCACATGCTGGAAATCACCCGTATCGAAACCAATCAGCGCATGAGCCGCGTCGTTCAGTGCAACGGCTTTACCTTCCTGGGGGGCCAGACGGCGACTGATCGCACGCTGGATATCAAAGGGCAGACCGCGCAGGTTCTGGAAAAGATCGACAATTTCCTGGCCAAGGCCGGGCTGGACAAGACCCGCATCCTCAGCGCACAGGTGTGGCTGTCGGACATTCAGGCGAACTTCGCTGGCATGAACGAAGTCTGGGATGCCTGGGCCCCGGAAGGACACGCACCGGCACGCGCCACGGTCGAGTCACGCCTGGCCGCGCCGGATCTGCTCGTCGAAATCACGGTCGTCGCCGCAGGCTGAAGCATTGAGATGCAGGGTCAGAAACGTATTTCTGGCCCTGTATGCAGAACGTGCCGAGACCTTACGACTCAGGAAAACCCCACCACGGCATGCGGAACGTACGGCGCTTCCAGCTCGGCACGTTCGGCGTCGCTGAGCTTGAGCTCAACGGCCGCCAGTGCGTCGTCCAAGTGGCCCGGGCGGGAGGCGCCGACAATCGGTGCGCTGATGCCCGGATGTGAGAGCACCCAAGCCAGGGCCACCTGCGCCGGTGCCACGCCTCGCGCCTTGGCTACCTTGGCAACGGCTTCGACCACCTTGCGATCTGCGTCGGCGGTGTGGGCATACAGCGTTTTGCCGAACTCATCGGATTCAGCCCGCTCACTGCTTTCATTCCAGGGGCGAGTGAGTCGGCCGCGGGCGAGGGGGCTCCAGGGCATGACGCCAATGCCTTCAGCCTGACACAGCGGCAGCATCTCGCGCTCTTCTTCGCGGTACAGCAGGTTCACGTAATTCTGCATGGTCGAAAAACGCGTCCAGCCATTCGCTCTTGAGGTATGCAGCATGGTTGCGAACTGCCACGCGAACATGGATGAGGCGCCGATGTAGCGCACCTTCCCGGCCTTGACCAGATCATGCAATGCCTCAAGCGTTTCCTCGATCGGGGTGTCGTAATCGAAGCGGTGGATCTGGTACAGATCGATGTAGTCGGTGCCCAGGCGACGAAGCGAATTTTCTGCCTCCTGAAAGATCGCCTTGCGGCTCAAACCGGCGCCGTTTGGGCCGGCGTGCATGCGGCCATTGACCTTCGTTGCGATGACGATCTCATCTCGACGGGCGAAATCCCTGAGCGCCCGGCCGACGATTTCTTCCGAGGTGCCGTCGGAGTAAACGTTAGCGGTATCAAAAAAATTGATCCCGGCCTCTACCGCCTGACGAATGAGCGGGCGACTCTGATCCTCGTTCAATGTCCACGGGTGCGTGCCACGCTCTGGCACGCCATAGGTCATGCAACCCAGGCACAGCGGCGAGACTTCAAGTCCTGTCTTTCCGAGCTTTGAATACTGCATTTTCATTCCTCCAAAAGGGCTGTGTGATCGGGTATTGATTCAGTCCAGTGAACATTCGTTCCGCGCGTCGCGGCTCTGGTGGCGGCAGAAGGGATGCCATCAGTCGCCTGCCGTTGAGTGTCATCCCCCGAAAACTGACACTTGAGCGAGGCATAACGATTCGCAAAAACTGCGAACTCATGGCGTCGACTCAAAGTCCACCCTCAATGCGCACAACGTTGCGTCCGGACCATTTGAGGAGAGTGCCATGACCGATTACCCCAAACCGCCCTTTAAACCGCAACAGCAGGCAGTACCTGGCGATCAAAGCCAGATGGACCCCTATCCGGATTGCGGCGAGACCAGCTACAAGGGGTCGGATCGCCTGGCCAACAAGATTGCCCTGATCACTGGCGCAGACAGCGGTATTGGTCGAGCGGTAGCCATCGCGTTTGCCCGGGAAGGCGCGGACGTTGCCATTTCGTATCTGGATGAGCATGAAGATGCCAAGAAGACCGCCCATTGGGTCGAAGAGGCGGGCAGGCAGTGTCTGCTACTGCCTGGAGATATCGCGAAAAAAGAGCACTGTTCCGCCATCGTCAATGACACCGTCAGTAAGTTCGGGCGCATCGACGTACTCGTGAACAACGCTGCGTTTCAGATGAGCCACAAAACCCTCGAGGAGATTTCCGATGAGGAATGGGTCAAGACCTTCGATATCAACATCACTGCCATGTTTCGTATCTGCAAGGCGGCCCTGCCTTCGATGGCGGCGGGCAGTTCTATCATCAACACCAGTTCGGTGAATTCGGACACGCCCAAGCCCACTTTGCTGCCTTATGCGACCACCAAGGGTGCCATTGCCAATTTCACTGCCGGGCTTGCGCAGATGCTCGGGCCGCGAGGGATTCGCGTGAATAGCGTGGCGCCGGGGCCTATCTGGACGCCGCTGATCGTATCGACCATGCCTGCGGAAGACGTGAAAAGCTTTGGTGAGGAGACGCCGCTGGGCAGGCCGGGACAGCCGGTTGAAGTCGCGCCGATCTATGTCCTGCTCGCCTCGGACGAAGCCAGCTATATCTCGGGAACGCGTTATGGCGTGACGGGGGGCAAGCCGATCCTGTGATGCCGCCCGGTGCAAGCCATCACATCACGTGTGGCTTGCCCTGAACTAACTCCGGGGCAGGTGGAACCATCGTGCCACTATAGCCTCAAAGCTGCTGGTGGCATTGTGCCCCGCGACGCCAGCCCATGAAGGGTTTCTGGCGATCGCTCACTGGCGCTTGAGGGACGCTCATGCAAAATACACCTGCCACCACGACACTCCTGCACGCCCTTTTGAAGAATCAGCGTGCGATGACCGACGCTCTTTCGAAGTTGGCGGACTGGGCTGAGGAAGGGGAGAACGGCAATGGCGCTGCGGTTGCCAAATCTATCAGGGAATCCGTGAAGTGCGTGGACGATAGCCAACGGCTTCTGGGACAGTGCATCAGTGAGTTGATGAGTCGGTAATGCTGAGGCGATAGAGCTCTACTGAATTCACGATGACCAATGCGCCCTGTAGCAGTCCGGCTTGCCGGCGGTTGCGATCTTCAGAAGATCATCCCCGGCACGCCGTGCTGCTACAGCAAAGACAGTACGATTTACTGTCCCGACTTACTGCTTGGCAGCATCGCCGCCGTGGGCTTCGGCGAGCGCTTTGGCTTTCGTCAGGTGAGCTTTCAACTTAGGCAACGTCTCAGTCGCAAAAGCCTTCAGATCAGCATCCTTGCCATTAGCCGCTTCATCTTCAAACAGCGCGATAGTCGCTTCGTGCGCCTTGACCTGGTTGTTTGCGTAGGCCTGGTCGAATGACTTGGCACTGCGCAGTTCCAGGATCATTGCCTTTGCCTTGTCCATCAGCTGTTGATTGCTGGAGACTTCGAGCTTTTTGCTAGCGGCGATGGATTTGAGTTTTTCGTTGGCTGCCGTGTGATCTGTGACCATCATTTCGGCGAAGCTTTTGACGTCGGCAGCGGTGCCTTTTTCCTGGGCCAGCTTGCCGGCCTCGACTTCTGCTACACCTTTGGCAGACGCATCTTCGACGAAGTCGTCATTGCTCTGAGCCGCAAAGGCTCCGTGGCAGGCCAGGGAAAAAACCGCTGCAAGAGTGATAGTGCGAACTGTATGAGCCATTTCATCATTCCTTTTTGTGTAGGGCACCACGACACTCGTATGCCCGTATTCATCTGATGGACCCGTGAACGGAACGTTCAGCGTTTTTGCGAACGGCGGTGTTCTTCACAACGGCGACGTTAAAGCACACTATCGTTTTCAGCGACGGTGCATGGAATTGCCGGACGCTTTCAGAGTCCACACTCAATCAAAAGCCACTAATGACAATAAGAAGGTGTGTCTTATGAGTTGTTTGATCTGCGCAGGGCCCGCCGAACAGCTTCCTTCGATCGCGTCCTGGGAAGAACGCAAGTGTTCGGAATGTGGTCACTACAGAGTTTCCGAAACATTGATCCTGGCCCTGATGGACCAGGGTCAGATTTTTGATGTCCCTAAAGCCCGGGCATGGCTCGCTGATCAACAGATGCGTCCGGGAGTTCCACAAATCGAGACTGCGGAAGGACTACTCGTCATCTTGCCGGATTAAGCGCAATCCATGCCCACGTGCCCATTATGAGGGCGTGCGTTTGACGGTTAGGCAATGGCTACTCCAGCCAGTGGCCCATGCGATGCATGTTGCAAGGACAAAGGGCAATTGAAAAAAGTGGATCATCCTCCACACGTTTAATTCAACTACGTTGAATTAAACGAAGGCAAAAACACCGCTCGTCAGGCGTTTGTTTAAAACATTGAGCCTATGCCGTTCCGTGTCGGACAGATATCTCGTAAGCAGACGAAACCACCTCATCGTCGCTTGAACGGGAGAATCCAATGAAAGCCATCGTCTACAACGGACCGCGCGACGTCAGCGTGCAAAATGTCCCTGATGCCAGAATTGAAAAGCCAACGGACGCAGTCGTTCGCGTCACCACCACTAATATCTGTGGTTCCGATTTGCATATGTACGAAGGCCGCACCTCGATGGAGACCGGTCGCGTATTCGGTCACGAGAACCTCGGTGAAGTCATTGAAGTGGGCGCCGGCGTCGATCGCATCAAGGTCGGGGACCGTGTATGCCTGCCGTTCAATATCGGCTGCGGATTTTGCGAAAACTGTGAAAAGGGCCTGACCGGTTTCTGCCTGACCGCCAATCCCGGTAGCGCAGGGGCCGCTTACGGCTTCGCCGACATGGGCCCCTATCAGGGTGGGCAAGCCGAGCTGCTGCGCGTTCCCTACGCTGACTTCAATTGCCTGTTGCTGCCCGAAGATGCACAGGAGAAAGAAAACGATTACGTCATGCTCTCCGACATCTTCCCCACAGGCTGGCATGCAACGGAACTTGCCGGCCTGATGCCGGGCGAAAGCATTGCGATCTACGGGGCCGGCCCGGTCGGCCTCATGGCTGCCCATTCCGCGATGATCAAGGGCGCGTCGCAAGTGTTCGTCGTCGACAACCATCCTGACCGTCTGAAACTCGCGGCACAGATGGGCGCCACCCCGATCAACTCGCTGGAACAAGAGGCAGTCGATCAGATACTCAACCTGACCCACGGCTTGGGCACCGATCGTGGCTGCGAGTGCGTGGGTTATCAGTGCTGCGACAAGCATGGGCACGAGGCGAACCATCTGACCATGAACAATCTGGTGGCCTCCACCAAGGCGACGGGCGGAATCGGTGTCGTCGGGGTGTTCGTGCCGCAGGATCCAGGGGCGAAAAACGATCTGGCGAAGGAGGGCAAGATGGCCTTCGACTTCGGCTCGTTCTGGTTCAAGGGCCAGCAGATTCGCACCGGTCAGGCCAACGTCAAGGCCTACAACCGTCGGTTGGCGCAACTGATCCATCATGATCGGGCCAAGCCATCGCAGATCATTTCCCACAGCCTGAAGCTCGCTGAGGGGCCGGACGCCTACAAGCATTTCGACGCCCGTGATGAGGGCTGGACCAAGGTCATTCTCAAACCCGCAGCCTGAGGCAATACGCAGTAACGCGCTTTCTCCGAAGGCTGAAGCGTGGAGGCAACGATCAAAAAATCAGGGCCTGCGCCCGTTGGGCAACAGCGTGCGCAGGCCTGCCAATGCTCTGAGGATCAAATAATGATAATGACCCATCGTAATAAATGGTTGTGGGCAGTTTCTGCCGTTGGCGTTGTAGCGATGCTGCATGGCTGCGCGCGAGATCCGGAAAAACACTCTGTCTCCGAGTTGGCCATCAGCGGTACCAAAAGCATGCTTCGCACTGATTCAGACATGCAGAAGGTGCTGAACAAGTTCGCCAGTTTCGACGCCAAGGCCGTGGAAAAAACCACCCCGGCCGAAGCCCGTCTGCAACCGACCATCGCCGATGCCGTGAAGGGTGTGCTGGCTGATGAGAAACGCGACAGCACCCCAACCGCACTGGTGCCTGGCGTCACATCCCGCGAAACCACAGTCCCCGGCGCAGCAGGTTCGATGCCGGCCACCGTCTACACTCCTGAAGGCGCCGGGCCATTTCCTGTGGTGCTGTATTTCCATGGCGGTGGCTGGGTCTTCGCTGATCGGAAAGTCTATGACGGCGGCGCCCGCGGCCTTTCGAAGCAAGCCAATGCCGTGGTTGTCTCGGTCGACTATCGTCTGGCCCCGGAGAACAAGTTCCCGGCCGCCCACGATGATGCCCTCGCTGCCTATCGTTGGCTAACCACCAATGCGACATCCCTCAATGGCGATCCGAAACGCCTGGCGCTGGCCGGTGAAAGTGCGGGCGGTAACCTGGCCGTGGCGACCGCAGTCGCGGCTCACAAGGCGGGTCTCACCGCGCCGAAGCATGTCCTGTCGGTTTACCCGGTGGCGCAATCCAGCACCGACACCGAATCGTACTTGAAGTACGCCGATGCGATGCCGCTGAATCGTCCGATGATGTTGTGGTTCATTTCGCAAGTGACGAACAATGCGGCGGATGCCAAGGATCCTCGGATCGATCTGGTACATGCCAATCTGCAAGGCTTGCCGCCGGTTACGTTGATCAATGCCGAGATCGATCCATTGCGTGACGATGGCGCGCAATTGGAAACGGCGCTTCGTAGCGCCGGTGTCAGCGTCGAGCGCAAGGTCTATCCGGGCGTGACTCATGAATTCTTCGGCACTGCTGCCGTAGTTCAGAAGGCAGAGCAAGCTCAGGAATATGCGGGTCAGCGACTCAAGGCCGACCTTTCGCAATAGGGGAAAGCTGAGCGTACCCCTTTGATCGCCGAAGAGCCGCGCTGGCGCGTGGCTCTGAAGGCATCGGACTGAAAACGGTCAAGATATACATGGGATGTCGAGGGGGCTTTTTTGAGTGCTGACGGGCTCTACATAGGCTGCGCCGGCTGGAAGCTCGGCCGCGAATATTGGCCGGACTTTGAAGGCGAGGGTACCCACCTCGAACGCTATGCTTCGCGTCTCACAGCGGTCGAAATAAACAGCTCGTTCTACCGCTCGCATCGACCTGGAACGTACGCCAAGTGGGCGGCATCCGTGAATCCCGGATTTCGCTTCTCGGTAAAAGTGCCGAAGTCGATTACCCACGAAAATCGCTTGGTGGACTGTTCGGCATTGCTGGACACCTTTCTTGCCGAATGTCTTGCGTTGGACAGCAAGCTCGGATGCTTGCTGGTACAGCTGCCGCCCTCGCTGCAATTCGATGCGCGCATTGCCGGGGACTTCTTTGACGCCCTCAGGGCTCGTTACTCCGGGCATGTCGTCATCGAGCCGCGCCATGAATCCTGGACGCTTGCGCAGGACTTGCTGGTCGATCAGCAAATCGCCCAGGCGGCGGTCGATCCCGGCCGCATCAGCGGCGACGATGAGCCCAGTGGATGTCAGGGGATCCGTTACTGGCGTCTCCATGGTTCGCCGCGTATCTACTACAGCTGTTACGAAACGGAGTGGCTGGAGCGCTTGGTCCAGAGAGTCGAGGCGACAATGGCCGACGGCGTGCCCACGTGGTGCATTTTTGACAACACTGCGCGTGATGCCGCATTGGGCAATGCACGCTTGGTACAGACGCTATTGAGGTAAAACTCCCGCAAGCCAGGAAGATAAGCAGTGCACTTCTCGGGTTTGCTCAGCAGCCCATCCGCTGGATGAAAAATGTTGGGAATTAGCGCCAGGGGCCGGAGGTCAACCCTGCACATAACAAGGAATACCAACATGGCCATCTCAGCACTGGAACTACGCCACATCATCGAATCCGGCTTTCTCCCCATGCGCTGCAAGTGTTCGGCTAACGCCAACGGCGAACTGACTATCGAGATCATCGATCCCGCCAGCGGTTCGAATGTCGTAATGGGCGGGATTCCCATCGCCAGCCTCAACACCAGCCGTGCGATATCTGATCTGATCGCTCAGCTTCGTGCCCAGGTACGCTCTTCGCAGGCCAATCGATCCGACCGTCTTGCCTCTCTGTAAGTCTTGCGGCAAGCGGGTCCGATCGATAAGACAAGGCTCCAGCATGTAGTACCCGTACATGCCCGGCCCATGCTTGCGATTGGCAGCGATCAACCAGCAAAAGGCGGCTGCTTACTACAGCGCGCGCCCACGCTCAGCAGTGCCTTGGTCGTATAGGCAGCGTCGCGCACCCACACATAGCGGTACCGAGCGCCATCGCTCAACTCCATAACTCTATCGAGCTGAGCGTGGGTGCCCGGAGGCTCATCGTTGGGGGCCACTCACGGCAGCGGGTTACCACCAGTCACGCCAAAGACTTCGCCCGTGATGTAGCTGGACTCCTGGTTCGCCAGCAGTACGTAAATAGGCGCGCATTCGGCAGGCTGTCCCGGACGGCCCATGGGCGTTTCCGAACCGAATTCGGGAATCTTGTCTTGAGGCTGACCGCCGCTGGGTTGCAGAGGCGTCCAGAACGGACCAGGCGCCACGGCGTTGACACGAATGCCCTTGCTGATTACCTGCTTGGCCAGCGCTTTGGTGAAGGCCACGATGGCGGACTTGGTCGGCGCGTAATCGAGCAGCGACTCGGATGGTTGATACGCCTGGATCGACGCGGTGTTGATGATCGTCGCGCCCGGCCTCAACAGCGGCAGGGCGGCTTTGCACACCCAGAACAGTGCATAGACGTTGGTCTTGAACGTCTCATCGAACTGCTCGGTGGTCAGATCGGCGATAGCCTTTTGCGCGATCTGCTTGCCCGCTACGTTGACCAGCACATCAAGGCCACCGAGGCCTTCAGCCGCTTTACTGACCAGCTCCTTGCAGAAGGCTTCGCTGGTGAGATCGCCCGGGATGCACACCGCTTTGCGGCCCTCGGCCTCGATCAGCGCAACGACTTCCTTCGCGTCAGCTTCTTCTTGCGGCAGATAGTTGAGCGCGATGTCTGCGCCTTCACGGGCGTAGGCAATCGCCGCAGCGCGACCGATCCCGGAGTCCGCGCCGGTAATCAGCGCCTTGCGGCCAGCCAGTCGACCGAAGCCTTTGTAGCTGGTTTCGCCGTGGTCGGCAGCAGGTTGCAGTTTGTGCACCGTGCCCGGTGGGGTCTGGGGTTGCTTGGGAAATTTAGGCTGTGGGTATTGCGTCAGAGGGTTCTGCATCGAGTACTGATTTTCAGTCGCCATGTTCGATTCTCCTGATGAATCCGAGTAAGGATCTGATGGCGTTGCAGCCAACTTGAGTCCTTATCTCGGAGAGCGCAGTTGAGCGATTCGTTCAGTCTTTCTGAAGTTTGCGAAATATTCGTTCAGGACGAACCGGATCAAATGCTGAATCGAAACAGCATCAATGAGCCAGAAAGGGTTGCAACGGGGCCGATGCGCCCCGTTGCGGTTGGCTCATTTGTTGCGGGTCACTCTCCACACCGTGTTCGACAGATCGTCGGCGATGATGAGTGCGCCGCGAGGGTCCACCGTGACACCCACAGGTCGGCCACGGGTTTTCCCGTCGGTGCCGCGGAAGCCTGTGGCGAAGTCGATCGGCTCACCCGCCGCGCGACCATCGCTGAAGGGAACGAAGATCACCTTGTAGCCCACGGGATTGTCACGGTTCCAGCTGCCGTGCTCGCCGACGAAAACCCCCTCGGCGAACTTCTCGCCCATGGCCGGTAGCGAGAAGTCGACGCCCAGCGCGGCGACGTGAGAGCCCAGGCTGTAATCCGGTTTGGTCGCAGAGGCGACTTTTTCCGGGTTCTGCGGCTGGGCGCGGGTGTCGACGTTCTGGCCCCAGTAGCTGTAGGGCCAGCCGTAAAATGCGCCTTCGCGCACGGAAGTCAGGTAATCCGGCACCAGGTCCGGTCCCAGTTCGTCACGCTCGTTGACCACCGCCCACAGCTGCCCAGTGCCCGGCTGGATCTTCAAGGCCGTTGGATTGCGCAGACCGGTCGCATAGGGTTTGTGCGCGCCGGTCTGGGCGTCGATCTGCCAGACCCTTGCCCGGTCGACCTCGACTTCCATGCCGCGTTCGGTGATGTTGCTGTTCGAACCGATCCCCACGTACAGGAAGCGTCCATCGGGACTGATCGCCAACGATTTGGTCCAGTGATGGTTGATCTCCGAGGGCAACTCGGTGACGGTCGAGGGTGGACTGTCGGCCTTGGTCTGGCCGTCCGCGTAATCGAAGCGCACCAGCGCATCCTGATTGGCCACGTAGATTTTGCCGTCGGCATAGGCCAGGCCGTAGGGGGCGTTGAGGTTGTCGGCGAATACCGTTTGTAGCTCGTATTTGCCGTCGCCATCGGCATCGCGAAGCAGTGTCAGCCGATTGCCACCTTTAACCCTGGTATTGCCCTGCGCCTTGATGTAACTGGCGATCACATCCTTGGGCTTGAGCTGTGCAGCGCTGCCGCCACGGCCTTCTGCGACGAGAATATCGCCGTTGGGCAGAACCAGGCTCTGACGGGGAATCTTCAGGTCGGTGGCAATTGCCGTGACGCTGTACCCCTCAGGCACCGTGGGCTTCTGGTCCCCCCATGCCACGGGTTCGGCGATCTTCATGGTCGGCAGCAGACCGCGATCGGGCGTTGGCATTTCCGGGTCCGGGCCGCGGGCTTGGGCGGTATCTTTTTCGGCACCGCACGCGCTCAGCAGCATGGCCAGGGTCAGGGCAGCGAGTGGATGGAAATGTCTCATTGCGCAACCTCCGAGCGTAGGCTGGTCAGTCCTGTCCACGCCGAGGCAGCGCTGAGCAAGGTCACGATGCTCGACAGCACCAGACCCGATGGCATGACGGCCCAGGCGTCCTTCGAATGCTCGAAGGCATTGATCAGGCCGAGCACCCACGTAATCAGCAAGAGCAGAAAATACAGCACAGGCCGCCCGGCCTTGCGTTCTGCCCGCAGGAGATTGACCAGCGCGAACAGCAGAGCAAGCCCGCTAAGCAACAAGCCGCCGGCGATCAGCCAGGATGCGAAGTTGCTCCACTGAATCTGATAGGAATTGAAGTAGGCGATGTCGCTCAGCAAGCCGCCGAGAAACAGCGGCAGCGCTCCGGCGAGCAAGATTGCGTGCAACGGTCCGGGGGTGGTCCTGTAAGACCGGTGGGGGACGTGAGTAGTGTCGTTCACGGTGGCTCCTTTTCGTTCATCGGCACCCATAGGTTTGGCGCAACCCGAAACTTCCCGACGACACAGCGCCGGGCGCTGATCGCGCTGACTGCGATAAAGGGGATCGTGCCGCGCAGGCGTTAGTTCAACCTGAATGCGAGCTCGGAATATTCTGAAACAGCTTTAAGGGAGAGGCTGTTTCGTCTCGTTAGTGGTCATCGGTTATTCGTGGCCGCGCGCGCGACCCACGACTCACTCCCCCAGCAAATCCAGCACCGCCTGCGCAAACTCCGTCGGCGCCTCCTGCGATATGTTGTGTCCCACCCCGGCCAGCACCTGCCTGCGCACCGGACCGGTGAAGCCGCGTACGGCCGCGGCGTCATCGCGTTTGGACGAGACGCCGTCATCCGCGCCACTCAAGATCACCGTGGGCACCGAAATGGGTGGGCTTTGCGCCAACTGCTGCTCTATGGTGGCATAGCGAGGATCACCATCGACGAGGCCGAAACGGTGGCGGTAGGAGTGGGTCACGACGTCGACGAAATCAGGGTTGGAAAACGACTGCGCCGTGGCGTCGTAAGTGGCGTCGCTGAAATTCCAGCTGGGCGACCACAGCTCCCAGAGCAGGCGGCAGAACGCCTTGCCATTGGCGGCCAGCCCCGCATAGCCGCGTTCACCATGTAGGTAGTACTGATACCACAGGCGGCGTTCGGCTTCGGGAGAGGAAGGGTTATTGGCGCCCGCGATGTTCTGAATGTTGTAGCCGGGATCGCCGCTCACCAGACCGATCACACGCTCCGGCCAAAGAGCCGCCACCACGCAGGCGGCGCGTCCGCCCCAGTCATATCCGGCCAGAATGGCACGCTGGATGTTCAAGGCGTCCAGCAGGGCCAGAAGATCAGCCCCGAGCGCCGCCTGTTCCCCGGACCGAGGAGTTACCGGATCGACGAACCGGGTAGGGCCATACCCACGCAGATAAGGAATGATGCAGCGGCAGCCTTCATCAGCCAGGCGTCTGGATACCTCATCAAAGGCGTGCACGTCGTAGGGAAACCCGTGCAGCAGCACGACCACCGGTCCATCGATAGGTCCGGTTTCGAGATATGAAGTCTGAAGTACACCCGCCAGAATCTGTTTCATGTTTGGCTCCCGAATTCAGATTGCGCCGTGACCGAGTAGCCACTTTTGCCCTTGTGTGCGTGAGTCACTGCAAAACGTCTGACTCAACGCTGCGTCTTTCCCAATCCAGACATCAAGCTGTTTCGCCCGCCAACATTCGCTGATGAAAATGCGGCAGCAGCTCCAGAGCGTGAAGTGCTGCTTCATGCTGCAGCGTTTCCCGGCTACCAAAAAATCGGTGTTTTCGCGTGAACACACTTACTCGGTTCTCTTTGACGAATCCCCAGGCGAAGCAGACGGTTCCCGCTGGAATACCGTCGACATCTTCCGTCCCGCACAGACCGGTGGTGGCGATGGCGACGTTGGCCGGGCTGTCGCGCAGGGCACCCATTACCATTTCCCGAGCAACCTCGATGCTGGTGAGATTGAAGTGCTCGATCGTTTTCGGGTCAACACCCAACAGCCGCTGCTTGGCCTCGGGGGAGTAGACCACGTAGCCGCATTCAACCAATGCTCCACTGCCGGGTATTTCGGCCAGCAGCGCGACGATGCGGCCGGCCGTACAGGATTCGGCTGTCGCCAACAACAGTTTGTGTTGCTTTAGATAAGTGACCGTTTCACCAGGGTTCATGAACGTGCTCCAACACCCTCTCAGGTGGCAGCGATGAGGTGAATGATTCTTCTATACCGCCAGCGGATCATCCCGGGGACGCATCTTGAGTTAATGCCATCTGTTTTTGGTGATCCGCTTTTGATTTGCCCAATATGTAGCACGGATGTAGCTGCCCGTTGGGGTGACTCGTCACCACAACACTCAATAATTTCCAGCCTTCCTGCAGCTTATTGTTCGCGTCGTTCGTGCTAAGCGCTTCCATGACGTGGTGTGCTTCAAATAGTTGCATCGGGCGTCCTTCGGATTCGAGAGCGTGGTGCGGCGCCATCAGCGCCGCGTTATCAGCCTTTGGACTTGGCCGGATCGGCACTGCGAGGATAGGTGCGCTCCTCCTGGATTTTCCCATCCTCTTTGTGAACCTTCAGCGAGGCGGTTTTGCCATCCAGAAACTCACTGGCCAACGCCATGATTTCCGCTTTGGTAGCGGCGGTTTTCGAGGCACGCTCAGCACCCTGTTTGGTCAGTGCCCAGCCGTTGTCAGTCTTGGTGATGTGATAGTTGTCCATTGTGTTTCTCCTTGGTTCGCTTACTTGAGGCCCACACGCCGACGCATTTCGGCGGTGATGGTTTGTCGCGTCTTTTGCAGGTCAGCCCAAGGGTCACTGTCCAGCTCCCCGAGGCGTTCATGGATGTTGTGGATGTTCCAGACATTCGCGCCTTTGATCTCCAGCAGCTCCTCGCGAAAGATGGGCACCGATACCGGCAAACCTTCCCGCGTGCGCACCGAGTAAGCGCAGATAGTGGTGGCGCCGAGGCCGTTACGCAGGTAGTCGATGAAGATGCGCCCCACGCGATTCTTGGGGCCGGAAACCGCGGTGAAGCGATCCGGTAGCAGCTTGGCGATGTGTTTGACGATGGCGTGACTGAAATCCTTCACCGCATCCCAGTCGGCCTTTGGCGTCAGGGGCACCACCAGATGTATGCCTTTGCCGCCGCTGGTCTTGAGGAAGGTTTTCAGGCCCAGTTCTTCCAGCACCGCCAGTGTCAGCTGAGTCGCTTCGACCATGCTTTTCCAGGGCAGCGCCGGGTCGGGATCAAGGTCGAGAATGAAGCGATCCGGGCGCTCCAGATCTTTCGAGACTGCGTTCCAGGTGTGCAGCTCCATTGCGCTCATCTGCACAGCGCCAATCAATGCCTCGATGTTGTTAATGAGCATGACCGGGTGTCCGGTGTATTCCTTGCCCATGGTCTCAATGCCAGGGATCGCGAGACGGTCAGCGTTTTTCTGAAAGAACAATTCTCCGGTGATGCCTTCGGGAGCCCTGACCAACGCCACTGGCCGATTCGCCAACTGAGGCAATAGCCAATCGGAGATGCCGATGTAGTAGTCGGCCAGATCACGTTTGGTGGACGAACTGGTGGGATCGATGACTCGCTCCGGATGGGTCAGGCGGATTTTCCCGGTCGTTGCGGTTACCTCGGTTTTTTCATTCCTGGACTTGGGCTTCGAGGTTGCCGGTTGGGCGCTTTTCCGGGTGCCGGGTTTCTCGACGGCGGGCAGTGGAGCAGGGCGCTCTTCGGTGATCGCCTTTGCGGGCTTGTCCGTACGCAGGCCCTGGAAAACCGCGTGCCTGACCGCCCCCTCCTTGGTGATCTCGGCAAAGGCCACTTCAGCCAGCAGTTCCGGTTTGAGCCAGTGCACGCCCTTGGCCTCGAAACCTGTCGGCGGATTCACCACTGCCGCTTTTTTGATTTCCAGCGGCAGGAGCTGATCGTAGATCGTGTTCAACGTCGTCTGGTTAAAGCCCGTTCCGACCTTGCCCGAGTATCTCAATTCGCCGCTGTCAGCGTCGTGCAGGCCCAACAGCAATGCGCCGAACTTGCTGCGGGCCCCCTTGGGATCGCTGTAGCCGACCACGACAAACTCTTGCCGGCGTTTGCACTTGAGCTTGATCCAGTCATCACTGCGGCGTGAGACGTAGGCGCTGCCGACCCGCTTGCCGATCAGCCCTTCCATTTTCATCTGGCAGGCGCTGTTCAACAGCGCGTCAGGCGTCTCGCCAAAATCCTCCGAAAACCTGAGGATCTCGTCTTCGCTACGCTCCAGAACCGTGGACAGGGCCGCGCGGCGCTGTTCAACCGGCACCTGGCGCAAATCCATGCCGTTGAGATAGGGCAAGTCGAACAGGTAATAAACGATGTTGCCGCTGCGCTCGGATTCAAAAGCGTTTTGCAGTGCCTGGAAGTCGGGAACGCCGTCCTCATTGGCGACCACCATCTCGCCGTCCAGCCAGCCTGATTCCAGCCCAAGGCTGGCGATGGCTTCGGCCTGGCGCGGGAGCTTGTGCGTCCAGTCGTGGCCGTTGCGGGTGAACAGCTGCACTTTACCGTCGTCGACGCGGGCCATGACTCGATAGCCGTCGAACTTGATCTCGTAACGCCAGTCACCTTCGGGCGCCGACTCGACCAGGGTTGCCAACTCGGGCTTGATGCTTTCAGGCAGCTCTGCCGCCTGTGCGCCGGTCAGCTGAGCCTTGGCCGGTTTTCTTTGCGGGGCCGGGATTTTTTCCACCGGCTTGGGCGCGGCCGCTTTGCCCCCGCGCTTTTTCGGCACGATGGTCCGTTCGCTCAGCACGCTGTCTGGCTGATCCTTGACGACGTCGTATTCGGATTCCGGTCGGGCGAATTCATCCTGATGCTTGATCAGAAACCACTGTTCCTGTTTGCCGGGAATGTGAGTTTTGACCAGATTCCAGACACCGCCGAGCTTTTCCCCTTGCAGCTCGAATTTGAGCCGGCCCTTGGCATAGGCTTCGGCCGGATCGGACAACGGCTTCCAGATCCCCCGATCCCAGACGATGACATCGCCGGCGCCATAGTGACCTTCGGGGATGTTGCCCTCAAAGGTGGCGTAATCGAGCGGATGGTCTTCGACATGCACGGCCAGGCGTTTTGCCTTGGGGTCGAGCGAAGGCCCCTTGGGTACGGCCCAGCTTTTCAGCGTGCCATCCAGCTCCAGGCGGAAGTCGTAATGCAGGCGTGTGGCGTCATGCTTCTGGATGCAAAACTGAAGCGCCGCATCTTGCGCGGACAGCTTTTTGGACGCACCGGATGGCTCCGGGGTGGCTTCGAAATCACGCTTGCGGTTGTACTCGTTGAGATTCGGGTGTGGATCTGCGGCAGCTGGAGCCGGCGCCTGATCAGCCGCCTTGGTTTTTCTTTTACGTTTTTTCTGCGAATCGCCGATCCGGATCCACGTAGGGGCGTGATCACTGGCATGCGGTTCACCGCGCACCCAGGCGTCTACACCGGCGTCCTGAAGATGCGGGGCCAGCGCAGGGTTCAACAGCAGATGATCGATACGCAGCCCGGAATTCTTTTGCCAGTGCTGACGGAAATAATCCCAGAACGTGTAAATGCGTTCCTCGGGATACAGATGCCGGAGTGAGTCGAGCCAGCCCTGAGCCAGCAATCGTGCGTAGCACTCGCGGCTTTCAGGTTGAAGCAGCGCATCCTTGAGCCAGGAGCGGGGGTTGTAGATGTCCTCGTCGGTGGGCACGACGTTGAAGTCGCCAGCGAGAACGACAGGGTGGTCGCTGGCCTGCAACGTTTTGGCGTGTTCAATCAAATGCTCGAACCACCTGAGTTTGTAATCGAACTTCGGCCCGGGCTGAGGGTTTCCATTCGGCAGGTAGAGACACGCAACGATGACACCGTGGGCCGCAGCCTCCAGATATCGGGCCTGGGTATCGTTCTCTTCGCCCGGCAGACCTTTATGGATCAGCAGCGGCTTGGAATCGCGTGCCAGGATTGCCACGCCGTTCCACGAGGCTTGGCCCAGATGCAGCGAGCCGTAGCCTGCAGCCTCAAGTTCCTTCGCCGGGAAATCTTTGTCCTGCGCTTTGAGTTCCTGCAGACAAACGATGTCCGGTTGCTCGCGCTCCAGCCACTGCAATAGATTCGCGAGACGCGCACCGATACTGTTGACGTTGAACGTCGCTATCTTGAGCGTCTGCATACCCGTATTCCCTCGATGTGCCCGAATCCTTCTTATCTGAGGGCGCAGATTCAGAGGAGTTCGGGAAATGACGCGACACCGCAGGTGTATTCGCGGTGGGGCCCGATAGACATGGCGAATCCTGAATGCCTGACGTCAAGGGTTTCCACTCACCTGAGTGGACGCCCTAATGAACTGTTTTAAATAAGGAATTTTTTTGCGCGCGAAGGATCTTTGGCTTGGGTATCCACAACGCCAAGGAGAAACGAAATGGCACAGGAACAGCATTACCGGATCGATTACTTGCTCAACGGCGCGTACAAGACGTTCTACATCCGGGCATCAAAGATGGACAATGCTGAAGCCTGGCATTGGGCAACCGTGGACGCAGGCATTGGTCAACTGCCCAAGTACCGGAGTGACCCTACTCCCAAGCTCAGCAGGCCTCAGGCAGAAAAGCACGGCATCTCGGATGTTGAATGGCATCAGGCATGAATCCTGCGGAGTTGGGTGTCGGGAACAAAGGGTAAAGCAGGCGCCCAATCCTTCCCCATACGGCTGCTTGCCGCGGACGTTGAAGGCGCGTCGCAGGCTATTTCAATGCGTTGCGCATCAAGGCCCGAGTCACCAACTCTCGAAGCAGGATGGATTGTTCTTCGTTCAACATATTTACATCGTGCAGTGCCTGCACATAGCCCGTGACCTGTTCCAGCCATTTGCCGAGCTGATCCCTGGACGGTGCGGTCTGTATGCGCTGCAGATAGGTGCCCACTTGCCTCGCAGCGTCCGGGTTGCTCAGCAGTTCGGCCAAAGCCTCAAGGTCTTCCTGCAAGCTGAAAATCGGTGAATTCATATCAGTTTCCGTGGTAACGCGAGATGTGAACTGTGGTGAGGGGGTAGAGCGCCGCGCACAACATAGAGGGAAAAGCAGCATCTGTCTCCTTGCTCGTCCTTTATAAATCTCGCGTTGAGCCGACTGGCGAGGCGACCTGACCTGGGCTCCTTCGAGGTAAGCGCCTGAGGTGGAAAATGCGCCGGCGATCAATCAGGTCGGAACGACCGTGACGCATAAGCAGATGAAGCACCGGAACGGAAATCGGCCAGACGGGCCGCAATGGCGCATACATGCGTTTCTGTGTTCATCGCCGACCGTTGCCAGAGGCCTCGGCCAACGCTGCAAGGGTTTCTTCCATGCAAACGATCAAATCCTGCAACTGCTGAAAAGACAGATGTAGCGTTTCTTTAGAGTCGACAGTCTGATGACCCCGCAGCGAACTTACCTCCCGGCGCTCCATTCGCTCAAGGTCGCTGATGCTTTCACGGAGGATCCGCAGTTGCTCGAAAATCCAGCCTATTCGGTGCTTTGCTGCTTCATTCATGTCGACCATCCGAATTCGCCTTGGGTCCTGCGTCGGTACATCTCTGTTTGATATAAAACTGACCTGGCCATTGCGTAGAAATTCAGGTTTCTGCTCTGGAGCCTGTATTGAGATATATGTCGAGGGCGCTATTTGCCGCACGGTCGATAAGGCAGTGTTAAATGCAGGAGACGTTAAATAGTCAAGAGCAGGCGCGCGAAACCCGGGCGCACCGCCCGGAACTTTCAGATTGGGGATGTAGACAAGTTGGTGAGGCCTGGCTAATAAGGGCCCCTGATGAATAACGAACAGTACACGATGGTATCAGCCGTTTGATAAGGCGATTGCTGAATATGATGATGAGGCCACGGACTCATTCGGACCCGGCGCCCGCCTGAGTTTCATCAAGCGTTCTACGCCAAGTGTTTGCATCCGTTGGATAACGTAGGCAGGACTTCAGCCCGCCAATTTTCGGCTGAATTTGGTTTCCATCACAATGTGCGAAGAGGTATGCGCCACGCCTTTGATCATGTTGATTTTCGTGAGCTCAGCATTGAGTTCGCTCAAGGTCGAGGTGGCGAGATGAATGATGAAGTCGGACTCGCCCGACACCGCATACACCGCCTGCACCGCATCCATCTTGCGAAGAGAGGTCATGACATCGATGTAACTCTTGTTCGTGCAGGACGTCATGGTGAAACAATTGATGGTCTGTTGCAGCCTGTCCTGGTCGATTCGCACGCTGTATCCGGTGATGACGCCAGCCTTTTCCAGGCGGCTGATCCGCTCCTGCACGGAAGAGCGCGAGACCCCGAGTTTGCGGGCCAATGAAGCAGTAGGCTCGCGTGCGTTAGCTTGCAGAAGGCTGAGCAACTGCCTGTCCTTGTCAGTCAGGTTAAACAACGGACCGGGATTCTGCGCATCCATGGGCACTTCCTTGACCTCGCTCGTATTCAGTTTTTATGCGCAGCCTTTTTTATTGGCGGCCTTGCGTTGCGAACGCGTTTCCTGGAAAAAGTCCATTATCTTGAGGCCCGCGTAAACCGTTTGTGCGGCGGCCGGGCCGAGAGGACCGCCGTTCCATTCCAGGCCGTAGGCATCGAACAGGCGGTAGCGATCCGTTTCGCCGCAGATGGCTTCTGCGATGACCCGTCCGCCGATCGGCGCGGTGTTCATACCATGGCCACCAAACGATGTACAAGCCCACAATCCCTTCCCGAGCGGGCCGATGTGAGGCATTTTGTGGCGCGCATAGCCCATCAGCCCGGACCAGGCTTTCTCGATCCTGATACCGCGCAATTGCGGATACACGTCAAGAATGTCTTCAGTCAGCAACTGCCCCAGGCGCTTTTCATCTTGCAGGTTTTTGGTGGTGATACGACCGCCCCAGAGCAGTCGGTCGCCATCGACGATTCGGTAATAATCCGAGGCCCGGCGATTGTCGCCTACGGCCTCAGTGGTGCACACCGCGTCTTTCAAGCGTTCGCCCAAATGTTCGGTCAGCACTGCGTAGGTCGCGATCGGCAGAAATGCCCGGCGTAAATGCCCGAATTCAGGACCGCCATAGCCGCCACAGCAATACACCACGTTGGCGCAGTCGACAGCGCCCTGGTCGGTCAAGACTCGGTGTCGCCCGTTTCGGCTCTCGACCCGCACCATGGGCGATTGTTCATGGATGGTTCCGCCGCTGCCCTCGATAAGCCGGGCCAGGCCAAGGCAATAGTTCAGGGGGTGGAAGTGGAATCCATAGTTATCGCGCAGGCCCTGGAAGTACATGTCAGTCTTCAGCTTGTCGCGCACGCCCTGGCGATCCAGATAGTCGAGATGAAAGTCGAAATCCGTCGCCATTCTGTCGCGTATGCGTTTGAGGTTATCGGCATCGTCGTAACGAACCACGCTCAGCTTTCCAGGCGTCGGCGCGCAGCCTGGCAGCTGATGACGGGCAATCATGTCTCGCACGATGTCGACGCCTTCGAGCGACAGTCTGAACAGCGCGGCGGCTCTCGGTTTCCCGCAACGCCGCTCGATGGATGACAACCCTTCGGACCACCCTTGAAGGACGAATCCGCCATTACGGCCGGACGCTCCCCAGGCAACGCGACCAGCGTCGAGCAGTACGACGGACTTTCCCCGCGATACCAGCTCCCAGGCGGTGCTCAGCCCCGCCAGCCCTGCGCCGACGATGCACACATCGGCCTGGACATTGCCTGTCAGCGCCGTCCGCTGAGTGGTGTCGAGCTTCGTGGCCGTGTAGTAGTTGTTGTTATAGGTGTACATGAAGTCCGTTGTCCTTTTTTGCGGCGCACAGATGCAGCGCGCCGCGTCCAGGACGGGCGCCTGCACTACAAGAGATTTATTGCAATTGGGTGAGGTCGGCGCCGTACCATTTTTCGGAAAGTCGCTTCAGCGTGCCGTCCGTTTTCATGTCGGCGATGATTTTGCTCAGCGCGCTATCGAACGCTTCGTCGCCTTTATCCACGGCAATGGCCAAGGGTTCGTAGTAGGCAGGTTTGCCTTCCACCCTGACGATCGGATAGCCATTTTTCACCGCGGCTACGATGGTTGGAAGTGCGGACAAGGTGGCGTCCAGTCTGACTCCGTTACCCATACGCAGGTCGTCCAAAGGACCCATGCTGTCGCCGTATGTCTGTACCTCACCAGGTTTGACGTCGTAAGTGAATGGCGGCACATCTGCGGCGTCGATCTTGAGTCGTCCATTGATATAGTCCTCCGAGGTGGTGCCGGCTTCGACGCCGATCTTCTTGCCGTTCAGATCCGTCGGTTTAGTCCCGGCCGCGTCCTTGTGCACGGCAAATACATACGGCGTGTAGTAATAAATGGCCGGGAAGTCGAGAACCCGGGCGCGCTCGGTAGTAGGGGTCATGGAACCGACCGACAAGTCCCAGCGGCTCGACCAGCGTCCTGCCGTGATGATCCCGTATTCGGGCGTCACGAACTCGACCTTACTGCCCAGGCGCTGGCCGATTTCGCTGGCGACATCGATATCAAAACCTTGCAGCTTGTTGTCCGGGCTCAGGAACGATTGCGGTGGCCAGTTGGCGGCGGTTGCCACTTTCATCACTTTCGTTTCATGGATGCGGTCCAGGGTTGCGCCGGCCCAGGCGGCTCCTGTGGCGATCGTGACGGCGGTGGCGACAGCGGCTGTGGTGAAGAAGCGCGGGAGCGAGATCATGGGTAAGCCTCCAGGTATCTTGAGTGTGGGTTTTTTGTTGTTTTTGTCACTGACTTTGGAAGGTACGACGATGCTTCTCAGTGGCTGAGAATCTGCGACAGAAACTCCCGGGCACGTTCGTGTTGGGGGCTGTCGAAAAACTGCTTGGGTTTGGCTTGCTCAATGATGCAGCCCTCATCCATGAAGATGATTCGGTCGGCAACTCGTCGGGCGAAGCCCATCTCGTGGGTGACGCACACCATCGTGATGCCGTCGTGAGCCAACTCGCCCATCACATCGAGCACTTCCTTGACCATCTCTGGATCGAGTGCCGAGGTGGGTTCGTCGAACAGCATGATGCGGGGTCGCATGCAAAGGGCGCGAGCAATGGCAACGCGTTGCTGCTGGCCACCGGAGAGCTGGCCGGGGTATTTGTCTGCCTGGTTCCTGATCCGCACCCGATCAAGGTATTCGTAAGCCAGTTCGCGGGCCTTTGCCTCGCTGAGCTTGCTCACCAGGCGCGGCCCCAGCATCAGGTTTTCCACGACCGTCATGTGCGGAAACAGGTTGAACTGTTGAAAGACCATGCCGACCTGACGCCGTATGCCGGCCACGCAGGCGGCCTCACGGGTCAACTCGGTCCCATCGATGAATACGTGGCCTTTCTGAAAGTCTTCCAGCAGATTCATGCAGCGGATCAATGTGGATTTGCCAGAGCCAGACGGGCCGCACACCACGACTATTTCGCCCGCGGCAATGTGCAGGTCGATGCCCTTGAGCACGTGAAAATCGCCATACCATTTATGCATGTCTTGAATCGATATGGCCGGATACGAGGCGGGGGCTGCTGAACCTGAGGGCTGATTCATCGTAATGCTCCTGATCAGCGATGGGCGCGATTGAAGTGCTTTTCCATACGTGCCTGGACGGTTTCCAGGACGATGGACAGTAGCCAATAAAGCACGGCTGCGGTGATGAGCATTTCGAGGTGACGGAACTCGGCACGTCCTTGTGTACGCGCCAGGAACATCAACTCCCAGACCCCGATCACAGACACCAGCGAGCTGTCCTTGAGCATCGAGATGAACTGGTTGCCTGTCGGCGGAATAATCAGGCGCATGGACTGAGGAAGAATGACCCGGGTCATCGTTTGAAATGGAGTCAGGCCAATGGCCCGCGAGGCTTCCCACTGGCCCCGCGAGATGCTGCTGATCCCTGCACGGAATATCTCTGTCATGTAAGCGCCATAACACAGCGAAAGCGCGAGAATCCCTGCCGGGACGGCTCCGACAACGTAGCCGAGTTGGGGAATGCCCAGGTAAATAAGATAGATCTGGATGAGAAGCGGAACGCCGCGGAAAAACGAGGTGTAGAAGCTGGCGATGGCAATCGCGAAGCCGTTGGAAGACAGGCGGGCTGTTGCACCCAGCAATGCCAGGACGAATGCAATGGCAATGGAAATCGCGGACACGTAGACGGTGGTGAAAACCCCCTGGGTAATCATGAAACCGATTTTGGTCGCGATGAAGCTGTAGGAGAGGTTGAAGGTGTCGAAGAACAAGAGGAACAGCACGAGCAATTCGCACCAGACTGTAATGATCTGCGCCCGCAGGGGGAAACGACCAAGCAGGAACAGGTTCAACACCACTGTGATGGTAAATGTACCCCCGACCGCGATGTCACGCGCCAGAGGCGCTTTCAAGTCAAGGACGATCGGCCCCATCAGGTTGGAAAGGCGACTTTCGCCCACGCCGCAGATGAGCGTGATGGTAAAAATGACAACCGCGACCGCTCCCATGAACACGGCGCTGTCAGTCATCCTGGCCTTGACGATATGGTCTTTGTACATGGCTTACGTGCCTCAGGGTGAGTCCCCTTTATTGTTGTAAGTCCATTATGAGTGGGCGAAATGCCGGGCGGCAGCCTGCGAAGCGGCGGCATTATCGATTTTTACTGGCAGATTGGCGGATGCGATCCCTACATCTGCCAGAAACTCCGGCCGATGCGGCGGGTGTGCGCGTTTCACCGGTGCCGCTGAGGTGCAGCAATCCAGTGCCCGGGCTGTGCAGCGGTTCTGTTTGATGTTAAGAAATGATAACGACGCACCTATAAGGTTCGCCTGTTTTTTCTCGGCGAGGGGTCTTTGGTGGTGTGAATATGTGTGAAAAATTTGACCTTAATGTTAATTTAGAACTATTGTCTTGACCCTCGGTAACAACAAATCCAAAAAACAATGATTGTTCATCCGGTGGTCGTTACCGAATCACGCATTCGCCGAGGACGAACCATGAATTTCGAATTACTGTTTGCAGATCAGTCCCAGCCCGTCCGTTATGCACTGACCGGTGCCAAGGGTGGGTTTGCTCGTACATTGCTGGCTCAGACGTTGCGCATGCCTCGCCTGAATGCCGCGGCATTGTGTGATCTGGACGTCCCTGGCCTGCGCGCGCTGTGCCTTGAGCTGGGCTTCGCCGCAGATCGCTTGATCGAATGTGCTGACGCTCAAGCAGTGGCCGCTGCGCCCGCTGACGCCATTGTGCTGGTAGCGGACGTAGAGCTGCTCGGCGCATCGTCCTACGACATTCTCGTCGAGGCCACCGGCAATCCGGCTATTGGCTACCGCACCGCTCGCCGTGCAATCGAAGCAGGGCGCCATGTCGCCATGGTCAGCAAGGAAGTCGATGCTGTTTCCGGGATTACCTTGTCTCGGCTGGCAGCCAAGCACGACGTGGTTTACACCACCGCTGATGGCGACCAACCGGCAAATCTCATCGGCTGGATCAGTTGGGCACGGGTGCTGGGGCTGGAAATCGTTGCCGCTGGCAAATCCAGCGAATATGACCTGGTATTTGATCCAAAAAAAGGCACCGTCACTCAGCTCGATCAAACGATTTCAGCCCCCACCATGGGCGATTTGTTGCAGCTGGGCGATGACATTCCGGCGACCCTCGCTGCTCGAAGGGCGGCACTGAACGGCCTGAAGACTTCGGCCACCGCTGACTACTGCGAGATGTCCGTAGTGGCGACCAATACCGGGATGATCCCTGACGTTGAACTGCTGCATTACCCGATCGCCCGCACCAGCGAACTGGCTGATATCTATGCCCTGCGCGAGGATGGTGGCGTGCTGAGTCAGGAAGGGGTGATCGAGGTTTTCAATGTCCTGCGACTTCCCGATGAGGCCAGTTTTGCCGGAGGCGTATTCGTCATCGTTCGTACCCATGATCAGGAAACCTGGCAATTGCTTGCGCAGAAGGGCCACGTGGTCAGCCGTAACGGCCGATATGCGTGCATGTATTTGCCGTACCACTTCATGGGCGTCGAAACGCCGATCTCGCTCCTCAATGCCGTACTGCACAAACGAGCGTCAGGCACGGACAAACCGACCCAGTGTACGGTGCTATCGGGTCGTGCAACGGTGGATATCGCGGCCGGTACAGTGCTGAAAATGGGCGGGCATCATCATGACGTGACGGGGGTGCAAGCGGTTCTGCTGGCAGCCAAGGATGCGACCGACGACGTTGCCCCACTTTATCTGGCAGCCCATGCCACGGCTGTAAGGGACATCAAAGCCGGCTCGCTACTGCGCATTTCCGATCTGAGTGGATATGACGCAGACCTGCACCGGGCATGGTGTGACGGTCGCAAGGAAGTCTGAAAAAACCGCCTGCTCGGCAGGCGGCCTTGAAGACTCGGTTCCTCACCTAACAAGCGTGAAACAGGCTCAATAAAAACATGAATAGTGAACTGTTTATTTTCTCGATGGCGGCGGGCGCTATCGTTGTGCTGATCATTCTGATCACCAGGCTCAAACTCAATCCGTTTCTAGCGTTGACATTGACTGCAATTGGTCTGGGGCTGCTCAGCGGCCTCACTTCTACCGATACCGTAGAAAGCTTTGCCAAGGGCTTCGGTTCCGCGCTGGCCAAGACCGGCCCCGTTATCGGATTGGGCACGTTGCTTGGCGGAATTCTGTTGGGCTCGGGCGGGGCGGACCGGATCGCCAATGCGTTCATCGGCAAACGTCCGGTGCAGTACGCGCCTTGGGCCATCTGCGCCGCGGCGCTGCTCATTGGCATGCCGCATCTGTTCGATGTCAGCTTCATCATGTTGGCGCCGCTGGTTTATACCGTTGCCAAGCGTACCAACAGCCACCTGCTCTTTATTGGTCTGCCACTGGCTGCGGGGCTGTATGTATCTCATGGGCTGTTGCCGCCACATCCGGCGCCGACCCTGGCCGTTTCCGCATTCCACGCCAACACCGGTCTCACCATTTTCTATGGGTTGCTGATCGCTATCCCGGTAGCGGTTATCTGCGGCCCGGTGTTCACCAAAATCATCAGCCCATGGTTCGGCCCGGCGCCTGATCTGACGGCAGGTCCGGTGGGCGCGCGCGAGGTGGTCGAAGGCCAGCCACAAGCCTCGCTGGCTTACGCGATCATCGCTGTGCTGCTGCCTCCGGGTCTGATGTTGATCGGAACGCTGGGGATCGCTTACAACCCCAAGGGAAGTGCGCTGTTCGACTTCTTCAGTGCCCTGAATAACCCGATCCTCTCGTTGCTGGTCGCGGTGATCTTCGCATTCTTCGCATTGGGGCTGCGTTCCGGTTTCAGTCTGGGGCAGGTGCAGAAGATGGCCGGCCAAGGGTTGGCGCCGCTGGGCGCGATTGTCATGATTCTCGGTGCCGGTGGTGGCTTCAAGGAGATGCTGACCGCTACCCATCTGGACGTGTTGATCACCCATCACGCCGCAGGCTGGGCCGTCAATCCACTGATCCTCGCCTGGGGCATTGCCGCACTGCTGCGTATCTGTCTTGGCTCGGCAACCGTGGCCACCGTGGCCGCAACCGGCATCGTGGCGCCACTGGCGCTTGCTCACCCGGAACTGTCCCCCGAACTTCTGGTGCTGGCCACGGCATCGGGTGCGGTGATGCTTTCGCATGTGAACGACTCGGGATTCTGGCTGTTCAAGGAGTACTTCCAGCTCACCGTGGCGCAGACCTTCCGCACCTGGACGCTGATGTTGTGTCTGCAATCGGCATTGGGTCTGATCGGTGTTCTGCTGATCGAGGCAGTCATTCGCTGAGACACCGCCTGAAGCAAGGAGCGAGTCCTGGCTACTCGCTCCTGCGGATCGGCAATAGAGGGCGATCGTTCGGCGCGCCCTCGGCTTCGTCCTATCTCATTAACGTCACGTCTACTTCCCGGGGCCAAATATCACTAAACTGGCGTTTCGAGTCTGGAAACACCAGGGCTGGCCATTGCCGCCATGCCGCCGCCCCAAGACAGGTAATGAGAATGCAGCACGCCATGCTGAACCGCTTTTTTGCTGGACTGCTGGTCCTGATATCCATGTGTGTCACCTTGCCGGCCCTCGCTCAGTCGGACCCTGCTCCAGCCAGCGACTCCAGCACCTTACAGGCCCCGGCGGAGGGGCCGACGCTGGATCAGCTCAACGATCAACTCGATCAAATTCGCCAGAAAGTCTCCGTGAGCGCCAATGATGACTTGCTCTCGGACTTGCGCCAGGCAGCGCTGCAGGTACAGAAACAGGCCGACACCCTGATCGCCCAGCAAACCGCCAACATCGAACATCTGAATGACCAACTCAACATTCTCGGGCCAGTACAGCCTGACGAAGCGCAGAGCATCAGCAGTCAACGCAAGGCGCTGACGAAGCAGAAGAATGCCCTGGTCGATGAGGAGCGTCAGACCAACACGCTGAGTCAATCGGCTCGCGACCTGGCTACCCAGATCTTCAGCCTGCGTCGCAGTCTGTTCGACTCCCAGATCACCACTCGCTCGGCCAGCCCGCTCAGCTCGGTGTTCTGGTCAACGATGATCCGTCCGACCGACGACGATCTGGGCCGTCTGCATGGCCTGTTCGACGATATAAAGAGCGCCTCGAACACTGCCCTGGCACCGGGCAAGCGTCTTTTCTTCTTCTGCGTTCTGGTGGGTGCGCTGTTGATCTGGGTGGTTGGCCGACGCCTGATGGAACACTTGTTGATCTGGCTGATGGTCCGCTGGCTGCCCGAGGGCCGCCTTCGTCGCAGCGCGCTGGCGCTGACCGTGGGGCTGTCGACCGTTCTTACCATAGGCGCCGCCACCTCCTTGCTGCGCTGGGGGATTGATACCAATGCAGTGCTGAGCGCCGACGTGCTGAACCTGCTCAACCAGATGCAGACGCTGATTATTTTCTGCGCCTTCATTGTCGGCCTCGGTCGTGCGCTATTGATGCGTTCTCACCCCTCCTGGCGTTTACCGCAGATCCCTGACCAGATCGCCGAGGCCATCGGCCATTTTCCGGTGTTGTTGGGGCTGGCGCTGGTAATCATCGGGACTCAGGAGCGGATCAACAGCGTCATCGCCAGCAGCCTGGCGCTGACGGTTGCCGTTAACGGTCTGACAGCACTGGCCGTTTCACTGGTGTTCTTCTTTGCCCTGTTGCGTTACCGCCGAACCCGCCGGCGGCATGGCCTGGAGCGTCTGCCCAGTTTCGCCGGCCTCATTCCCTTCGTGGTTGCGGTCTGGGTAGGGTTGAGTCTGCTTGCGCTGTTGAGCGGATACCTCACGCTGGCATACTTCCTGACGGTGAAGCTGCTCTGGATGAGCGTGGTGTCCGCCACCGCTTATCTGTTGATTGCCTGCTTTGGCGACATCTGCGAGACCCTGCTATCGCCCAAGCAACCGGGCGGAGAAGCGCTGGGGGCCGCGCTAGGGCTGTCCCCGCGTCACCAGGCGCAGGCCAGCACCGTGCTGGCGGGGATTGGCCGGACCTTGCTGTTGTTCAGCGCGATCCTGCTGGCCTTCATGCCGTCGGGTTCCAGTCCGGGCGAATTGCTTGAGGGCTTCACCCAGCTTGATTTCGGCAACAAACCGCTGGGTGGTCTGGATATCGCACCCAGCGACATTCTTCTGGCCATCGCGGTGCTCATCATCGGGATGCTGGGCATTCGAGTGCTCAAGGATTGGCTCGGCGAGCGCTTGCTGCCGGAAACCACCATGGATGCCGGCATGCGTGCATCGCTGGTGACCCTGGTCGGCTACATCGGCGTCGTGCTGCTCGCAATCATGGTGATGTCGACGCTGCATGTCAGCCTCACCAATCTGACCTGGGTCGTCAGCGCGCTGTCGGTGGGGATTGGTTTTGGCCTGCAAGCCATCGTCCAGAACTTCATCTCAGGCCTGATTCTGCTGACCGAACGACCGGTCAAGGTGGGCGACTGGGTTAGCTTGGCGGGCGTGGAAGGTGATATCCGCCGCATCAATGTGCGTGCCACGGAAATCCAGATGTCCGACCGCTCCACGGTGATCGTGCCCAACTCCCAATTCATTACCCAGAATGTGCGCAACGTGACCATGGGCAATGCGCTGGGGGTGGTCGGAATTACCCTGACCCTGCCGCTGGATACCGACGTGCTGAAAATACGCGATCTGCTGCTGCAAGCCTTCACTGAGCATGACGCCATACTCGACACACCCGCGCCCTCGGTGTCGTTCAAGGACCTGACCACCACCGGGGTGATCATCAGCGTCAGCGGCTATGTCAACAGTCCACGTTCGGTGGGTGGGGCACGTAGCGATCTGCTGTTCACCGTCCTCGGGCGCCTTCGCGAGCTGGGCATCGCCTTGTCGTCGCCGCAAAGCATGGTGTTGATCAACGACAACGTGGCAAAAGTGCAACCCGAGGAATGACGAGGCAGACTGAACCCGCCCCTACATGAGGTTCATCCTGTTCCTCGGGATGCGCAAGGCGAAGCCGGTCTGTAGACCTTTCGCCCGGCAGGCAAAATAACGCTGAGACGTCTCGCAGGTGATCATCTGCGCGCCGTGAGGTACTGGACGAGGGTTTCTGCGCAGGCATCGATGCCTTTGTTCAGCACGATTTCAAAGCCGTGCGTATTTTCGGTCGGGATTGCGATACAGCCGGCCTTGCCCAGCGCTCCGGCGCTCAGGATGGCGCTGGCATCGGACGCGAAGTCTACCAGCAGTGCCACTTGAGGCTCGTAGCCGGAAGTCTGTGCGGCCGCGATCAAATCGTCGCTGACGTCACGGCTGTAGTGACCCTTTTCGTCGCCAGCGACGATTATCGGGTTGGCCGAAAGGGCGGTTCCGTATTCTTCGGCGATGGGACCGACCTCAACGGCGATGGCGGTTTTGCAGGGCAGATGCAGGGCCGCGAACAGGGCTCCCGCGTTGGTTTCCTCCTCCATCGTGGTGAACGCCAGGTACACATCGCTGGTGAGCTCCGCCCGTCGATTGGCCAGCGCGCAAGCGGCATTGAGGACCGCAACGATGGGCGCGCGATCATCCAGGAAGTGCGCGGCCACCGCATCGACCAACGGGAACGGTATGCGCCAGTGTTGACTCAGCACGACGCGTGTACCGGGCCGTACGCCTGCGGCCCTGAGCTGATCATTGCTACGCCGGGTCACCACATGCACATCGTCCCAATGCACGTTCCCGGTCTGCACATCAGCGCCTTGTTTCGACTGCCTCGTCGCGTGCATGCTGCCGAAGGAAAGTACCCCAGGACATTCCAGTTCATCGCCCAGGATATCCACCGGGCACATGCCAAAGTTGACCGGATTGGCACCGCCCAGCGCCACGACCTGTAACGAGCCGTCCTCATTGATGCGCTTCACCGTCATGGCGATTTCGTCCAGATGCGCCATGAGCAACGTCCCTTTCGACGATACGGAAGGCTCGCCCGCAACCTGATGACGGATCAGGCCGATCAGGTTGCCGGCATCATCCACCCAGGTCTCATCGCAGTGCTTTTGCAATTCTTGCTGGCAGATGTCTCGAACCTCGGCTTCCTCGCCACCAGCTCCTCTGGCGTACAGCAGCCGCTCCAACAGATTTGTCTCGGACATCAGCCTTCCTCAGCTCAAACGTCAGGTGGATCCGCCCGCCCGCGCGCATCGATGCGTGCGTACCTTGATAGAGAAGCGCGGCAGCAGCGCCAGGACGGGGCGGCCTATTTCAAGTTGTAGAGTTGCACTCCCTGCAAAAATTCGCTGTTTTCGGGTGAGCGTCGCCGTGCGATTTCGCGCGTGGGGCATATCCGGTGCATCAACCGTATAAGCACTTGGTGCTGGAGGTGGGGAAGATTTCTGATAAGACCCGAACGCCGGCAGGATCAGGACGCTGCCGCTTGAGTTGAGCGTCAGGGCCCGAGTTCAACAATCCGGCGCTACGCCGGGCTGATAGTCCACTTCGGTATAGGGCCGATAGCCGCTCCAGTCCCCAGTGGAAAACCTATCCTGATCAGCTAGCGAACTGTTGCGCGCTTGGGAGAGTCCACAGGATTACGTTTCAAGCAGATGTTACTCACGGCTGGCGAGCGCCCTTGGGCGTTGGGGGAGTCATGAAGGTATTCAATCGAGCCACCCCGGTGGTTTCTGGCGCGCTGGTAGCTGTGGCCGGACTCATCTTTTTAGCGGGCGGAATCTGGCTGGCGACCCTGCATGGCACGATGTACTACGCCATCGCTGGCGCTGGCCTGGTGCTTGTCGGGATCGGGCTTATCAGAGGCCAGCGCTGGTCGTTATGGCTGTATGGCGTGATCTGGCTGGGCACCGCGATCTGGGCGGTCAGCGAAAGCGGGCTGGATGTCTGGGCGCTGGAGCCGCGTCTCATGCTGCCGACATTGCTGGGGCTGTATCTGCTGATGCCCAGAGTGCGGCGCAGGCTGGGTTCGGGCGCACAGGTTTCGTCGGCTGGCAACGTGGTATTGCCGCTGCTGGGAATCGCCTTGGTGGCCGGTCTGTTCTTTGCCCATGCCTATCCCCATGCGCAAGCCGAGGCGACCGTGGTAAGCGCTTCCAACGATCGCTCGGTGAGCGACAACGACTGGAATTATTACGGCCGAACAGCCCGTGGCGAGCGTTGGTCGCCGCTGACCCAGATCGATCGGCAGAACGTCGGCCAATTGCAGCCTGCCTGGGAGTACCGCACAGGCGATGTGGCGCGTTCGGGCGAAAACGAGAAGGGCTACGAATTCAACTTTGAGGTGACGCCGATCAAGATCGGCGACACCCTGTATATCTGCACCCCTCACAGCCAAGTGAGTGCGCTTGACGCGGTGTCCGGCAAGGAGCGCTGGCGCTTCGATCCCAAACCCGAGACTTCCAATAACGCCTATCTGGCCTGTCGCGGCGTGGCGTTCTATCAATCGCCAGGCAATCAGCAAACGCCCGGAGGGGAGTGTGCGCAGCGCATCATCGCTCCGGTCGCCGACGCGCGCCTGGTAGCCCTCGATGCAGCCACCGGCAAGCCTTGCGCGGATTTTGGCGAGCAGGGTTTTGTCTCGCTGCGCCAGTACCTGGGCAATGTACCCAAGGGCTTTCATTTCGTGACCTCGCCACCGCTGGTGGCCGGTAACAGGGTGATTCTGGGCGGCTGGATCTACGACGGACAGAAAACCAATGAGCCCTCCGGCGCCGTGCGCGCATTCGATCCCGTGACCGGAAAAATCGTCTGGGCCTGGGACGTCGGGCGCCCAGGTGACCCGGTGGCGCATCCCGGACCTGACGAGACCTTCACCTCAGGAACACCCAATGCGTGGGGGGTATACACCGCCGACGTCGAGCGGGGACTGGTCTATCTGCCGACCGGCAACGCGGTGCCGGATTATTACGGCGCTCAGCGTCGCCCGTTCGATGAAAAATACTCAAGCTCGGTCGTGGCCCTGAGCATCGAGACCGGCGAACCTCGCTGGACCTTTCAGACGCTGCACCATGATCTGTGGGACATGGACGTGCCAATCGGCCCGACACTGGTGGATTTGCAAGACAGCAACGGCGCGCCGATCCCCGCTCTGGTGCAGACCACCAAGCGTGGTGAGCTGTTCTTGCTGAACCGGGAAACCGGCGAGCCGATTGCCCAGGTCGATGAGAAGCCTGCGCCGCAAGGTGGCCTGGCGGAAGATCCTCCTTCGGCCACGCAACCTTATTCGGTCGGCATGCCATCGTTCGCGCCGCCGCCGATCGAAGAAAAAGACACATGGGGCGTCACCCCGGTCGACCAGATGCTATGCCGAATAGAGTTTCGCCAGCTCGATTACAAGGGCGCGTTCACACCGTTTTCCGTCAGCAAGAAAACCCTTGTCTACCCGGCCTTCGATGGCGTCATCGACTGGCACGGGGCGTCGGTCGACCCGGAAAGGCAGCGCCTCTACGCCAATCTGAGCTATATCCCGTTTGTCGCGCAGACCTTCAAGCGAGCCGACGCCGAGGCCAAAGGTTTGGTACAGCCCTGGGATGGCACGGGACAACCGCCTCGGCCAAAAGAGTTTGCGATCAATCCGCAGTACGGCACGCCCTACGTGGTCAAAGTCGACCCGTGGCTGGGCATACTCGGCGCACCCTGCAAGGCGCCGCCATGGGGCCAACTGGCGGCAGTCGATTTGCGCACCCGCTCATTGGTCTGGAAATACGACGTGGGGACCACTCGCGATATGGGACCGGCGGGGATGCATGTCAACCTGCCGTTCCCGACCGGGATCTTCAACATCGGCGGCAACATCACCACCCGTTCAGGGCTGATATTCATGGGCGCGACGGCGGATAACTATCTGCGCGCGTTCAATGCCCAGGACGGCAGCGAAATCTGGCGAGCGCGTTTACCCGCAGGCGGGCAGGCGACCCCGATGACTTATCTAGGCAAGGATGGGCGCCAGTATGTGGTGATTGCAGCGGGCGGCCATGGCGGTCTGCAGACGAAGTCCGGGGACTATGTCGAAGCGTTCGCGTTACCAGCCGGGAATAGCCGGTGATAAGCCGTTGCGCTGCGGCGATAGCGCCGCAGCCTTTGGCCATGCACATGAGTACGCCCGCAGAACCAGGAAAACTCCCTATCAGCGGATCGTTGCTGCAAACAGGGTAATGGGCAAGCTGCAATGGTTGGAAGAACGCGAAGCCAACATCCCTCCGAAAAACCGTCGCAAGAACTGATCCAGCATCTGGCCGACGAAAAGAAACTCGACCCGCCACCGGCATGCCATTGCCAGGCTCACCCTTATTCAATCAGGCCCATTTATCTGCACCTGACTGCGGCAGTGGTAAAACCTGCCTGGTCAGGGGTTATTGGCAAGTGCGGAAACTGGCCTGAGGTGTACGCTATTTGGTTTCGGATTAATTAAGAAACTGTCATGCGCTTTGGTTATTGCGAAGCGTTTTGGATGTTTGTAGGCGATAAGAAGTCATGAAGCCCGTCGTTATGGCGTTGTCTGTTTTATTTCAATCAGGGTTGGATGAATTCGGTGATTTAAACTGGCTGTGTTGAAGGTGAGTCATTAAGTTGGATGTCCATTCAATTAAAGGATAGAGGTGAAAGTACAGGATGAAAAGAAATCTCTGAGCACTCACGCATGTAGGGTATTTCCCACTTTGAAAAGAGAACGGCAGGTAGGCCGCACTCAACCAAAATATTGTTAATTTATTGTTTTTTTGGAGATATCTACCATGAGAAACATCATCCGTATCGGCGACACCACCACGGGCGGTGGCAAAGTTCAGGCTGGCTCTCAGGACATGGTCTTCGGCGGCATCGGCGTCGCTCGGGTGGGCGACCCCGTGATGTGTCCGCTGCCACTCCATGGGTTGAACGCGATTGCCGAAGGGCATCCGCATTTCGATGATAACGGTGTGCCAGTGGCGTTTGATGGCCATCGCTGTGAGTGCGGCTGCGCGCTGATCACATCGATGCCTGAAGCGAGTGCGAGCTGATCGTGCCAGTTCATCATTCGAGCTTGCGTGCGCAAGGAGTTGCGCGCAGGTGTTTCCAAAGATGGTGGACAATCGCTGCAGAGTCCACTTTCTCATTGACGCGCTCGAACACTCCCTATTTCCAGTTCGGGAAGGTCACCTATGCCGAATGAACTGCGCACCTTCTTCGATCACAGCCGCCACACGCTCTGGGTGCGCGACCTCGATGCAGCGCTTGATGTGTTGGCCTTTAAGGGGGAAGAAAGGCTGAGCGAGCCATTCACCTACACCGTCGAATTCACTTCCAGCGAGCACGACATCGCGTTGGAGCAGATCCTCGGCCAGGACGCCCGTTTCAGTCTGCACGCCGCGCCCAAGTCGTCGTTCGTGTTTCCCGGCT
>NZ_JBOICF010000059.1:0-78418 GCF_050739935.1 Pseudomonas sp. | reverse complement strand
CCGACGCTTTCGCCAGCAAGCCGGCTCCTACGAGGATTTGCGTATATCCGCAGACACCCCTTACCAAATCTGCATATATCCGCAGAAATGCATCACCCCCACCAAATCTGCGACAATCCGCGCCCTGCATTCAGATAGAAAAGACTTCGCGCCCTGATGACCGACGAATCGCCCTCCATCGACCAACTGCTCAAGAACCTCGACCACGCGATGATCAGTGATCGTCATCGCCTGCGTCGCCAGTTGCATGAACTGCGCAAGAAGCCCGACGAGGCGAAGCTGGCGCAGTGGGTCGAGCGTGTCCAGGCGTCATGCGCGCTGGTGACCGGCCGCAAGCAAAGCGTGCCGACGATCCGCTACGACGAAAATCTGCCGATCGCCGCCAAGCGCGACGAAATCAAGGAGGCGCTGCTCAAGCATCAGGTGCTGATCATCGCGGGCGAAACCGGCTCGGGTAAAACCACGCAGTTGCCGAAGATCTGCCTGGAAATCGGTCGCGGTCAGCACGGTCTGATCGGCCACACCCAGCCGCGGCGAATCGCGGCGCGCAGCGTCGCCAGCCGCGTCGCCGAAGAAATCGGTACGCCGTTGGGCGCGTTGGTCGGCTATCAGGTGCGCTTCGAAGATCAAAGCGATCAGAACACCCTGATCAAGCTGATGACAGACGGCATCCTGCTGGCCGAAACCCAGCACGACCGGTTCCTTGAGCGCTACGACACGATCATCGTCGACGAAGCCCACGAACGCAGCCTCAACATCGACTTCCTGCTCGGCTACCTGAAAACCCTGTTGCCGCGTCGCCCGGACCTGAAAGTCATCATCACCTCGGCGACCATCGACCTCGAACGCTTCTCCGAGCATTTCGACAAAGCGCCGATCATCGAAGTCTCGGGCCGCACCTTTCCGGTGGACACCTGGTATCGCCCGCTGGCCTCCGAGCAGGACGAAGAGGGGAATAGCGTCGAGGACGATCTGACCGTCGATCAGGCGATTCTCGCCACCCTCGATGAGCTGGCGGCCCTGGAGCGCAGCGAGCGCAAGTCGCCGGGCGACGTGCTGGTGTTCCTGCCTGGCGAGCGCGAGATTCGCGATGCCGCAGAAATGTTGCGCAAGGCTCAGCTCAAGCACACCGAAATCCTGCCGCTGTACGCACGCCTGTCGCCTGCAGAACAGCAGCGGATTTTCCAGTCGCATCCAGGCCGTCGCGTGGTACTGGCGACCAACGTCGCCGAGACCTCGCTGACCGTGCCGGGCATTCGCTACGTGATCGACACCGGTACCGCGCGGATCAGCCGCTACAGCTATCGCGCCAAGGTTCAGCGCCTGCCCATCGAAGCGATTTCCCAGGCCAGCGCCAACCAGCGCAAGGGCCGTTGCGGTCGCGTCGAGCCGGGACTTTGCGTGCGCTTGTACAGCGAGGAAGATTTCCTCTCCCGCCCTGAATTCACCGATCCTGAGATCCTGCGCACCAACCTCGCCGCGGTCATCCTGCAGATGCTGCATCTGCGCCTGGGCGAGATCACCGATTTCCCGTTCATCGAGCCACCCGATGGCAAGGCGATCAGCGACGGTTTCAACCTGCTGCAGGAGCTGTCGGCGGTCAATCGCGAGAATCAACTGACCCCGCTCGGTCGGCAACTGGCGCGCCTGCCGGTGGACCCGCGCATGGGCCGCATGCTGCTGGAAGCTGCGAAGCAGGGCAGCCTGCAGGAGGTGCTGATCGTCGCCAGCGCCATGTCGATTCAGGACCCGCGCGAGCGTCCGCCGGAGCGTCAGCAGGCCGCCGATCAGGCCCACGCCCAGTGGAAGGATCAGGATTCGGATTTCGCCGGGCTGGTCAATCTGTGGCGCGGTTTCGAGGAGCAGCGCCAGGCCCTGACCGCCAACCCGCTGCGCAACTGGTGCCGGCGCAACTTTCTGAATTATCTGCGTCTACGCGAATGGCGTGATTCCCATCGCCAGCTCAGCCTGATCTGCCGCGACCTGCAACTGACGGTTAACAAGGACCCCGCCGATTACCCGAAATTCCACAAGGCGGTGCTCTCGGGCTTGTTAAGCCAGATAGGGCAAAAGACCGAAGAAGGCGATTACCTCGGCGCACGTCAGCGACGTTTCTGGGTGCACCCGTCATCGGGTCTCGGCAGAAAACGCCCGCAATGGATCATGGCCGCCGAACTGGTGGAAACCACCAAGCTCTATGCGCGCATGGTCGCCAAGATCGAGCCGGACTGGATCGAGCCGCTGGCCGGGCATCTGGTCAAGAAAAACCACTTCGAACCGCATTGGGAAAAGAAGCGCGGTCAGGTCGTGGCTTTCGAGCAGATCACCTTGTTCGGTCTGATCGTGGTCGGGCGCCGTCCGGTGCATTTCGGGCCGATCGATCCGGTGGTTTCCCGCGAGTTGTTCATTCGCGAAGGGCTGGTGCGTGGCGAAATTCAATCTCGGGCCAAGTGCCTGAGCGCCAACACCAGATTGCTGGAACAACTCGACGAACTGGAAGCCAAGTCTCGTCGTCGCGATATCCTTGCCGACGAAGAAACCCTATTCCGCTTCTACGACGAGCGCCTGCCCGCCGAGATTCACCAGACCGCGACGTTCGACGCCTGGTATCGGATGGAGAGCCAGAAGAGCCCGCAGTTGCTGATCATGCGCGAGGAAGATGTGCTCGCCCGCGAAGCCAGTGAGGTGACGGCCAATCAGTACCCGGACACCCTGCGTCTGGGCGAGTTGACCCTGGCGCTGACCTATCACTTCGAACCCAACCATCCACGCGATGGCGTGACCCTGCGGGTTCCGGCGCCTTTGCTGCTGTCGCTGCCCGCCGAGCGTCTGGAGTGGCTGGTGCCGGGCCTGCTGGAAAGCAAATGCGTAGCGTTGGTGCGCAACCTGCCCAAAGCCCTGCGCAAGAACTTCGTGCCGGTGCCGGATTTCGTCAAGGCCGCTTTGCAGCGCATGGTATTTGGCGAAGGTTCGCTGCCGCAGGCCCTGGGCCGGGAGCTGTTGCGCATGACCGGAGTCCGGGTCACTGACGAAGCCTGGGCCGAGGCAGCGCAACAGCTGGAAAGCCATCTGAAGATGAACCTCGAAGTAGTGGACGCCAACGGCAAGTTCCTCGGTGAAGGACGTGAGCTGGATGAGTTGACCGCGCGCTTCGCCGAAGCCGGACAGGCTGCGTTGGCCGTGCCGCAATCGGCCAACAGTCAGCAGCCGGTGGAGGCCAAGGGCTTTGCCGCCGTGGCGCAGAAGACTCAACAGAAGATCGCCGGGCTGTCGATGACGGTGTATCCCGCGTTGGTGGAAGAGGGCGGCACGGTCAAGGAAGGGCGCTTTTCAACCCAGGCCGAGGCCGAGTACCAGCACCGCCGTGCCCTGCAACGCCTGCTGCTGCAGCAACTGGCCGAGCCTGCGAAATTCCTGCGCAGCAAACTGCCGGGACAGACCGAGCTGGCGCTGTTGTACCGCGACATGGGTCGGGTCGATGGGCTGATCGAAGACATTCTGCTGGCGAGCCTGGACACCTGCATTCTCGAAGGCGAAGCCACTTTGCCGCGTGATGGCGCGGGGCTGATGTCGCTGGCCGAACGCAAGCGTGGCGCGCTGACCGAACACGCCGAGCGGCTGGCGAAGCTGACGCTGGAAATCCTCAAGCTGTGGCATGGCCTGCAAAAGCGCTTCAAGGGCAAGATCGATCTGGCCCAGGCCGTGGCGCTCAACGACATCAAGGCGCAGTTGGGCAAACTGGTGTATCCGGGGTTTGTCCGCGAGACCCCGGCCGCGTGGCTCAAGGAATTGCCGCGCTATCTGAAGGCGATTGAACTGCGTCTCGAAAAACTGGGCAGTCAGGTGCAGAAGGATCGAGTCTGGAGCATCGAGCTGGGCAACCTATGGGCGCAGTACCAGACTCGAGCTGACAAACACGCTCAGGAAGGCAAGCGCGACCCGGAACTGGCGGTCTATCGCTGGTGGCTGGAGGAATATCGCGTGTCGCTGTTCGGCCAGCAACTGGGGACCAAGGTGCCGATTTCCGATAAGCGTTTGAGTAAGCAGTGGAGTCAGGTGGACGGCTAAACCCATCACACACCGGTAGGAGCCGGGTTGCTGGCGAATGCGTCCGTCCAGTCAGTGAGCTAACACCTGACCCAACATTGGACGAACTGTGGGACTGAGCTTGCTCACGAAGGCTGACTTTCAGACGCTGAAGATGTATTACTCCTGCCGCCCGTTTCATGAGCAAGCTCACTCCCACAGGGGGTTCTGTGTTCGGCGATAGCGGAGTAAGGCCACTCAGTCCATTGATAGCGCCAAATCCCGGCCGTTATGGCAAACTTCGCGGCTAAAACGCTCGAAGCGTCACAAATACCTCTCCCGAATATGGGGGACTTTATCGTTGCATTGGTACTGTCGTTCCAGAAACAGCCAGCACCATGCTTGAGCAGGCGTTTTGTCTGCCGCCATCAACAAGCTGCCTTTAGAAGAGAGGAATGACCGTGTACGACGTCGTGATCAGTGGCACAGGGCTCTATACCCCGGCCAACAGTATTTCAAACGATGAGCTGGTGCATTCTTTCAACACCTACGTCGCGCAATTCAACGCGCAGAATGCCGCTGCCATCGAAGCGGGAGAAGTCCAGGCGCTGACCGAATCCAGCGCGGCTTTCATCGAAAAAGCCAGCGGCATCAAAAGCCGTTTCGTCATGGACAAGGATGGCATCCTCGACCCGCAACGCATGAAGCCACGCCTGCCTGAGCGTTCCAATGACGAATGGTCGATCCTCTGCCAGATGGGCGTTGCCGCTGCCGAACAGGCATTGCAGCGCGCAGGCAAGACCGCGGCCGACATCGACGGAGTAATCGTCGCCTGCTCCAACCTGCAACGGGCCTATCCCGCGATTTCCATCGAGATTCAATCGGCGCTGGGCGTTCAGGGCTTCGGTTTCGACATGAACGTCGCCTGTTCCTCGGCCACCTTTGGCATCCAGACGGCCTGCAACAGCGTCAAGCTCGGCCAGGCCCGCGCATTGCTGGTAATCAGCCCGGAAATCTGCACCGCGCACCTCAACTTTCGTGACCGCGACAGCCATTTCATCTTCGGCGATGCAGCCACTGCAGTGTTGGTCGAGCGCGCCGATCTGGCGACGTCCGAGCATCAGTTCGAGATCGTCAGCACCAAGCTGCTGACCACCTTCTCCAACAACATTCGCAACAATTTCGGCTTCCTTAATCGCACCTCTGAAGAGGGCGAGGGCAAGCCGGACAAACTGTTCGTGCAGGAAGGCCGCAAGGTGTTCCGCGATGTCTGCCCCATGGTTGCTGAGCTGGTAAGCGCGCATCTTGACGAGAACAGCCTCAATGTTGCTGACGTACAACGTTTCTGGCTGCATCAGGCGAACCTCAGCATGAACCACCTGATCGTGAAGAAACTCTTGGGCCGCGACGCCACAGTCGAAGAAGCCCCAGTGATTCTCGACAGCTACGCCAACACCAGTTCGGCGGGTTCGGTGATCGCCCTTCACAAGTATCAGGATGATCTGCCACGGGGCGCGCTGGGTGTTCTCAGCTCGTTCGGCGCGGGGTATTCGATCGGTAGCGTGATTTTGCGCAAAAAGTGACCTGACAGCACCGGCCGGTAAGCGGTCGGCCCCCAAATGGGGGCCGACAGCCGGATAAAACAGCAAGGCATACGTCTATCTCGCCAAGGCTGATAACTACCAAACCTTCATCCGTGCTAATGCCGTAGCGTTGGCACCGAGCTACCCGTCAGACAGGCGTACCTGGCTTGATATCGAAAGCCTTCTGCACAAGCTCCGTTCGTTTTCCCAGCCCTTCATTACTCTTGCGCATCCAGGCAGAGTCCATTTGCTGGCGTTGTTGAACAATAATTTCCTTGGGTTCCACATTTCGATAGCTATCGATCTCACCGGTGATCACACCGATCGTGGTTACGAAAACCGGCTCAGGATCATATTGTTCATGCGGAAATGCGAGTTTGCTGTAATCAAAGAGACGCTGGGAGGGATCGTCCTGCCAATCTTTCCATGTTTCGAACATGCGATCATTAAAGCCTGTGAGGAAAGGGCCTGGATTGATAGTGGCGACCTCAATACCGAATTCCTTAAGTTCCTGGCTCATCGCCTCAGCGATGGCTTCGATCGCATGCTTGGATGAGGCGTAGGCACCTGCGAACGGGTCCGTCGTCAGACCTGCCACAGAAGACATGAAGACAATCTTTCCTTTTTTCTTCAGCGCCATCTTTTTGGCAATCAGTTGAGTCAGCATCAAGGGGCCAACGACATTGACCTCATACTGACGGCGAAGGTTTTGCGCAGGAATATCCACGGTCGCGCCGCCTTCTGAAATACCGGCATTGTTCAATAACACGTCCACATCCCACTCGGCCGCCTTGCGACGGTCGCCCTCATGGGTGACGTCCAGCTTTTCGATACGCAGTTGTACCCCACGACGCTTGGCTTCCTGCTCCAATGAATGCACCTGCGCCACGATCTCTACGCCGGCGATGACATCCAGCCCTTTCGCCGCGAGCCTGAGGGCTACTTCGTAGCCGAATCCTGTGCCTGCGCCTGTTACGAGAATAGTCATGATCATTTCCTGTATAGGGTGGTGAGAGGGAGTTAAAGCGCCGCGACCGCTGCTTCAGCCACGGCTTGATCCTGGTCCGCCGTCCCGCCGCTGACGCCCACAGCGCCGACGAACGAGTCGCCGCTTTTCAGGGGGATGCCGCCCGCGAAGGTGATGATCCGGCCATCCACTGAGTTGGCGATGCCATAGAGTTGCGCGCCTGGTTGCGCATCTGCAGCCAAGTCCTGGGTTGCCTTCTTGCAGGCAAGGCTGGTGAAGGCTTTATTGATTGAGTGGGAGATACTCGCCAGTTGGGCGCCGTCCATACGGACATGTGCCACCAGATTGCCGCCTGCGTCCACGACTGCCACGTTGCTGGGCGAACCGATCTGCTCTGCTTTGGCCTCGGCGGCGTTGATGATGCGTTTGGCATCGGAAAGTGAGATGGAGGCGATAGTCAGCATTCAGGTACTCCTATAGGACAGTTGTGATTCAGCTGAATCAATGTCTGCCTCTTAGGTGACCCTGGAAAAACGCCCGTGTTCTAATTTTTCTGAAAACGCGACCTTTTACCGCAACCCCGTTGTTGAACCCTATCGAACGGATGATGAAGATCCGAAAGGCTCAACGCCGGGGCTGGCAGTGTGTAGCGGCTTCAAACGATGGGAGCGCGCCGCTTCAAGCTTGCAGCTTTCTCTTAGAACTTGGCCAGCACGTCCAGCTGCAGGGTGTTGGCATCTGCATCGCGCTGAGAAGCCACAGCGAAGTCGGCCTTGGTCAGGAAGTAGGTAGCGCCGATCGAGAAGTTCTTGTCGATATCGTAAGAGACGCCCAGCTTGTGGCCGCGCGAACCGGTGGTGCCGTTGGCGAAGTCGGAGTCGGTGAAGGCGCCCACCACCGCGTTACGCTGCACGTCGCGGTAGTTGTAGTCCAGACCGAAGCCAAACACCTTGGTTTTCACACCAGCCAACCAACCCGTGTCTTCGTCGCTGTCGGTGGCGTTGTTGGTCACGTACTGACCGTATACAGCCAGCGGAACGGCCAGGCCGTTGAAATCCACTTGACCGAAGCCTTCAAGCAGGCGGAAACGGTTGGTGTTGTTGCCGTTCACCGCCAAAGCTGCCGAATCCTTGTCGTTCTGGTACTGGTAAATACTGCCGCCAGCGGTGATTTTGAGCGCGTCGATCGGGGCGAACTTGGCGCCCAGCTGAGCCGCGTTCAGGCGAAGGTCGTTCTTGAACTGCGTACCGTCGCCGTCGATGTTGTCTTTGAGGGTGTAATTACCCGCGCTACCGAACAGCTCGAAACCTTTGCTGATCGGCAGGCTGTAAGTCGCTGCCAGACCTTCGGGGTTGATGTCGCTGTCCCAGATGATGTCACCCATGCTGACCCAGGGCTGAGCCATTTTGCCGCCGATGATGTGCAGGTTCGGCAGGGCTGTCGGGTGGTAATCGATGTAACCCATGTCCAGCCACAGGTCTTTCTTGACGAAATAGCCGTCCAGATCCTGGTTGGTCGAACGGGCGTCGTTGCTGCCGCCGGTCGCGATACGGATACCAGTGCTCACTTGCGGATTGATCTCGGTGTAGGCGCCCAGACGGGCACGAATGCGCTGGCGGTCCTTGTCCTGGCTGTTGTTCTGACCATCGATCTTGATGGTTTCCTGACGAACGCGAACGTCGCCCTTGAATTGGGTCTTGGCGGCCCATGCCACTTTTTGTTCGAATGCCGACAGATCCGCCGACTTGGTCTGAGCAGCAGCGATCTGGTCGGCTGTCGCTTTCTGAGCCTGTTGCTGAGCCTGCTGATCTTTGGCCAGCTCGGTTTGCAGTTCGGCGTACTGGGTGGGTGAAATCGAGCCATTGGCCTTGAGCATGTCGAGCAGTTTCGCGTCGACTGCGGCGCTGGCCGGAACGCTCATGGCCAGCAGCAGGCCGCCACACAAGGCCGCCGCAGTTTTTGTGCAATCAAGACGCATATCAATCTCCGTAGATGAGAAGGGATGACTTAGCCATCCAGGGAACAACCGACCGAAAGTGGGCGGGAAAGAGTCTGCGTTTTAAGAACCTCTGGCTCTAAAAACAGGCGCCAGTATCACGATCGTTTATGACAGACAGATGGCTAAGTGATGTCTTGTCGATGACATGTTTAAACGGATGGAACCCGCGAGCTAGAGCGCTGTCCGCGCATATTTCATGTGCAAAACATTTCAATAGGTGATACTGCGCAGGCGTCGTCGCGGGGATTTGGAGGGTTCGATGTCGTTACATCGTTTGGATAATCTGTCGGAGCTGGCGCCTGCAGAGTGGGATGCGCTGATACCCGGCGACTCGCCTTTTCTGCGTCATGCCTTCCTGAGTTCGCTGGAAGACAGCGGCAGTCTGGGGCCGCGTTCCGGCTGGCGTGCCGAGCATCTGCTGCACTACGAGAACGACACGCTCATCGCCGCGCTGCCGAGCTATCGCAAGTGGCATTCCTATGGTGAGTACGTGTTCGATCACAGCTGGGCCGACGCCTGCCGCCGCGCCGGGATTGCCTACTATCCCAAGCTGCTGGTGGCGGTGCCGTTCAGTCCGGTAAGCGGGCCGCGGCTGCTGGCGAAGACGCCGGAAGACGGCCGCGAGTTGATTGCTTGCCTGCCTGGTTATGCCGAGGCGGAGGAGCTTTCCGGCGTACACGTCAACTTCACCGACCCTGCTACCGACGCGTTGCTCGCTAAACACTCGGGTTGGCTGCAGCGCATGGGTTGTCAGTACCACTGGCAGAATCGCGGCTATCGCGACTTTCAGGATTTCCTCGATGCGCTGAGTTCACGCAAGCGCAAACAGATGCGCAAGGAGCGCGAGCAGGTCGGCGGGCAGGGCTTCGAATTCGAATGGCTGGAAGGCCACGAGTTGAGCGAGGCGCACTGGGATTTTGTCTACGCCTGTTATTCCAACACCTATGAAATACGCGGCCAGGCGCCTTACCTGACACGCGAGTTCTTCAGTCTGTTGGCCGAACGCATGCCCGCGGCGATTCGTGTGGTGCTGGCCAGACAAGGCTCGCGGCCGGTGGCGATGGCGTTCAGTCTGATCGGTGGCGACAGTTTCTACGGGCGCTATTGGGGCTGCCTGGCCGAGTTTGATCGACTGCATTTCGAGACCTGTTTCTATCAAGGCATGGACTATGCCATCGCTCATGGTCTGAAGCGTTTCGACGCCGGCGCGCAGGGTGAGCATAAGCTGATTCGAGGGTTTGAACCGGTGATCACCCATTCCTGGCACTATCTGGCCCACCCCGGCTTGCGCGAGGCGGTGGCAGGGTTTCTGGAACAGGAGAGGGCGGGGATTCTGGCGTATGCCGAGGACGCGCGGGGGGCATTGCCGTATCGGCAGGTGGAATGACGTGCCGTTGCTGGCTCAACACAGATCCACTGTAGGAGCCGGCTTGCTGACGAACGCGTCAGGTCAAATACATCAATGTTCCCTGAGCCGCCTGTAGAAACGAGTTTGCCCAGGAAAATACAGAGCCCACTGTGGGAGTGAGCTTACTCACGAAGAGGCCGGTACATCCGCTACATAACAAGCGGTTGAAATGCACTATTTGTGAGCAAGCTCACTCCCACAGGTAGCGTGGAGCGGAGATCCTTAGCGACAAGCAAGCCGGCTCCTACAGGGATTGCGGTGCCAGAGGGAATTCTTCCACGCCCACAAACCCACCCGTCTGATGCGCCCACAGTCTGGCATACAGCCCTCCATGGGCCAGCAGCTCGGCATGCGTGCCGCTCTCGGCAATGTCGCCGTCTTCCAGCACCACCAGCCGGTCCATCCGCGCAATGGTCGAGAGGCGGTGGGCGATGGCGATGACTGTCTTGCCTTGCATCAGCGTTTCCAGACTTTCCTGAATCGCCGCTTCCACTTCCGAATCGAGCGCTGAGGTCGCTTCGTCCATGATCAGGATCGGCGCGTTCTTGAGCAATACACGGGTAATCGCGATCCGCTGACGCTGACCGCCGGACAGTTTCACTCCGCGCTCGCCGACATGCGCGTCCAGCCCGGTGCGGCCTTCGGAGTCCGAGAGCTGCGGGATGAACTTGTCGGCCCGGGCCTTGCGCATGGCTTCCCACAACTCGGCGTCTGTGGCGTTCGGCCTGCCATAGAGCAGGTTGTCGCGAATCGAGCGGTGCAGCAGCGAGGTGTCCTGGGTGATCATGCCGATGTGCGAACGCAGGCTTTCCTGCGCGACGTGGGCGATGTCCTGATCGTCGATCGTGATGCGCCCGCCCTGCACGTCGTACAGACGCAATAGCAGATTCACCAGCGTCGATTTACCCGCACCCGAAGGCCCGATCAGACCAATTTTCTCGCCCGGCTTGATGTCCAGGTTCAAGCCATGAATCACGCCCTTGCCTGTGCCGTACTGGAATTGCAGGTTCTCGAACTTCACCTCGCCTTTGCTCACAGTGAGCTTCTGCGCGTCTTCACGATCGGTAACGCCCACCGGCTGGGAAATACTCTGCAGGCCGTCCTGCACCATGCCGATATTTTCGAAGATGCCGTTGACCACCCACATGATCCAGCCGGACATGTTGACGATACGAATCACCAGACCCGTCGCCAGGGCAATGGCCCCTACGGAGATCAGCGACTGGGTCCACAGCCACAGCGCAAGGCCGGTGGTCCAGACAATCAGGATGCCGTTGAGCGTGGTGATCACCGTGTCCATTTCAGTGATCACGCGACCGGCCAGTTGGGTCTTCTCGGTTTGTTCGCTGATCGCCTCGCGAGCGTACTGTTGCTCGGAATTGGTGTGGGCGAACAGCTTGAGCGTGGTGATATTGGTGTAGCCGTCGACGATGCGCCCCATCAGTTTCGAGCGTGCATCGGAAGACGACACCGAGCGCAATTTGACCCGTGGCACGAACCACCACATCGCGAGAGTGAACGCGACGATCCAGCTGATCAGCGGAATCATCAGGCGCCAATCGGCCTCGGCAAACAGCACCAGGGCGCTGATCGAGTAGATCAACACGTGCCACAAGGCATCCACCGACTGCACGGCTGAATCACGCAGCGCGTTACCGGTCTGCACGATGCGCTGGGCGATGCGTCCGGCGAAATCGTTCTGAAAGAAGTTCACGCTCTGCTTGAGCACGTAACTGTGATTTTGCCAGTTGATCATGCTGGTCATGCCGGGGCCGATGGTCTGGTGCACCAACAGATCATGCAGGAGGACGAAAATCGGGCGCAGGACCAGGGCCACAACGACCATCCAGATCAACTCGAAGGCATGCTCGCTGAAAAAGCTCGGGTTCGGGGTGCCTTGAGCCAGGTCGATGATGCGACTGAGGTAGCTGAACAACGACACCTCGATCAACGCGCCAATCAGGCCGACCACCAGCAGGGCCAGGAAACTGGGCCAGACCTGTTTCAGGTAATACACGTAAAACGACATGACTTGGTTGGGCGGGGCGGCGGTGGGAGCGTCGCGGAAGATATCGATCAGCTTTTCGAAACGGCGATAGAGCATTGGCTATGACGCCCACGCTTGAGCGGGCTCTCCTTTGTGCAGGGCTGTAATTCGTGCTTTTGGATGCGTCTTCGGATCAGACCACATGAACACCCGATTGCTCACGTTTAATTCCTGTGCCTGCATCCCGAAAACTGAAAAGCCGGGCAAGAGCCCGGCTTTCGTACAGCTGACGAGGTCAGTTCACACGCTTGGCGGACTTGATCAGAATCGGGTCCAGCGGGACGTTTTGCATGCCGCCCTTGTTGCCGGCCTGAGAGTTGACGATGGTGTCCACCACGTCCATGCCCTTGACTACCTTGCCGAACACCGCGTAACCGAAGTCACGAACGCCGTGATCCAGCATCTCGTTGTCCTTGACGTTGATGAAGAACTGGCTGGTGGCCGAATTAACATCGGAAGTGCGCGCCATGGCGATGGTCCCGCGAACGTTATGCAGGCCGTTGTCCGCTTCGTTCTTGATCGGATCCTTGGTCTGCTTCTGCATCATTTGCGCTGTGAAACCACCGCCCTGAACCATGAAGCCCGGGATTACGCGATGGAAGATGGTGTTGGTGTAGAAGTTGCTGTCCACGTACCCGAGGAAGTTTGCGGTACTGACCGGCGCCTTTTCCTGATTCAGTTCGATTTCGATCTGGCCAAGGCTGGTGTCCAGTACAACATGAGGCGCAGGGGCGGCCATCAGGTTGGAAGCGAACAGCACGGCGGCGGCAGAGAGGGCGATTTTTTTCAGCATGAGGAGGAGGTCCTGAAAAGTGATTTTCGACTGCAGAAACAGGCGACAAGGGAAGCACGTTTGCGGGGATTTTGACAGCGGCGGGTTAATAGCCGTTGGGTGTACACGGTCTACAGCAGCCGGCTTGCCGGAAATTGCGGTGGGTCATTTCCGCCGGCATGCCGGCCCCCTACAGAAGTACGTGTGCCGGGTCAGGAATGCTGGTGGCACACAGATACTTGTTCAAACCGCCATCTGCGGCGCCGCAAACGGCACATCCAGCGGCGCGGTATCGAAGGACTGGATCAATTCGATGAGAATCTGCGTCGCAGGTCCCAGCGGTTTGTCCTTGCTGGCGTAAAGATAGAACGTCGGGTTGCGGCTGCCGCCCTTGTCCAGTGGCAGCACCTTGAGCACCCCGTCTTTCAGCTCGCGTTCGATCAGATGCCGTGGCAACCAGGCAAAGCCCAAACCACTGCTGACGAACTTGGCGGCGGTCGCCAGGCTGCCCACGGTCCAGCGCTGTTCTGCACCCAGCCAGCCGACGTCGCGAGGCTGGTTGCGGCCGGAGTCGCGGATCACGACCTGCAGCTGGCTTTCCAGATCCTGAAAGGTCAACTCGCGGTGCATCTGATGCAATGCGTGCCCGGGGTGCGCAACGGCGACGAATTCCACGTTACTCATTTCGGTGCCCAGGTAACCGGGAATATTGAAGCCGCTGATGGCAAGATCCGCCACGCCCTCAAGCAAGACCTCTTCGACGCCGGACAACACTTCCTCACGCAACCGCACGCGACAGCCGCGGCTCTGCGGCATGAACGCGGTCAGTGCGCGGACCAGTCGGGCGTTGGGGTAGGCGGCGTCGACCACCAGCCGCACCTCGGCCTCCCAGCCTTGCTCCATGTGGTGGGCGAGATCCTCCAGCTGACTGGCGTTCTTCACCAGTTGCCGCGAACGGCGCAACAACACCTCGCCAGCTTCGGTCAGTACGGCTTTGCGACCGTCGATGCGCAGCAATGGCACGCCGAGCTGATCCTGCATTCTGGCCACGGTATAGCTCACCGAAGACTGCGAACGGTGCAGCGCTTCGGCGGCTTGGGCGAAGCCACCCTGATCGACCACGGCCTGCAGAGTGCGCCATTGATCAAGGGTCACGCGGGGCGCTTTCATCTTTCGCTCCTTTAGTCCTAAGCTGGGCGGTCCCCGCTGCAAGTTGCGTAAAAACTGCTGCGCATCGATGATGCTGCGTTAAAAACAGGCAAAAATGCTCATATAGAACACCCAGAGTCGGACGCGACCCCGGCCGCTTTTCGCCTATTTTTGCCTTGCCTCATTTTCGCTCGCGACGTTTTACACATCCTGGTTTGGAGATCGCATGAAAAGATTCTGTTGTGTGCTGCTGACGATGTTGCCCTTGAGCGCTTTTGCCTACCCTATCGATGTGGAGAAACACATCAACGGCGTGCAGATTGACTACAACAGCCACGACACCGCTTACGACATCGGCAATATCACCGTGAACAACTACGGCGATGTCCCGGCCAAGTGCGTTGCGGTGTTCAGCAACGGCCCGGAAGCGCCGCGCACACGTCGGGTGCAGATCGCGCCGAAAACCAGCAGCAACATCACCGTCAAATTCAGCCGCGAGATCATCAAACTCCGAATCAAGCTGAGCTGCGACCCACAATGAGCTATGAGCTTCTGAAGGAAGAGCCTAGTGCTCTTCCATTTAAGAAACAAATTATTAGATATTTAGTAGCATTTTTTTACGCTTTTTGATCGATCTCGCCAGGCTTAACCTCTACTCGGCTGCATTTAGACCCACATTCGCAGGCCTGATCGCGGGAGATTTAATCGTCAGTTAATGCCTGCGCGCGACCATGCTCGCGTTCATCGAAACTCCTCTGGCACTTGAATGCTCCTGAGTGCATCGCCCGATAGACCCCTCTGATAGCGGCGGGTCATCGGGTTTTTTAATGCCTGACGTTTGTCACCGCTAACCTGCGAACCCCATTTGTTCTCGTCCCCTGCAAGCGCGCTTGCCCGCGATTCGTTGGATCAGAACGGCTCAGCGCTAATACCCGCAATGGTCCCTATGCAGTCCACCACCTCAAAAATCGGGTAAGCGGATGCGAAAAAAACTCCGACGATTCCCCGAAATAGTTGAACTAGACGCTACGGTCTACGACATCACTGCAGTTGATGTTTGATATCTCCAGGCGTGGTTTTTCATGAGCGGCGCAACCCAATAGATTGGCCCCAACGAAATGACTTACCCACTAAATCAAACCCAACTTGTCACGCAATTACCGGAGATCCATACCATGAAAAAATCCATCGCATTTGGCTTTGCACTTTCGATCCTGGCAGCAGGTTCCGCATTTGCCAGCCCTGAGAAAACTTATCAGCGCGCAATGGTAGATACTTCTAGCGCAACTGTTCTGGACAGCAAGGTCGCCAGCAAAGATGCAGTGAAACCCTTTGGCAGCAAGGCTCCCAGCACCGTGGTCGTTGCCGACAACCGCAAAGAGTTCGGTTCGAACTATCAGCGCTACTGATTGGCGCAACGCTGTACTGAAGACAAAAAGCCCGGCAAATGCCGGGCTTTTTGTTTGATGAAAAAATTGCGGCGGCGCAATTATCAGGGGCATAGTTGAATTCCTTGGCTATCTTGCGCAGAACGTGCGCAGGGATATTTTCAATGGCGCCTTTGCCGTAAATGAGCGGCACCACTAATGCGTCGTTGGCAAGCTGAGCCGTGTAGATCACCCTCACCGCACCACGCTTGCCGTTGCCGTCTGTGCCCCAACGAATCTTCCGGCATCATCCGATGCCTGACGTAGCTGGGCGCGAGGCGGCGGTACCTCGGAGCGTCCTTGGGGACTGACTTTCCCAAATCTGACTTTCCCATTCACCTGATCCCCAACCCCACCCGCATATCCGACCCACTCGGCTGCTGATACAGGCTCAAACCGAACTCCGGCAACACCGCCAGCAGGTAATCGAAAATATCTCCCTGAATCCGTTCGTAATCGGCCCAACTGGTGGTGCGGGTGAAGCAGTAGATTTCCAGCGGCACGCCCTGTGCCGTGGCCTCCATCTGGCGGACCATGCAGGTCATGTCTGGATGAATATCCGGATGGCTTTTCAGGTACGCCAGCGCGTAGGCGCGGAAGGTGCCGAGGTTGGTGATGCGACGGCGGTTGGCTGACAGCTCGGCGACGTTACCCTGGGCTTCGTTCCAGGCTTTGAGTTCGGCTTTCTTGCGCCCCAGATAATCGGTCAGCAGGCGCACTTGGGTCAGTTTCTGCTCCTCGGCATCGACGACGAACCGTACGCCGCTGGCATCGATAAACAGGCTGCGTTTGATACGGCGACCTCCTGCCTGCTGCATGCCGCGCCAGTTTTTGAACGACTCGGACATCAGGCGCCAGGTGGGTATGGAAACGAGGGTCTTGTCGAAGTTCTGCACCTTGACCGTGTGCAATGTGATGTCCACTACATCGCCGTCAGCGCCCACCTGCGGCATTTCGATCCAGTCGCCGACCCGCAACATGTCGTTGCTGGTCAGCTGCACGCTGGCGACGAACGACAGCAGCGTGTCCTTGTACACCAACAGAATTACCGCCGACATCGCGCCCAGCCCCGACAGTAGCAACAGCGGCGAACGGTCGATCAGCGTGGCGACGATGATGATGCCGGCGAATACGTAGAGAATCATTTTCGCGAGCTGCACGTAGCCCTTGATCGAGCGGGTGCGGGCGTGTTCGGTGCGCGCGTAGATGTCCAGCATGGCGTTGAGCAGGGCACCGATGGTGAGCATCATGAACAGGATGGTGAACGCCAGCGCGACGTTGCCCAGCACATGAGTGGCGGTGGAGCTCAGGTCGGGCACCAGATTGAGCCCGAACTGGATTACCAGCGACGGTGTGACTTGCGCCAGTCGGTGAAAAACCTTGTTGTGCAGACAATCATTGAGCCAGAACAGCGCCGGCTGACGGCCAAGGGCCTTGATGACGTACAGAATGACGAAACGCACCAGACGGCCAAGTGCGAGCGCAGCGACCAGCAGCATCAGCAAACCCAGGGTGGCGCGTAGCACTGGCTGGTGTTCGAGCAGGTCCCAGATTTCCTGCACGCGCAGCCAGAGGGATGAGGTGTCCATGAACTCAAGATCTCCTGAAGAAAAAACGGGGCGCGATTAGAGCACTGTGAGGATGCTCGCGGCAGTAACGGGTAAATCCAGTAACAAAATAGGTGCTTTGAGGTAAAGAAACTCGGCGAATGCGCCTTAAACCGGTAACCTATGCGACTGTTTTTTTGTATTCCGCCGAGGTAACACCCGTGTTCTCCCAATTCGCCCTGCACGAACGCCTGCTCAAAGCCGTGGCCGAACTCAATTTCGTCGAGCCTACGCCTGTGCAAACAGCGGCCATTCCGCTGGCGCTGGAAGGACGCGATCTGCGGGTGACGGCGCAAACCGGCAGCGGCAAGACAGCCGCTTTCGTACTGCCAATGCTCAATCGCCTGATCGGCCCGGCCAAGGTTCGCGTCGATATTCGTGCGCTGATCCTGCTGCCGACCCGCGAACTGGCGCAGCAGACCCTCAAGGAAGTCGAGCGCTTTTCCCAGTTCACCTTCATCAAGGCCGGCCTGATTACGGGTGGTGAGGATTTCAAGGTTCAAGCCGCCATGCTGCGCAAGGTGCCGGACATCCTGATCGGTACCCCGGGCCGCCTGCTGGAGCAACTGAACGCCGGCAACCTGGACCTAAAGCATGTTGAATTGCTGGTGCTCGACGAAGCCGACCGCATGCTCGACATGGGTTTTGCCGAGGATGTAGAGCGTCTGGCGAACGAGTGCGCCAATCGCCAGCAGACCATGCTGTTCTCGGCCACAACCGGTGGTTCGGGCCTGCGCGAGATGATCGGCAAGGTGCTGAAAGATCCACAACACCTCCAGGTCAACAGCGTCAGCGAGCTGGCCGAGGGCACCCGTCAACAGATCATCACTGCTGACCATAACGTGCACAAAGAGCAGGTTCTGCATTGGCTGCTGGCCAACGAGACTTATCAGAAAGCGATTATCTTCACCAACACCCGGGCCATGGCCGACCGTATTTATGGCCGCCTGGTTGCGCTGGAATACAAAACGTTCGTGTTGCATGGCGACAAAGATCAGAAGGATCGCAAACTGGCGATCGATCGTTTGAAGCAGGGTGGGGTTAAGATCCTGGTGGCGACCGACGTCGCGGCTCGTGGTCTGGACGTCGACGGCCTGGACATGGTTATCAACTTCGACATGCCGCGTACCGGCGACGATTACGTTCACCGCATCGGTCGCACGGGCCGTGCTGGTGCCGAGGGCTTGGCGATCTCGCTGATCACCCACGGTGATTGGAACCTGATGTCGAGCATCGAGCGGTATCTGAAACAGAAGTTCGAACGCCGCACCATTAAGGAAGTGAAGGGCAGCTACACCGGGCCGAAGAAGGTCAAGGCTTCGGGCAAGGCTGTGGGCGTGAAGAAGAAAAAGACCGACGCCAAGGGCACTGACAAGAAGAAGACCGCTGCCAAAGGCCCGACCAAGCGCAAGACCGTGAACCGTCCGAAGGCCGAGTCGCTGGTGAGCCAGGATGGTCTGGCGCCGCTGAAGAAGCGCGTGACGCGGCCTCCGGTTTCTGAGTGATCATCCGGTCATGCACTGATCTCGATGCGTGACCGAAAACCTTTTGTGTCATCGGAGTTCTGTGGGAGCGAATTCATTCGCGAGGTGGACTGTCAGGCGATAAATCTCCATCGACTGCACTGATCTATCGCGAATGAATTAGCTCCCACAGTGGATCTGCATTCAGCGTGCTAGCCGCGTGTATGCCCCGGCTCATTCTTAAGCAAGCTCACCCCCACAGTGGCGTTGCGTTCATTCTGCCAATGCCGTCCGATCATCCAGCATTCAGCATTCAGCTATCCGCTTTCTTCGCCGCCTCATCCATCTCCTTCATCCGCTGATCGATCAACTGGCATTTGTCCGGCAAGTCCTTGGAGGCGGTTTCCAGCTGCATGTCCTTTATCTCTTGATTCAATTCCTTGGCCTTGGCCGGATTCTGCTGCGTAAGTTTCTGCACCTCCTGGGCGAGCTGTTCCCGTTTGGCCTCGGCTTCTTCTGGCGTGCAAGCCCAGACCGGTGCAGCCGCGAGCAGCGTCAACGCGGCAGTGATGCTCATTAGGGTTTTCATGGTTGCCTCTGTATCCATTGCGGGCTTACTGAAATGGAGGGCGCGGTTCTGGCAAAAGTTCAGCATCTGACCGCTGGGCCCGCAAGCTGAACGGCTGGAGGCAAGGCCGGTCACAACTCTTGAGCACCAGGCCCGACGACCGGACGTCGCGGGTCGCAATCCCAACTTCGCCCCGCTGCTGGAGGTAGGAATATGTCGGACAAATATGATTGGGACCTGATCGAGCGTCTGCTGCATGAAGTACAGAACAGCGCCGATAAACCCTTTACTCCACGCAAATACGCTGAGGAACACGCCGCTGCCAAAGCGGCCGATGGTGAAAGCGCTGGCAATCTCGATGCGTTGAAAATGCAGGCTGCCGATCTTGAGGCGCTGTTGTTAAAGCGCGGTTTCATCGAGTCACGACCTGAGGAAGAGGGTGGCAATGGCGAGAACTTCATTCTGACCCCGCGCGGGTCGAGCCTGTTGGCGATGATCGACAGCAGCATTCCCGGTAATGCTCCTCCACGCCAGGCGCTCGACGAGCAGGCTGATGCCCTGGACCCGGACGCCTTCGATAAGTTGTCGTCCAAGGCGCAGGTGGCGCCGGGCGCGATCTGAATTGTAGGAGCCGGCTTGCGGGTGAATCGGAGAATCAGTCAACGATGATGGGTCTCACTTACAGCGTTCGCCAGCAAGCCGGTTCCTACGATGGTTTGCGTTCGACGCTGGATTTTTCGGCTGTTGGAACTTAAGAACTCTTCTTCACCCCTTTCAAGCAGCTCAGATTGGTAAAGTCCTGACGCACATCAGCGATTTTCTCCAACAACTTTTGCCGCTGCTCAGGTGAACTCTGCGCCATCAAGTCGGTGATCAGCGAAATCGCCGCCTGTTCGGTATGGTCGTAAGCCTCGCGGTATTCCGCGGTCCAGAATGTCTCGCGGTCCTGCAACAATTTCGCAATCTTCTGATCGAAATCCGGCGCCTGTCGTTGTTTGACGGCAGTCAGCAACAGCGACTGCCAGTGCGCGCGGTTATCGATCCACAAGCGATTCTGCTCGCCCAGCGACGTTGACCATTGCATCACGCGGTCTTTCTGCACCGGGCTGAGCTTGCCGATCCACGGATTCAGGCGCTTTTCCATGCGTTGCGCGCGGTCCCTGATCTGCTGATCCAGTGGCTGATCGACGAATTCCGACTCATGTTTGCCCATGTCCTTGGCGAATGCAGCCTCCATCTCGGCGACCTGCTGATCATTCAGCTGGCGCAGCAATTGGACCGCAGACGGGGTGATTTCCCGGGAGATGGTCGAGATGGCCTGACGAGCCTCTGCGGTGCGCGCCTTGAGCTGGGTTTCGTTGACCTGATTGGTTTCGACCATGCGCTGCAGACGGTCCAGCCAGTCGAGATAGCCGGGGATCTGCGTAGTGCAATGCCAGGTCAGATGCTCCTTGAGACGGTCGTCGAGCCAGTCTTTCTGGGAGGCATTCATGTCCAGATAGTCGCTGAGCGACCAGGGGATGATCAGATCAAGATGCCGGTAAGTCAGACCAATCTGGCTGCAACCCGCCAGCAACGCCAGGCCCAGCCACAGCGAAATACAGGCCCTCGACACAATACCCATGACAGCTCCTTGCCGGTTCGTCTCCCAGTTATAGAGCGAGGCAGGGCAAGGCGGTTCAGCCAATCAGAAAAACGAGCGCACGATCTTCAGTGTCACGGCGCTTTCGCACTGGGTATTGTGCCCGCTGTAGGCGCTGCAATCGGCGCCGGTCAGGCTCGAACCGCTGTACATCAGGTTCATGTCCATGCCCAGCCAAGGACGCGAGATATTGAATGACCAGTCGTTGTAGGCGCTGACCATACCGCCGCCGTCAATCATGGCCGGCGCGTCGAGTTGATGATTGCCGTACTGCATGCGCAGGTCCAGGCCTAATGGAACGAGCCCGCTGAGACCGCCAAGATCGAGGAACAGCGTACTGTCCTGACGTCCAGCGTCTGTGCTGACCGCCGTGCCGATGCGGCTGTCGAAGATACGAAAACCGGCATACAGCTCATGGCTGTCGATCTGGCTGGTGTTGGGGTAGCTATAGCGGATGACACCCAGCTCATAGCCAAGCGTCTTGTCGAACGGCTTTTTGAAACCCAGGTAGGAATCAACCTCAAGGGTCGTATCCGGCACGATCCCGGCGCTGGGGGACCATTGTCCGAAATAGAATCCGCTCTCGTGGGTCAGGTCCAGCCCGCCGTGGAAGTTCGCATCGCCACTGCTTGGCGTCACCAAGCCCTGGGCCATTGTACGGCTCGGCGTTGTACCGACTTTGAGGCTGAAGTCCCCCAATTCCCGCTCCAGTACCTGGGCGCTGGCGGAATGGTGCACCAACATAGCACCGGTCAGCAGCGCGCCGGTCCAGCGTGTAAAACAGCGAGCATAAGGCATGCTTCACTCCTTTCAGATTCAGAGGAGTGGATCGAAGGTGTCGTATCGAAATGCCGATTGGCTCGATAGGAACCGCGAGCTAGAGCCTCGCAAGGATACCGGCGAATGCCGGCATGAATCGACCGTTGGTCGATTCATGCCAGAAAAAATGAACTTCCAATCAATTGGTCGTTGAAATTAGCCCGTTGACGACTATCAGCGCCTGAGGAAACGACGGGTAACCGCTCTTGGCGACATCCAGTTCTTCGTATTTCGTACGGTATGCGCGGGCCTTTTCCTGGTCCACCGAGCCCGACAATTGCGCGAGCAAGGCGATGGCCAATGGATATTTGCGGTCGGCTGATTCCTGCAGCAGGTCATTGACCCTGGAGCCTTCAGCGTTCAACCGCAGCAACAGAACAGCCTGATAAAACTCGGCTTCGCCGGTCTGGTCATGGTTCGCCGCCCGGTTGAGCAGGGCGCTGGCCAGCTCGTAGTTATCCTGACGACGTTCGTTGATGATCCACTTGGCCTGCAGCATGTCGTTCTGATAGAGCAGGTAATCGGTTCGGCAGCGGCTGCCGACGGACGAGGTGTCACAACCGTGTGTCGCACAACCACCCAGGCCAAGGCAGAGCAGGGCGCCGAAAAACATCCATTTGTTCATATCGGGTTTCCGCAGAGACGTCTGGTAATTCAGGGCATCGTCCGGTCTGTCGCGTACGGCAGCCAGTTCAGGACGAGCGGGCTATGTCGAGACAGTAAAGCAGAGCTTTGTTGAAGCGGGGAAGCGATGGACCTGGCGCTTTGCGATCAAAGCGCCTGGATGTCGACCGCGTAGGCGGGGAAAAATTTACTTTTTGCCGAGGGAGATTTGTTTCGAGGCGCCGAAGGTCTGGCCGCTCACGCCTTTGGCGATCTGCTGGATCTCGCCGCCGGATTTCAGGAAAGCTGCAATTTGTGCGTTGATCGAATCGCTGGTCTCAACGGCTGGAGCTGGTTTGGCTTTCGAGTTGGATGCTTTTACGCGCATGGCTGCAATTAACCTATATAAAATTAATACGGCCGGCCATCTTATCGGAACGCGTCGGAAATTGCTTGGTAATTATCGGCGCGCACCGTAGACCGATTAATCCTTGCGACGCAAAGCATTTCGCCCAAATATCGGGTAAATGCCTGTTTTAATTGCCAAGTCCTGAAGGGATTTCGTCCGCAATTCAGCTGTAGTGTCTGCTCGCAGCGCTCCCTCTGACCTGACGAATGGCCTGGGTCTTGGTCGCGTCCGACAGCGTGTCGTCGCCAAAACCCTGAATTTCAAGGCTTCCGAAGCGGTTCTGCAAAAGCGCCATGCATGACCCGGCAAGGGCGGCGCAAACTCGGGTAGAATGCCGCCCACGCAATGAGGGTATTTGGACATGGCTTTAGTCGGGCGTTACAACAGTTTGCAAGTGGTGAAACACACTAACTTCGGTTTATATCTTGACGGTGCGCAGGACGGCGAAATATTGCTGCCCAATCGATATATTCCAAAAGATATTCCCAGCGAAGACGAAGACTGGTTGAACGTCTTTATTTATCTGGACAGCGATGACAAGTTGATCGCCACTACTGAAAAACCGAAAGTTCAGGTCGGTGAGTTTGCCAGTCTGAAGGTGGTTGAGGTCAACAGCATCGGTATCTTTTTGGACTGGGGCCTGCCCAAGGATCTGCTGCTGCCTTACTCCGAGGAAAAGCGTCCGCTGAAGGCCGGTGACTACTGCGTGGTGCATGTCTACCTCGACAAGCACAGTCGCCGCATTACCGCCACCACGCGCCTGGACCGCTACCTGGACAAGGTCCCTGCCAACTATTCAGTCGGCCAGGAAGTGGACCTGTTGGTTGCCGAAGAAACCGCAATGGGCTTCAAGGCGATCATCAACAACAAGCATTGGGGCTTGATTCACAAGAACGAAGTGTTCAAGTTCCTGCGTTCGGGCAAACAGGAAAAAGGCTTCATCAAGGAAGTGCGCAACGACGGCAACATCAGCCTGAGCCTGCAACCGGTAGGCGAACAGCTGGCCAGCAGCCTAAACGCCAAGATCCTCGACAAACTGCGCCAGAACAACGGCGTGCTGCCGGTCAGCGACAAGAGCGACCCGGCGGTCATCAGCAACTTGTTCGGCGTCAGCAAGGGCAACTTCAAGAAGGCCATCGGCGCGTTGTACAAGCAGGGCCAGATCGTGATTCACGCTGATCGTATCGAACTGGTCTGATGCGAACCGCATGCGCGTCTGATTGAGCGGAAGCAACGTGTGTTTGCGTCACATGTAGCAGGCGAAGAATCCTTGTAGACGCGCGCTTGTCCGCGATGGTGGTTTGTCTGGGCCGTAGCTGCTGACCGGCAAACCCTATCGCGATCGCGGGCGAGTGCGCTGCCGCAGACGCTGTGGCGGCTATCTCTGCACGAACCCCACAAAACTCAGATTCGCCCCATTCGGACGCATGTCCTTGAGATACGAATCCTTGTCCGCCGACAGCTCCAGGCTGACGGTGGACTTGCGTTTGCCTTCGTTGCGAATCACCACGCCTTCCTTGTGCTCGCGCAGGAATCTGGTGGTGACTTTGAGGTGAATCAGCTCATCGGTGCTCGGCGTGTGCAGCAGCAGGTGCAGCCATTCGTACTGGCCGACGGCAAGACGGGCTACCGGAAGATCGAACCACCAGATATTGCGCTTGGGATCCAGTACGGCGAAATGGGTGTTGTTGGTGCCCAGTACGGCGCCACCCAGTTGCTCATTGCGGCGCGCGATGGCCTGCTGCTTGTCGAGTTTCATAACGTTCCTGTGGATCTCTGTCTCGTGAGCCTGGGTATGTATCCGCTGACATTGCGCGATAGGCACGGCCCGGTTCGGCCGCGCATTCTCCTGGGTTGCCGGGCAAACATAAAGTCAAAACTGATGCGCGCGATGAAAAGTGCGGTTACAGCTACGAAAAGCCGCCCGGAAAATATTTGAAACTCTCGAGAACGGGGTCCGGTCAACCCCTATGTCGAGGTTACGACACCTGATTCTTACCGAGGAGAAACAACGATGAGCAGCACTGGCGATAAAGTCAAAGGCATGGCCAACGAAGCAGCCGGTAACGTCAAGCAAGGCGTCGGCAAGGCCACTGATAACGACAAATTGCGCGCGGAAGGCAAGGCGCAGGAAGTCAAAGGTGAAACGCAACAAGCGGTCGGCAAAACCAAGGACGCGCTGAAAAAAGGCGTCGACAAGGCCTGACGGCCTGCGCGCTTAGGGTGTAGAAACCTCAAGCGATGTGAAGAACACTCCATAGCGGCCATCCCTTGATGGCCGTTATCGTGTCCGGCCGAAGATACGTTGAAACGTATTGGACGTGGCAAAAGTGCTTAACTGGATGTAAAAAGCCGCCCGCTGTGAAGGGCATACGGAATTTCAAAGCGTTTGCCCGCTCGTATAGGTAAATGTGTGTTAGATACGTCTACGTCGCGAAAGGAGACGCCATGATATTCCCGGATTTGCGCCGGCTACGTGTAACGACGGTGTTGGTCAGAACGGTCAAAGAGTTTCTCGATGACGAGATGTCGACGTACGCCTCTGCACTGGCTTACCAGATGCTGTTTTCGCTGTTCCCGTTTTTGCTGTTCCTGATCGCCCTGATCGGCTTTTTGCATCTGCCCGATTTCTTCAGTTGGCTGCGCCTGCAGTCTGAACTGGTGTTGCCTCCGCAAGCGCTGGATCAGGTCAACCCGGTAATCGATCAGTTGCAGGAGTCCAAGGGCGGTTTGCTCTCGGTTGGTATCGTCATTGCCCTGTGGAGTGCTTCGGCGGGTGTGCGGCTGATGATGAGTGCGATGAACGCTGCTTATGACGTCGTCGAAGAGCGCCCGGCGTGGAAGCGTCTGCCATTGTCGGTGCTGTATACCATTGGCTTTGCCGGGATGTTGCTGGCGGCTGCGGCGCTCATGGTGACGGGGCCTCAAGTCATGAACTGGCTGGCTGGACAGATCGGCATGGAGGACTTCATCGTCACCCTGTGGACTATCCTGCGCTGGCCGCTGATCATCCTGCTGCTGATGGTTTCGGTCGCGATGATGTACTACGTCATGCCCGACGTTAAGCAGGAGTTCCGCTTCATCTCGCCTGGCTCGGTGCTGGCGGTTGTGGTCTGGATTCTCGCTTCCCTGGGATTCGCGTATTACGTGAAGACCTTCGCCAATTACGACGCCATGTACGGCAGCATCGGCGCGATCATCGTGCTGCTGCTGTATTTCTACATTTCCTCCTCGGTGCTGCTGCTGGGTGCGGAGATGAATGCGGTGATCGAGCACATGTCCCAGGAAGGCAAGGAAAAGGGCGAGAAAGTCCCAGGCGACGGTGGTGAAAATGCTGATCCCGAGACTGCTCATGAAAAGCAGCATGTCTCGGGGCTGGGCCGTGATCACAGTCATGACCATGACCATGACTATGAGCAACCGCTGCAAGTGCTCAAAACCGACAAACCCTGATAAGCCTTGTGGCAGGATGCGCATCTGTATGGCGCATCCGCCCTTGCCAAAGGTTCTTCCATGATTCGTGAAATCCTGAAAATGGGTGACGAGCGTCTGTTGCGTATCGCGCCGCCCGTGCCCGAATCGATGTTCGGCTCCAACGAGCTGAAAACCCTGATCGACGACATGTTCGAAACCATGCGTAGCGTAGGTGGCGTGGGACTGGCCGCGCCGCAGATCGGCGTCGATCTGCAATTGGTGATCTTCGGTTTCGAGCGGAGCGAGCGCTATCCCGATGCCGAAGCCGTGCCGCCGACCATTCTGCTCAACCCGCTGATCACGCCGCTCGAACCGACTGTGGAAGAAGGCTGGGAAGGCTGCCTGTCAGTGCCGGGTTTGCGTGGGGTGGTGGAGCGTTATGAGCACATCCGCTACGAAGGCTTCGACCCCGACGGCAATCGTATCCAGCGCGTGGCTCGGGGTTTTCACGCGCGTGTGGTGCAGCATGAGTGCGACCACTTGATCGGGCGGCTTTACCCTTCTCGCATCAAGGATTTCACCCGTTTCGGGTTCACCGAAGTGTTGTTCCCGGACATGGACCCGAATGCGGATGATTGAAGGCTGAGCATGAATTGAAGGCGATCAAACTGTTAGGGGGCTGGCTTGTTGGCGAATGCGGAGTGTCAGCGACTGAACCGGTGACTGACCTACCGCATTCGCCAGCAAGCCGGCTCCTACAAGTTCGGCGGTGCCAGCAGCTTCTACAGGGTTCCACGTTTGGCTGATGCTTGGTGGAGTTATTCAGCCGGCTTGATAAACCGCAACGTCATCCGGTCCGATTCGCCAATCTCCAGATATTTCGCCTTGTCCTGCTCGCCCTTCACCAGCGCGGGCGGTAGGGTCCAGACGCCGTCGGGGTAGTCCTTGGTGTCCTTGGAATTCGCATTTACTTCGCTTTCACCCGCCAGCTCGAAGCCCGCCGTCTGCGCCAGTTTCACCACGTAATCGGTGGGCAGGTAGCCGTTTTTCTCGTTGTCCTTGGCCGTGGTCCCCGGCTTGGCTCGGTGATCGACCACCCCCAGCGTTCCGCCCGGCTTCAGCACGTCAAAGAACGCTTTGAACGTCGCCGCTTCGTTGCCCGCGTCGACCCAGTTGTGCACGTTGCGAAAGGTCAGAACCGTGTCGGCAGAGCCGGGCTTGCCGAAGACAGGCGCATCGGGTGTATACCCGATGACCTCGACTTTGCCGTAGTGCGCAGGGTCGGCAGCGTATTTCTGCTTGAGGCTGTCGGCGGATTTTTTCGCGTAATCACTCACCGAAGGATCGACGATCGCCGCCACGTAATGCCCCTTGTCCTTGAGCAGCGGTGCCAGCAATTCGCTGTACCAGCCGTTGCCGGGGGTGATCTCGATGACGGTTTGATCGCTACGCACGCCAAAGAACTGCAGCGTTTGCTCGGGGTGTCGGTATTGATCGCGCGCCGCGTTCTGCGGCACGCGCCAGTCGCCTTTGAGGACCGTGGCGTATTGTTCGTGGGTGATGTTGGAAGGGGAGGCAGGGGTGGCGGCAATGGCCACGGTCGATCCGAAAACAGCGGCAAGGGCGAAGGCTATGAGCGTCGGTTTCATGTGCATCCCGTTTTAACGGCAGGAGGTGATGGGCGAGGCTAGCATGCGAGGCTGGCAGGCGAATGACACATTTGGTTTGGTGCAGATAACCAATCGATCTACAAGATTTTGCGGCGCCAATGCACAACCGGGTATCAGCCATGTGCAGGAGCGGCAATGCCCAATTATCTCGACAGCGCCCAGCGTGAAGACGTCGCCCGTCTGCGCGAAATTTTCATGGGTCGCACGGAATGGCCGACGTGGCTGTTGCTGATCGGTGTGTATGCCGCGTGGCCTGCGTTGTTGCTGCTCAGCCCGACACTGGGTATATGGCCGACCACCGCGTTGATGATTCCGCTGACTGTCCTGTGGATGTCTCTGCAACACGAACTGCTGCACGGCCATCCCACCCGCTGGCTATGGGTGAACAAGGCACTGGGCTATGCGCCGTTCGCGGTCTGGTATCCGTACACCCTGTATCGTGATACGCACATGCAGCATCATCGCGATGAAGACCTGACCACTCCTGGCCAGGACCCGGAAAGTCGCTACCTCAGCCAGTTGAACTGGCAGCGGACTGGCCCTGTAATGCGCCTGTTGCGCTGGCTCGACAAAACTCCGCCAGGGCGTCTGGTGTTCGGCGTACCGTTGGCGCTGGGCAGTTTGATCAGCGGTGAATCCGCGCGGCTGCTCCGCGGCGAGCGCAAGGCTTGGGCGATGTGGGCCACTCACGGTTTTTTCCTGTTGCTGATGTTCCTCTTCATCGAGCGATACAGCGCATTGTCGAGCCTGCATTACGTGCTGCTGATCAGCGTGCCTGCCCTGGCGATTTCGATGGTGCGCTCCTACTACGAACATCGCCCGGCCGAGCACTCACATCAGCGCACTGTGATCAACGAAGCGTCGTGGCCCTGGCGCTGGCTGTTTCTTAATCTGAATCTGCACTTGGTACATCACGACCTGCCGGGGCTGGCCTGGTATCACATTCCAAAGGTCTATCGCGACCGTCGAGAACAATGGCTGGCACGTAGCGGTGGTTTTCTGTTACCGGGATATGCTGAACTGTTTCGTCGTCATAGTTTCAACCCCATCGACAGTCCTCAACATCCTTACGTCTAGGTCCGGTATCCGCACATGGCTCAGGGTTTCGCTGAATTACTCATGTATGTCGTGCCCGAGCGGGTGCGTCAGGCACAGGAGCTGTGGCTCGGCCGCGTGCTCGAACTGCTTGGCGCAGAGCGTCTGGATGCGCAGGCGCTGGACCTCAAACGACTGTGGCTCTCCCCACAATTGCTGCTGACACAGACCTGTGGCTATCCACTGATGACGCTGTTGCGCGGCCAGGTGCAAGTGGTCGGACGCCCGGTTTACCAGTTGCCCAACAGCGCGCATGGCAACCATTGCAGCCTGTTGGTGGCGCGGGCCGATGATCCTCGTCAGCAGCTTGAGGATTTTCGTGGCAGCCATGGTTTGCTCAATTCCCAAGATTCGAATTCCGGGATGAATCTGTTTCGCCACGCGCTGGCACCATTGCAGCGGGGCGGGCAGTTCTTTGCGCAGGTGTCACTGACTGGCGGGCATCGCAATAGCCTGGCGGCGCTCAGGGAAGGGCGAGGGGATCTGGCGGCAATCGACAGCGTGACCTTCGATTATCTGGCGCGGGATCACAGTGAAGAGGTTGTCGGCGTGAAGGTGGTTGGCCGTACGGCCAATGGGCCGTGTCTGCCTTATATCACTCGGGTTGGTGCGGATGGTGAGCGAATACGTCAGACGATGAATCGAGCGCTGAAGGATTTGCCGGAGGTCGTGCAAGTGCTCGCGATTGCTGAAGTGTTGCCCGCGAGCGAAGCGGATTATCAGGTTCTGCTGGATTATCAGCGCCAGGCTCAAGATCTGGGCCTGAACACCCTGTAGCAGCCCCGACATGCCTTCGGCGGTGGTTCAAAGACGTCGTCGCCGGCAAGCCGCGCTGCTATAGAGAGTCATCGTGAAAGCCTTTATTTATTCTTTTATGGTCTATAAAAATCACCTTTAAATATTATTAATGCATAAAAACCCTTGCTAGCATGGCTCTACCCGATCCACCGGGCAGAACAACAATTCAGCCAAGGGAAGTCTTATGTCTGGCGTCGATCTGTCCCATCGCCAATACCTCAGCGAACTTTTTCAGCGCCATTACGGTTGGTTGTGCGACCGCTTGCAGCGTCATCTGGACGGGCCGGAAAGCGCCGAAGACATTGCCTGCGAAACCTTTCTGCAACTGCTGGCCGCGCCCAACGTAGTGCCGATTCGTGAGCCTCGGGCACTGCTGACAACCATCGCTCAACGGCTGATCTACCAACGCTGGCGCCGCCGCGATCTGGAGCGGAATTATCTGGACGGTCTGATATTCGAAGAGGACGCCCACACGCCGTCCCCGGAAAACCTGGCCGCCACCCTGCAGACCCTGGATCGCATCGATCGCCGTCTCAACCGCCTGCCACCGAAGGTCAAAACGACCTTCATGCTCTCGCGCAGCGTCGGTCTGACCTACCCCGAAATCGCCACCCGCCTGGGCATTTCCTCTCGTTCAGTCAGCGACTACATGGAAAAAGCCGAAACCTGTTGCCTGCGCGCTTGTCTGGAATGAAACGTGTGCTGTGCTAAACCCTACTGAGCCCTTTCCATTCCCGAGCCGAATACTGCGAGAGATAACAATGACATCGATCAAACACCTGCTGGGCGGCTCGCTGCTGGCGCTGGCGGTAATGACTCAGTCTGCTTACAGCGCGGACAAGACCGCGCCCATCCACTTTGGTGATATCACCTGGGAAAGCGGCAGCCTGATCACTGAAATCCTGCGTACCATTGTCGAGAAAGGCTACGGCTACCCGACCGATAAATTGCCGGGCAGTACGGTGAGTCTTGAATCGGCGCTGGCCAAGAACGACATTCAGGTGATCGGCGAAGAATGGGCCGGACGCAGCCCGGCGTGGGTCAAGGCCGAAGCCGAGGGCAAGGTTCATGGCGTGGGCGATATCGTCAAAGGCGCGACCGAAGGCTGGTGGGTGCCGGAATTCGTGATCAAGGGTGATCCGGAGAAAGGCATCAAGCCGCTGGCGCCGGACCTGAAGTCGGTGTCCGACCTGCCCAAATACAAAGACGTGTTCAAGGATCCGGAGTCCCCTGACAAAGGCCGCTTCCTCAATAGCCCGACCGGCTGGACCTCGGAAATCGTCAACACGCAGAAGCTCAAGGCTTACAAGCTCAACGACAGCTACGTGAACTTCCGCACCGGGTCGGGCGCCGCGCTGGACGCGGAAGTGGCTTCGTCGATCCGTCGTGGCAAGCCGGTGTTGTTCTATTACTGGTCGCCGACGCCATTGTTGGGTCGCTTCAAGCTGATCAAGCTTGAAGAACCGCCATTCAACGAGGCCGCGTGGAAAACCCTGGCCGATGCCAACAACCCGAACCCGATCGGCTCCAGCTCGCTGGCCGCGCATCTGGCGATCGGTGTGTCGGATCCGTTTCGCAAGCAGTATCCGGATCTAGTGAATTTTTTTGAAAAGGTCGACCTGCCGATCGATCAACTGAACAAGACCTTGGGCGAAATGAGCGAAAAGCGTCTGGAGCCCGATGCCGTAGCCAAGACGTTCCTCAAGGATCATCCGGAAATCTGGACACCGTGGGTGCCGGCTGATGTCGCCAAGAAGGTGACTGCGGCGTTGTAATTCTCTTTCGAACGCTGCGGTAAAAATCTGTGGGAGCGAATTCATTCGCGAAAGATCTTCCAGGCGACGTATTAGCGTCGACTGTACTGGACTCTCGCGAATGAATTCGCTCCTACAGAGGATCGTCTCAATTCCATGCTTTTCTGCTACCTGCTACCTGCTACCTGCTACCTGCTACCTGCGAACCTCGCCGCTGCGCTGCCAGCACATCCCCCCTCAACCTTGCCCGGATTCCGCGGTCTGAATGCTGAACGTAGGGTTGACGGCGCCTCGCCGCGAGCCTGACCACTGGCAAAGCGCTGCTCAGCTGCTAGCGTCACGAGCAGTCAGTGCGTTGATCACATATATAAAAGTCGCCGGGGAGAGGACATGGGATTTGGCAGATCGACTGCGTGGACGATTCTGAATACGGTCGCCGGGCTGTTGTTTGGGGTGTTGCTGGAAGTGCCGGGTCTGGCGCTGGCGGGCGAAACGGGGCCCGCACCGGCGACCGCCCCTTCAATCTCGCCCAACGCGCTGGCGTTCGTTCAGGACCGGCATCTGGGCGAGAGCCTCGGCTGGCTGGGTTATCAAGTGGCATCGCGCACTGTGACCTTCACCACCCTCGTCGAAACGGTGGGACGCACCAAGGCTCAGGAAATCGTTCAGGACGAGTTGCAATATCTGCAGCCGCAATACCAGCAGGAGTGGGATCGCAATCTCGCCGCCGCCTATGCGGCGTCCTTCACGCCGGAAGAGCTGACGGCACTCGACATCGGCAACCCACCACCCGACATTGCCAACAAATTCCGCGCCAAGCAGCGTGATGTCGGCATGGACATGAAAGGCCGTTCCAGCGAGCTGCTCAAGGTTTATGTGTCGACCGCGCTGGACAACGCGCTGAAAAAAGCCAAGCCTTGAGCTTTCCGGCCTTCTGCTAGAGGCTCGGCAATCTTTTTGATTTACACGGGGGGAGTAGACCATGGACCCATTCATGCAAGCGGCCATCGACGAAGCGCAAAAGGGGCTGGATGAAGGCGGTATACCGATCGGTTCGGTGATCGTCCACGACGGCAAGATCATTGGTCGCGGCCATAACCGCCGGGTTCAGGAAGGCAGCGCGATCAAGCATGGCGAGATGGACGCTTTCGAAAACGCCGGCCGCCAACCCGCCAAGGTCTATCGGGAGGCGACGCTCTACACCACTCTGTCACCCTGCGCGATGTGCAGCGGGGCGATCCTTCTGTATGGGGTTCGCAAGGTGATCGTTGGCGAGAACGAGACGTTCATGGGGGAAGAAGCACTGCTGCGCTCGCGGGGCGTACAGGTGGATGTGGTGCACAACGCGACCTGCATCGGGTTGATGAAACAGTTCATTGCCGCCAAGCCTGAGCTGTGGAATGAGGATATCGGCGAGTAGTCGGCGTTCCGTCACGGATTGATCTGTCGGCGCAGATCGATGCAACGGCGCAACCTCTTGGGAGACGTAGGAGGTTACGATGCCAGCGACCGCGGTGGGTCAGTTGTAGAAGAGTTGTGTGACCCACCGTATTCGCCAGCAAGCCGGTTCTTACACTGAAAGCCCAGCTGCCGCTTTAGTCCAATCGCAACGTCGAATTGAACTGGCTGATCGCATCCACCACATGCCGCGAGCCTTGCTGAATCTCCCGAATCACTTCCCCGGCCTCATTGGCCAGTTCCACCCCGGTACCCGTTCGACTCAGACTCGATTGCATGCTCGACACCGCACTTTTGGCCAGTTCGTTGTTTTGCCGCACCACGTCGACGATCTCGATGGTCGCCTTGCTGGTCCTCGCCGCCAGCCCCCGGACCTCATCGGCCACCACCGCAAACCCGCGTCCGTGTTCCCCCGCGCGCGCCGCTTCGATCGCGGCGTTAAGGGCCAGTAGATTGGTCTGATCGGCAATCCCGCGAATGGTCTGAACGATGGTAGCGATGATTTCCGACTGTTTGTTCACCGCATCAATGCTGCGGGCCGCTTCGTTGAGGTCGTGGGAGATCTGCTCGATCACCTCGACCGTCTGCTGGACCACGCTCGAACCCTTTTGCGCGCAGGCGTCGGTACGCACCGAAGTGTCATGCGCGGTAGTGGCGGCATTGCGTTGCACCGTGACCTGCTCGGTGATGTCGCTGGCGAATTTCACCACTTTGTACAGCCGGCCCTTGGCATCGAATAGCGGGTTGTAGGTGGCTTCCAGGTAGACCGTCTGCCCGTGTTTGTTCACGCGCTCGAAGCGGTGGGAGTGATATTCGCCGCGATTGAGCGACGCCCAGAACGCGTTATAGGCCGGGGACTCTACCTCGCCTTGGGTGCAGAACATGCTGTGGTGCTGGCCCACGACCTCGGCAAGCGAGTAATGCATGGTATTGAGGAAGTTTTCGTTGGCCGTGATGACGCGGCCATCCGGCGAAAACTCGATCATTGCCATGGAGCGGCTGATGGCGCAGATCATGCTCTGGTTTTCATGATCCTTGTGCGCGCGCTCGGTAATGTCTGCGGCGACCTTGATCACGCTCTGGACCCTGCCATCGGTGTCATACACCGGCATGTAACTGGCTTCCAGCCATATCTCGCGACCGGATTTGTCCACACGCATGAACGTGCCGCACAGCGGTTCGCCGCGGGCCAGGTCACGCCACAATTTGCCGTAGGCATCACTGGCGCTAAAAGCCTTTTCGCAGAAAATCCGGTGATGCTTGCCTACCAGCTCGTCTGGCTGATAGCCCATGGTCAGGCAGAAGTTCTCATTGGCGTCGAGAATGATCCCCTCAGGCGTGAATTCGATCATCGCCATGGAATGACTGATCGCCGCCAGCTTGGCCTTCGACTGACACAGCGCGGCGGTGGCTACCAGCAACTCGGCTTCGACGGCTTTGCGGAATGAATTGAACATGTGCCACCTACCTCAATAATTGCGAAAACCCGGTCAACGCGACCGTCTTCCATGATTGGCTGATACGAAAGTCGACCTGAGAGGCACGTGCCTGAGTCACGGCGGTATGGCATGACAGGACGACACACAGTGGAAGAAGTGACTGAAAAGGGCAGAGTAGAACGATTCGTGACGGCTTGAACGGCTGGATATCGGTCGGTTGATGACGATCGAAACGATCAGCGGTCCCGAGTTTGCAGCATCAACGTGAATATCCATATTCGGCGTCTGACGTCCTTGGTCGAGGATTGACGCAAGCTGCGCACCATCTGGTTTCACGGGCCTGCGAAGATTGTACAAAGCATAGACAAGCGCATGGCGGATGCAATCCAGATAGTGGCAATTTAACATGCATCGGGATGTCGATCGCAAAAAAGCGCTGTGCTGCCTTAGGCAAAGGCAGCAGGCGTCAGCGCTGAATGTGCGCCTGACCGAACAACTGGACCTGCCGCAGCTGACCCTCATGCTCGATCAGACGCACCGGAGCCGTGCCGCCCGGCATGCTTACCTCCACCGTTCCGGCATCGACCCAACCGCTGAGCCAGGCGGCTGCTGCAACGGCGCTGGCGCTGGTGCCGGAGGAGGCGGTCGGCCCTTCGCCGCGTTCGAATACCCGTGCCATGAGTCGGTTTGGCGCGACACGGGCAGCCCATTGCAGGTTGACACCGGCGGGGCATGGGTCGCCTTCGCCAAACTCGCCGGCGGCAAAGGCGATCCGGGTCAATGCCTCGTTGAGCGGGGCTTCATGCAGCTGTTGGAAACTCGGCAGGGACGCCGCGTCGGTTACCAGCGTGACGCAATGCGGGTTGCCGACTCTGACGAACACGCTGGTTTTCCAGTCGGGATGCAGCTCGGCCAGGCGCTCGACCCGGTTGATCGGTGCGTCATTGATCACCGCCTCGCCCACGCCCGGTCCCTTGGCGCCCACCGCGGCAGGGCCGAAACCCGGTGTGCCGATGTCTAGCCAGAATCCCGATGTGCCGTCGATCACTGCCGGGACCACTTCCGTGGGGGAAGGGCTGGCGGAGTCGTCATGATCGTGATGCACATGCAGGGTGAAGGCCTGGTCCGTTGGCGTGAGACCGGTGTCGGCGAGCGACTGCGAAAAAATGGTCAGCCCGTTGCCACTGCGTTCGGCCAGGGTACTGTCGGTGTTGACGATCAGCACATCGAACGGCGCTGCTTCCTGAAAAGGCCCGACCAGCAGACCGTCCGAGCGATGTGCCTTGCTGCCCGCGGGGCGTTCTCCTTCGGGCCAGTCGCAGACGACCGCGACGGCTTGAGGTGCCCAGCTGCGACGAGACAGCGCCGCATCAGCGGCTGACTTGGGCACGTTCACCCCCAGCGAGCGCAGGGCATCAGGAGAAATGACGGCGTAGATATTGCCGCGTGCGTCATAAAAAAGGGCCATGGGCAGGGTCCGGGATCGGCGTTGGAAACCGGCATTAAATCATGGCTTGTCGCACCTGCAGCTTGTGTTCGCACATTATCCGATGGAAGTGAACGTGCTCACGAACATTGGCTATCAGTTCTCCAGATATCTTCGGATGTACAGGCCTCTTCGTGAGCAAGTTCACTTCACAAATTCGGTGGTGTGCGGAGTTATCTCACACCACCAACGTCAACCATGCCGAGACCACCAGCAACAGCGCCATCGCCTGATTGAACCGCTTCATGCTCTGCGCCGAACGGCAGAACTTCGCCGCGCTGACGCCCAGCCAGGCCCAGGCGCTCAGGCACGGAATCGACACCAGAAAGAACGCCAGCGACAACCACATCACGCGCAACATGCGATCGGCGTCTGTGCCGGCAAACACGCTGACCACAGCCAGCGCCATCATCCAGGTCTTGGGGTTGACCAGCTGCAGCCCCGCCGCGCCCCACAGTCCCATTCGCGGCCCGCTGGCAGCCCGCTCAGGGTCGATGGCCTCGGGAGGCGCGCTGAAGATCTGCCACGCCAGCCAGGTCAGCCAGGCGATGCCGATCCACCCCATCACCGTTTGCACGTGCAGGTGGCGCGCGAGCACATCGCCCAGGCCAGTGCCGACCGCCAGGACCAGCAACGCCGCGCCCGCACAGGCGCCCAATACGATCGGCAGGGTGCGCAGCAGGCCGTAGCGCGAGCTGTTGGTCAACACCAGAATGTTGGTCGGACCGGGGGTGATGGAAGCGACGAAGGCGAACAGCAGGAAGGGCAGGAAGGTTTGCATGGGACAACTCGGCGGCGATTGATCATGCAGCGATGATCGTGGCGCGCGGGGCTGTCAGTCTGGAAGATTTGAGCAGCGCTTGCGGTAGTCGGCGGGCGTCATGCGGTAGGCGCGCTGGAACCAGCGGCCCAAATGGCTCTGATCGGCAAAACCCAGCGCGGCGGCGACGCTGACCGGCAGCTCGCCACCGGCGAGCAGGCGACGGGCGCGGGTCAGGCGCAATTGAATCAGGTAGGCGTGGGGCGCCAATCCGAAGGCCGCCTTGAACGCTCGGCTCAAGCGGAAGCGATCGACACCGGTCACCCTGGCCAAGTCGTCGAGACCGATGTCCTGGTGCAGGTGACTATGCAGATAGTCCCGCGCCCGTTGCGCCACCAGCGGCAGGCGGGGGTCGGGATTGATCAGCGCGCGCCAGTGCAGATGGCGGGTCACGCTTGACAGCAGGTTGTCCAGCGCGGTCTGACGCACGATGCGTAGCTCCTCGCTGTGCATGGCTTCGAAGGCATTGGCGGTGGCGATGGCCAGCCGACTGTCATCGGCCAATGTTGCGGCGAAGCTCAGTTGGGCGTGGTCCGGGGCCTCTTCGAACTGCGCGCGCAATTCGCGCTCCATCCAGTGCGGGTCCAGGTACAGCGTGCGATAGGTGAAGCCACCGGCTTCCGGGGCGTGTCCATCGTGGATGTCACCGGGTTCGAGCAAAAACACTTTGCCCGGCGTGCTGTTGTATTGCCGACGGCGACAGTTGAACTGCTGCACCCCCTGTTCGGTGATGCCCACCAGATAACTGTCGTGCCAATGCGGATCGTACGCATGTCCCTCAAAATGCGCGCGCATCGTCTCGATGCCGGACACCGAGTCCTGCTTGAGATCGATCCAGTTGTGTTCGGGCATGGGGACTCCTGATGAGGATGCGGCAACGTTGTGTCGATAGCGGCAGGCATTTACCTGTAGCGGCGCGGCTTGTATGTCGTCTCGGTACCAAGGAAAGATACCAAGGCTCATACAAGCGCTGCGTACCTGTAGGAGCCGGCTCGCTGGCGAACCGGCTGTGTCAGGCACTGTTGTAGATTTGACCGATATACCGCCTTCGCCAGCAAGCCGGCTCCTACAGAGTCAGGCTGCGCTTGGAAGAACGCCACCGCCAACAGAGTATCTACAGGAGATACGGTTTCTGATAAACCATGCGGACGGGCCGTGCCACTTTCAATCATTGCTCAGCGTATCGGCAACCTGACGCAAGGTCTGGAAGATTTGTGCAGCAATCGACCGAGCGCGTTCAATCCTTCGCTCAGCTGCTGCAATCCGGTTGACCAGCAAGCGTGACTATCCTTGTAACAAAGTGAGCGGTCCCGCACATTGTTCATCAACCCCCATCACGCGAACCTAGGCGTTCTGTCGCTATCAAACACCCGAATCGCCACTCATTCATGCCCATCTTCATGAGGTAAATGATGAACAGTTTTCTGCGACGTCTTGCAGTGTTTTCCCTGACCGGCCTGTTGGGCATTGGTCTCGCTCAAGCGGGCGACAGCGCCGCGCAAACCCCTCAGCAACTGGCTTCGGCCAATTCTCCCAACCGCACCAACAACAATTCCGATAACGGCGCCATCCGCCGCGCCAATCCCAATAGCCGTCAAGGCACGCAGTCGATCTCCCCGAGCATGCGCGGGCCAAACCTGAATCCAGCCCCACAACGCGCGCCGACCCTTGAAAACGGCGGTATCGGCAATGGCTACCCTACACGTCAGCAACCCTCGCGACCTTCCAGCGGCAATGAGCGTGGCAGCAACTGAATCGGCTACACGCGCCTATCGACAGCCAGAGTCAGCTTTCCATGCCAGGCCAACTCCCCAGCAAAAAGGATTCGTCTATGTTGCATAAAAGCATGATCCGCAAAACCTTGATCGCCACCCTGTGTGCAAGCGCATTCTTCGGCGTTTCATTACAAGCGTCTGCTGCCACCTACAAGAGTGAGGAGGGCACGCTGACGGTGGATGAGGTCGTGGGCGGCTTGCAGCATCCGTGGGCAGTGGCGTTTCTGCCCGAGGGCAAGGGCATGCTGGTGACCGAGCGTACGGGCAGCCTGCGCGTAGTCAGCCACGACGGCAAACTGCCGAAGCCGATCTCCGGAGTGCCTGAAGTCTGGGTGCGAGGGCAGGGCGGCTTGCTCGACGTCGAACTGTCGCCGGATTTTGCCAAGGACCGCATGGTCTACCTGACCTACGCCGAAGCGGCGGCTGACGGCAAGACCGGCGGCACCGCGGCCGGGCGCGGCCGGCTCTCCGAGGACATGACCAGACTTGAAGGCTTTACCCGGATCTTTCAGCAGCAGCCGAAACTGTCGGTCGGCAACCACTTCGGCTCGCGGATCGTCTTCGACCGCGAGGGCTATCTGTTCATCGCGCTGGGCGAAAACAACAACCGGCCTACCTCGCAGGACCTGGACAAACTGCAAGGCAAGATCGTGCGCCTGTACCCCGACGGATCGATCCCCAAGGACAATCCCTTCGTCGGACAGAAGAACGTGCGCCCGGAAATCTGGAGCTACGGCCACCGCAACCAGCAAGGCGCGGCGCTCAATCCCTGGACCGGCACCTTGTGGACCAACGAGCATGGCCCTATGGGCGGCGACGAAATCAACATCATCGAACGCGGCGCCAACTACGGCTGGCCGATTTCCACCTTTGGCATCGACTACACCGGCCAGCCGATCTCCGAATCCAAAGGCAAGATCGTCGAAGGCGTGACCAACCCCTTCCACGTCTGGCAAAAATCCCCCGCCATCAGCGGCATGGCGTTCTACAACTCCGACAAGTTCAAGCAATGGGACCACAACATCTTCATCGGCGCGCTGGCGGCCCAGGTGCTGATTCGTCTGGAACTCAAGGACGACAAGGTGGTGCATGAAGAACGCCTGCTCGGCGATCTCAACTCGCGCATTCGTGACGTGCGTCAGGGGCCGGATGGGTATCTATATGTGCTGACCGATGAGGATGACGGGAAGCTGCTGCGCGTCGGGTTGGCCGAGTAGAGCATTGCTCTGAATGTAATCCATAACGCTCTTTTTCGATGACACGAGCCATACGGCACGATCCGAACGTTGTAAAAGACGATGAAAGCCCATGGGGCGACATGTGATGGTCGCCAAAACGGTAGCCGCATTTCCGGATCGAGTAGTGCATCAAGCCAACTCGCTTGCTCACGATTGCCGCGGTTAAGTCGCTGAATTCGGGTTGTGCACGGAACACCTATGGGAGCGAATTGATTCGCAAGGGGGGCCTTAAGTCGACACGTCTTTATTAGCCTACATCGATCGCGAAATGAGTTCGCTCCCACAGGTTTTGCGTCAGGTGTAATCGAGGCATTGCAGAGTCAAGGCCTGCGCGGCATCAATCCCGGCACTGCATGCACCAGCGCATTGACCGCAAAGCCGATGAACATCACCCCGCACAGGCGAGTGATGGTCAGCTCGTGGCGCTGGTAAACCGCACGCACATGGCGGGCGCCGACCACGCCGACGATGATGCCGTAAGCCACGATGCCGCCCAGGGTGCTGACCAGGATCAATAGCGGCAGCATCGACCAGTTGAGCATGTCGGCGCGGCTGGAAAGCAGCGCGGTGAAAGTCGCGACGGCCACCGGATAGGCCTTGGGATTGGTCAGGCCGAACATGATGCCGTGCCAGAAAGGATGGCGACCCGGTGCCTTCGGCTCATCGCCATTGCTGCGTTTGGCGCGAATCGCCCGCCAGCCGAGCCAGAACAGAAACAGCCCGCTGATGATCCCCAGTACGTCGAATGCCGTGGTGCCGATGACCTTCGCCCCGATGATTGCCGCCAGCGCCGTGCTGCACCAGATCACATCCCCCAGCAGATGCCCGCAGAGGAATGCTGCCCCCGCACGCCGACCTTTGGAGGCACCGATACCGAACACCGCCAGTACGCCGGGACCGGGCGAAATGGCATAGATGAAGCCTGAGGCGAGTACGGCGAGGAGCAGCGATGGCGTCATGACAGGCTTCCTGATTAGGGCTGGCAGGGGGAACGCCCGAGTGTAGATGAGCGGACGACTAACTTTCGAGCGCTTTCATACGTTTATAGAGGTCGTATCGAGGTTGTAAAAAATCGGCGCGGAACGTAAAAGGTGCGCCGACAAGAAATCCCGCCTGGAGCTGCATTTTCGATGACTACCCCATACCGACCTGCAGCAGGCTTTACACGCCGCCTGTTGCCGCTGAGCATCGCGTTCGCCTCGCCGTGGCTGGCCGCCCAGGAAGCCGAGCCGCTGACGCTGGATGCGGTGAAAGTGTCGGGTGAACAGTCCTCGCTCTATCAAGCCGAAAGCGCTTCGGTCGGGGGGTTCGACGAAACCCCGTTGCGCGACACGCCTGCGTCGATTTCGGTGTTCAGCGAGCAGATGCTCAAGAACCAGCAGGCCAAACTGCTCAGCGATGTGCTGCGCAACGATGCCTCGGTGGGCGACAGCTACGCGCCCATTGGCTACTACGAAAACTTCGTGGTGCGCGGTTTTTCCCTGAACGCCGCCAACAGCTATCGCATCAATGGTCGCAGCATTACTGGCGAGCAGAATGTGGCGCTGGAAAACAAGGAACAGGTCGAGTTGCTCAAAGGCTTGTCCGGTCTGCAGAGCGGCGTGTCCGAGCCTGCCGGTGTGGTCAATTACAAGACCAAACGCCCCGATGACGTACGTTCGGTGACGGTCTCGACCAATGAACATGGCGAGCGCTACATCGCTACTGACGTCGGCGGTTGGTTCGGCAGCGAAAAACAGTTTGGCCTGCGCGCCAACGTCGCCCATGAAGACATCCGTTCCTACGTCGAACACGCCGATGGCCAGCGGGATTTCGCCTCCCTGGCGCTCGACTGGAACATCAACGATCAATCGACCTTGCAGCTGGATGTCGAATACCAGACCAAAGAGCAGCGTTCGGTGCCGGGCTATCAACTGATCGGCGGCACTGAATTGCCCCACGATGCCTCGCCGCGCAAATTGCTCGGCTATCAGAACTGGTCCAACCCGGTTGGCATCGACTCGCTGAACATGAACGGTCGCTATGAATACCGCCTCAGCGACGACTGGAAAGCCAGCCTCAGTGCCTCGCGCAGTCGCGTGGTGATCGATGACTACAGCGCCTTCGCCTACGGTTGCTATTACCAGAGCGATTGCCCGAGCACGCCGGTGACCGGGCATTTCAACAGCGACGGCGGTTATGACATCTACGACTTCCGCAGCCCCGACGACACACGGCGCAACGATGAAGTCGAAGCCGCAATGACCGGCCTGTTCAACACCGGCTGGCTCAAACACGAGCTGACCTTCGGCACCAGCGCGTTTCGCCGCACCGTCGACACCCGGCCTTATTTCAGCGAATACGTCGGCTCCGGCAACATCAACCAGGCGCCAGAAGCCTTCGCGCCCTCCGAGTTGCCCGCAGGCCATACCGAGCGGCGCCTGGACAGTCGTCAGTACGGCCTGTTCGCCACCGACCGCATCAGCCTCGACGAGCATTGGCAGACCGTGCTCGGCGGCCGTCAGGTGCGCCTTGACGAAAAAGCCTACAACGAAGACGGCAGCGACAATCGCCACACCCAGCGCTCGATCTTCCTGCCCCAGGCGGCGTTGATCTACAAGCCCGTCGACGACATTTCGCTGTACGCCAGCTACAGCAAAGGCCTGTCCTTGGGCGGCACGGCATCGGTGTTCGATACCAACATTGGAGAAATTCTTGCGCCGACGATTTCTCGTCAGCTGGAAGCCGGGGTCAAGTACGACTGGCGGCGCATGAGTTTCACGGCGGCGGTGTTTCAGACCCGTCAGGCGTATCAGTATTCAAAACCTGACGACGATGGCAGCCTGACGTTCGTGCAACAGGGCCAGCAGAAGAACACCGGGCTGGAGCTGAGCGCCAATGGCTGGCTGACGTCGCAACTGCAGATCGCCGCCAGCGCCGCGGTCATCAAGGCGCGGGTAGAGGACAGTGGCACCGCGGCCTACGAAGACCATCAGGCGATCAACGTGCCGAAATTCCGCGCTAGCCTGTCGGCCGATTACAGCTTGCCGATTGCGGGGCTCGCTCTGCTGGGCGGCATGCAATACAGCTCGAGCAAATATGCCAACCGTGAGGGTTCGGTGAAGGTCGATGACTACGCGGTGTTCAACGCCGGGAGTCGCTACAGCACCCGGTTTGAGGGGTATGACACTGTGTTCCGCCTGACCGTCGACAACCTGTTCGATAAACGCTACTGGCGCGATGTCGGCGAATACCTGGGCGATGATTACCTGTTCCTCGGCGCGCCACGTACCGCGCGGCTGTCGGCGACAGTCAGTTTTTAAACTGCGGACTCTGAATTTTGCCATGCGGACCTGTGGGATTGAGCTCGCTCACGAATGCTGGTGTACATCCGCCACTGCGTCCCTGGCATTCTCGAACTGCTGGCAACGGTGGTCCAGAGCACGCTCAATCCTGCCGATGCCTGGTGAATAGGCCTGGCCCTATGCCCCTCTGGCTTGCTACCGTCGGCAAGTCACTCAACAGGGAAATCGGGCCATGCCAGCACAGTACCCGTTGCAACGCCGTATCGAGGATGGACGACCGCTGCTGATTAACGCGCAGCCTTCACAAGCGAGCAGCGATGATACGTTGCATCGCTACCGTGAAGGACAGTTATGGGCGGTTAGGCACGGAGTGATCACGGCCGAGCTGGATGCTGGCAGTTGGGTAGTACCGTCCCGCCACATCGGCTGGATTCCGCCGGGTGTGGCGCATGCCGCGCGGGTGCATGAAGCCACCAAGGGGATGATGATCCATCTGCGACCGGACTTGTGCCCGCTGTTTCCCACCACCCCAACGGTATTCGACATGAGCGCGCTGTCCAGCGCATTGCTCGAGCGCATCGGTACCTGGGACAGCGGCGCCGCCGAACTCAGTGCCCCGCAGCATCGCCAGCTTGACGTGCTGTTCGACGAGCTGAAAATTTCCCCCGCCAATCCGTTGTTCTTGCCGATGCCCGTCAGCCCGCATCTGGTCGGCATGACGCTGACCATCGTCGCCGATCCCGCCAACAAGCTGAGCCTGGACGATTGGGCGCGTCGTGTGGGGATGTCCCGCCGTGGGTTGACCCGCCATTTTCGCGCCGAGACCGGCATGTCATTGATGCAATGGCGCATCGTCGCGCGAATGAAGCGTGCGTTGGAGCTGCTGGCCCATGGCGACAACGTTAATCGTGTGGCTCAGCGCCTGGGCTACGACAGCGTCAGCACCTTCATCAGCGCCTTCAACGAGCAATTTGGCATTACTCCCGGCGCGTATGCCCTGTGATGTGACACAACTCCGGTTGTCCGCCAGCCGCCCCGATTGCCTCAGCTTTGTTATCCTGCGCGCCTTTGTCGCACTTAACTGCCGTTTTAACCTGCCAAATGGGGTCTTCCATGACAGCCATTCTTCGACCACGTCCACATCCGATCAGCCGGGGCGACTATAAGACCCTGGGCCTGGCGGCACTGGGCGGGGCGCTGGAAATCTACGATTTCATCATCTTCGTGTTCTTCGCGCTCATCCTGAGCCAGCTGTTCTTCCCGCCGGAAATGCCCGAGTGGCTGCGACTGCTGCAGAGTTTCGGGATCTTCGTGACCGGGTATCTGGCGCGGCCCTTGGGCGGCATCTTCATGGCCCATTTCGCCGACAAACTGGGTCGCAAACGGGTATTCAGCCTGAGCATCCTGATGATGGCCTTGCCATGTCTGCTGATCGGCGTCATGCCGACTTACGCTGACATCGGTTACTGGGCGCCGCTGATCCTGCTGGCCCTGCGCATTCTGCAAGGCGCTGCGGTAGGCGGCGAAGTGCCGAGCGCCTGGGTGTTCGTCGCCGAGCATGCCCCCAAGGGCCATCGCGGTTATGCGCTTGGGGTGCTGCAGGCCGGGCTGACCTTCGGTTATCTGATTGGTGCATTGACCGCGACGTGGCTGGCCAAGGTGTTCAGTCATGCGGAGATTCTCGATTTCGCCTGGCGCATTCCCTTTCTGCTGGGCGGCGTGTTCGGCGTGATCGGTGTCTGGTTGCGGCGCTGGCTAAGCGAGACACCGGTGTTCATGGCGCTCAGCACACAGCGCCAAGGCACGACCGAACTGCCGCTGCGCGCGGTCGTGCGTGAGCATCGTCAATCGCTGCTACCTGCCGCCTTGCTAACCTGCGTGTTGACCTCCGCGGTCGTGACACTGGTGGTGATCACCCCGACCGTGATGCAACAGCGCTTTGGCATGAGCCCCAGCGACACGTTCGCCCTGAGCAGCGTAGGCATCGTCTTCCTCAACATCGGCTGCGTGCTCGCCGGCATGCTGGTCGATCGCATCGGTGCCTGGCGCGGAGTCGTGCTCTACAGCCTGCTGCTGCCAGTGGGTGTCGGTCTGCTGTACGCCAGTCTGGTCGTCCAATGGCTACCGGTGGGCCTGGCCTATGCGGTGGCAGGGTTGGCGTGCGGCATCGTCGGCGTCGTGCCCTCGGTGATGGTTGGATTGTTCCCGGCGAACATTCGGGTGTCGGGCATCTCCTTGACCTACAACATCAGCTACGCGCTGTGGGCGAGTACCACGCCGTTGGCGCTGATCGCGCTGATGCCGTGGAGTCCGTGGGTGTGCGTCGGCTATTGCGTAATCATGGGCGCCGTGGGCCTGCTGACCGCAATGTTCTTCGGCCTGCGCAAGGGCATGCAGGTCGATGACGTGCTGCCGGTGCGCTGCGGAAGCTGACTGAGTGGGCCTCATGGAACGACGCCCACTGCCACCGATCGTTATCTGGTGATCCGTAGAACACAGAAATGTTCGATCAGGCATCGTCTTGATATCTCGTAAGCCTTTTCCTTCCTGAACGTCGGCTTCCTGCACTTCCACAAGTGCAGGTCATCCTGCGAGTGCGCCTATGTCTCCATGGTTCCGAGTATTCAGCACAGCTCAATTGTAACCATTGATTGTATTTAAAAAGTGCTGCGTTTATCGTCGCTGACTATATAACTGCCATGTCCGGCACATGTGCAAAGCTTCTCTTTATGCATGTGCCGCACCATGTCAGGCCCTATCTTTGTAAGACTTAATAAGGGAATTATCTTTTCGGTATGTAGGAATAATTACCTTTGCCGGTACTAAAATTAATCGTGCTAATAGACGCTCCGTCGAAGTGTAGAAAACTGAAAATTATGCTCAATAAAATCCTGTCGCCGCCGATGGGTAGTTTAATGCCATGGAAGGCCACCAATAGAGGTCATTACAAGACGATGCAGGAACGAGAGCATAAGCGAAAACGAGCGAGCCGGACCACGCCGCGTGAGAGTGAAGTGCTGAAACTGGTGCTGTTGGGCTACACCAACAAGGATATTGCCCAACAGCTGGGCATCAGTGATTACACGGCCCGCGACCACGTGTCGGCGCTGTTGAAGAAGAACGAGGTGAAGAGTCGAGCGCAACTCATGGCATTACACGTCGTGGTAACACGCAAGCGAAAACCGCAATTAACCCCCTACATTTGACGGGTTGTATCGTTGAAGCGTATGCGCATAATGGCACTGTCTTAAACGTGTGATTAAAGCAGGCATCGGAAATTATTTCTCCGAGCGTACCTTCGTGGGTATGGGGAACGATGGCGAACAATAAAAACAAATTCGCAGGGTTATTCACTGGGAGAGGTTATGGGTCATGTCTTACAAGGTAGTTTCTCGGTGTTGCTCCAGTTGTGTGGTGTCAACCAGCAGTATGTTCAGGGAATGGCGAAGGTGTAGCCCGCGCAGAACAAACATTCAACAACAAAAAGGAACTCATCAATGACTGTATGCAACTCAAGCGATCACGGCCCGCTGTCGACAGAACCTCTGAATCTCGTCGATCACGGCGAACATCCGACGATGATCCACTTCCACGAACTGGTACATGAGCAGGCCGCTTTCAGCAAAGAACACCTGTATACCTTGCACAAGCAATGGTTCGGCCCGCGCGGCATGTTCGCGATGGTTGGCGAAGAAATCGAGCAATTGGGCCGACAGGCGCCGGTGCTCGATAGTGTCAGAAAGCTCAAAACGCCCCAACGTCTGCAGGAGGCGGAGAGGGCGGTGGCATTCGCTCTGACGCAGAGCAATCGCCGGGGCGTGGCCGTCAATCCGTTCAAGGGTCGTCGGCGTGAAGCGCTGTGTTGCGTGGTATTCGACGAATCCGCCGGTTACACCCTCGTGGAACGATACGCCGCTTACGAGGCAATACGTCAGAGCGATGCGAACCTCTTCATCAAACTGATCGCAACAACCCGCGGCGTCGTGGAAAGGCGCATCGTCTTCCGCGGTTTGCTGGAGCATTACGATCGTTTGCTGCCGATCGAGAAAAGCATATATCCCGACGGCTATCGTGCCGCGCAGCAAGCCCACCTGGATCGCGAAGAACAACTCTACGGCCCCCTGACGCTCGACGATGACGTGGTGACGTTGCTTGAGACGATGTCGCCTGTCGATCTGCTCGAGCGGGTGCAGCGCCCGGCAGATCCGACGTCCTGAAGGTGAACCCGGCCCCTTACGACGCTCCTGTTCGGCTGCTGCACCAGCCATTGTCACTATCAGGCTGATAAGCCGGACCGGTCGTCGCGGATCGTATCTGTGCCGGTGCTTTTTCCTGGATCTGTCTGCTGAAATGCGTCCAGTCCACTTCGACAGATCGAGCGGGCTACTTCCCAGACTGCTGCTTTTGGGGCGGCAGTCGCTGCGCAAAAAGCAGCACCCATCACTTGCTTCCCGTCACACCTTTCACTACCGCCCCATGCGCCTTGGCGTCCTTGGCAAGGGAAATCACGTTGACCATCGCAGTTCGTGTGCCGGAGGCGGCGGCTATCGTGGTGCTCAGCACCTTGCCGCCGTCGACGCTGCCGGAGACGTCGAGCTGACGCAACCCGAGGCCTTTTCTGACGACCTTCTTCTCTCCGAGCTTCTTGAAGTCCTTGTAGCTGGACTGCTGCTGGACGAGGGTTTCGGCGATGATGCTGTCCAGCGTTTCGGTGTCATTGGGCGGGACGTTCTTGCCGTCCGGGAGCGGGGTTTCGGTGATGATCACCACGCGCTTGGCGGGCTTGTTCATGTACAGCGAGCCTGTCACCCCAGCGGCTCTGGCCTTGTCGTCGATCTCCTCCATCGGCCCTTTGACGTAGTCCTTGGGCAAGGTGAACACGAACTTGCCGCCGAGCATCGAGACTTTCTGTCCAGTGGGTTTGGCGGGCGCCGCCTTTGAAGATTTGGATGAGTGAGCGGTTTTGGAGGACTTAACGGGGTGCTTGGCATCCGTTGCAGCGTGTGCACCTGTGATGCCCAGCCCGAAGGCCAGCGCAGTGCAAGTCAAGGCGGTTTTCAAGGTGAACAAGCGCATTCCTACCCCTTCAAAGGCTGATTCCTACAGAGGGTTGGCATTCTGCCTGAGCGGCGTGGTGTGTAGATAGCCAGAGGTAGAGCGTTCGGACGCACGCACCTTTGTAGCTGCATGGCTTGCCAACGATCGCGTCAATGAAATCGCCACCCCAGCGTCGTGCTGCCATGGAACTGGATGCAGTTGTTACCGGAGTAATTAATCTGTATTCACACTTAACTTTTCACGCAAAAAAAAGCCGCTAGGGAAAGCGGCTGAAGTTTGGAGCTTTTGGGGCTCCACGTCGGGAGCAACGACGCGGAAAGTTACAACAACAGAAACACAACAAAGAAACGACAGAGCTAAAGCTACGTACAGGTCAGGTGCGTTTGGCATTCTCCACTTGCGGGTTATAGGTCGAGGCTTGCCGAGTCTTGTCGTGCTCCCTGGCCTTGGCGGCAAGCGCCTCTTCGTGCTGTTCGACGTTCGCATGCATGGCTTCATTGCGAGCCACGAACGCTGACGATTCTTCTGCCATCGCAAAAGGTGCGGCCAATAAGGAAGAGACAATAAGAACGCTGGCAATACCAATGGACTAGAACATTTGAAATAAACCTTCTTGCGTGTGCAAGTTCGATTAGGTGAGGCCACTGTAAGAAGTCAGTGACCCAGAATCAAATGAAACTCGAGTAAATATTATTTAGCGGAAATGTTATGTGCGGCCGAGTTTCTGATTCGCGCGGCTCAAAGAGTTATCACATCAGATCCAAGCTCTGCCAGAGCAAACTTGCGTACGTGGGAGACGAATGACTCCAGCAACAACGGCGCGGCCCGTTGTGGCGGAGTCAGTAACGCAAAATCAGTCAGGAGCGACGGTTCAAAGCGCTTGAAGACGACACCTGCCCCGTTGTAGCCCCACGCGGTAATGGCGTCCGTCACAGAAACTCCTGCTCCCGCTTCGACAAACGAGCATATGGAATGTGAAACCTGGCATTCGGTATGGACGTTTAACTCGATGCCGTGCTCGGCAAACAACGCGTCAATCTGCAAGCGCAGTTCACTGCTACGCGGGTGCGCAATGAAACGCTCGCCCGCGAGGTCGCTCGGTCGAATAACGTCGAGCGCGCATAGCCGGTGACCTGCAGGCAAGGCGCAGACGTTCAATGTCGAGAGTAATCGCTGTCCGTTGGGACTTGTGCGACTCGTTGCAAGGACAATGAAGCCCACGTCACAGCGTTGACCGATCACCATGTCCACAACCGAGCGAGAGGAATGCAGGGCGAGGGAAATCTCGGCTTCCGGACGCTCTCTCAAGTAGTCCGCGATCGCATGGGGCAGGAACGAAAGCGCAAGCGCCGGAGCCGCGGCAATCTGAAGGGTGCCCCGTCGCAGCTCCCTGATCTCCTCTGCGGCACGAGCGATGCGGTCGACTCCAATCAAAGAACGCTGTACCTCTTTGAAGAGCGCTTCCGCCTCGACCGTGGGATAAAGGCGTCCCTTGACTCGATCGAAAAGCTTGAACCGTAGAGAACTTTCCAGATCCGCGAGAAGGCGTGTCGTCGCTGGTTGCGAGATGTGCAGCATCTCGCTAGCCATGGTCACCGTCTGATGAAGCATGACCGCGCGAAACGCCTCCAGCTGTCGAATTTTCATGCCTTGCTCCTATACCTGAATGTTATGGGTTTGCCAAAACAAAGTATTTCTTTATCGCATCTTCACTCTTTATCATCCATGAAAACCAGCCTTTACCGGCTTGAACGATAAAAAAGACATAAAAATAAGAGACATATATTTTTTGTGCCGCTTGGCGACTGCCCAATCAATTTGGGATGCTAAACATGAAATTGTTGAAAGCCTGGTGTGCACCAGCAACGCCTCAAATTTCTCTGTCACCGAGTTCGTTCAGCGCATTCTCTGATTCCTGCACTAACCGACGGAGACCTGAATATGCATAAGCAAGCCGACTATCAGCAGCCTGCTGCAGTCCCACATTCCGAGATGCGGGGGCTTACCGTTGATTCACGGATTCATCCGCGGCCGAAAAGGTCCGACTGGATCTGGTACGCACTCCTGGTTCTTGCCGGCGTCCTGTTTTATGAGTGGGTCATCGACAACCCCCGCTGGCAGTGGGATGTGGTGGTTACGTATCTGTTCAACAGCCGGGTAATTCTTGGACTGAAGAACACGCTGATCCTGACACTTTTTGCCAGTGTGCTTGGCTTATGTCTGGGTATCGTTATCGCGGCCTGCAGGATGGCCTCCAATCCGGTTCTGCGCGGCATGGCCTATGTCTATATATGGGTCATCCGGGCCATTCCGACCTTGGCGATGCTGTTATTTCTATTCTTTCTATCGGCGCTCATACCACGTATTTATCTCCCGATACCGTTTCTGGATATGACGCTGTTTGACATCGATACCAATCAGATCATTTCGCGCTTCAGTGCCGCAGTCATAGGTCTGGCGCTGTACTTGGGTGGACACAGTGCCGAGATTTTTCGTGGCGGACTTTCATCCGTGGAGAAAGGACAGCGAGAAGCATGCAAAGCAATGGGAATGAGTGATTTACGCATGATGTGGCATGTCATCGTGCCTCAAGCTGTGCGGGTCATCATTCCCCCGCTTGCCAACGAACTCATCACCATGTTCAAAAATACATCGCTTGTTTCGGTCATCGGTTATGTGGAGCTGCTTACCACCGTACAGCTTATCTATTCCAATAACTTCGAAACGATCCCGCTTCTTACAGTGGCATGCATCTGGTACCTGGTGCTCACGAGCCTTGCCATGTGCGGCCAGAGTGTTCTGGAACGTCGCTTTAGACGAGGTGCTTAACGTGAAGTATTCAAACATTCCAGGAAGTCGGTCGCAGTTGGCCGTGGCGCCATTGCTGCAGATGAGCGCAGTTACAAAGCAGTTCGGCAGTTTCACGGCGCTTCATGCTGTTGATTTCTCGCTGGAAAAAGGGGATGTCGTAGCCATTATCGGCCCATCAGGGTCCGGCAAGAGCACGTTGCTGCGGTGTATCAACATGCTCGAACTGATTGACTCAGGAAATATGTCATTCAAAGGCGAAGAGTTAGGTACAGAGATGCGCGGGACGCGGCGTATTCGTTTACCGAACAAGGAACTGGATCGTCAGCGCCGCTATTTCGGCATGGTTTTTCAGGGCTTCCATTTATTTCCGCATTACACAGTTCTGGATAATGTGCTTTCTGGCCCATTAATCGTCGGTCGGGCGGCCCGTAAAGATGTTATTGAACGGGGTCGGTATTTGCTTGCTCGCGTCGGCTTGGCCGACAAAATGGATAATTATCCTTCGCAGCTTTCAGGCGGACAGAAGCAACGAGTGGCAATCGCTCGGGCTTTGGCAATGGAGCCAGAAATCATGCTGTTCGACGAACCCACGAGCGCACTCGATCCGGAACTGGTTAATGAAGTGCTTGAGGTGATAAAGGAACTTGCCGTTTCAGGGACCACGATGGTGGTCGTGACACATGAGATGGAATTTGCGCGCAAGGTTTCCAATAGAGTAGTTCTTATGGATGGCGGTCGCATAGTAGACCAAGGCACTCCTGCTCATATTTTTGAAGGAAGTGGCTCTGAACGCTGCAAGCGTTTTATCGCCAGTGCCGGCGTGAAATAAAGCCATATAACGGGTTCGCCCTATAAGTTGATTATCGTTTGGTTTTTAAAAACCGAATTCGGCGGAGTGTGCGCTATGGAAAAGAAAACAATGATGAAGTTGGGTCTTTCGATGCGGTACCTGGGGTACCATATGGCGGCCTGGCGGCACCCTGATGTTCCTGCCGACGGAGGCATAAGTTTCAAATATTATCTCGAAACGGCTCGCAAGGCTGAGGCCGCAAAGTTCGATATGATATTTTTTGCCGATGGCGTCGGCATTCGCGCTGCGGATAATCCAAAGGGCGCGTTGTCTCATGATTCGAAGAACGTCGAACTTGAACCCCTGACCCTGCTCGCGGCTATTGGTGCATGCACTTCGAAGATTGGTCTGGTTGCAACGGCGTCGACCACCTATAACGAACCATTTCACATTGCTCGTAAATATGCGTCGATCGACCATATCAGTGGCGGGCGCGCAGGATGGAACGTGGTTACCTCCTGGTCGCAGGAGGAGGCCTGGAACTTCAGCAAAGACGAACATCTGGGCTATGACGAGCGCTACGAGCGAGCGGATGAGTTCGTCGACGTTGTAAAAAAACTCTGGGATAGCTGGGAAGAGGACGCCTTTATCCGGGATAAGGCATCTGGCGTTTTCTATGACGAATCCAAACTGCATATTCCCCATCACAAAGGCAAGCATTTCAAAGTTCGAGGGCCGTTGAACTCGGCTCGCACGCCCCAGGGTCGGCCCATCATCGTCCAGGCGGGCTCAAATGAAACAGGTCGGGTGATCGCAGCGAAAAGTGCGGATGTCGTGTATAGCGCGCCGTTCGATATTTCGGCAGCCAAGGAATATTACACGGACTTGAAGTCGCGCTTGCCAAGCTATGGTCGTACACGCGACCAGTTGCTGATCATGCCGGGCCTGACGACCTATGTTGCAAAAACCCGGCAGCAAGCACAGGACAAATTCGATCAATTGCAGGAACTCATTGATCCGCTCAGTGGCCTGTCCACTCTCTATAGTGCGATTGGCGATCTGTCGGCCTATGACGTCGATGGACCTGTTCCGGACGTACCCGCAGTCAACAGTATCGGCAAAAATCTCATCGACATCGCACATCGCGATAACCTGACTATCCGGCAACTCTACAAACGCAGGGCATCGGGTAGTCGTCAACTGATCGGCACGGCAGAAGATATCGTCGACGATATGGAGCAGTGGGTCACCGGAGAAGCAGCTGATGGCTTCAATTTGTGCCCCGCCATTTTACCGGGCGGTCTGGATGACTTCGTCGAGTTCATTCTCCCAGAGCTCCGTAAGCGAGGACTGTTCCGTAACGAATATGAGTCGAACACCTTACGCGCAAACTTGGGACTCAGTCCTTTGGCATTCGGGAAGTGATGCTTTCCAAGTAAGTTTTTTCACCCATCGAACGGGGTAAATATTATGTCAATTACACGGGATCTAGATCCTGACCTTTTCCGTCACGCGATGACCTGCTTCGCCAGCGGCGTGACGGCTATAACGACGCAAGAGTCCGGGATTCCGTCTGGATTAATCGCGACATCGGTCTGCAGTTTGTCGGCTGATCCGGCCACTATCCTGGTATGTATAAATAAGAACGCATCTTCACATGACGTCATTCTGCGGACAAAAAGCTTCGCCGTTAATTTGCTGTCAGCTGACCAGGCGTCAGTTGCCAAGCGTTTCATTTCATCAAGCGGGACAGACCGCTTTGATCCTGGGCAGTGGAGAGATGGCACGACAGGTGCGCCAACATTGATTGACTCCGTCGTCGCCTTTGATTGCTCTCTGATTGCTGTTCATGATGGTTTCACACATACCATTGTTGTGGGGAAAATTGAGGGTGTCACTGTGAATGAGGACGTAGCTGCAGATTGTCTGTTGTGGCATCGACACGGATTTGCTCATAGTTCTCTGCGCGCTAGCTGATACGATGTTGGCGGCGCCGCGATGATAATAATTATATTAAGAGATACGTTTGCACCTTAGACAGTCCCGCGTTGCCTTACGGTAGGTGGTAAGTCTTTAAATATATACTGCGTCTATACTTGCAAACACTTAACTCAGCGAGGCAGGACAAATGAATTTTCATCGTTTATTCGGTTCGGATAGCAAAGCTCGTACGACCCGGCTGGCCTTGGCGAGCGTCACCGCAGCGCTATTCTTCACCCACGCCATCCATGCAGAAGAAGTTACCGGCCTCGAAGGCGTCAAAGCGGATACAGCGCTTGCCGCCGCAGTACCACAATTCTATAAAGATCGAGGCACACTGACTGTAGCTGTCAATCCAGACGTAGTGCCTATCAAGTTTGTCAACGATGACGGTAATATTGCAGGCTTCACCCCAGATCTATTTACCGCTGCGGCCAATGTGCTGGGTCTACAGATAAAATTTGCACAAACCTCATTTGATGCGCTCATACCGGGCATGAGCGCAAATCGCTTCGATGTCATTCTGTCGCTCTCGGATTACCCTGCACGCCATAACACTGTTACCTTTGTTGACTATCTCAACATGGGCGAAACGATTGTTGCTGCGCCTGCAAGCAAACTTTCCATTACATCTAATGATGACCTTTGCGGTTTACGGTTAGCCGTTTTGCGCGGAACTGGCGCGTCGAAGGAAAGCGCGGTAATCAGCGACCGCTGCGTCGCAAACGACAAGAAAGCGATTGAAGTTTCCACATACCCCGACGCGAACATGGCACTTTTGTCGCTCTCGACAGGTGTGAGCGAGGTCGCTTGGGTTGATTCCCCCATTGGAAACTACAACGCAAACAAATTTCCCGCCAAATACAAAGTTATTTATTTCAGTCCACAAGCGCCTTACGGTATTGGCTTCGGTGTAGACGACAAAGGCAAGCAGCTCGCCAGCGCAGTTCAGCAGGCATTACTGAAGCTTCATAAAGATGGCGCATATGACGCCTTATTGAAAAAATGGGGCTTGAATCCGAGTGATGCGCAGCGAGAATTTCCAATCAACGGCGCTAATTTGTAAAACGTCAGTGGCCAGGTGGGCTACAGACTTCGTATCTCTCTGTAGCCCATGCTGAATCAACACGCCTTTATCTGCTGATAAAGCCAACTGATATACCGCTTGTTTATTCCATGCTGGCACAAAGTTAGCCTTTTATACTTTCCTTTCACCGACGACCCATGCCTCAGTGCTACTGGAATCAATTTTTCCCCATTAATGTTCCTGTAGCGCCTCGCTCTCTTCGCGTGCGACCTCGCGCAAGATCTTTGAAAATGCTTCGACCAGCCGACTGGTCGGCCTTCCTTTGGGAAGAATCAATAATCCTTCACACACCACTGAGGGCTCGAAAGGACGAGTCACCATGGAGGCGTTTCGGTAATCCTGGACGGCGAGAGGATTTATGATGCAGACGCCCATGTCGAGGGCGACGAGCGAATTGATAATAGAGCTGTAGGGGGTTTCGATATTCATTTTTCGTGTGACCCCGGCTTCCTCGAATACCTGATCCACGGATTTGCGCATTTCTTCATGGCTGGCCAACGAGATAAAACTTTCGCCTTCGAGGTCTGCGGGCGAGATGCGATCTTTCGCGGCCAAACGATGGTTTTCCGGCATGAGGCATACGCTGTTCACTCGAAATAGAATGTCTGGTTCCGACGGGAAGCCTTGAGGCGGCAGATGAGAGACAATTCCCAAGTCACAGAAGTGCGAATCAACCCATTGCGAAATCGCTGATGAATGCCCCATGTGCAGGGACAAGCCAACTTCGGGATGATCTTTCGAGAAGCGCTTGATGGCGCGTGGGAGTAATCCCAATGCCAGCGTGGACACCGCGGCTATTCTTAATAGTCCGGTGCCGAAACGTCGAAGTTTATTGGCGGTTTCGTCTAATTGCTCCAATCCTACGAAACTGCGCTGTACTTCATTGAAGAAAGCCAAGCCTTCTTCAGTGGGTGTCAATTTTCCAGGCGATCTTTCGAATAGCTTCAGGCCAATCGATTTTTCGAGTTGAGATACGAGCCGACTGACATTGGGTTGCGAAGTGTGCAGTACACGTGCCGCGCCTGTAGTAGAGCCGCAGAGAACTACAGCACGAAAGGCTTCGACCTGCGAAACGGTCATCGTCATTAAAGAGGCTCCAAAATCGTCATGTCGGCCAATTTACGTCCCTTTTCTTATAAAGGACAGGACGCAGTTGGGCAAAAGAGATGGACAGATTCTGGATGCGCGCAGGTCGGGCGCTATCGGTTACTTCAGCTCGCGATCATCGGCCGTAGCCAACTGGTAGTTAGTTTTCTGTTGTGCCAACGGCTGCGGTCACCAGGATCTCGACGAGGATGTCGGGGGATGCCATTTCACATTGAGCAGTTGCACGTGTGGGAGCGGCATCGGGTGACGTCCATGCGTCCCATACTTCATTCATGCCGGCGAAGTCATTCTTGATATCTTTGATCCAGATCTGGGCGGTAAGCAGGCGACTTTTATCAGTGCCTGCCTCAGCGAGATATTTTTCTACCTTGGCTAAGGTTTGCAGTGTTTGACCTCTAATGTCCTGACTACGGTCATCAGCGGTTTGTCCGCCTACGAATACGATGCTGTTGTAGATGACAGCGCGGCTACGACGTTTATCCGTCGCAATACGAGTGATGTCGTTCATCAAGAAGCCCTTTATATATAAAAGCGTTTATTTAACGTTATCGTTTATGCCGCAAGAGTTTTTTTGGCCTGCGGGATCGGAAAACTCAATCTGCGGCCAACTCACCAATCGTTATTGGCTTGATGGGCGCTCGGATTCGGTAATAGCCGATTTCGTCAGGGGGCAAACCACGCACCTGCGCAAGAAGTTCGGTAACGGTCAGGCCGCAAAGTCGGCCTTGGCAAGGACCCATCCCACACCGTCCAAATGCCTTGGTCTGGTTTGGGCCTTGGCAGCCAAGTTCGGCATATTTTCTGATTTGGCCTGCAGTCACTTCTTCACAGCGACAAACGATAACCGAGTCATCCGCCGGCATTCGGTGCGCGGCGGGTGGGCGATAAAGTGCGTCGAGAAACGGTCGTACAAGAACCTGGTTGTCCAGTTCGCTTCGCACGGCCCGCTCGCGGCGATCCCTGTCGCCGGGGGCCAGACGGTCAAGCGCGCCAGCGATTGCGATCGCCGCCAGGCGCCCTTGGGATGCTGAAGCCTTGGCCCCAACGATCCCGCGACTGTCTCCGGCGATATAAATACCGGTTTTTTCGATTTGTCCGTATTCATCCGTTTCCGGTGCCCAGCATAACTGCGCGTTGTCCCATCGGTGCCTGGCTCTGAGCGACCAACTGAGCTGCGTATTCGGCACTACGCCTTGATGCAGCAGAATCAACGACGATTCGATGCGATGCGACTGTCCCTTATGGGTAAAGCAGATCGCTTCGGCGTGATGTGTACCCTGGATCGATAGCGCCTCAGCGCCTGCGTAAACCGGCACACGCTGCTTGCTTAGCTGACTGAACATGCGCATGCCTTTACGCAAATCGCGCCATCCCCGTATTGCGCCTGCAAGATGCGCTGACGCCCTGACATAATCGCGGCGTTGGGTGGTGTGTATCACTGCCTTCAATTTCACACCGGCTTGCAGATACTGGCTTGCCAACAGATAAAGTAAGGGGCCGCAGCCTGCGAGCACGACAGGCTCGCTCGGCAACGCACCCGCAGTCTTGTACAGAATCTGCGCCGCGCCGGCCCCCATGACGCCGGGTAGTGTCCAGCCTGAGATGGGAAATGGCCGCTCCATGGCGCCACTGGCCAGAATGATGTGGCGCGCTTGCAAACTCTGATTAGCGCCGCCGCACAGATAGTTCACCGTAAGATCCCGTCCGACATTCCATACCGCTGCGCCGGCAATATGCCGGGCGCCGCTGTCGGCAAACTGGCGGGTCAATTGAGCGCCCGCGGCATAGTCTTCACCGAGCACGGAACGTTTTAATGCGCTGGCGGCATCTACCGCGCGGTAGATCTGTCCGCCTGTCGCGGCTTGCTCATCGAGCAATGTGACGCTCAAACCCGACTGGCGGGCTTCGATCGCCGCTGCCAGCCCGGCAGGACCCGCACCGACAATAGCGACATCGACGATATCAGCGGCCATGATCTTCTCCCTCTTCAGGTGCCGGCACGGCCGACGCCCCTTGTTGACGTCTGACGCTCATTCCTTCCCGTATCGGAATCTGACACGCCTGGCAGCCAGGCTTGCCATCCACCTCGACCAGGCATTCGAAACAGACACCCATCATGCAGTAGGCGGCGCGTGGTGCGGACGTCACCGGCGTATTACGAAACGGACCGACTCCATTGAGCAGCAGCGCTGCTGCAATGCTGACGCCCGCGGGCGCGGTTATTGGATGGCCATCGACCTCGAGCGTGACAGGGTTCGAAAGAATTCCTTCAAATCTAAACAGCGGAGAGCCCGCCGATGCAGTTTCAGTGGCCATACGAAAATGCCCTTTTTGTGTCCAGAAAGCGCTCGCCAGCAAATACATCGAAGCCATCCGGAGCGTTACCCAATCCCGCCATCCAGGGGCCGATGACATAGGCATGTGCGCCTGCGAGCGACACTCCACTATGGCTCGTGGCGACAAATGCGCCGGGGCAGGAGGCCGACTCCTGATAAATCGGCAGACCGTCCGGGGTCAGGACGCGCAAGGCTCCCCATGCCCGAACCAGCCGTACGCCTGAAAGAATCGGAAAGGTCGCCATTGCGCGTTTGGCGATCCATTGGATTGCATCGACGGTCGTGGTGTCGTCCAGTCCGACGTCTTCTATCGAATAGCCCAGTTGCACCGTTCCCTCGTTCGTCTGCCTGGCCTTATTGGTGGGGTAGGGCAGAAAGGGCTTGAGCCTCTCGGTAATCAGTACCTGTCCCCTGTTAGGGATCACCGGGGCATTGAGACCGACTTGTTCGGCGAGTGCCTTACTGCCCAGCCCCGCGGCGATGACAACACGTGGGGCATGCCAGGTCGCACCGTCCTTGCTCTTGATGACAAAATCAGCATTCTTTTCGTCGTAATTGATATGCGTGATATCTACGCTCGAGACTATTCGCGCACCTTTCGCTTTCAGGCCTGCATGCAGGGCGCGCAAGAGCAACAGCGGATTGGCATGGCCGTCGAGGGGGCAAAAGCTGCCCCCTGCAACTGATTTGCCGATGGCGGGAAGACGCGCTTTGAGTTCAGCATTATCGAGCATCGTGAAGGGAATCCCACCTACCCCATTGTTCACGCGGGTCAGCATTGCCTCACGCGCTTGCATTTCTGCGTCATTGAAACCAATCCAAAAGCCGCCGTCCTGTCGATACGCCACATCAACACCGGTCAGTTCGAACAGTTCCGTAGCCAAGGCAGGCCAAAACTGTACGGCGTCCCGGCTCCAGCGTGCGTATCGAGGCAGGTTTTCGCCTTTGCTCTGAACCCACACCAAACCAAAATTGCCCCGGGAAGGGCGATGTGCGATGTCGCCCTGATCGAGCAATGTAACAGTGGCTCCCGCTCTGGCTGCCCCATAGGCAATAGACGCGCCGACCAATCCACCGCCGATGACAACGAGCTCTTTCGCTTGCATGGTTTCTCCGCTTTTGAAAATGGAAAACGCAGGCGTCTAGAGCAGCGCCGTTCTTCCACAGGCTTACGTGGCAACACTAAAGCGGCGGGCGGATATCAGTCCAATAGATATATGGGGGGAGGGTATGCACTGAAGGTATAGGGACGGGATGGGCGTTGATGGGCTGGCGACCGGTCATCTCGCCCAGGGAATTGGCCCTCTGAGGATCCCGCTCTTAATCTGGCCGGCGCTGTAGGAGCGTGGCTTATCCTGCGATTTGGCGCGAAAGGTCGCGTCCGACCGCAACGGCAGTGATCCGAGGAAAGAATCGCTCATGTTCGGACTTAAATGAACGCCTCATGACCGCGCCGTCGGCAGCCTTTACGTCTCAGATCCCTCCGATCTGACATGTGCCTCATGGGCGCAAAGGTGCAAAAATCGCTCGAATCCCCCGACACTTTGGATAATCCGCGCAACCCCAGAAATTGCCCCCTGCGTTGGCACCGGTCCGCGCCACACGCATCACCATCGTCTTACGGCAATGCGGACAGGCAGGAGGTTTTGGCGCAATCGGCACCTCCGGCGTTTCCGGTTTAGCGACAGACTCCGATACAACCGGTGCTGCAAATTCCGGCTCAATCACCATCGGCTCGATTCGTTCGGCGACCACCTCAACGGTCGGGCGTGGCCCAGGTTTCTTCGTCTCGGCAATCCACTGCTTCAGCACATTCCCATCCACCAGTTGCAGATTTCGGCCCGAAGCGAAGTCCCGCGCCTGTTTGGTAAACGTCCCACTGGTGACCACGAAACCACCGACAGCACCTTCAGCCGCCATCGCCCCGTACAACTCACGCACGACCGGCACTCCCACCTGGACCGAGCGCCATTGCTTGCACTGCACCAGATACGTCTCGCCATCCTTGCGCGCCACCAGATCGATGCCGCCGTCTGGCCCGCTGCCGTCATTGTCCTGCACCTTGTATCCCCGTCGCCGCAAAGCCTCGCCCACCAGCAATTCGAACTCGTGCCAACTGATGCTCAGCAGCGTGTTCCCGCCTGGCGTGGCGACGGATTTCAGGAGATTGCGGGATCTGAATCGACGAAAAAGCGAAGCGACAGTACCGCAGCCAAAAATGAACGGCAGCAGATACTGGCCAATACCCGCCAACGTTCGCGCCATGCTTCCCAGCACAACGGATTGAAGCTGATGAGGATCGCTGGAGAGAGTCACAGGTCCATTCGCGACCGAATGCAGACCAAAGCCCGAGATCAGCGCAATGGTAAGACTCAGCCACCAAGGCAGCTTGCGGGCGATAAAAAACAGGTCGTCGAACAGAGAAGATTTCTTGGCCATATCCGTGGTTTTCACACATCCGTAGAAGAGAATTCAGTCATCAAACACGCACGCCTGTAGCAGCCCGGCTTGCCGGCGGCAGCGATCATAAGCGTTCTACAAACCTCAGTTCAGAAAACAACGAACCGTCTGTAAGACCCCTCATCCACACGCGTAGGAATGCCTTCACATTCTACAGAGAAAAAACACTGTAATGGCTCAATGATGTCATGGTAAAAAGCGACCCGGAAAACCCATCCGCATCGCTAAGGAACAGCCATGACCAAGGTAAGAACCAGCTTCATCGCAGCCCTCGCACTGCTCAGCGCCTTCACCGTTTCTGCAAAAGAAACCCGCCTCACCGACGCCGCCATCGCCCAGATCCTCATCGAAGACTCCATTGCCAACTACTCCGGCAACTGCCCATGCCCCTACAACTCAGCCCGCAACGGCAGCCGCTGCGGCAAACGCAGCGCCTACAATCGCGCAGGCGGCTACTCGCCGTTGTGCTTCAAGGAGGATGTGTCGAAGGAGATGGTTCAGGAGTATCGGCAGCGTACGAAGGGGTGACGGTGTGTGGATGGCGTTAACCACTCTTTCGCAGGCGCTGGTTCTCGCGCCATTCCGCTCTTGATTCTGGGCGCAGCCCGTAGGACTTGTCTGAGACCTGGGTAGGTCCCGTCCATTTCGCTTCAACCGCATTCCTGAACCCGCTCCGCTCCCGCAAACTCCGCCCTTCCCCCACGGCGAGAGCGCATTCTTGAAACAGGAAAGAACTCATTACCACGCCCATTTTGGCGTTTACTTCTCGGTTGTACGTTTCACAGTGCTGCCCGAAGACCGACTCGCTCTACGAACGCTGCACTTCCCGGATGTCGGCGGCGAATGTTGGAGAGTGCGGGATTTCATTAGCGAGACTTATGACCGCATGCTCGCCCAGAGGCGACCGTGTGAGATGGTTGTCGAGGTATCCAGACCATTAACGCGCAACCAGGCTGATCTTTTCAACCTGCAAAGCGCCTCGGTGGGCGCAGGTGCTACTGCGGCGACGAGGAAGCTTACACAGCACATGCATCCGTACTTGTCAGGCTTTGCTGTAGCGGCCGTAGGGTTAGCAGCGCTGTTTGCATTGGAGAGCAGACACGCTGAAGACATTATTGTCGCCGTGCAAGCTCGCGTGAGTGGTGGAATTGGGCCACAGAGCAGAACCGTTTCTATGTTACTTAAAGCTAAAGGTGGTGTTCAGTGACCACCCCCATGATTTTCGGCCTTGGCATGACCTTCCATTGCATGCTGAGCTACAGGCTAAAGTCTCGAAATTGGAGGAAGTGGCTTGGACTTTCAATGGCAGCCCTCGGCGCACTGGCGCTATCCAAACTAGACCTTTCAGCCAACGCGTTTTTGATAGCGCTCATAACCGCAATCAACGGCTTGATCCTCTTTTCAGAGCGCGATTACCACACCAAGAACGAGGACTAACCCCTATGCTCCTCATCCTGGGCATATTTCTCACCTGCGCCGCCTATTACCTGCTCGACCGCAAACTCATCCACAAACACCCTCGAAAATGGACCGGCCTTGCCCTCATCAGCCTGGGCGCGACAGCAACCTTCACCCTCGACACACACATAGACGACTTCTTCATCTGGGGCTTCGTCGTCGCGTGGTGTATCGGCCTCGAGCTGTTTTTCAACTGCGAGAAGTACAAGGATTACTACTGGTAGGTTTAGCGGGTCCGCCGTTTGAGTGGCGATACGACTATGGCTTGTTTATCATCGAGCAATTGCGGCATCTGATCATTGAGGAAGTATTCGAAGTGATATCCGCCAATATCAAATCCTTCATCTGCTTTACGGATCAGAACGATGCCGCAGCGTAGAAGAGCGACCGTTAGGGTTTGGGTGGAAGGGGATTGTCCTGTCGGTAGCTATGCGTGGGGTTAATGACCAAACGCTTCAACTGCCGGTCCAGCTCGCCGCTGTGGTACAAATCCAGGCACTTCAACAGATCGAACCGGACGCCTTTGCCTTCCGAATCAGCCAGTGGGTTGTGATAGTCCCGCGCCAGATACTCATCCACTAAACCGCTGATATCGTCCGGCGCTTTCTCCAGGTCGTAATACGCCCAGTCCCGCAGCGCACTGACACTGCTTCCCGCATCGGTAGCGGCACCTGTGTCGCCTTTGTAGGCGTTGGCAATACAAGTCGCGAGAACCATGTCCTTATAGTTTTGCGCATAGGTACGAGCACCTGCTTCTGGAGAGTTACCAGCCTGAGCGAATGAGCAACCTGTAAATAGGAAGACAATTGAGATTGAAGCGATAGAAAGGAAAGCCCAGCGCTTATTCACGGCAAGCTCCAGAAATGGGCTTGATCAGTTCTGTAAGTGGCTTCTGGCGAATTGAAATAACACTGATCGTAGCACCGCCTGCCATCGAATAAGGTGGCGTGCCCCTGAGCATCCGACCAGCCAGACACCTCGAAAAGAATGACGCCTTTTCTACCTGTAAATTCGCCGACGGCGGATACACCACAACTTCAGGTTTTCCCCACCGCTGCTGTAGGAACGTGATGAGATTTCTGACACGAAAGAAGTACTGGCGCTTATCGGCACCAGACACGGTTTGCCCCGGAATCTTCGGGATGATCAGCCCAGCTTCATTGAGTATGTAGCTCATCCGCACAGCGCAGGTATTGCTCCAGCGCTGGGCAGGGTCGAGGTTATTAATGTTTTTTTCAACGTAGCCGCCAATGACTTCTGCTGCCTTGGGGCCGGATTCGGAAGGATCGTAAAATTCGCTGTGAAGCAGCCCAAGCGAAAGCAAAAAAGGGACGACTCATTTCATATCCTGGATTTCGGTTTGACGTGGAGTCGCGACGCCACCAGTGTTTTCCGGCATCTCACTGATTCCTAAAAAATCAGGACAAGTCCTACAAGCCGGTATGAATTGGTCTTACATGACATCATCCCGATCGCAAAGCCTGAGCAGCCATCCGCCACCAAGACATCCGAGATCCACGCTCAATCCCGTTTTCTCGACCATCATCCAGCGCCACCACTCGCGGCATATAACGGGTTTCGATCTAGTCCGATGGATGATGTCCCCACTTTGCTACAGAAATGGGTCGTTGTGCCACTCCCGTTCCACGGGTCCAATACCAATAAGGAGGTATTTAGCTCGAATTGTAGTAGCGACCGAGAAATAGCGCTCTCCACAAACTCTTCTGAAAAGCCGGCGTAATATTTATACAGGCTTTTAGTCTTTTTAGACTTTAACTTTGGGTTTTTAGTTGTCATAAAAAAGGCGAAGATTAATTCGCCTTTGTATTCCTTAATCAATTAGTCCCAGCTCAAAGCCCCACCCGTCTGATACTCAATCACCCGCGTCTCAAAGAAGTTCTTCTCCTTCTTCAAGTCCATAATCTCGCTCATCCAGGGAAACGGATTCGTCGTCCCCGGATATTCTTCCTTCAACCCAATTTGCGACAACCGACGGTTGGCGATGAACTTCAGGTAGTCCTCCATCATCGCCGCGTTCATGCCCAGTACCCCGCGAGGCATGGTGTCGCGGGCGTATTCGATCTCCAGTTGAGTACCTTGCAGGATCATCTGCGAAGCCTCTTCCTTCAACTCGGCATCCCACAAATGTGGGTTTTCGATTTTGATCTGGTTGATCACGTCGATGCCGAAGTTCAGGTGCATGGATTCGTCGCGCAGTATGTATTGGAACTGTTCTGCGACGCCGGTCATTTTGTTGCGGCGGCCCATGGAGAGGATCTGGGTGAAGCCGCAGTAGAAGAAGATGCCTTCAAGAACGCAGTAGTAGGCGATCAGGTTGCGCAGCAGTTCTTTGTCGGTTTCAGGGGTGCCGGTTTCGAACTTGGGATCTGAGATCGACCGGGTGTATTTGAGGCCCCAGGCGGCTTTTTTCGCGACCGACGGGATCTCGTGGTACATGTTGAAGATCTCGCCTTCGTCCATGGCCAGCGATTCGATGCAGTACTGGTAGGCGTGGGTGTGGATTGCTTCTTCGAAGGCCTGGCGCAGGATGTACTGGCGGCACTCCGGGTTGGTGATAAGGCGATACACGGCCAGTACGAGGTTGTTGGCGACCAGGGAGTCGGCGGTGGAGAAGAAGCCCAGGTTGCGCATGACGATGCGGCGTTCGTCGTCGGTCAGGCCTTCCGGGTTTTTCCAGAGGGCGATGTCGGCGGTCATATTGACTTCTTGCGGCATCCAGTGGTTTGCGCAGCCGTCGAGGTATTTCTGCCAGGCCCAGTCGTACTTGAAGGGCACGAGTTGGTTGAGGTCGGCACGGCAGTTGATCATGCGCTTTTCGTCAACAGCGACGCGAGCGGCGGAGCCTTCGAGTTCGGCCAGACCTTCAGCGATGTCGAGTTTGTTCAGGGCAGCCTTGGCGCGCGCGACGGCAGCGGAGTCGTTGGCGTTAGCAGCGCGCGCTTCCAGAGCGGCAGCACCACCGGCGCTGTCGAGTTTGTCCATGGCAGCTTCGGAAGCGTGGCCTGCGTTGGCGCCTTTGGCGGGTTCAGCGGCGTCTTCTTTGTCGAATTCGTCCCAGCTCAGCATGGTGATGAGGCTCCTGCGTGAGGACCGCCTTGGCGGTCGATTGGATTTTAAAGTCGGCGTTGCCAGCGGTGTATGTCGCGTAGGCTGGCATCGGGAATAGATTGGGTGCAGCTTAGGTCTTACTGTGATTGATCAACGAAGACGAGAATCGTCGTTTCGGATCGATCGGCGAACGTGCTGCGAAGGCCACCTGTGGCAGGCCGGCGATACGGGTTAACGGGGCTGTTTTCAGAGTGCCAGCTTTGCAATGTGCAAACGGTCATTTGAGTACCCTGGGTGAGCGCGGGATTATACAGATTTTGCCCGGCGCGGGTTCGTCCCTGACGGAATCTGAAGGTTGAATTGCCTTCATTTTCCTTTGCGTTCTTCGCCAAGCCATGCTTGAGGAATAGCGCGTTGATATTAGAGGCTAATCACGTATCTAGTGTTAATTTTGGAGCGAGACACATCATATAGTGTGTCCTACCCGTCGGCAATCGACGGGAGAGATCGAGTTTCGACGAATTCATCTGGGCTGATTTGGATCAAGGCTTTGATAATGCGTCGAGGTTGCGTATCCAGAGGCGTGCAGGGGACACCCCTCCAAAACCAGTATTGGTTACCCAGTCGAAATGAAGCGCCAAATTGTGACGTAATCGACGAGTGGCCCATATCTGGCTCCGTCGCCCATGAGGACTGAACCAGCGAATGTTCAGCTACCGATTGCCTCGCCCACACACCGCTCAAACACCCTGACCAACCCCGCATAGTCACATCCGACCGCATCGATATTGGCCTGTATCCACTCATCAGCCTCGACTGGCCACCAACTGATCTCGTATCCGGCGTTGACGATGATGTGTTCGAACAGGATGCGTTGCGCGCGGCCGTTGCCTTCGCGGAAGGGGTGAACGACGTTGAGATCGCCGAACAGCTCGGCGCAGGCGTTGATCAATCGGGTGCGGTCCAGATCCTGAAACCAGTTGGCCTGCGCCAGTACAACGAACAGCTTGTTGGCTTCGGGCTCGATGCGGTGCGTGACGCAGAAGTGCGTCTGGTCTTTAGAGATGTCCACGGTGCGCAGTTCGCCGGCCCAGTCGTAAAGGTCGTTGAACAACTGGCGGTGGATAGCTTGCAGGTAGGAAAGGTCGTAAGGCGGGGGCGTGAAGTCGATGGTTTGAGCGGCGACTTCGGAGAGATCACGTTCAGCCTGAGCCAGAGTGGTGGCGTCAGTCAGGTTGAGCCGGTTGCGCAGGACGGTGCTGCCGGGTGGGCAATAGGGGTCTTGTCCAACGCCGTATTTATCGACCATCAGGCCTGTTTTTGACGGTAGGTTTTCAACAGTTCTTCCCGCGAAGGGAGGCGACGTTCGGCGTCCAGCGGCGAGCTTTCGAACCCTTCGAGGCGCAAGCTGGCGGCATAATTGGAACGGCGCGTTTTGGCGCAGTAGGCTTTCTTGTCATCCAGAGAGGGCGTAGGCATCGGGAATCTCCAGGCGGTGAGCGTTGAGTTTAGCTGAAAAAGGCCCGCTGCCACAGCGGACAGCGGGCCTTCATTCAAGGGATTACGTTGCCGTAATGCCGATTGCTATTTACTGGCAAGCTTCGCAATCCGGCTCGTCAATGGCGCACGCCTTAGGCACTGGCGCTGGACCGGCTGGAGCTGCTTCGGCTGGACGTGGGGCGGTGATCGCCGAATCGTCCGGGCCGTGGCCGCCGCTGGAAACGGCGTTGAGCTTGCCGGTGTTGATGGTCGACTTCTCGGTGCTGGTTGCGGCCAGGGCGCGGAGGTAGTAGGTGGTTTTCAGGCCACGGAACCACGCCATGCGGTAGGTCACGTCCAGTTTCTTGCCCGACGCGCCAGCAATGTACAGGTTCAGCGACTGAGCCTGGTCGATCCACTTCTGGCGACGGCTTGCGGCGTCAACGATCCATTTGGTGTCGACTTCAAAGGCTGTCGCGTACAGGTCTTTGAGTTCCTGCGGGATGCGTTCGATCTGCTGTACCGAACCGTCGTAGTACTTGAGGTCGTTGATCATGACCGAGTCCCACAGATCGCGTGCCTTGAGGTCGCGAACAAGGTACGGGTTGATCACGGTGAATTCGCCCGAAAGGTTCGATTTCACGTACAGGTTCTGGTAGGTCGGTTCGATCGACTGCGATACGCCGGTGATGTTGGCGATGGTCGCGGTCGGCGCGATGGCCATGATGTTCGAGTTACGAATGCCTTTCTGCACGCGAGCACGCACTGGCGCCCAGTCCAGGGTTTCGTTCAGGTCGACGTCGATGTACTTCTGGCCACGGGCTTCGATCAGGATCTGTTGCGAATCCAGCGGCAGAATGCCTTTGGACCACAACGAACCCTTGAACGTCTCGTAAGCACCGCGCTCATCCGCCAGATCGCAGGAAGCCTGGATCGCGTAGTAGCTGACAGCTTCCATCGAGCGGTCGGCGAATTCGACGGCAGCGTCGGAACCGTAAGGAATGTGCTGCAGATACAGCGCATCCTGGAAGCCCATGATGCCCAGACCGACCGGACGGTGGCGGAAGTTGGAGTTCTTCGCCTGCGGCACCGAGTAGTAGTTGATGTCGATAACGTTATCGAGCATGCGAACGGCGACGTCGATGGTGCGCTTGAGCTTGTCGGTGTCCAGCTTGCCGTCGACGATGTGGTTCGGCAGGTTGATCGAGCCCAGGTTGCAGACAGCGATTTCATCCTTGTTGGTGTTCAGGGTGATCTCGGTGCACAGGTTCGAGCTGTGGACCACGCCCACGTGCTGCTGCGGGCTGCGCAGGTTGCACGGGTCTTTGAAAGTCAGCCATGGGTGGCCGGTTTCGAAGAGCATGGACAGCATCTTGCGCCACAGGTCTTTGGCCTGGATGGTCTTGAACAGCTTAACCTTGCCTGGGTACTCGGTCAGCGCTTCGTAGTACTCGTAGCGCTCTTCGAAGGCTTTACCGGTCAGGTCGTGCAGGTCCGGGACTTCGGACGGCGAGAACAGGGTCCACTTGCCGTCGTCGAAGACACGCTTCATGAACAGGTCAGGGATCCAGTTGGCGGTGTTCATGTCGTGGGTGCGACGACGATCATCACCGGTGTTCTTGCGCAGCTCGATGAACTCTTCGATGTCCATGTGCCAGGTTTCCAGGTAGGCACAGACAGCGCCCTTGCGCTTGCCGCCCTGGTTCACTGCAACAGCGGTGTCGTTGACCACTTTCAGGAAAGGCACGACGCCCTGGGATTTGCCGTTGGTGCCCTTGATGTACGAGCCCAGCGCGCGAACCGGGGTCCAGTCGTTGCCCAGGCCGCCTGCGAATTTGGACAGCATGGCGTTGTCGTGGATGGCGTGGTAAATGCCCGACAGGTCATCTGGAACGGTGGTCAGATAGCAGCTCGACAGCTGTGGACGCAGGGTACCGGCGTTGAACAGTGTAGGAGTGGACGCCATGTAGTCGAAGGACGACAGCAGGTTGTAGAACTCGATGGCGCGGTCTTCACGGGCTTTCTCTTCGATCGCCAGGCCCATGGCCACACGCATGAAGAAGATCTGCGGCAGTTCGAAACGCACGCCATCCTTGTGGATGAAGTAACGGTCGTACAGGGTCTGCAGGCCCAGGTAGGTGAACTGCTGGTCGCGCTCGTGGTTGATTGCCTTGCCCAGTTTTTCCAGGTCGAATTCAGCCAGAACAGGGTTCAGCAGTTCGAACTCGATACCCTTGGCGACGTAGGCTGGCAGCGCCTTGGCGTACAGGTCGACCATTTCGTGGTGCGTAGCGCTCTCGGCTACGCCCAGGAAGCCCAGGCCTTCGGCACGCAGGGTGTCCATCAGCAGGCGCGCGGTCACGAACGAGTAGTTCGGCTCACGCTCGACGAGGGTACGCGCGGTCATCACCAGAGCGGTGTTGACGTCGGTCAGCGCCACGCCGTCGTACAGGTTTTTCAGGGTTTCGTTCTGGATCAGGTTGGCGTCAACCTCGGCCAGACCTTCGCACGCTTCGGTGATGATGGTGTTCAGGCGGCCCATGTCCAGCGGCGCGAGGCTGCCGTCCTTGGTGGTGATGCGGATCGACGGGTGAGCCTGTACCGGGGCTTCGCCACCACGACCGGCGCGCTCTTTGGAGCGGTCGTTACGATAGATCACGTAGTCGCGAGCCACTTTTTGCTCGCCAGCGCGCATCAGCGCCAGTTCTACCTGATCCTGGATTTCTTCGATGTGGATGGTGCCGCCCGAAGGCATGCGTCGCTTGAAGGTTGCGGTGACTTGTTCGGTCAGGCGGGCAACGGTGTCGTGGATACGCGACGACGCGGCGGCGGTACCGCCTTCAACTGCGAGGAACGCCTTGGTGATGGCGACGGTGATCTTGTCATCGGTGTAAGGAACTACGGTCCCGTTGCGCTTGATCACGCGCAGCTGACCCGGTGCGGTCGCGGACAGGTCCTGCTGGGTCGCACCTGTCTGCGGCGCAAGGGCCTGCGGATTCTCGCGAGTTGTGTCTGTTTGCATGGGTGTCTCCACGTTCTCTATGTTTATTTGGGCTGCCGTAAGGCACCCACCGTTCCGTCTTGAGACAGTTGACCGACAGACGTCAGTCCAATGACTTCAAAACGGATGGGAAGGCTGAAGGAGCGCCGACCCTGGCTTTGAAGTCCAAAAGGGCGCGGCTCTGTGGCTCGTCACCCTGTAAAAGCTTGTGCAATATGCGTTTTTTATGTTGCAACACTTGTACCGTAACGCGCAGATCATGAAGCTCGGGTGTCTGCCATTCGCGTGTGAGCGGTCAGGCGGTGAAACCGGGAATATTCAGCCCGTTGGGGACGAGAAAAATGCTTGAAATCTCTCGGCCACTTGTGTTTGGTTTTTTAATCGAAACCCTACATGTAGGGGGTCGATCAGCGACGGGGTACAAGATAATGCGTTTCGGACACTAATTGCAACGCATGAGCTGTGGATAAAGCTGTGTGTAATTTGTGTGCGAATCAGGGAAATCCCGTGTAGGCCGCATAGCTACTGGGATGGGCCGTCGGTCACTGTTTTTTTAGTCTGGAAAAACAGTGACCCGGTTTTTTGCGGGCGCGAACCCTATCACAAAATGCGGGGTTGGCAAGGGACGCGGCGGGGTGGTTTGCATGTCGTGTGTCATGTTGGGATGTTGGGATGTTGATGACGCTGCGCGCTCGAATCGGCCGCTCAGCTCGTGTGGGAACGAATTCATTCGCAAGAGGCCCGTACAGCCGATAAAAAAGACCGCCTGATAATCCGTATCGCGAATGAATTCGCTCCCACAGGGGGCTGCGGCGCCCTATGATTCGTCGCAACTCGCCATGGCGGATTCCTTCTATTAATAAGAACAACCCAGGAGACACGGAACGTGCAGCAAGAACCCTGGCAAATCTTGATCGTCGAGGATGACTTTCGACTGGCCGAGCTGACTCGCGATTATCTTGAAAACAATGGGCTGCAGGTCAGTCTGGAAGGTGATGGCGCTCGGGCGGCGAAGCGGATTGTCGATGAACAGCCGGATCTGGTGATTCTCGACCTCATGCTGCCGGGCGAAGACGGCCTGAGCATCTGCCGCAAGGTCCGTGATGACTATGACGGGCCGATCCTCATGCTCACCGCACGCACCGACGACAGCGACCAGATCCAGGGTTTGGACATGGGCGCCGATGATTACGTGTGCAAGCCGGTACACCCTCGCGTATTGCTCGCGCGCATTCATGCGTTGCTCCGACGCAGCGAAACCGTCGACGCACCTGTTCAGGAACAACGCCGGCTGGTGTTCGGCCCGCTGACCGTAGACAACGCTTTGCGCGAGGCCTGGCTCAATGATATGAGCATTGAGCTGACCAGCGCCGAGTTCGACCTGTTGTGGCTGCTGGTCACCAACGCTGGACGGATTCTGTCCCGCGAGGAGATTTTCACCGCCCTGCGCGGCGTCGGCTATGACGGCCAGGATCGCTCCATTGACGTACGTATTTCGAAGATTCGCCCCAGAATCGGCGACGATCCCATTCACCCGCGCCTGATCAAGACGGTACGCAACAAGGGTTACCTGTTCGTGCCGGAAGCGGCCAGGGACATGAACGCCTTTTCCCGGGGCGATTAACCTATGAACTCAATTTTCCTGCGCATCTATGGCGGCATGCTCGGCGTGCTGGTGCTGGTAGCGCTGCTCGGCGTGCTGACCCTGCACTTGGTCAACAACGTACGCAGCGGACAATACCGCGAGCAACTGGCCCACGGCACTTTCACCCTGATGGCCGACAACCTCAAACCCATGGACAGCATCGAGCGCACGCGGGCGCTGGCGGTCTGGGAGCGGTTGCTGGGCATTCCGCTGGCGCTTGAAACCGCTGAGCAAGCGCATCTGGATGGCGGTGCACGTAATCGCCTGAGCCGCGGACAGGTGGTGGTCGAACAGACCGGGCCGCATGCCGCGCGGGTATTTCGTGAGGTCGAACCGAGTGTTTCCGGCAAGCCCGGCAGCGCAGTGTTGCTGACGGGCGAAGTGCAGCAGATCAGCGAACAACTGGCCCGGGCGACGATTTTTTTGCTGCTCGATGAGCTGGTGCGTTTCCCGGTGGATGAGCAGCCGATCCGCCTGGAAAGCCTGCGCTTGAGCAAGGGCTTCGGCTTCGACATGCACCTGATCAAGCTGGAACAAGCCGATGTCGATGACGATCAGCGCCGGCGCATCGACGAAGGCGACACGGTGATGGCGCTGGGCAAGGGCGGCGATTCGATTCGCGTGCTGTCCGGCGTCGGTGAAACCCCGTGGGTGCTGGAAATCGGTCCGCTGTACCAGATGAATCCCTATCCACCCGAGTTGCTGGTGCTGATCGCGTTTGTCGGGCTGTGCCTGATCGGTCTGGTGGTCTACTTGCTGGTGCGTCGGCTGGAGCATCGTCTGCGTGGCCTGGAGGCGGCCGCCACACAGATCGCCCAAGGCAGTCTGGAAACCCGCGTTCCCGAAACCGGCGCGGATTCGGTGGGGCGCCTGGCGTCAGCGTTCAACGGGATGGCCGAGCATTTGCAGCGTTCGTTGACCATTCAGCGCGAACTGGTGCGGGCGGTGTCCCACGAACTGCGCACCCCCGTCGCACGTCTGCGCTTCGGGTTGGAGATGATCGGCGACGCCAGCACGCCGCAGGCGCGGCACAAATACATGGTCGGCATGGATAACGACATTCAAGACCTCGACAAGCTGGTGGACGAAATGCTGACCTACGCGCGCCTGGAGCAGGGGGCGCCGACGCTGAGTTTTCAGCGCGTCGATTTGGGCGCCCTGATCGATCAGGTCATCGCCGAACTGGCGCCACTGCGGGCCAACGTGCGTGTTGTCCGGGGGCAGAACAGCACCGTCGGCAGTGACGCTTCGGATGACGACGAAGCTTGGGTCGAGGCCGAGCCACGTTATCTGCATCGGGCCTTGCAGAATCTGGTGAGTAACGCCATGCGCCACGCCGAATCCGAGGTGCGGGTCGGTTTTCAACTGAGTCAGGAGCGCTGCCGAATCGATGTCGAGGACGATGGCCCCGGCGTGCCGGAAAGCGCCTGGGAGCGGATTTTTACCCCCTTCATGCGCCTGGACGACAGCCGCACGCGGGCCTCGGGCGGGCATGGTCTGGGATTGTCGATTGTGCGACGAATCGTTCATTGGCATGCGGGGCGGGCTTCGATCGGGCGGAGTGAGGCATTGGGCGGCGCGTGTTTCAGCCTGACCTGGCCACGTCAGCAGGGTGATGTGTGAATAGAGAATGGTTTGACGGCCCATTGGCCGGGTTCGCCAGGACGCTGGTACTGGATAACGCTCGGCCCGTCATCCCCTTGCCTGAGCTGCTGCGTGAAAAAATACTGGATCGGCTGTTGTTGCAGGTCTACGGCCCGGAACTGATGCCCGACAAGCTGCCGGTGCTGGTCTCGCAGTGGTTCAAGTTCTACGCGATGCAGTTGATTCCCCCGGTGATTGTGGCGAGCCTGGTGCAGGGCGTGAGCTGGACGTTGCGACTGGATCAGCTGGCGTTTGCCCTGCATGAACGCGGTTTTCTCGACGGCGTGAAGTTTGAGAGCGCGGGTTTGGTCGCGTCGCCATCCGACGAGCCGTTCGAGCGCTTCGCGCCGTTGCTGGAAAACCTGCAGCAGGTGATTGAGCAATTGAGCGCATATGGCAGCGTCGCGCCGGGAGTGTTGTGGAGCAGTGCCGGGGATTACCTGGAGACCTGTTTGCGGCAACTGGCTCAAATCAATGGCGCGTCAGCCCAGATTGGCTACGGGCTGCTGCGCGAGCGCCTGCGGCCGGATGGGCGGCGCAATCCGCTGTTCAAGGCCATCATTTATATAGAAGGGCCGGATGGGCAATCCGTCAGGCAGCGGCGCAGTTGTTGTTTGAGTCATCAGGTGGCGTGGGTAGGGCGGTGTGAGCATTGTCCGTTAACGGACAGAGCCTGATCCGGTTTTTGGGACTGGTTCAGAACTGCTCTTGATTCTGCCCCGCGGGCGCGGGATCTGGCTTGCCAGCGATTCTGCCGGAGACCGGCAGTCACATCTGGCACCTCGCTGCATCAGGCAGACCGCGTGCAACGGTTTGCAGCAGATCGTCAGCAAGCTGGACTCCCGGCAAGCAGAACTTCTAAGCGCTCCAGGCAGAATCCAATGTATCAACTGTGATGTCAGGTCGGTATCGCCACCAGACTCAACAACTGCCCTTCCCCCATGCTGAACTGCGCGTCCAGCTCCTTGCCGTTGTGCCATTCCTCTGACAGATCGGTCTTCAGCTTCAGTCGTGCGCTGCCATTTTCCGACCACTCCAGCAATTCGGCATCATCGAAATAGAAGCGCTTGAGCACGATGGGGTAGAGCGCCTTGAACAGGGCTTCCTTGAGCGAAAACGTCAAGGTCACACACGATGCCACCTGATGCTCGGGCCCCGCCGTCATGCGTTGCATTTCAGCGTGGGTGAGGATTTCACCGGCCAGTTTTGAAGCCCGGTCGCTGCTCATGAGCTGTTCGACGTCCATTCCAAGCCCTTGCCAGTGCTGCTTGCTGGCAACGATGGCTGCGGCCCAGCCGCTGCTGTGGGTGATCGAGCCGCACAGGTCCAGCGGCCAGATCGGCGCACGATCGTCACCGATCAGCGGCACATGCTGACGGCCATCGAGTTGACGCATCGCTTCCCGCGCACACAACCGACCGGCGAGGAATTCAGCCTGACGCTTGGCGACTGAACGCTGGATGCTCGCGGGCGGTTCGATGAGACAGCGCTGAAAGTCGCCCTCAAGAAGCTTTTGCGGATCGAACTGGCCACTGATCAATACCGTATTGGCCAGCGCCTGAGGCAACGGCCAATGGGGGCTGAGGCTGGGGCAGCAGAGTGGAAGAATTGGGGATTGGGTCATGAGCGGCATTTTGCAGGAATGAGGTGACCGCGCGCCATAACTGCGTTCCCATGTCACAGCGCCGATCCATCGTCGGAGCCAGCTTGCTGCAAGCCGACTCCTACAGTTGCGCGTTTGCCACAAAATGCGTGGTACGCCGCAGACTTGTAGGAGACGTCGGAGGTTACGACGGCAGCGAACGCGGTGGGTCAATAACGATTGAGCTGCCTGACAGACCGCGTTCGCCAGCAAGCTGGCTTCTACAGTTGTGGGTCTGCCACAAGTGCGTGGCACGCCGCAGACTTTTGGGGACGTCGGAGGTTACGACGGCAGCGAAGGCGGTGGGTCAATGACGATTGAGTTGCCTGACACACCGTGTTCGCCAGCAAGCCGGCTCCTACAATTGTGCGTCTGCCACAAATGCGTGGCACGCCGCAGACTTGTAGGAGACGTCGGAGGTTACGACGGCAGCGAACGCGGTGGGTCAATGACGGGTGAGGTGACTGACACACCGCGTTCGTCCGACCGCGGCCCGCAGCAAGCCAGCTTCTACAGTTGCGCGTTTGCCACAAAATGCGTGGCACGCCGCAGACTTGTAGGAGACGTCGGAGGTTACGACGGCAGCGAACGCGGTGGGTCAATGACGGGTGGTGACTGACACACCGCGTTCGTCCGACCGCGGCCCGCAGCAAGCCGGCTTCTACAGCAATCCGCATCTGTCGCTGGTTCGATTACAACGTCGAATTCTTAGCAAACTGTTCCTTGAGGAAGGCCTTCATGTCCGCCCACGAACTCATGTCTGCCGTTTCGTTGTAGCCGATGTCCGGCCCGCCATGGTCGCCGTGGCTGAGCTTGTCGGCGTCGGGGTTTGTAAAGCCATGCTTGGCGCCGTCGATACCGACGAATTTGTAGTCAACCTTGGCTGCGTCCATTTCCTTTTTGAAATCCGCGACGTTCTGCGGGGTGACCATGGTGTCGTTATTACCGTGTTCGACCAGCATGGGCGCCTTGGTCACGCCTTCCTTAGCCGGTGTCTTGGTGGTCAGCGCGCCATGGAAGCTGACCACTGCGGCCAGCGGTTCACCCCGGCGTGCGGCGTCCAGCACCACACCCCCGCCGAAGCAATAGCCGATGGCGGCGATTTTCTGCGGGTTGGTTTCAGGTTGCTTCTTCAATTGCTCGATCCCGGCGTCGAAGCGCTTGGCCGAGGCTGCTGCATCTGCTGTCGCGGCCTGCATGAAAGCCATGGCGTCTTTCGGGTGTTCGGTGTTCTTGCCTTCGCCATACATGTCGATGGCCATGGCGCTGTAGCCCAGCACCGCCAGATCGCGAGCGCGGCGCTTGGCGTAGTCGTTAAGGCCCCACCACTCATGCACCACCACGATACCCGGACGCGGACCCTTGATCGCGTCGTCATAGGCGTAATAACCGACCAGCTTGGTGCCGTCGGCGCTCTGGTAATCGATGGTTCGGGTTTTCACTTCCGCCTGAGCGAGGCCCGCCAGGCACATGAGGGTAAGAGCAATCAGTAAACGCATGTTTTTCTCCTTCTGACCGAGGCTGGCCGAGACTGACTGGTGGCTCGTCTGGCTTTGAGCCTAGACGATTGTGCCGTACAGGTTCCGACCCCGTGCGGTACATAGATGTTCAGCCGGGGTTCAGAACGCGTTCAGGAGGGGTTCAGCGCCTGCTGCGTATTCTCGGTGTCGTATCCACGAAGCAACTACGAAGGCGACTGGCGCCGGAGGACCTGCACATGCTGACGTTGAACAAGTTTTTTCTGGCCCTGGCTTTTCTTGGCGGCAGTGCTGCGACCCAAGCGGCTGACGGCAATGCCGACGTGTCACGCATCGACCTGAGCAGGAACAGCAAAAAACTCACGGGGATAATGATGGCCAGCACGACTAGACTGTCCGACGCGACTCCCGCGATGAGTCGCGCATATACCGTGCAGTCATCGAGTCTGAGCCAGGGTTCTGACAATTATTTGCCCGTTCTCCACCGGTTGTAAGTCGTCAGCGTTCAAGGATCAACCAACAAGAGGTAAGTCTGTGCCTGGGAGAGCTTCATGAAATTGCTGGTTGTCGAAGATGAAGCCTTGTTGCGTCATCACTTGCAGACCCGCCTGACCGAAAGCGGTCACGTCGTGGAAGCGGTGGGCAATGCCGAGGAGGCGCTGTATCAGGCCGGGCAGTTCAACCATGATCTGGCGGTGATCGACCTGGGCCTGCCGGGCATTGGCGGTCTTGACCTGATTCGTCAGCTACGCGCGCAGAACAAGGCATTTCCGATCCTGATCCTCACCGCTCGCGGCAACTGGCAGGACAAGGTTGAGGGTCTGGCCGCCGGCGCCGACGATTACGTGGTCAAGCCGTTTCAATTCGAAGAGCTGGAAGCCCGGATGAACGCACTGCTGCGTCGCTCCAGCGGATTCACCCAATCGATGATCGTCGCCGGGCCCCTGACGCTGGACATCAACCGTAAACAGGCCTCGCTGGACGAGCAGCCTTTGGCGCTGACCGCCTATGAATACCGGATTCTGGAATACCTCATGCGCCACCATCAGCAAGTGGTGCCCAAAGAGCGTTTGATGGAGCAGCTGTACCCGGATGACGACGAGCGCGATCCGAACGTGATCGAGGTGCTGGTCGGCCGTCTGCGCCGCAAGCTCGAAGGCCCGGTGGGTTTCAAGCCGATCGATACCGTGCGTGGCCTTGGTTATCTGTTCACTGAGCGCTGTCGATGATCCGATCGCTGCGGGTTCGGCTGATGTTGGCCGCCGCGACTCTGGCGGTCATCTTCATGCTGTTGATGCTGCCGGCGTTGCAAAGCGCCTTCAGTCTGGCGCTGGAAAGCTCCATCGAAAAACGCCTGGCGTCGGACGTGACGACGCTGATTTCCGCAGCTCGGGTCGAGGAGGATCGGCTGCTGATGCCGACCCTGCTCCCTGGTGAGCAGTTCAGCCTGCCGGACAGCCGCCTGCTCGGTTACATCTATAATCGCGCCGGCAAGCTGGTGTGGCGTTCCCGGGCCACGGAGGACGAGTCCATCGACTATCAGCCGCGCTATGACGGGCGCGGCGCCGAGTTCGCCAAGATTCGTCAGCCCAATGGCGAAGAATTTTTCGTTTATGACGTCGAGATCAAACTGCTCGGCGGGCGAAACGCCGCCTACAGCATCGTCGCCCTGCAACCGGTGCGCGAGTATCAGGAAACCATTTCCGGGCTGCGGGAAAAGCTCTATCTGGGCTTCGGCGGCGCGTTGCTGGTGTTGCTGATTCTGCTCTGGGTCGGACTGACATGGGGCCTGCGCGCACTCAGAGGCATGAGCCAGGAGCTGGATCAGGTGGAAGCCGGCTCGCGGGAAAGCCTCAGCGAAAAACACCCCAGCGAACTGCTGCGCCTGACCGACTCGCTCAACCGTCTGCTGAGCAGCGAACGGGAGCAGCGCATTCGATACCGCGACTCGCTGGGCGATCTGGCCCACAGCCTGAAAACCCCGCTGGCGGTGTTGCAGGGCGTCAGCGAGAAAATCGCCAAGCGCCCTGAGGATCTTGAACAGGCGCGGATTCTGCAATCGCAGATCGAGCGCATGAGTCAGCAGATCGGCTATCAACTGCAGCGCGCCAGCCTGCGCAAGAGCGGTCTGGTGCGGTATCAGGTGGCCTTGAAACCAGTAGTCGAGAGCCTGTGCAATACCCTGGAAAAGGTGTACCGCGACAAGCAGGTGGGCGTCACATTGGACTTGCCGGACGATTGCCAGGTGCAGATGGAAGAGGGTGCATTGCTGGAAATGCTCGGCAACTTGCTGGAGAACGCCTATCGGCTGTGTCTGAGCGAGGTCCGTGTGAGCTGGCGACCGTCGATGATGGGCGATGAACTGCTTATAGAAGACGACGGGCCGGGAGTGCCACACAGCCAGCGCGCGCGGATTCTCGAACGCGGCGAGCGGCTGGACCGGCAGAATCCGGGGCAGGGCATCGGGCTGGCGGTGGTCAAGGACATCATCGAAAGTTACGGCGCGCAGCTGACGTTAGGCGATTCGGACCTGGGTGGCGCGGCGTTCAGGATCAAGTTTGCGATATAGGCCGGTCGCAGAGGTCAGGTACGACACGATGCTGCAGGAGCCGGCTTGCTGGCGAACGGGTTCGTATCGGTTACAGGTGAGCTG